>NZ_JCADBM010000002.1:0-654674 GCF_059359075.1 Phytohabitans sp. LZ39 | reverse complement strand
GCTCCCGCCGGAGACCGCGCGGGTCGGCGGCGAGCTGGCGCTCGCCGAGATCCCCGACCCGCGCTGCCAGGTCCGCGACGCAAGCCCACGGGGGGCCGGATCCCTTTCGGAGGGGTGCCCGCGGTCGGTGCGGCTGTCGCCGCACCGGTTGTGACACGGCGTCACCAGCCCCGGGTCAGGACCTCGCGGCCGTTACTGATGGTAACGAGGCTCCGCTGTCCGTCGTCCGCGCCGACCCGGCAACAGACATCGTGGACAAATCCTCACCCCGCAAGGGGTGACCGTGACCAGCGGCGGAGAGTGAGGCCGCGGGAGCAGCGGTCTGGACCACGACGGACATCGCGGTAGCTCAAATCTCCGTCCTAACAGGAACTCAGGGCCCGGCTCATCCCCACTCCGAAAGGTCTCCAGAGCGCCGGGCAGCAGTGTGGCGCGGTGGCCGTTGGCCACCGCGCCACAGGATGCGTTTCGCGCGTTAGCCGGTCGCGCAACTCGCGGTCGGCGTCGTGTTGTTGCCGTTCTTGTAGAGCGTGATGCCGAAGTTGTTGCCGCTGCCGTTCGGCCTCGCCGTGAGTGTGCCGCTGCTGCCGCTGACCGACGCGTTCCAGCTGTTTTGCAGGCTCTGGCTGCCGTTGGTGCGGATGGTGACGACCCAGTTGCTGGCGCCGCTGACCGAGAAGGTCGTGTTGAACCGGTCACTCCAGTCTTCCGCCCGGCTGACGCTCACCGAGCAGTTGCCACCGCCGGGGTTGCTCGTGGTGGGGTTGGTGGTGGGGTTGCCGCCCCCGCCTTCCCGGACCGTGATGTCAGAGCTGCCCTGGCTCTGGTAGCCCTCGGTGGCCATGACCTGGTAGGCCCAACTGCTGCCGAGGTTGAGGCCGGCGCGGGCCCAGGCGTCGACGTGGTTGGCGAAGGTGATGGTGCCACTGCTCCGCTTCTGCTGGCGGACGCTCCAGTACTGGTAGAACGTGGCGGTACCGTCGATCGACGGCTGGTTGACCCGCTGGCTGCGCAGGATGTCGTAGGTGCCGCCGTCAGTGGTGACGGTGCCCAGCCGCTGGGCGCCGCTGCTCGGGTTGTAGCTGCCGAAGTTCTCCACGACGTAGTACTCGATGAGCGAGTTCCGCGTCCACCCGTACAGGGCGAGGTAAGTGTTGTTGTTACCCGGGTTGTAGGTGCCCGAGTAGCTGACCGTCCGCCGGCTACCGGTGGCCCAACCCTTGCCGCCGACCCAGTTGTTGGTGCTCCTGCTCCACGAGCTGGAGTACCGGCCGTTCTCGCGCAGCACTACGCAGGCGTCGCCACTGTCTTTCCAGAACGAGAAGTAGAACCCGTTGTGCGTGCCGGTGGTGTTCGAGCAGACCTGGCGGTCGGCTTCGGCGTTCGCAGCGGTGGCCGTGAGCGTGCCGCCGACGGCCAGCACTACGGCACAGGCGGCGCCGATGAGCATCCTGGTGCGGCCGCGTCTGCGGCTCGTGGGGCGAACGGGGGCGTCGTTCATATTCGCGCTTCCTCCTGGTGGGCCGGTCGACGACCAGAGGACCAGAGTCTCCGTGGGGAAGACCCGGATCGATGGCGGCTGATGCCATCGATGGCACAGTATTGTTTCGACTCGCTGGCGTTGTCAACACTTCCCGGAACGATTCCGAAACCTTATCCCGCTAGAGCCCTGGTCGAGGCACAGGGTCTGGCCTGTACGTGGCTGCCTGTCAGAGGCTCGCCCGCTGGTCAGCCGCACCACCTCGAAGCGACCTGGCATAAGGCTCATGTTTCCGAAACTTCCAGAAGCCTTCCGGTCAGCGGCGGGCCTCGCGGACCAGAGGGAACGGGAGCGTCTCCCGGATCGAGCGGCCGGTCAGCAGCATGACCACCCGGTCCGCGCCGAGCGCCAGGCCGCCCGTGGGTGGCATCGCGTACTCCAGCGCTTGCAGGTAGTCCTCGTCCGGCTCGGCCGCGTCCGGGTCGTCGGCCGCCGCCTCCGCCAGCCGCCGCCGCTGCTCGACCGGGTCGGTGAGCTCGGAGCGGCCGGTGCCGATCTCGGTGCCGTACGCCACCAGGTCCCACCGCTCGGCCAGCCGCGCGTCGGCCGGGTGCGCCCGGGCGAGTGGCGACACCTCAGCCGGAAAGTCCACGTAGAACACCGGCCCGGTGGTGCGCGCCGCCACCAGCCGCTCGTACATCTCGCGCAGCAGCGCGCCCCGCTCCTCCCGCTCGTCGCACGGCACGCCGGCCGCCTCGGCAATCCGGCGCAGCGCGCCGACGCCGGTGTCCGCCGACACGAACTCGCCGAGCGCCGCCGAGAGCGCGTGGTAAAACGGCACTACCGGCCAGTCCCCGGTCAGGTCGTACTCGACGGGTGTGCCGTTGGCGCCCGGCCGGTAAGCGACCGTCGAGCCGTACGCGGCAAGTGCCGCCCGCTGCACCAGCGTCTGTGCCAGCGCCCGCGTCGTGCGGTGGTCGGCGTACGCCTGGTACGCCGAGAGCAGCGTGAACTCCGGGTTGTGCTTGACGTCCGCGCCCTCGTTGCGGAAGGAGCGGCCCAGCTCGAAGACCCGCTCTACCCCACCGACGGCGAGCCGCCTGAGGTAGCGCTCCGGGCCCACGCGGAGGTAGAGCCGCAGGTCGTAGGCGCCGGCGCGGGTGGTGAACGGCCGCGTCGCGTCTCCCGCCGCCACCCGCTGGAGCACCGGCGTCTCCACCTCCAGGTAGCCGCGGTCGATCAGCGTCTCGCGCAGGCTCTGTATCGCGGCGCTGCGGGCCCGGAGCACGTCACGGGCCTCGGCGCTGGTGATCAGGTCGAGGTAGCGCTGGCGCACCCGCGCCTCCGGCCCGGCGAGGCCGTGGCGCTTGTCCGGCAGCGGGCGCAGGCACTTGGCGGTGAGCTGCCAGGCCTCCGCGCGCACGGAGAGCTCGCCGCGACGGCTGGTGACCACCTCGCCGCGTACCCCCACGTGGTCACCGATGTCCACTGTGGACCGCCACGCCTCGACGTCGCCGTCGACCATCACCTGGAGGTCGCCGGTCCAGTCCCGCAACGTGGCGAAGCAGACGCCGCCGTGGTCGCGCATCAGAACGATGCGGCCGGCCACCGCGACGATCTCGCCGGTACGCGTGTCCGGCGGCAGCCCTTCGTGCCGGATCGTCACCGCGACCGTGTTGTCCGTACGCGGAAAGCCCGCCGGGTACGGGTCGGCGCCCGCCTCGATCAGGCGTTCCCGCTTGCCGAGCCGGATGCGGGCCTGCTCGCAGCGGTCCGGCTCGTCTTCCGCGACGCTCGTCTCACCGGCCGCCGTGGCTATGGCTACCGGCGCCACCGGCACCGACGCCGCCCGCCGCACCTTCGCCAGGTCACGCGAATCGGCCACGCAGGTGTACCGGGGAGTCCACTGTGGCTGGTAGCGGGCGCTCTCGGCGTACCGCCCGACGCCGAGCGACACCGAGTCGACGCGCAGCCGGGGCGCCGCCCGCATCAGCGCCGCCACGAGGAACTCGACCACGCCCGGGTCGGTCTCCGGCGCGCGGGCCGCGACGTCGAGGCTCAGCCCGTGGGCGCCCCACGGCACGAACGAGAGCAGGGCCCGCCGCGCACCGTCGCCGTCGTACGCCTCGACCAGCACGCACCGCCCGTCTCCCGGGTCACCCAACCGCCCGAGGGCGCCGGCGCCGCCCCACGAGCGGGCCAGCGCCGCGGCCGCCTTCAGCTCTTCGTCGGATACCTCCGAGAGCCGGCGAACCTGTGCCGTGTACCCGGTCCGCTCCACCCGGCTGACCGCCTGCCGCACCGGGCGCATGCGCCGGCCGTCCAATGTGAACTCTCCGCTGTGGAGGATCGCCTCGTCACCGGTGCGGGTGGCGGTGAGCCCGGCGCGGGCGTACGCCACCGCGCCCTCCTCGCTCGCGCCCGTGACGGCCGGTGTCCAGGCGTACTCGCCGGCGCGCTCCAGCCACGCGGCCACGGCCGGCGCCCATGCCTCCGGGTCGCCGATCGGGTCGCCGGTGGCTAGGCCGAGGCCGTTCACCATCCGGTAGGAGACCGCGGACTTGCCCGTGGGCGAGAACGCGGCGAGGTGGTCCCGCCGGGTCGCGAGGTAGCCGAGCGAGTCACGGTCGCCGTACCGGCGCAGGAGGTCGCGGATCCGCTCCTCGTCACCGACCGGCAGCACGGCGGCGGCCCGCTGCGCCCGGCGGTGCGTCCACAGCGCGCCCAGCAGCGCGAGCGCGCCGAGCAGGCCGAGCAGGAGGTCCACCCAGCCGGGCGCCCGCGCCGCGCGACCCGGGTCGACGACCGCGCCGCCGAGCACCTTCTCCGCCGCGTACGCCACCCGCTCGCCGGCCGCGCCCAGCTCACCCGGTGCGGCCTGGACAAGGAGGTACCCGATCGCCACGCCTGCGCCGGCGAGCACCGCGAGCACGACCGCCGCCAGACCGGGACGGCCGGGGCGCATCCGGGCGGTGAAGTCACGCCGGGCGATCAGCAGCGCGATCAGGGCGAGCGCGGCGACCCCGCCGTGCACGCCCGCGACGATGCGGTCGCCCTCTCCGATGCCCGCGTCGGCGAGGCGGTCGGTGGGCATGGCCAGCAGCACCGCGCCGACCGTGACGGCGACGGCGAAATAGGCGATCAGCACCGCGTACGCGATCCGCTTGCGCCGGGCGGTCGCGACGGCGAGCAGGGCGACGAACGTCGCGTACCCCAGGTTGGGCGGGACCGGCACGAGTGGCGCGCCGAGATCGCGGCGTACCTCGTCGGTGAAGACACCCGCGACGGCCGCGAGCGCGGCGACCACGGCGACCGCCCACAAGATGGCGGCGAAGATCGTGGGAGTGCGCGCGGCGCGTGGCCGCGGCGCGACCGGCGCCTCGGCGTGCGGTTCGGCGCGGGTCAGGATCGGCCCCAGAGTGGTGGTCACGTCGGCCCTCCTACCAGCGGTGGCGGTTGTGCCCATTATGGGAGTATTTTTCGGAAAACGACGGTGTTTCCAGCGACGGGGGATCTGGGTACATGACTGGCGTGCGGCTGACCGTGGGTGTCGAAGAGGAATTCCTGCTCCTCGACGCCGAGAAGAGCCAGGCGGCCCCGGCCGTTGACGCGGTGCTGGCCGAGGTGCCCGACGACCTGCGGGGACAGGTGACCCGGGAGTACCTCACCAGCCAGATCGAGATCAACAGCCCACCCGGGCTCGACCTGCGCGCGTTACGGCACTCGCTCGGCATGCTCCGCTCCGGCATCGCGGGCGCGGCGGGGCGGGCGGGCGCGCGGGTGGCCGCCATCGGCTGCTGCCCGGTCACCGGCCCGGAGCCGCCGGTGGTGGACGAGCCGCGCTTCCACCGGATGGTCGAGCGCTACGGCGCCCTCTCGCCCGGCCCGGGGCTCAACGGGCTGCACGTCCACATCGGAGTGCCCGACCCGGACACCGGCGTCCAGGTGCTCAACCACCTGCGTCCCTGGCTCCCCCTCCTGCACGCGGCGACCACCAACTCGCCGTTCGCCGAGGGGCGGGACAGCGGATACGCGAGCTGGCGTTCGGTGATGTGGGCGCGGTGGCCCTCGGTCGGGCCGACGCCGTTCCTGGAGTCGCACGACCACTACGAAGACCTGGTGAGCCGGCTGGTCGCGTCCGGGGCGATGCTCGACGAGGCGATGCTGTACTGGTACGCCCGCCTCTCCGCCCGCTATCCCACCGTCGAGCTCCGCCTCGGCGACGTCTGCCCCAGCCTCGACGACACGATCCTGGTGGCCGCGCTGGCCCGGGCCCTCGTCGGCACGGTGCTGGCCGACATCGAGGCCGGCCGCCCGGCACCCCGCATCGACCAGCCCCTGCTGTCGGCGGCACACTGGCGCGCCGCGCACGACGGGCTCGCCGGCCTCCTGGACGACCCGGCCGACCAGCGCAGCCGGCCGGCGTGGCACCTGTTTCAGCGTCTCTTCGACACGGTGCGCCCCGAGCTCGAGCGCAACGGCGACCTCGAGCTTGCCCTGCCCCTCATGGGGCGGCTGCGCTCCCGGGGCACCGGCGCGTCGCGGCAGCGGGCCGTGTACGCGCGCACCGGCGACATGGGGGCCGTGCTCGACCTGGTGACGATCGCCTAGGAGATGTCGAGGCGGGTCAGCACCTGGCGAAACTGCTGAAGGGAGATCCTTTCTCCCTCCGTGGGCGACAGTTCGAGGAAGTAGACCACCCCAGACGCCTCCCAGCGGAGCTCGTAGCCGATTTCCTTGATCGCGCGCGGATAGATCGTGCCGCGCGCGCCGAGGACGTCGACCGTGTCGATCGGGTCCGCGGCCGGCGTCGGCGCCTGGTCCGGCGGATACCCGTGGATCCAGACGTCCGGCCCGCCGCTCCGGGTGTACCCCACGGACCACAAACCCTCGGACCCTGGGCTGGCGCCGAAGCTCGTGGTCACCTCGGACCAGCCATCCGGCCCCTGCGGCACCACCGGCAGGTCTGCCTCGCGGTACACCGGGCGCGTGGTTTCGTCGAAGCCGTCGACGAGCGCACGGTCGCCGAGTGGCTGGTGCAAGGTGACCTCGACGGGGACCAGGGAGCCGCCCCCCTGTGAGGGGCAGCCGAGGCCATCCACGGAGACATCCCACAGCCCCAAGGTGGCCACGTCGTCCTCCATCGCGGTGCTCGCCTGGAGAAACCACCTGTCCTGGCAGGGCGGGCCGTCCGGGGGACGCGTCGCGTAAAGCGTGACCTTGGTGCCGGTCCGGTCTACTCGCGCCATCCACCAGGTGACCTTCGTACCGAGCGTCGAGCCGGGCAGGACGGGTCGCTCGCCGGCGGAGGGCGGCGCCGACTCGTCCGGCGTCGCCTGGCGCCAGAGGGCCGGCGTGATCACCAGCGCCATCGTGACCGCGGCCGCCGCGAGGGCGTTGCGGCGGGTCCGGCGCCGGCGCGCTCGCGCGCGTACCTCGCGCAGCGGCGGCCGGCGCAGCTCGTCCGGTATGCCGGGCACAGCCTCTTCGAGCAGGCGGGACACGGTGTCGTCGGTCATCGGTGCGCCTCCTCGAGTAGGTCGCGCAGCGCCGGATCGGCCCGGAGCGTGGCCAGCGCGCGTGCGGTGTAGGACTTGACGGTGCCCAGGCGGATGCCGAGCGCCTCGGCGGTCGCCGCCTCGGTCATGTCGGCGTGAAACCGCAGCATCAGCACGGCCCGCTGCTGCCGGGGCAGCGCCCGCAGCGCGGTCCGCATCGCGCTCCGCACCTCGGCGTCGGCGTGCGGGTCCAGGCCCGGGCGGTCGGGCAGCCGCTCGGTCGGCACCTCACCCCGCCACCGGCGCCGCCACCAGTTCAGGTAGGTGGTGGCCAGCATCGCCCGCAGGTATGCGTCGGGTGCGCCGGTCCGGATCCGCGGCCACCGCCCGTACGCCTTCGCGAGCACGGTTTGCAGCAGGTCTTCGGCCCGGTGCCAGTCGCCGGTCAGCAGCCATGCCGAGCGCAGCAGCCGCGGCCAGGCCGCCACCAGGTACGCCTCGAAGTCGTCCACCGTCCCTCCCACCCGGTCAACAGGGCGGCGCGGGCCGATGGTTGCCACGCCTCTCTACGGCTGGCTCTTTACGGCTGGCAGGTCGGGCACCAGTACGAGTTTCGGCCGGCGAGGCCGGACCGCTGGATCTCGGTGCCGCAGATCAGGCACGGCTGGCCGGCGCGGCGGTAGACGTACACCTCGCCGCCGTGGCGGTCGACCCGTGGGGCGCGGCCCATCGCCTCGGGCATGT
This sequence comes from Phytohabitans sp. LZ39, assembly GCF_059359075.1. NCBI lineage: Bacteria > Bacillati > Actinomycetota > Actinomycetes > Micromonosporales > Micromonosporaceae > Phytohabitans > Phytohabitans sp. LZ39. The sequence goes on along the minus strand of NZ_JCADBM010000002.1, from coordinate 646,952 downwards.
GGTGACTGTGCACCGTGTCGATCCGGCCGCGGGTCACGCCCTCCTTCATCAGCTCGCGCAGGTCGGTCCAGAGGTCGCCCCACTGGGCCGGCGTGAGCCGGCGGCCGGCGCGGGTCGGCGGGATGCCGGCGCGGAAGAGCACTTCGGAGACGTACACCAGGCCCGGTCCGGCCACAGTGGACTGGTCGAGCAGCAGCGCGGCCAGCGGCATGGTGCTGCGGGAGATACGCGCGTAGGCGGCGTCCGGGTCGGCGTCGTCGCGCAGCGGGTCGGCACCGAGCCGGGCCCGCAGCGCCTCGGGGTCGTCGAGCAGCTCGCAGGCGGCGGGCCCGCGCAGGTCGATCCAGTGCCGCTCGGTCTCCAGGCGCAGCCGTACCTGTCCGACAGGTGGCGGGGTGGGCGCTTCGCCGTCGCTGAAGACCCCGTACAGCCCGAGGTGCACGTGCAGAGTGCGGCCGCCCTCGTAGTGGTGCAGCAGGTGCTTGCCGTACGCCTCGGTGTCTACCAGCACCGTGCCGGACAGCAGCGCGGCCCCGGCCGCGAAGCGCCCCTGCGGGCTGGACACGGTCACCCGCCGCCCGGCGAGCAGCGACCGGTGCCGGGCGGCGAGGCGGTGGATGGTGTGACCCTCTGGCACGACTGAAACCTTAGAGACCTTCGGGGTAGGGTCCCACCGCACCCACCCCGGCCGCGGCCGTCAGGCCCGGTCGCGCGACGAGACCCACCGCGCCCGCAACGGCATCGGGGGCGGGATCGCGCAGCGGCCAGGTTTCCCGACGCGGCAACGGATCGTGGTACGAAACCGCCCCCATAGGGGCGGATCAATACCAAGATCTGCCAGCTTCGACGCAGCCGCGCATGCCTCCGTCGGACGGGCCCGCCCAGGCCCGAAAGATGGGGCTTGCGGCGCGGGCCTGGCAGCGAAGGTCGGGGATTTCGGCTCGCCTGCGAGCCGCCGACCTTCGCGGTCTCCGGCGGGAGCAGCGGTCCGCAGCTGACGCGGACCCGGGAAAACTGTTTCGAAGACCAATCAAGATCGCGATTGGCCTCCGCTCGGGGATGGTAGTGCATGAGTTCTCGCCCATCTGGGTATGCCGATGGAGTAACCCCCGCGCGGTGGCCATACCGGAGTGCTCCGCGCCCGCTAGAGGAGGTGCGCCGCGGTGCGGATCCCATCTTTGACGCGTCGAAGTGAGGCGCAACGAGAAGAAGCAGCCCGAGCTGAGGGTCGGGCTGAAGGCCGGCCCGAGGACCGGACGCCGAGCGCGACCGACGATCGTGCCTTCGGTCGTGAGGCGGGTCGCACGGCGGTCCATGAGCGGCCGGCGACCAGGGACGAGACGCCTACCGAAAACCTCGAGCCGGTGGAGCGGACCGAGACCCGCCGCGAGCCGGAGCCTGTGATCGAGCCGCGCGGGCCGCGGCCGCGGTCCAGCCTGATGACGACGCTCGCCCTGATCGTGGGAGTCGTCAGCGCGCTCGCCGTGCTGACCGGCACTCTCGCCGGGTACGGCATCGCGGCCGGCGCGCTGGCCGTGTTGCTCGCCATCGGTGGCATCTCGGCGACCGGCCGTCGGCACGTGGCCGGCCGTTCCGAGGCGATGCTGGCGCTCGTGCTCGGCTTGGGCGCGATCGTCCTCGGCATCCTCGTGGTGACCGACTCCCTGTCCTGGATCACCACGACCAGCAATGAGGTCGGCGACCTGCGCAACTGGCTCGACGCCCAGACGGTCGACAGGTTCTGACACGGCAGTGTTGTGGGGCGGTCGGGTCGGCCGCCCCACAACAATTCGCTTGTCACAGTCCTAAAACGCGCAACGAATCGCCGCTAGAAGCAAGATTCATCGGTGGTTTCCGAAGGTCGGCGCCACATAGCGTTGTCGGCATGACGATGGACGCCACCCACCGGCGCTACCTCATGTGCCGGCCGACGTACTTCGCCGTGGAGTACGCGATCAATCCCTGGATGGACCCGACCGCCCCGGTCGACGCCGGTCTCGCGGTGCGGCAGTGGGAGTCGCTGCGGGCCGTCTACCTCGACCTCGGCCACACGGTCGACGAGATCGATCCACTGCCGGGGCTGCCCGACATGGTGTTCGCGGCCAACGGCGCCACCGTCGTCGACGGCAAGGTGCTGGCGGTCGAGTTTCGCGACCCGCAGCGGGCCGACGAGGCGCCCGCATACGCGCACTGGTTCGAGCGGGCCGGCTTCGAGGTGCACGAGGCCAAGCACGTCAACGAGGGCGAAGGCGACATGCTGCTCGCCGGCGACATGCTGCTGGCCGGCACCGGCTTTCGCACCACCACCGCCGCCCACGACCGGGCGCAGGAGATCTTCGGCCGCCCCACGGTCACGCTCCAGCTCGTCGACCCGCGCTTCTACCACCTCGACACCGCGCTGTGCGTGCTCGGCGAGCGCACCGTCGCGTACCTCCCGGAGGCCTTCTCCCCCGGCAGCCAGGCCGTGCTGCGGCGACTCTTCCCGGACGCGGTCCTCGCGTCGCCCGCGGACGCCGCGGTGCTCGGCCTCAACGCGGTCAGCGACGGCCGGCACGTCGTGCTCCCGGCACAGGCGAGCGGCCTGGCCGCCGCGCTGCGCGAACGCGGATACGACACAATTGGCGTTGATTTGTCCGAGCTACGCAAGGCCGGCGGCGGCCCGAAGTGCTGCACCCTGGAGGTACGGTCGTGATCGTGGATGATCTTGTACGCACGCCCGCCGCGATGGCCGAGGCCGAGCGGTGGACGGCGCACAACTATCACCCGCTGCCGGTGGTCATCTCCTCCGCCGAGGGCGCCTGGGTCACCGACATCGACGGCAAGCGCTACCTCGACTGCCTGGCCGGCTACTCCGCGCTCAACTTCGGCCACCGTCACCCCGCGCTCGTCGCCGCCGCGCACGCCCAGCTCGACCGGCTCACGCTGACCAGCCGGGCGTTCGTGCACGACCAGTTCGCCACCTTCTGCCGCGGGCTGGCCGAGCTGTGCGGCAAAGACCTCGTGCTGCCGATGAACACCGGCGCCGAGGCCGTCGAGACCGCCATCAAGGTCGCCCGCAAGTGGGGGTACAAGATCAAGGGCGTGCCACACGACAAGGCCACCATCGTCGTGGCGGCGGGCAACTTCCACGGACGCACCACCACGATCGTGAGTTTCTCCACCGACCCGGACGCGCGTGCCGACTTCGGGCCGTACACGCCGGGCTTCAAGGTCGTGCCCTACGGCGACCTCGACGCCATGGTCGCCGCGATCGACGAGACGACCGTGGCCGTGCTGATCGAGCCGATCCAGGGCGAGCAGGGCGTGATCGTGCCGCCGGCCGGATACCTGCCCGGCGTGCGCGCGCTGTGCTCCACGGAAGGCGTCCTGTTCGTCGCCGACGAGATCCAGTCGGGCCTCGGCCGCACCGGCACGACCTTCGCCTGCGACGACGAGGGCGTCGTCCCCGACATGTACGTGCTGGGCAAGGCCCTCGGCGGCGGCATCGTGCCGGTCTCCGCGGTGGCGGCCGACCAAGAGGTGCTGGGCGTGCTGCGGCCCGGCGAGCACGGCTCCACGTTCGGCGGCAACCCGCTGGCCTGCGCGGTCGCCACCGAGGTGGTCGGCCTGCTGAAGACCGGCGACTTCCAGCGCCGCTCGGCCGAGCTCGGCGCCCGGCTACACGCCGACCTCGGCGCGCTGGTGGGTCACGGCCTGCTGGCGGTGCGCGGGCGCGGCCTGTGGGCCGGCGTCGACATCGACCCCGCCCTGATGACGGGCCGGGAGGCGTGCGAGCGCCTGGCCCAGCGCGGCGTGCTGGCCAAGGACACCCACGGCTCCACGATCCGCCTCGCCCCACCCCTGGTCGTAGAACCCGCCGAACTCGACTGGGCAGTGGAGCAACTGGCCGCGATCCTCTAGACAGATTTGCCCCGGTCCGCGTCACCTGCGGACCGTATGCTCCCGCGGGCACCGTTCCCGGCCGGCGGCTCGCCAGGGCGAGCCGAAATCCCCGGCCGTCCACTGCCAGGTCCGCGGGACAAGCCCCCGCATGGGGTCTTCGCAGCTCCCACCTCTGCCATCCTCACGCAGCGTAACCACTCCAGGGTCAGACATTGTGGACAAACGTCCACTTCAAGAGGAGTTTGCGCGACCAGCGGCGGATGGGTGAGGCCGCGGGAGCAGCGGTCTGGACCACGACGGACGTCGCGGTAGCTCAAATCTTTTGAAAGCCCTAGCGCTCGAGGATGCGCATCGAGAGCGTCGGGGCCTCAGCCATCACCGAGACGGTGTTGAGCGGCGCCGCGGACGTCAGTGTCTTGGCCTTGCCCACGTGGACGCCGGGATAGAGCTCGATCAGGTCGCCCGGCGACAGGACGCGGGTCTGGTGTTTGAGGGTCATGCGCTCGGCCTCGTCCATCGAGCCGCCGGGCCGGACGCCCGTGCCGTTGGTGCTCACGTCCTGGGCCACGACCTCGCCGCCGCGCATCTCGAAGCGCACGTGGCTGCGGCTGATCCACCGCCGGGCTTCCTCGCTCAGCCACTGGCCGAGCATGATGCCGCCGGTCTCCGGTGCACGACCGACCACGACCGGGGAGTCTTCGGACACCACGAAGCGGCGGCGGATCACCCCGCTGACGCGGACGGCCAGCGCCTCCGCCGGTGGGCGGGCGCCGATGTCGGTGAGTGGCTTGCCGTGGCGTGGGCAGGTGGGCGAGCCGGTGTGCATGGTGGGCGGTGGCTGGCCGCCGGTCCGGCGCTCGGGGGCCAGGTCGGCGAAGGCGCCGCCGCCACCGCCGAAGTTGGCGCAGTTGGTCTCCGGGCAGCGCCACAGGCGGGCGAGCACCTTGGCGCCGACCGGGTCGGGCGAGCCGATCGACGGGATCGCGCCGCCACCGACCTGGGCCACGAGCGTGGCGCCGGTCTTGCCGGCCACCGGGGCCATCAGGCGGCCGGCCTGGCCGGCCAGCCAGCCGTAGCGATCGCGGACGCCCTCGAACCGCAAGCGGCTCAGCACCGGCAGCCCCAGCAGGTCGGCAACCTCCAGCACGCGGTCGCCGACCGTCGGCAGCACCTCGACGAGGCCGTCGTCGGCCCAGCGGCGGACGACCATCCGCTCGTTGGACGTCAGGTCGGCGTCGGAGAGCAGGCCGCGGTGGACCACCGCGTAGACGGCGGCGTTGTCTTCGGCTAGCTGGGTGGCGAGCGCGTCGACCACCAGCCCCAGCCGCAGCAGGCTGGCCGGGCGGCCACCGTCGAGGTCGGCGTAACGCACCACCTCGGCGAGGTCGACCACGGCGCGGGCCAGCGCGGGATCGGTGGTGAGGCGCTGCTCGATGGCGTCGAGCACCTTGCTGACTTCGAACCTCACGCCGACATCCTGCCCGATGCCCACCACCCGCCGCGATCCGCCGCCGGGGACACGAGCAGGTCAGGACTGGTTTGCGACGATTTCGTCGATCCGCCTGGCCAGTTCGTAGTCGCTCTCGGTGACTTTGCCAGCCGAGTGCGTGCTGCACCGAAATGTCAGCGTCCGCCATCGGATGTCGATATCTGGGTGGTGGTTCATCTCCTCGGCGACCACCGCGACGCGGTCGATGACGGCGATCGCGTCCATGAAGCCGGGCAGCTCGACGGTCCGCGTGATTTCGGTCTCGTCTCCGCTCCAGGAAGGCAGGTCCGCCAGCGTCATGACAGCTCCTTTCGATGGTGGGCCACTGCTTCGTGGTGGTCGCGGCCCGCGATGGGCTCCGGGTCCGCGTGCACGATCGCCGATCCCAGCTTGGGCACGGCGTGGAGCAGGCTGTGCTCCGCCTCCACCGCCACCGCGTGCGCCTCCACGACGGTGAGCGTGGGGTCGACGACGATCTCGCACTCGGCGCGCATCCGGTGGCCGATCCAGCGCACCCGCACCGCGCCGACGCCGCGCACGCCCTCGGTGTGCCCCAGCGCGTGCTCGACCGCGTCGACGAGCTCGGGGTCGACCGCGTCCATCAGGCGGCGGTACACCTGGCGAGCCGCCCCGGCGAGCACCACGAGGATCGCCGCGGTGATGGCGAGGCCGACGACCGGGTCGGCCCACCGCCAGCCGAGCGCGAGGCCGCCGGCGCTGGCCAGCACGCCGAGCGAGGTGAAGCCGTCGGTGCGGGCGTGCAGGCCGTCGGCGACCAGCGCGGCCGAGCCGATGCGCCGGCCGACCCGGATCCGGTACCGCGCGACGATCTCGTTGCCGGCGAAACCGAGCAGGCCGGCCACCGCCACCGCGGGCAGGTGGTCGACGTCGGCCGGGTCGAGCAGCCGCCGGATCGCCTCGATGCCGGCGACCACCGCGGACGCCGCGATGAACACGACGATGACGATGCCGGCCAGGTCTTCGGCCCGGCCGAAGCCGTACGTGTACCGCCGGGTGGGTGCCCGCCGCCCGACCGCGAACGCGATCGCCAGCGGCACCGCGGTCAGCGCGTCCGCCACGTTGTGCAGGGTGTCGCCGAGCAGGGCCACCGAGCCGGACCAGGCGACCACGAGGGCCTGGAGCAGCGCGGTCACGCCGAGCACCGCGAGCGAGATCCACACCGCGCGGGTGCCCTCGCGGCTGCCCTCCAGCTCGGTGTCGACATGGTCGGCGGTGTCGTGCGAATGGGGCCGGACGGCGTGGACCACCCGCCGCCACCAGCCGCGGTCGTGGTGCTCGTGACCGTCGTCGTGGTGGTGCGGGTGGTCGTGCCCGTGCGACATGACCCTCATCCTGCCGCACGGGGAGCCACCGCGCCGCCGCTCAGCGCGGCGGGTTGCCCGCCTCGTGGAGGTGCCGCAGCGCCTGGCCGTACGAGTCGAGCAGGCCGGTCTCCTCGTACGCGATGCCCTGCTCCGCGCAGTAGTCCCGCACGATCGGCTGGACCTTCCGCAGGTTGGGCCGGGGCATGCTCGGGAAGAGGTGGTGCTCGATCTGGTAGTTGAGCCCGCCGAGCGCGAAGTCGACTACCCGGCCACCGCGCACGTTGCGCGACGTAAGCACCTGCTTACGCAGGTAGTCGAGGTCGTCTTCGGCGGTCAGCACCGGCATGCCCTTGTGGTTGGGGGCGAACGAGCATCCCATGTAGACACCCCACAGCCCTTGGTGGATGGCGATGAAGACCAGCGCCTTCACGGGCGAGAGGACCGCGAAAACCGCGGCGAGGTAAGCGATCGAGTGGACGACCAGCAGCACGGCTTCTAGCCGCCGGTGCCGCATGGGCGTGTCCTTGATGGCGCGGAAGCTGGCGTAGTGGAGGTTGAGCCCCTCGAGCGTGAGCAGCGGGAAGAACAGGTATGCCTGCCAGCGGCCCAGCCAACGGCCGAACCTGCCGCGCTCCAACGCCTGCTCCTGTGTCCACACAAGAGCGCCGGCGCCCACGTCGGGGTCCTCGTCCTCGTGGTTGGGGTTGGCGTGGTGGCGGGTGTGCTTGTCCATCCACCAGCCGTAGCTGAGGCCGATGGCCAGGTTGCCCGCGATGAGCCCAGTCACCTCGCTGGGACGGCGCGTGCGAAACATCTGCCGATGTCCCGCGTCGTGGCCGAGAAACGCCACCTGTGTGGTGGCCACGGCGAGGAACACGCCCACCAGTGCCTGCCACCATGAGTCGCCGACCGCGAAGAAGGCCACCCATCCCCCGATGAACAGCAAGCCGGTGAAGACGAGCTTCGCCGTGTACCACCCTGGGCGGCGCTCCATCAGGCCCGCCGCGTTGACTCGTTTCGACAACTGGGCGTAGTCACTGCCTCGTTTTTGGGTAGGCTGCGCCAGGGCACCAACCGTCATGCCTCTCCTCACGTCGTAGGGCCTTTCGCCCCGACGGGTCGGCGAGGCGCCATGCAGACAAGTCTCCGCATTGTGCCGGTGATCAGTAACCCTGGGAACCCCCGTAAGTGGGGTAGGGGTAACGCTACCCCTAAGGGTCAGCGACGAGTTTGGTCGTAAACCCAGGTGTGGTAGCCAGGATTGCCGCTGTCGACGGTGGTCACGAGGATCTCGGGAACGTCGTACGGATGGGCCACCCGCACGTGGTCGACGAGCACCTCGACGCGGTCCGGCGCGGTCTTGAACTGGACGGTCCACTCCTGTGCCGTCTCGACCCGGCCGTCCCACCAGTACGTGCTGTCCACCGGGCCACCGACCTGAGCACTGGCCGCGAGGCGCCCGGCGACGGCCGAAGCGGCGAGGACGTCCGCGACAGAACGTGCGTCGACGACCGTCGTTACCAGACAGATCTGCTCCACGGGCGGACACCATACGCGTCGCGCGTTACAGGCGATACGTTTCGATCCACTTGTCGATCCGGGCCCACCAGTCGTACAGCCACGCGATCCGCTCCTCGCGGTCGCTGGGCACCTCCTCCGGTGGCACCGACCAGAAGCGCATGACCAGGCGTTTGTCCATCGGCAGCTCGCGCCATATATCGGCAACTGTCAACATTCGGTCAAGCCCTGTGTGCGCCACGAAAATCACCCCGGAGTCGGGTGCCGCGTCGAGGGCGGCGAGCATGCCACCGGGCTGCGGCGCCAGCACGTTGCGCATGTTTTCCGCGCGGGCGGCCATCTCCGCGTGCCCGCGGGCGCGCAGCCGCTCGATGGCACGGATGCGGCGGCGCGGGGTGAAGTTACCGCCTTCCGGGAAGATCACCAGAGCGTCGTTGTCGTCCAAACCGGTGGCCAGGTGGCCGATCTGCGCCTCGATGGAGTCGCCGGGCGTGCGGCCGGGCGCGATGAAGCGGTTGGGCAGCCGGTTGAGCATCACGTCGATGGCGGGATCCCACTGGAGCGTGTCCTTCAGGACGATGCGCGGCTCCCGGTCGTACCAGTTGACGAGCGCCTGGATGAGGATGAACGAGTCGCCGGGGCCGGCGTGCCGGCACAGCACCACCTCCGGGCGGCCGGGCGCGGCGGTGTCCGGGTCGGTGCCGACGACGTCGATGCTCACCCGCAGCGCCCACCGCCCCTGCCAGAAGAGCGCCCGCAGAAACCGGCCGGTGAGCACGTAGTGCGCGCGCTGGAAGGCCGGCGACCGCACCTTCCACCCGAAGCCGGACGCCAGCCACAGCGCGAAGAGCGTGACCAGGGCGGCCGCGTCCCACACAAGGTAGACCACGCCGATCCACAAGAGACGGAGCAGCCGCAGGCGCCCGGGTACGAGCGGGGAGGCTGCGGCGGCGAGCAGCAGCCACAGTGGAATCGTCGTCGCCGCGAACAGGGCGAGCGCCACCACTAGCGGCCCGAGGACGATCCGGCGCACCCATCGCGGCGGCAGCGGCATCAGCTGCCATCCACATAGGACTGCAAGTAGCGGCGGGAGGCGGTGTACGCCCGGCTGATCCGGCGGCCGACTGCGGCCCTGTCCCGGTAGGCCCAGGGGGTGTCGTCGCGCGGCTCGCCGCCCCCGGTGGGCAGCACGTGCACGTCGACGTCGTCGGGCAGCGCGGCCATCTCCCGGGCGAAGCGGTGCCGCCGGGCGATCTCGAACGCCACCTGCGCCACCTCCCACGGGCGGCGCGGCGGGCTGAGTGGCCGCTCGATGCGACCGACCTGGAGGACGAAGACCTGCTTGGCACCGGCCGCCACCGCCTCGCCGACCGGGATCGAGTTGACGATGCCGCCATCGACGAAGTGCTCTCCGTCTATCTCGGCGGGCGGCAGCAGGCCGGGCACCGCCGCGGAGGCGAGCACCGCCTCGACCACCAGCCCACTCTCGAACCAGTGCTCGGCGGCCCGCTCGATGCTCGCCGCGCAGCACTTGAACGGCACCTTCAGCTCGTCGAAGCGGGTCGCCTCGCCCAACTCCCGCTCCAGCAGGCGGCGCAGGGGGCGGGGCGAGTGCAGGTGGGTGCGGGCCGCAAACCGGCGCAGCTGGCGCGCGACCGAGTCGCCGTACACCTCGCTCGCCTCGGGGGAAGCCCACAGGCGGACGAGTCGATCGGTGACCGACTCGGTCGGTTCGGCGGCCACAAGGGCACCGTTTACCGCCCCGATGGAGGTGCCGAGCACGAGATCCGGGCGGATGCCGGCCCGGAACAGGGCGCGGAGCATGCCGACCTCGACGGCGCCGAGGACTCCGCCACCGCCGAGCACGAACGCCACCGGGCCGCTGACCATGTCGTTCATGGTGGCACGGCCGGGCGCCTGTGCGCTTCGCGGGCGTGAGATGACCCTTCGTGATCACGGCCAGGACTGCCCGACCCGCCGTTGACAGCGGGTCTGGATTCACGCAGCCTGATACGACCTCCCCACCCCGAGGCAGGTGCGACAACGATGGCAACGCCGCAGCCGACGGCACCCCTGCAACCGGGTGGCCTGCTCGCCCGGCGCTACCGCCTGATCGACAACATCGGCGCGGGCGGCATGTCGGTCATCTGGCGTGCCCGCGACGAGGTGCTCGACCGGGTCGTCGCGGTCAAGGTGCTGGCGCCGTCACTCGCGGCGGACGCCAAGTTTCGCGACATGGTGCGCGAGGAGGCCCGCGCGGCCGCCCAGCTCGTGCACCCGCACGTGACCGCGGTGCACGACTACGGCGAGGAGATCGCGCCCGACGGCACGGTCACCGCCTTCGTGGTGATGGAGCTGCTCTCCGGCGAGGAGCTGGAGTCGCTGCTGACCGAGGGGCCGCTGCCGTGGACGGAGGCGATCGAGATCTGCGCGCAGGTGGCCGAGGCGCTGGCCGCCGCGCACCGCCTCGGGATCGTCCACCGCGACGTCACCCCCGCCAACATCATGATGACCTCGGTCGGCGCCAAGGTCCTCGACTTCGGCATCGCCACACACATCGGCGCGCCGGACGAAGACGAAGAGGGCGACACGTTCGGCACCCCGGCGTACGTGGCGCCGGAGCGGCTCGACGGCACGCCCGCGCAGCCGGCCACCGACACGTACTGCCTCGGCGTGCTGCTCTTCGAGACGCTGACCGGGCAGCCGCCCTACCCGGCGGACACCTGGGAAGATCTGGTCCGCGCGCTGGAAGACCCGGAGGTGCCCCGGCTGGTCGGGGTGCCGGGGTTGCCGCCCGCGGTGGCCGACATCTGCTTCCGGTGCCTGTCGCGCAACCCGCGCCAGCGCCCCACGGCGCGCCAGGTCGGCGAGGTGCTCCGCGACCAGTTGCTTCCGTCCGATCCACAGGCCGCCACGATGTTGTCGCCGACGGTCACGCTGCCGACGGTCGAAGGGCCTCCGCCGCCGCCCCCGGAGGTAAAGCTTCCGTCCGAGTCGGCACCCGAGTGGAGCCCCGCACACCGGCCGGCCGGACGTTCCCGCCGCACGAGAGTGGCGGTGGCGGTAGCGGCGTCCGCGGTGGCGCTCGCGGCGGCCGTCCTGCTGGGGATGTCGCTGAGCGACCCGGATTCGCCGCCGCCCACGGGAGCCGGGCACCCGACGGCGACCCCGACGCCCACGACGACCGCGCCCTCGCCGACCCCCTCGATCATGGCCTCGGTGCAGGCCTCACCGATCGCGCCGCCGGCTTCGACGCCGGCCACGACGCCCCCTCCGTCACGCCCGCCCACGGTGCTCGAGGTGATCGCCGAAATCAACGACCTCATCGACGAGGGCGTAGACGAGGGCGTGATCCGCCGCGACGTCGGCCAAGACCTCACCAACCTCGTCAACAACCTGCGGTCGAAGCTGGCCACCGGCCCGGTAGACCTGGCCGGACCGGTGGACGATCTCCGCAGGAAGGTCGACCAGCGGGTGTGGGAGGGCTCGATCGACCGCGCGTACGGCGAAGCGCTCGACGCCTCAATCGACCGCCTCGCGACCGCCGCCTGAAAGACCCTTTCGACACCCGGTATCCCGGGCCGCGTCACTTGCGACCGCCGCTCCCGCCGGAGACCGCGGAGGCCGGCGGCTCGCTTGGCGCTCGCCGAAATCCCCGACCTCCGCTGCCATGTCCGCGGTGCAAGACCTGACCGCGTGACCAGCAGCGGACGGGTGAGGCCGCGGGAGCAGCGGTCCGGACCACCGCGGACGTCGCGGTAGCTCAAATCTCTTGAATGTTTAGGGCAAGGAGTTCAGGAATGGGCGGTGGCTGTTCCGGAACTCCCAGTTGTAGTAGCGGTCCCAGTTGATGCTCCAGGTCATCAGGCCGCGGAAGTGGGGGTTGGTGCCGCTGCGCGGGGTGTACGAGCCGCAGCTCTGCCCGCGCACCAGGCAGTTCACCGCCTGCTGCACGCCGGCCGGCGCGACGTACCCGTTGCCGGCGCTGGTCGCCGCGGGCGTGCCGAACGCGACCTGGTCCTCGCGGAGGGCCGGGAAGGTGTTGGCGGCGTTGCCGGCGACCGGGAAGCCGGCCAGGAGCATGTCGGTCATCGCGATGTGGAAGTCCGCGCCGCCCATGGTGTGGTACTGGTTGTCCAGCCCCATGATCGGACCGGAGTTGTAGTCCTGGACGTGCAGCACGGTGATGTCATTGCGCAGCGCGTAGATCACCGGGAGGTAGGAGCCGGCGCGGGGGTCCTGCCCGCCCCACGGCCCCGAGCCGTAGAACTGGTAGCCGAGCTGTACGAAGAACGTCTCCGGTGCCATGGTGAGGACGAACCCGGAGCCGTACCGCTGCTTGAGCGTGCGCAGCGCCGAGATGAGGTTGACGATCACCGGGGTGGTGGGGTTGCGGAAGTCGGTGTCGCCGGTGTTGAGCGACAGCGAGTGCCCCTCGAAGTCGATGTCCAGGCCGTTGAGGCCGTAGCGGTCGATGATCGCGCTGACCGAGCTCACGAACGCGTCCCGTGCGGCGGTGGAGGTGAGCTGCACCTGGCCGTTCTGGCCGCCGATCGAGATGAGCACCTTCTTGCCCTGCTGCTGCTTGGCCCGGATGGCCGCGCTGAACTCGGCTTCCGTCTCCACCCCCGGGCACTCGCTGGCCGGGCAGAGCCGGAAGCGGATGTCGCCGGATGTGACGCTCGTCGGTTCGCCGAACGCGAGGTTGATGATGTCCCAGTCGGCGGGGACGTCGGCCATGCGCAGGTAGCCGGAACCGTTGGCGAAGCTCGCGTGCAGGTAGCCGATGAGGGCGTGCTTGGGCAGCCCGGTGTTGGGCGGCGGGCTGGTGGGCGGCTGCGTGGTGGGTGGCTGGGTGGTCGGTGGCGCGGTCGTCGGCGGGCGGGTGGTCGGCGGCGCGGTCGTCGGTGTGGTGCCGCCGCCGCACGGCTGGCCGTTGAGCGTGCAGTTGAGCGGTGACCCGGAGCCGTTGCCCAGGAAGCCGAACGAGGTGCTCGCGCCGGGGGCGAGCGTGCCGTTCCAGGACCGGTTGGTGAACGTGTATCGCTGACCGGAGGACGTCATCAGCGCGTCCCAGTAGGTGCCTACGGTCGTGCCGGCGGGCAGGTCGAAGACCACCGTCCAGGAGGTGATCGTCGCGGTGCCGCCGTTCGTGATCGTGTACTTGCCCTCCCACCCGGAGCCCCAGTCGGAGGTCTTGGTGAAGACGGCGGTCGGTGTGGCCGCCGACGCCGCGGGGGCCAGCCAGATCGCGGCCGTCGCGGCGAGGACGCCCGCGGCCAGGGCGGAGACGAGGGAACGGGTGCGAGTCACTGCGGCCTCCCATCGAAGGATGGCCAATTATTAAGACTCTTAACAGTTTTGTAAAGGGGCTGGCCTGTTAATTGGTGCGGATGCGGTTGTCAGTTGGTGCGGATGCGGTTGCCGGCGCGGTCGAAGAGCATCAGCTTGTCGACGTCTACCCGCACGGTCATCGACTCCCCGCGGCGGGGCAGCACCGGCGCCGGCACGCGGACCACCACGTCACCCAGCGGTGGCTGGTCGGAGAGCTCGGCGTCGTAGACGGGGTAGAAACCGTACTCGGTGCGGGCGGTCGCCGGGTGCGACTCGGGCCGTGGGTGGGGCATCATGCGGGCCAGCGCCTGCCGAAAGGGATGCCCCGCCGGCGGATCCTCGGCGAGCACGTCGGCGAGATGCTGGCCGGTGTCCGGGTGCTCCAGCCGCGACTCCTCGATCGGCGGCGGCGCGGTGCCGGTGTCGAGGTGGACGAGCGCCTCGTGGCCGAGGTTTTCCACCAGGCGCACCGACCCGCGCAGCACCGGCCCCTCGGCGCCGTCGGGCACCGGGTGCAGCGCGTCGGCGCGCACGGCCACCGTGATCCGGTCGTTGTGGTGGCCGGCGAGTGCCTCGTTGGGCGGGATCTCCAGCAGCTGCGAGCCGAGGTCGACGACGGTGCGCTCGGGCTCCAGGTAGATGGCGCCTTGGAGCAGGTTGGTGCGGGGCGTGCCGATGAACGCCGCGACGAAGAGCGTGGCCGGGTCGCCGTACACCTCGGCGGGCGGGCCGACCTGCTGGAGCACGCCGCGGCGCAGCACGACCACCCGGTCGGCCATCGTCATCGCCTCGGTCTGGTCGTGCGTCACGTAGAGCGTGGTCACGCCGAGGCGGCGGGCGAGCGCGGCCACGTCGGTGCGGAGCTCGGCGCGCAGCCCGGCGTCGAGATTGGACAGTGGCTCGTCGAGCAGGAACGCCTGCGGCTGGCGCACGATCGCGCGCGCCATCGCCACCCGCTGCCGCTGGCCGCCGGAGAGGTGGCCGGGCAGGCGGTGGAGCAGGCTCGCCACGCCCAGCTGCTCGGCCACCTCGGCCACCCGCGCCTCCGCGCCGGCGGACGCCTGGTGACCGGCGCGCAGCGGAAAGCCGATGTTTTGCGCGACCGTCAAATGTGGATAGAGCGCGTAGTCCTGGAAGACCATCGCCACGCGCCGCTCCTTGGCGCTGAGGCGGTCGACCACCTTGCCGTCGATCAGCACGTGGCCGCTGGTCTCCTCCTCCAGCCCGGCGACGAGGCGGAGGATCGTGGACTTGCCGCAGCCGGTCGGCCCGAGCAGCACGAGGAACTCTCCGGACGCAGCCTCGATGGTCACCTCGTCGACCGCGACGGTGCCGTCTGGAAACACCTTTGTCAGCCGGTCGGTGGCGATGGCGACCACGGAGACCACCTCCCGTGCCCATCGTCGTGGGAGAGGTGGTGTCCGCGCTAGAGCCGACGCGCCAGACGGTATGTGAGCATCGCCGGGTGGCGATCAGGACATGCGGAGATGCTTGGCTATCGATGCCAAGTCGACTGTGCTGTCCGCTTTCGTGTCGCCCTCTTCGGTCTCCTCGTGCATGACCGTGCGGTCGAGCCAGCCGTCGCCGTCGTCGTCGTATCGCGTGCGCTCGAAGTGGCCGTCGCCGTCCTTGTCGTAGTCGGCGGACTCCACGTGGCCGTCGGCGTCGTCGTCGTGGCCGATGATGTCGACCCGCCCGTCACCGTCGCGGTCGACCAGGATGTCGACCCCGCCATCGGCCCGGCCGCGCACGATGTGCTCGTCGTCGCGGCCGTCACCGTCGAGGTCGAGACCGGCGTGGTATCCCTCCGGGACGGCGTAGTCGACGCCGCCCGGTGGCTGGACCGAGCCGCCGCCGGTGGGTGGCTGGGCCGAGCCGCCGGTCGGTGGCTGGGCCGAGCCGCCGGTGGGTGGATCGGCTTGGGCGCCGCCTTGGCCGAGCACCTCGCCGAGCTGGTCGCCGAAGCCGCCGAAGCCGCCGCCATCCTGAAGGCCGCCCGGGAAGAGGTGACCGGCCGGCCCAGCGCCCTGCGCGGGCGGCCAGCCCGCGCCAGGCCCGCCCTCCGCCGGGCCGAAGCCGCCTTGACCCGGCACGCCCTCGGCCGCGCCGAAGCCACCGTGGCCGGGCGGTGCGCCGAACCCGTCGGTGCCCGCGACACCGAAGCCGGCCTGGCCCGCTGGCGCCGCACCAAACCCGGCGACGCCGCCGCCGTCCGATGCCACGCCGAAGCCCTGCTGGGGTGCTAGCCCGCCGAAGCCCTGCTGTGCCGCTGGCCCGCCGGAACCCTGCTGTGCCGCTGGCCCGCCGGAACCCGCGTCGGCTGGGACGCCGCCGCCGCTGCCGGCGGTGGGGCCGCCGCCGCTGGGCAGGCTGTCGGCGATGCCCGGAAGCGCACCCGCCATGCCGACCAGCGGCGAAAGCATGCCGAAGAGGCTCGACTGGTTGGTGCGCACCTCGACGGCGTGCTGCCCGCCAACCTCGCCACCGACCTGGCTGTGCAGCAGCTCGATCTCGTCCGGGTCGAGCCGGTAACCGCCCAGCGCCGCGGCCGGGTCAGCCGCCAGCGCCGCCGCGAACGCCTGGTCGGTGACCAGCCGCTCCAGCACGGCATCGAAGTCGCTCATGACGGCCACGGTAGCCCGGAACGGCAACGGGACACATCCTCAGGTCAGCCACGTCTCACCGGACCGGGAAGAGTATCTCCAGCCCGATCACCGTGAGCAGGTGGAGGCAGCAGTCGTTGAAGGTGTTTTGCTCCG
Organism: Phytohabitans sp. LZ39; assembly: GCF_059359075.1. NCBI lineage: Bacteria > Bacillati > Actinomycetota > Actinomycetes > Micromonosporales > Micromonosporaceae > Phytohabitans > Phytohabitans sp. LZ39. Next base: position 630,645 of record NZ_JCADBM010000002.1, on the reverse strand, counting down.
TCACGGGCTCGTAGAGGTCGCGCAGATGCTCCGGGGCGGTCGCGGCGTAGCGGGGCTGACTGGCGGCATAGTCGGCGAAGTGGACCCGGTGCGCCAGACGCGCCTGGAGGAACGCCTCGTCACTCACCTTGCCCTCGCTGAGCCACCGCACCGCGGTCATGCGCGCCTGGGCCAGCCTCAGCATGGCGTCGGTCGTGATCGGCGCCTCCGGGTGGCCAACCGCACGACGGATCCCCTGGTGGCCCGGCTCGAAGACGTCTCTGACCGCCCGCTCGAGGCGCTCCTCGTCGAGCCGCCCGGTGTATCCGATGTCCGTGAGCACCGCCAGCAGCTCCCGCCGCGCCTGCCGGGTGGCGTTGGGATGGTCGAGTTGGCGGAGCATCTCGCGGGCGGTCGCCCTCGCACGCTCCTTGGTGGCGCGGGGATCACCGAGCCAGGTCATAAACGCGCGGCGCGCTTGCGGCAGCGCCACGTACTCGTCGCCCCAGTAGAGCCAGAGCCAGACCGGCACCCTGGCCAGGCTCCGGACGCCACCGGTGCGGCTGGCTTCGGCCCGTTTGGCGAGCAGGGTCAGGAAGAGCTCACGCTGGTTGGCCGGATAGAGAGCCGGCCGGGAGCCGTGTCCCTTTCCCGCGGACCGCTTCGTGGGGTAGGCCAGAAGGCCGACCTCGGACCAGTCGCGCACCATCCGCTTGGTCACCACGTAGCCAGCGGACGCCGCGTCGGCGACCAGATCGTCAATGCTGCCCGGCTCGGTGATGGGCACGCTTTGGAGATTACACCAGATTCGGCCCCTGAGGTCCTAGGTGACGCTGGCCGCGGCGGCGAAAATACCTATGGGTAGTACACCTTCCCCATCCCATCAAGGAGGTAGTCATGTCCGAGAACGGAAAGTTCTGGCGTTCCGCCGGTGCCATCCTGGCGCTGGCCGCCATGGTGAACCAGCTGCTCGGCTGGTTCGACGAGAAGATCACCGCGTGGCTGCGCGTCGGCTCCGCCGCATGCGCTCTCATGGCGGTGCGGTGAACCATCTGATGGTCCGGCCCCGGGGATCACCCCGGGGCCGGACAACGTCGGCGTACCAGCGCGGCGCGACTCAGTCGAGCTCTGGCATGGGTACAGGCTGGGGGCGCGGCCGGCAGGTGCCGCACTGGAGAGCGTCCTCGACCACCAGTCCCTCGGCGCGGCGGCGAGCCTCCGAGCGATGCACCTCCAGGAGGAACGGCCCGAAGCGCGCGTGATCCTCGCAGATGCCGCGCCCGCAGAACCGGCATCCCCCACGTGCCGCCTTAGCGCAAAACCAACAAAGCACCCATGTCTCCTCAGCCGATGATGATCTCGTCGCAGGGAAGTGTGACGGATTGGGAATCGCGATTTCGCCCAGGATCGGAAGCCACGACGGTGATTGTCAGGCTGTCTTCACGGTTGCCCGACCCTGGCGGGACGCTGAAGTTGCCTGAGATCGTCACGCCCTTTCGAGCTAGGTCGATGGTCCCACCAGCCCCCCCGCTGGTGCTCCACGAAGCTGACACGCTGACCTCGCCCGCAGGCGTGTCGCTATCTGTCACAGTGCCGTTGATCGCCACGCGGTCCCCGTTGCCGCAGAAGACCACCTCACGGTCGGCGCCGAACTCCACTACAGGTGGCTGAGTATCTTCCGGCGTCGGAGTCTCCGTCGGTGCCGTGGAGGTCGGGGGTGGTGTCGTGCGGCCTGGCGTTGTCGGGGAGACGCCGGGTGTGGTGCGGCCTGGGGTCGTCGCCGGCACGCCGGGCGTCGTCGGGTCGGCGTCGGGGTCATCGGGGTTCGCCGGGTCGTCGGCCTCGGTCGGGCTCACGGTCGGCGACGGAGTTGGTGTCGGCGTCTCCTCCGGCACGAGCGAATCCGACGGCTCCGGGCTGTCCGAGGGCGTGCCGGCCGGCGGCCGCACGACCACGCCGTCGCCGCAGGTGAGTGGACGGTTGGTTATGGGTTGGCGGTTGCCGTCGACGTCCACCTTGCCGTCGGAGACGACCGCGTTGCCGGAGGTCACCGAATACCACGCCGGCCCGTCGTTGACGACCTGGCTGGTGCCGGTGCCGACCTCCAGCGCGAGCGCCGTGAACGCCCCGCTTGTCGACGCCGTGTCGGCCAGCACGCGTCCACTGTCGAGGGTGAGCACGCCGTGCGGCTCGACCTGGCGGCGGCCGGCGCTCCACAGCGCGCCGACGTCGGTGCGGGTGTCGGCGCAGAGCACGAGCGCGGCGCCGCCGCGGAAGGTGAGCCGGCCGGTGGATTTGGTGTGGACGCGGATGTCGCTGCCCTCGGCCACGTACAGCTTGTCGCCGGTCTTGAGGGTGACGGTGCGTCCGTCGAGGGTGGCGACGATCCGGCCGCGTTCGGCGCTGAGCAGTGCCTTGTCGCCGGGCATCTCGGCCCACGCCGGGCCGGGGATGAGGTTGGCGACGCCGCTGCCGATCGCCAGCAGCAGGAACAGCAGCACCAGCCACCACAGGCGGCGTTCGAACCGCCGGTCGACTTCCTCGTCGGCCGGCGGTGGCGGGCCCGGCGGCGACGCGAGCGGCGGGTAGTCGGCGGCCGGGTGTACGCCAGCGGCCGGCGCGGAATGGCCGCGCGAGATCGGGCCGGCCTCGGCCGCGGCGCCGGCCGGTGAGGCGCCCAGCAGCAGCGGCAGCCCGGACACGGCCGGGATGGTCCACAGCCGCACGTGCGTGCGGGCGTACGCGACGGGCTCGTCCATCTGGTGGCCCATCGGCCCGATCATGGTGCCGCGGCGCAGCTCGGTGCCGTCCGGCAGCACGACCACGCCGGTGGCGATGACCAGCGCCGCGTGCGCGGCGGGCAGGATGACCGGCGCGCCGGGTTCCAGCGCGGTGGGGCGGGCCTGCGCGATCAGCCCGATCTTGTCCTCGGCGGGCAACCCGTCCAGGGCCGGCGTGTCGGCGAACAAGGCCTCGGCCTCGGCCCGATCGGCTGGGGGTGGGCCGGGCAGCCGGCCAACCGCGGTGGCCACGAGCGCGGGCGGCACCGCCAACAACGTGGTCCCGGCGGTGTGCCAGGCCAGCGTCGCCGGGGTACCGGTCACCGCGGCCGCCAACCCGATCACACCACCCGGCCCGAGCCGCTCACGCACCGTGCCAGCCGGGTCGCCCGGCCGCCGCCCCTCCATCGCGCCCTCGACCACCACGAACACGGCGGGCTGGGCGGCGCCGGCGAAGACGAGCTGCGAGCCCGTGCTCGGGTGTACCCAGGTGGCGTGGGTGGCCAGGTGGGTAAGCCGGTCGAGCGGCAGCCGCCCCAGCGACGAGGCGCGCAGCGCGTCGACCCGGCGGGGCAGATCCGTGGCGATCCGGCGTTCGGCGGCCCGCCGCCGGGCCCGCCGCCAGGTCCGGGCGAGCCAGCCGGTGAGCAGGTAGACCAGCGGAGCGGCCAGGCCGACCACGACCGCGAACAGCAGCAGGCGGGCCGGCCAGCCGGAGCGCCACAACCCGGTAATCAGGCCCTCGACCCGGTCGGTCCAGATCCGCCACCCCAAGTTGATGGCGATGACCAGCCAGAGCACGGCCAGGGTGCCGTACAGGGCGATGATCCGCCCCTCCCGGTCGAGCTGGGCCCACCTCGGCGGGCGGCGGCGGAGGCGGGCCACCACATAGGCCAGGCCACGAGCGCGCAGGTTGGCGATCTCCAGCCAATCCATCAGGAAGTAGTAGCCATCCAGCGCCAGGAACGGGTTGAGGTTGAACAACGCGTTCAGGTACCAGGCGAAGGCCAGCTTGAACGCCCACGGCGCCGCCTCCGGCACCAGGATCCCGACGATCTGGGCGAGACCGGCCAGGATCAGACCAGCCGCGGGCCCGGACGCGGTGGTCAGCATCCGGGCGCGCCGGCCCGCCATCCACACGTCGGTGGTGTCCACGAAAATCGACGGGATGCCGAAATAGACCAAAAACCCGGCCGCGGGCACCCGCCGTCCGGCGTGTTTGGTGGCCAGCGCGTGGCCCAGCTCGTGGCAGGCGAGCGCGAGCACGTTCAGCGCGAGCAGCACCGCCGCGCCCGCCGCGTACGACCCACCGGTCAGGAAGACGGCCTGCTCACCGCGAAACCAGGTCCAGCCGAACAGCACCAACCCGAGCGCGGCCACCGCCGCCAGCACGAACCCCGCCGCCCGGGTGAACAACACCTTGCCGCCGGCCCGGTACAGGAACGTGACCAGCGGGTCGATGTCGGCCAGCACCATCCGCCGGCCACGCACGACCGCCAGCAGCCCGCGCCCGAGGCGCACCGGCAACGGGCGGTGGGCGACCGCGTCGAGCGGGCGGAACGCGTCGACCGGCAGCTCGGCGAGCATCCTGTTGCCGGCCAGGTCGGCGACCACACGGGTCACCTGGTCGGGCGCCAGGCGGCCGCTGATCCGGGCGAAGTCGGCGACCAGCCGGGCCACCGTCCGGGTGCCGTCCATCAGCTGGGCGAGCTGCCACTCCTCCGGGGACAGCCGCAGGTAGCAGGCCCCGCCGCGGTCGTCCGGCGAACGGAGCATCACGTACGGCACGTCACGGACGTTGACCAGCTCGACGGCCTCTATGCCGAGCCGTAGCACCGGCCTAGCCCGCGCGGGATTGAGCCGCTCGACCACCGCGGCCCACAGCCCCGGATCAGCCGGACCCACCGGCCGCCCCGGCGCACGGCCCGCGAGCGCCTCCCAAACACTCACACGGGTCTCAACGACCGTCACCGCTACCCCTCCCCCAGGTTGCGGGATGCAGAGTAGGGCTCAGACATCGACCGACGGGAGAGCCAGTCCGCTACCTGACAACACCCGTACAGCTAATTCAACGGAGAGTGACGACACAGCAGCGAGCGGCGGGCAACGTGTCCAACCCCCGAGGTCCACGTCGCCCGCCGCCCTTTGGGGAGGAGGCGGTGTGCCGTTGTTACGACACCGGTCCGCCCGTAGTGCGCCGGTTCTGCTTGTTAGGACGCTTCAGCGAGCGTCGCGGTTGCCGTCTGCTCCTGACCATTTCGGCTGTACGTGATCTGCACCGTGTCGCCGACCTTGCCGGACTGCACCGCGGCCACCAGGTCGTCGGAGTCGCTGATCGTCTTGTCGCCGAACTTCTTCACCACGTCGCCCTGCTGGAGGCCGGCCTTTGCGGCGGGGCTGTTGGCCGTGACCGCGCCGATGAGCGCGCCGCCACCGTCAGCGTCGTTGACCGACACGCCGAGTGACGGGTGGCTGACCTTCTCACCGTTGCGGAGGGCGTCGGCGACCTCCTTGGCCTTGTTGCTGGGGATGGCGAAGCCGACGCCGATGTTGCCCGAGCTCTGGCCGGAGGTGGCGATGGCGGTGTTGATGCCGATCACCTCGCCGTTGGTGTTGACCAGCGCGCCACCCGAGTTGCCCGGGTTGATCGGCGCGTCGGTCTGTAGAAGGCCGGAGATCGAGCTGGCCGGCGCCTGCTGCTGGGAGAACGGGTCCTGCTGCTGGTTACCGCCGGCCTGGATCGTGCGGTCCTTGGCGCTGATGATGCCCGAGGTCACCGAGCCCTGGAGGCCGAGCGGGCTGCCGATGGCGAGCACCGTGTCACCCACCTGCGTCGCGTCGCTGTCGCCGAACTTCGCCGCCGCCAGGCCGGATACGCCGTCGGCCTTGACCACGGCCAGGTCGGTGCGCGGGTCGGTGCCGATGATCTTCGCGCTGGCGGTCTTGCCGTCGGCGAAGACCACGCTGACCGTGTCGCCCCGCGCGCCCTCCACCACGTGGTTGTTGGTCAGCACGAAGCCGTCGGCGGTGAGCACCACGCCCGAGCCCTCGCCGCTGCCGGTGGTGATCGAGACGACGCTGTTTTCCACCTGGGCGGCGATCCGCGGCAGGTCGGCGGCGTTGATCACCGGAGCGGCGGAGTAGGTGCGGTTGACCGTCGTGCCCGAGTCGTCGAGGGCGGTCGCGATGGCGCCCCCGGCCACGCCGGAGCCGGCCATCAGCACGACCGCGGCGACGCCGAGCATCGCGTAGCGCCCGAAGCGGCCGGAGCGCTGGCGCTGTGGCGGGACACCGGGCTGCTGCGCCCACACCGGCACCTCACCGGGCGGGAGCGGGCCGTAGATCGGCGGGCCGCTCGCCGGCGGGGGCACCGCACCCGGCGGGACCGGGCCGTGCGCCGCGGGCCCAGGGGAGGGCGGGCCGAGCGGCACAGGGCCCGCTCCCACCGGGGCGGGAGCGGCGGGTGGCGCGGCACCGCCGGCGTAGCCCGCGTTTCCCGGCCAGGTCGGCTGGTGTGCGCGGTCGGGGTGCTGCCACGGGCTGGGCGGCGGGCCATACGACCCGGGCGGCGCCCCGGCGGGCGCCGGAGGCACCGGGCCGGCGGCCGGGATCGCGGCGGTCGTGTCCGGCGCCGGCGCGGGCTGCTCGAAGACAACCGGCGCCGGCGCGGGCTGCTCGAAGACAACCGGCGCCGGCGCGGGCTGCTCCGAGACGACCGGCGCCGGCGCGGGCTGCTCGGAGACGACCGGCACCTGCTGGGTCTGGTCCGAGGAGTCGGACCGCTCCCATGCGGCAGCGGGGAACTCTGTGGTCGGGTGCGACGGCTCGGCGTCGGGGCTGACCGGCTGCCGCTGCGGGTTGGTCTCGTGCTCGCTCATGACATTTACCTTCCCCGCTCCCTCTTCAACGCTCCTGAAACGGCACTGAAGATTCCCTGTGAATCACGAACGGTCGAGCGGTCACCGCGCTACGTCGCGAGCGCTTCGACCTCTTCCGGCGCCAACGGGAGTCGTACCCGGAAGGTGGCGCCCTTACCCGGCGCGGAGTCGACCTCGACCGTGCCGTTGTGCGCGGCGACAAGCGCGGCCACGATCGCGAGGCCCAGCCCGCTGCCGGTGGCGCCGTCGGCCCGCCGGGTGCGCGCGGCGTCCGCCCGGTAGAAGCGCTCGAACACCCGCTCGGACTGCTCGGCCGAGAGGCCGGGACCGGTGTCCACGACCTCGACCACGGCCTCGCCCGGCCCGCCCTCGGTCGGCTCGGGGTGCAGGCGCAGGGTGACCGAGGCGTCGGTGGGGGTGTGGGTGAGCGCGTTGGTCATGAGGTTGCCGATCACCTGGCGGAGCCGCGCGTCGTCGCCGAGCACGACGAGCTGCCCAGGGCCGGAGGTGACCTCCAGGTGGATCTCCCGGTCGGGCGCCATGGCGCGGGCGGCCTGCACGGCGTCGGCGGCCAGCACGGGCAGCTCCACCGGGGCCAGCTCCACCGGGCGCTCGCGGTCGAGCCGGGCGAGCAGCAGCAGGTCCTGGACGAGCAGGCCCATCCGGGACGCCTCGTCTTCGATCCGGCGGACCAGCCGCGCGACGTCTTCCGGCGAGCTCGCGGCACCCTGTCGGTAGAGCTCGGCGAAGCCGCGGATCGTGGTCAGCGGGGTACGCAGCTCGTGCGAGGCGTCCGCGACGAACTGCCGCATCCGCTCCTCGGAGCGGCGGGCCCGCGCCTCGGACGCCTGGGCCGCGAACGCCGCGTCGCGGGCGGCCGACTCCGCCGCTCGCGCGGCCGACTCCGAGTCGGCGCGGGCGGTGAACGCGGTCTCGATCTGCGCCAGCATCGCGTTGAGCGCGCGGGAGAGGCGGCCGAGCTCGGTCTGCGGCTCCTCCTCCCCCGGCTCGGGGTCGGGCACGCGGCGGGTGAGATCACCGCCGGCGATCGCCGCGGCGGTGCGCTCGATCTCGTTGAGTGGCCCGAGGCTGCTGCGGACGATCGCCGCGCCGACGGTGGCCAGCAGGATCAGCACCGCGCCGCCGACCAGCGCGTCGACCCAGATCAGCCGGGTGACGGCCTCGTCGACGTCGACGAGGCTCTGCGCCACGGCCATCACCCAGCCGTTGGGGAGCTGGGTGAGCTGCACCCGCCACCGCACCCGCTGGTCGCTGGCCTTCACCGTGTACGGCTCGCCGAGGTGCTCACGGAAGCCGGCGTAGTCGGTCGGCAGCTTGGGCAGCTGGTTGGTCTTGATGAGGCGGGAGTTGACCGGCGGCCACTCGACGCCGTCGGGCGTGGCGGTCACCACGAGGACATCGGCGGAGATGCCGACGTACACCTTCTCCCCGCTCATCAGCGACGCCTTGGCGGCCTCGGTGAGTGAGGTCAGCTCGCTGTCGACCTTGTCGATCAGGTAGCTGCGCAGGGCGAACGCGCTGCCAATGCTGATCACGAGGAGCGCCGCGCCGACCAGGACGAGGACGGAGGTCACAAGCTTGACGCGGAGCGGGACGCGCCGGACGAACTTCATCATGGCCGCCCACCGACCGGTCAGGTCGCCGCCGGCTTTCGCAAGACGTACCCCACGCCACGCAGGGTGTGGATCAGACGCGGCTGGGTCGTGTCGACCTTGCGCCGCAGGTAAGAAATGTATGACTCCACGATGTTGTCATCGCCGCGGAAGTCGTAATTCCACACGTGGTCGAGGATCTGCGCCTTGGAAAGCACGCGGTTGGCATTGAGCATCAGGTAGCGCAGCAGCTTGAACTCGGTCGGCGAGAGCTGGATGCGCTGGCCGGCACGGTAGACCTCGTGCGTCTCCTCGTCGAGCTCGAGGTCGGCGAAGGTGAGGCGGGAGGGCGACTGCTCGCCGGCGGTGGTGCGGCGGAGCACGGCCCGGATGCGGGCGGTCAGCTCCTCGAGGCTGAACGGCTTGGTGACGTAGTCGTCGCCGCCGAGCGTGAGCCCGCGGATCTTGTCGTCGGTGGCGTCACGGGCGGTGAGGAACACCACCGGAGTACGCGTGCCACTCTCGCGCATCAGCCGGATGACCTCGAACCCGTCGAGGTCGGGAAGCATGACGTCGAGCACGACCAGGTCGGGACGCCGATCCTTCGCGGCGTTGACCGCCGCGCTGCCACTTGTCGCGGTCGAGACGTCGAAACCGGCGAAGCGCAGGCTGGCGGAGAGCAGCTCGAGGATGTTTGGATCGTCCTCGACGACGAGCAGTCTCGCCTCAGTCTGCGGTGCGGCCATAGCAGACATCATTCCCCGTGGCGCTGGGCCGTGACTGGGGAGTGGCTGAGAAGAACCTGAGAGTAACCGTCAGCTCCGGAATAGACGGCGGAGCGTGACCAGCGAGGCGTCGAGCACCCGCGCGGCCGTCCGCGCCTGGCCCTCGGTGAGCCGCGCGTTGCGCACCAGCTGCCGCACCTCCGCCGCGAACGCCTCGATGCGCCGCTCCAGCTCGTCGAGCGCTTCACCCGAGGCCGCGCCGCCACGGGCGGACGAGTTGGCGCCGCCCCACTGAAACTCCCAGTGGTACTCCCGCCCGCCGCCCCGCCGGGTCTCCCGGGTCGCCTGGTTGAGCTCCCGCTTCAAGTCGCGCACGGAACCGCGCACCTCGTCCTGGATCTCGTTGGCGAGCGTCGCGAGGTCTTCCACCGAGGCGCGGATGTCCGACTCCAGCGCGGCCAGCTCGCCCGCCCGCTGGCGCAGCTCGGCGCGGCCGGCGTCGGTGATCTCGTACACCTTCCGGCCACCCGACGCGGTGTGCGACACGAGCCCTTCCGCCTCCATCCGCTGGAGCCGGGGGTAGATCGTGCCGGCACTCGGCGCGTACAAGCCCAGGAAGCGGTTTTCCAGCAGCCGGATCAGCTCGTATCCGTGCTTGGGGCCCTCGTCGAGCAGTTTGAGCAGATAGAGCCGCAGCCGCCCGTGGCTGAATACGGCGGTCATGTCGCGGCGTCCTCGGGCTCGGCGTCGTCCAGGTCGGGCGCGGGTCTGGAGAGCAGCGCGATGCTGCCGGACGTGGTGCTCGCCCACAGCTTGCCCTCGCCCGCGCCGAGTACACCCTCCGCGTCCTTTGACCACGGCGCGCCCTCGCCGGAGCGCAGCTCGGGAAAGGCGCTGGTGATCCGCCCGGATGTGGTGTGCAGGTGGACGGCGAGATCGCTGTCTTCCCGCACCCGCACGGTCACGCTGCCCGACGTGCTGCCGAGCCGGATCTCGCTGCGCCGCGGGTTGTCGAGGTCGCACGTGATCGAGCCGGAGACGGTGCGGGCGTGCACGCGCTCGGCCGGGCTGTCGGCCAGGATCAGCTCGCCGGAGACCGTCTCCATGGTCAGGTCGTCGGCGACGCCGAGCGCCTCGACCGGCCCCGAGACGAGCTTGGCGACGGTGCGACCGCCGAGGCCCATCAGCGTGATGCGGCCCGAGGTCACGTCGACGTGCGTTTCCCGGCGCAGGCCCGAGGCGATCACCGTGCCGTCGACGAGGTGGAGGGCGGCGCGGACGTCGACCGGGACGGCGACCGAGACGTCGACCCGGTGCTCCCGGCGGAAGTAGAACAGCCAGCGGAGGAAGCCGGGCCACTTGAACATCCGCTCGTGCCGCACCGAGAGCCGGCCGCCAACCTCCTCCACGATGATCGGCTTGCGGCCCGCGTCGGCGATCTCCACACGCGCGGGACCGTCGGTGCCGACCACGTTGAGCCGGCCGGATACAAGATGTACGTCGAGGCGCGAGACCGGCTCGTCGAAGGTGAGCCGCTGCGGAGCTTCGACAGTCCAGGTGGGCATGGCGCCGAGCCTAACGCGATACATCGCGATATGCCAGAGCCCTGTCGCGACACAAGCAGGGCGCCCCTTCCACCGGAAGAGGCGCCCTGATCAGGGAAGCTATGCCGCCAGGCCCATCGCACCCTGGTAGACCGGGCCCTCGGTGCGCACCGCGGCCTCGGCCACGCGGGCCAGCTGCCGCCGGGTCGCCACCGCCTCCGGGTGCAGCGCGGGCGTCGCGGTCACCGACACGACAAGCCGCCGCACGGCCAGCACCCGGCGCAGCGACACCCAGAGGCTGTCCTCACCGAGGAAGGCGACCGTGGTAGGCCGCTCGCCGTAGTTGATCGCCACCGGCACCACCTGGGCGCCGGCGTCGAGCGCCGCCTGGAACATCGCCGGCCGGAAGTGCCCGGCCATCGCGCCGCACCAGGTCGTACCCTCCGGAAAGACCGCGACCACCCCGCCACCGCGCAGCGCCGCGGTCACCTCGGCCACCGTGCCAGGCAGGGCCCGCGGCCGCGTGCGGTCCACGAAGATCGTGCCGGCCGACGCGGCCAGCCGGCCGATCACCGGCCAGGCCCGCACGTCGTGCTTGGCCAGCATCTGGGCCGGCGCCACCGCGAGCACCGCGATGATGTCCAGCCACGAGATGTGGTTGGCCACCAGCAGCGCCTTCTCCGCGGGCAGCCGGCCCTTGGTGACCAGCCGGACCTCCAGGGCCGCCAGGATCGACCGGGCCCAGGCCCGTCCGGCGGCGCGGCGTCCACGCGAATTCATCAGAGGGAGTACCGGCAGCAAGGCCACCCCGCCGACCAGTGCCCCGATGAGCGCGAAGAAGCGGGCCACCTGTCGCACGCGCGAGACGCGCGCGCTCGCCTCCGGGCCGGGCAGGCACTCCGGCCCGCAGTCCGATCGCGGCTGCCAAAGCGTGCTCATGGTGGTCATGCGCTGTCCCCAAGGAAATGCTTCAGGTAGCGGGGGTCGACCCGGTCGAGCGAGAGCAGCACGTACAGGTCGGCGACCGCGAAGTCCGGGTCGTACGCCGGCTCGCCGCAGATCCACGCGCCCAGCCGCAGGTAGCCGCGGAGCAGGGGCGGGACGGCGGCCCGACCGGTGTGTGCGGCGACCGCCTCGGCGGCACCCGGCTCGGCCAGCCACGGGCGGCGCGGCCGGACCCGCAGCGCGGGCGGCGACATGTGCTTGGCGCGGGCCAGGTCCCATACGCCGGCGACTGTCTGCGGCCCTTCCGCGAGCGGCACCGAGGCGCAGCCGCCCAGCCAGCGCAGGTTCTTGAGGTGCAGGTACCGGGCGATGCCGGCCCACATCAGGTTGATCACGGCGCCGCTGCGGTGGTCCGGGTGCACGCACGAGCGCCCGGTCTCCACAAGGTGGTCGCGCAGCGGGCTGAGCGCGCTCATCTCGAACTCGGTGTCGGAGTACCGGCGGCCGGCGCGGGCGGCGGCCTGGGGCGGGAGCATCCGGTACGTGCCGACCACCGCGCCGGTCGAGTCCTCGCGCACGATGAGGTGGTCACAGAACTCGTCGAACTCGTCGGCGTCGAGCCCTGAGTCAGCGGTGGGCAGGTTGGCGCCCAGTTCCGCGGCGAAGACGTCGTAGCGCAGCCGCTGTGCGGCGGCGACCTCCGCTCCGTCATCGGCGATCAGCAGCGAGTATCCGCTGGTGCCGGTGGACCCCGCGGATGCGGCGCTGGTGAGGAGTACAGCCATGCTTTCTGTGTAGGCATCCACGGTGATCAGCGAGTATCCCGAGTGTGTCTCGCGCGTGGCGCTTATCTGGAATGTGAGACCGTGTGCGTGTGGCCGGCTACTCAGCGACCCCACTGGCCCGCAAGCTGGGGATCAACGCCGACTCGCGGGTGCTGTTCGACGGCGCGCCAGACGGGTTCGTGATCGAGGGGGTCGACCCCGACGAAAAGCCCGGCGCCGGGCCGTACGACGTGATCCTCTGTTTCTGCCTCGACCACGCGCGCCTGGCCGCCCGCTGGCCGGTGCTGCACCCGCTCACGACGCCGGCCGGCGCGCTCTGGATCGCCTGGCCCAAGCGCTCCTCGGGCGTGCCCACCGACCTGGGCGAAAACGCGATCCGCGACTACGCGCTGAGCAACGGGCGGGTCGACGTCAAGGTGTGCGCGATCGACGACACCTGGTCCGGGCTGAAGCACGTCATCCGCACCGCTGACCGCTAGCCTCGAGGTTCTTTTAGGCAGATTTACCCGCGTCCGCGGAAAATCCTCCAAATCCCTTCAAGAAGGCGTCGCGACAGGTGAACACGACGTGGACGGATCTCCAGACGACGCGGCGGGATTGAAAATCCTCTTCACACCCGTCACCCTGTGTGCGCGCGGCGCGGGCTTCGTGCCGTGTCCACGGGAGGAGAGAGATGTCTAACGGACAGATTGTCGTGTCCGGGCTGACGAAACATTACAAAAACGTCAGAGCGGTCGACAACTTGTCGTTTACCGTCCAGCCCGGCCGGGTGACGGGCTTCCTCGGCCCCAACGGCGCGGGCAAGACGACGACGCTGCGCATGCTGCTCAACCTTGTCACGCCCACCGCCGGCACGGCCACGATCGGCGGTCAGCGGTACGCCGACTTGAAGGACCCGCTCCGCACCGTGGGCGCGGTGCTGGAGGCGTCCAGCGCGCACAAAGGACGCACAGGCATAAACCACCTACGGATGATCTGCGCCGCCGCCGGACTCCCCCGCAAGCGGGCGGACGAGGCGCTGGCCATGGTCGGCCTCACGCCGGCCGCCAAGCGCAAGTTCAAGGGTTACTCCCTCGGCATGCGCCAGCGGCTGGGCATCGCGGCGGCGTTGCTCGGCGACCCGCAGGTGCTGGTGCTCGACGAGCCGGCGAACGGGCTCGACCCCGAGGGCATCCGGTGGATGCGTGACCTGCTCAAGGCGCTCGCGTCCAACGGCCGCACCGTCCTGGTCTCCAGCCACCTGCTCTCCGAGATGCAGCTGCTCGCCGACGACCTGGTGATCATCGCGGCCGGCAAGCTGGTCCGCCAGGGCACGGTCGACCAGGTGATGGACTCGATGTCGCACAGTGCTCAGGTGCGTGTGCGCACGCCGCAGGCGGAGGAGCTGACCGCCGCGCTCACCGCGCTCAACGCCACCGTCACTCCGAACGGCGAGGGCGCCCTGCTGGTCGCCGGCATCGACGCGCCGGGTGTGGGGCGGGCCGCCCTCAAGGCCGGCGTCGAGCTGCACGAGCTCACCCTCGAGCGACCCGACCTGGAACGCGTGTTCCTAGAGCTCACCGCGGGAAAGGCGGCCATCCGATGAGCCACGCTCTCAACCTGGTGCGGAGCGAGTTCATCAAGCTCCGGACGACGAACGCGTGGTGGCTTTTCGGCCTCGGCGCGTTCGGCATGCTGGCGCTCGCCTTCTTCTTCAACGCGCTGGGCGCGCACTTCACGCTCTCCGAGACCTCGACGGAAGGGCTCTCGGCCGAGGAGGCGGCCCAGTTCGAAGCGACCCGCGACGTGGTCTACCAGGCCGCCAACCTGTACACCTCGGGCCAGTTCTTCGGTCTGCTCTTCGTCATGCTCGTCGGGATCGTGCTGATCACGAACGAGTTCCACCACCAGACGGTGACCACGACGTTCCTGACCACACCGCACCGCACCTCGGTCATCCTGGCCAAGCTGGCGGTCGCGGCGCTGACCGGTGCCTTCTTCTGGCTGATCACCACGGCGATCAACATCCCGGCCACGATGATCTTCCTGAGCACCGAGCACGTCTCCAACCACTTCGGCGACTGGCCGGTCACCAGGGCGATCCTGCTCAACCTCGTGGCGTACCTCCTGTGGGGGACCCTGGGTGTCGGCTTCGGCGTGCTGATCCGCAGCCAGATCGGCGCCACGGTCACGGCCGTGGTGCTCTATGTGATCGGCACGCTCGCCGTCGGCATCTTCTTCCAGCTGATCGCCAACTGGCTCGACTGGGACTGGTTCGACGACCTTCAGTACGGCCTGCCCTCGATCGCGTCCGGCCTGATGGTCGCCGGCAGAAACATCCCGGGCCAGCCGGAGTTCTGGGTCGGCGCCGTCGTCCTGGTCGCCTGGGCCGTCGTCACGGGCACGATCGGCACGCTCATCACCCGTACGCGGGACATCTCGTAGTTACGATCGGGGCGCTCCGTGATCGGCGGGGCGCCCCGCGCCTCTTGTGGCATTTGTGAATCACGACACGGGCAGACCGCACTCACACAGCTGGTATACGCACGGCGTAGCCTTGATGCCGTCTTCTGACTTCCGCCCCAGGCGTCCACCGCGTGAAAGAGGCGATTACCGGCCGTGTCGACCCAACAGGCATCGCAGGACAACCCGCTGGCGGGCTTCGGCCCCAACGAGTGGATCGTCGAGGAGATGTACCAGCGCTACCTCGCCGATCCGGCCAGCGTAGACCCCGCCTGGCACGACTTCTTCGCCGACTACAAGCCGGAGACCCCGGCGCAGGCGACCGCCCCCGAGTCCACCGCCCCCGCCAAGCCCGCCGCCGACGGCGCGAAGCCGAGCGCGGAGGCCAAGGCCGCCGTGGGCACCGCGGCGAAGACGACCGCGAAGGCCGCCCCCAAGGAGACGCCGAAGCAGCCGGCCAAGCAGGCCACCGCCGTGCCCGCCGACGCGAAGACCACCACGCTGCGCGGCGTCGCCGCCCGCATCGTGCAAAACATGGATGCCTCGCTCGCCGTCCCCACCGCCACGAGCGTCCGGGCCGTCCCCGCCAAGCTGCTCGTCGACAACCGCATCGTGATCAACAATCACCTCGCGCGCGGTCGCGGCGGCAAGGTCAGCTTCACCCACCTGATCGGGTACGCGCTGGTGAAGGCACTCGGCACGCACCCGGAGATGAACAACTCGTACGCCGAGGTCGGCGGCAAGCCGGCGCTCGTCGAGCCGGCCCACGTCAACCTGGGCATCGCGATCGACCTCGCCAAAGCCGACGGCTCGCGCACGCTCGTCGTGCCGAGCATCAAGGGCTGCGAGCAGATGGACTTCCGCGGGTTCTGGCAGGCGTACGAGGACGTGGTCCGGCGGGCCCGCCGCAACGAGCTGACCATGGAGGACTACTCCGGCACCACGATCTCGCTGACCAACCCGGGTGGCATCGGCACCGTGCACTCGATGCCGCGGCTGATGACCGGGCAGGGCGCGATCATCGGCGTCGGCGCGATGGAGTACCCCGCGCCGTACTCGGGCATGTCCGAGGAGACGCTCGCCGACCTCGCGGTCAGCAAGATCATCACGCTGACCAGCACGTACGACCACCGGATCATCCAGGGCGCGCAGTCCGGCGAGTTCCTCAAGCTCGTACACGAGCTGCTGCTCGGCGAGCACGGCTTCTACGACGAGATCTTCACCTCGCTCCGCCTGCCGTACGAGCCGGTGCGCTGGGTGCGCGACGTGCAGGCGACCTCCGAGGGCCAGATCAACAAGACCGCCCGGGTGCACGAGCTGATCCACGCGTACCGGGTGCGCGGCCACCTCATGGCCGACACCGACCCGCTGGAGTTCCAGATCCGCAAGCACCCGGATCTCGACGTGCTGGAGCACGGCCTCACCCTGTGGGACCTCGACCGCTCGTTCCCGGTCGCCGGCTTCGCCGGCAAGCAGCGGATGAAGCTGCGCGAGATCCTCGGCGTGCTGCGCGACTCCTACTGCCGCCGCGTCGGCGTCGAGTACATGCACATCCAGGACCCGGAGGAGCGGCGCTGGATCCAGGAGCGGATCGAGCTCAAGTACGAGAAGCCGGACGCGGACGAACAAAAGCACATCCTCAACCGCCTCAACGCGGCCGAGGCGTTCGAGACCTTCCTCCAGACCAAGTACGTCGGGCAGAAGCGCTTCTCGCTGGAGGGCGCCGAGTCGCTGATCCCGCTGCTCGACGAGGTGCTGCAAGCGTCGGCCGAGGCCGAGCTCGACGAGGTCGTCATCGGCATGGCCCACCGCGGCCGGCTCAACGTGCTGGCCAACATCGTCGGCAAGCCGTACGAGAAGATCTTCTCCGAGTTCGAGGGGCACATCGACCCCAAGAGTGCGCACGGCTCCGGCGACGTGAAGTACCACCTGGGCCAGGTCGGCAAGTTCACCACGCCCGACGGCGAGCACGCGATCACGGTTTCGGTGACCGCCAACCCGTCACACCTCGAGGCCGTCGACCCGGTGATGGAGGGCATCGTCCGGGCCAAACAGGACCGGATCGACCTCAAGCTGGAGGGCTACACCGTGCTGCCGCTGGCGGTGCACGGCGACGCCGCGTTCGCCGGCCAGGGTGTGGTGGCCGAGACGCTCAACCTCTCCCAGCTGCGCGGCTACCGCACGGGTGGCTCGGTGCACGTGGTGGTCAACAACCAGGTCGGCTTCACCACCGCCCCCGAGTACAGCCGCTCCTCGCTCTACTCCACCGACGTGGCCCGGATGATCCAGGCGCCGATCTTCCACGTCAACGGCGACGACCCCGAGGCCGTCGTGCGGGTGGCCCGGCTCGCGTTCGAGTACCGCCAGGCGTTCAACAAGGACGTCGTGATCGACCTTGTCTGCTACCGGCGGCGCGGCCACAACGAGGGCGACGACCCCTCGATGACCAACCCGCTCATGTACGCGATCATCGACAAGAAGCGCTCGGTGCGAAAGCTCTACACCGAGGAGCTGATCGGCCGCGGCGACATCACGGTGACCGACGCCGAAGAGCTGCTCCGCGACTACCAGTCCCAGCTGGAGCAGGTCTTCAAGGCGACCCGCGACGCGGCCATGACCGAGACCCGCCCGAGCCGCAGCCGGCAGCCCGAGCCGGAGCCCAAGGTCGACACGGCGGTCGACGCCGCGATGGTCAAGGCGGTCGGCGACGCACACGTCGAGCTGCCCGAGGGCTTCACGCCGCACAAGCGGATCCAGCAGCTGCTCGACCGCCGGGCCAAGATGTCCGTCGAGGGCACGATCGACTGGGGCTTCGGCGAGATCATCGCGTTCGGCGCGCTGCTACACGACGGCGTGACCGTCCGCCTCGCCGGCCAGGACAGCCGCCGGGGCACGTTCGTGCAGCGGCACGCGTCCATTGTGGACGCCCGCACCGGCAAGGACTACCTGCCGCTCTCCGCGCTGGCCCAGGATCGCGCCCGGTTCTTCGTGCACGACTCGCTGCTGTCCGAGTTCGCCGCGATGGGCTTCGAGTACGGCTACTCGGTGGAAAACACCGAGGCGCTCGTGCTGTGGGAGGCGCAGTTCGGCGACTTCGCCAACGGCGCGCAGTCGGTGGTCGACGAGTTCATCTCCTCGGGCGAGGTCAAGTGGGGCCAGCAGTCGTCGCTGACGCTGCTGCTGCCGCACGGCCACGAGGGCCAGGGCCCCGACCACACCTCTGGCCGGCCCGAGCGCTACCTCCAGCTCTGCGCGGAAGACAACATGCGGGTGGCCATCCCGACCACCCCGGCCAACTACTTCCACCTGCTGCGCCGGCAGGGCCTGTCGCCCAAGCGCAAGCCGCTCGTGGTCTTCACGCCAAAGTCGCTGCTGCGCCACCGCCTCGCGGTCTCCTCGGTCGAAGACTTCACCACCGGCACGTTCCAGCCGGTGCTGAGCGACCCGGGCGCGCCACCGGCCGAGCAGGTCAAGCGGGTACTGCTCTGCACCGGCAAGGTCTACTACGACCTGTTCCAGGCGCGCGCCGAGCGCAAGGTCACCGACACCGCGATCATCCGGATGGAGCAGCTCTACCCGCTGCCGATCGAGGAGATCAGGGCCGCCCTGTCGTCGTTCCCGAACGCGGAAGACTTCGCCTGGGTGCAGGAGGAGCCGGCCAACCAGGGTGCCTACTCGTTCATCGCGCTCAACCTGCTGGAGCACCTCGAGGGCGTGCGCATGCGGCGGATCTCCCGCCCGGCGGCGGCCGCACCGGCGGTCGGCTCGGCCCGGCTGCACGAGGGCGAGCAGGCGGCCCTGATGGAGGTCGCCCTCCATGTACTTCACTGACCGGGGCCTCGAAGAGCTGGCCGAGCGGCGCGGCGACGAGTCCGTGACGCTGGAGTGGGTCGCCGAGCGGCTGCGCGACTTCATCGACCTCCACCCGGAGTTCGAGACGCCGATCGAGCGCTTCGCCACCTGGCTGGCCCGCCTGGACGACGACGATCTCGACGACGAGTAGGCCCATCATGAGCAACCTGGAGGCCGAGCCGCAGGAGACCCTATGCGGCGGCACCGCGACGGTGATCGAGGCGCCGACCAGCGTGATGCTGCCCGGCCACGACGTGCCCATCGGCAAGTACACGGTGGTCCGGCGCCTGCTCCCGCACCGCGAGCGCCGCATGGTCGGCGCCTGGTGCTTCGCCGACCACTTCGGCCCGGAAGACATCGGCAGCGGGCCGGGCATGCAGGTGCCGCCGCACCCGCACACCGGCCTGCAAACCGTGACGTGGCTGCTCGACGGCGAGGTGCTCCACCGCGACAGCCTGGACAGCCTCCAGACGATCGTGCCCGGCCAGCTCAACCTGATGACCTCCGGCCACGGCATCGCACACTCCGAGGAGTCGCCGCCCGGCCACCCGCCCAGCATGCACGGGCTACAGCTGTGGGTGGCCCTGCCGGAGGACGCCCGAGCCGGCGCGGCACGGTTCGAACACCACCCGGCGATGCCCATGCTCCGCGCGGAGGGCGCCACGATCACCGTCGTGGTCGGCGAGCTCGGCGAGCTGCGCTCACCGGCCCAGGTACACACCCCGCTCTTCGGCGCCGACGTCGCGCTGGCCGGCGGAGCCAAGGTCACGCTCCCCCTCCGGCCCGATTTCGAGTACGCGGCGATCACGCTCACCGGCACCGCCCAGGTCGGCGACACCCCGCTCGACCCCGGCGCGCTGCTCTACCTCGGCAGCGGCCACGAGACGCTGACGCTGGGCGCCGCCGGCGAGACACGCCTGTTCCTGCTCGGCGGCGAACCGTTCGAAGAGCCGCTGGTCATGTGGTGGAACTTCGTAGGCCGCACCCACGAGGACATCGTCGCGGCCCGCGCGGAGTGGTCGGCCGCGTCACCCCGCTTCGGCGAGGTCCACGGCTACGCCGGCGAACGCCTCCCCGCCCCCACGATGCCCACCACCCGCCTGAAATCCCGCGACCGCCACGGCAAAACCCACTAGCCAGCCCGCCCTCGTCCACAGTGGATTACGCCCGGCGTCGGGGTGACTTCGACCACTGAATCCCTTATTTAGACAGAGATTTGAGCTACCGCGACGTCCGTCGTGGTCCGGACCGCTGCTCCCGCGGCCTCACCCGTCCGCCGCTGGTCACGCTCACCCGTGTGTGCAACCGGCGGGGAGGAAACCGGGGGGCGGAGTGATGGAGCACGCCACGCGGCGGTCGACGTTTGTCCACAATGCCTGTTCCCGGATCGGCAGTCCGGGAGAGCAACAGGAGTTTCGTCGCCGCGAGTAACCCGCTGCCACGGTGTGCGCGGTGAAAGATTCGAGATCTAGGAGAGTTAGGGCGCCATTTCAGCCCCCAAGTCTCCTAGATCTCGAAGTCCCGACCCCCGGCCGGTTACCCTGCGTCAGGGGTGGCGGGTTTGAGGTCTGCCACTGCCCGCGAAAGACCCCCGGGGCTTGTCTCGCGGGAGCTGGCAGTGGACGGCCGGGGATGTCGGCGAGCCCTGGCGAGCCGCCGGCCGGGAACCGTGCCCGCGGGAGCATACGGCCCGCCGCTGACGCGAACGCGGGAAAATCCGCCTCGACGCAATGCCACGACGAGCGGCGCGCCCGACCCCTAAAGGTCTCTAGACCCCGCCCCGCTCCCAAGAGGGCAGCCCTGTCACCGCCTGGGCGGGTATACGGGAGCCCTGCTAGGAATTCACGCCCAAGAGGGCTGCCCTCTTGGGGCAGAGTGAGGGCTTGGGGCGCGGGCGGGCGGTGGAGGCCGGAGGTCGGCGAGCGCTGCGAGCCGCCGGCCTGCGCGGTGTCCGGCGGGAACGGCGGTCTACAGCCGACAGTGGACATGGGCAATATGCCTCCCGCCACTCACGAGGGGGAAACACCCGAAGAGGGTGAGGCCGCGGGAGCGACGGTCGGGACCACGGCGGACGTCGCGGTAGCTCGAATCTTCGGCTTTGGAATTGGGGGTAGCGGCCGCGCGGAGTTGATCAGGGAGTTGGTGGTGGGCGGGCCCCCACCGACTCCCTGATCAACCGCGGGTCAGGGGCGGCGGAGGGGGGTGAAGGAGTGGCGCCCGGCGGCTGGTGCCACCGGCTCCTCGGGCAGGCTTTCGCCGTCGATCAGCTCGGTCATGCGGCGGACCGTGGGGTCGCCCTCGTCCGCCACGTAGTCGTGTTCGCGGGTCCGGTCGGTGCCGTCCGGCGCGCCGCCGCCGCGCAGGACCGGCGTGAGGAGGGCGGCGACCAGCAGGTTGACGGCCAGCGCCACCACGCCGACGTAGATGGTGCTGTCAGTGTCGATGCCGATGTTGCTGAGTGGCCATGCCGAACCGCCGAAGTGTTCCCGGAGCACCGCGCCGTTCGCGCCGCGCTGCGGGATCTGGTAGAGCATCGCCAGGCCGGTCGCGAGCCCGGCGAAGATGCCGGCGATCAACGCCCACCGGTGCAGCCACGCGGTGAAGAGTCCGATCGCCACCGCGGGGAGGGTCTGCATCACGAAGACGCCACCGATGAGTTGAAGGTCGATGGCGAACTGGGTGTTGAGCATCAGGATGCAGATGACCGCGCCGAACTTCATCGCCAGCGACGCCACCTTGCTGACGAAGGTCTCCTCCTTGGCGGTGGCCTGCGGGCGGATGAACTCCTTGTAGATGTCGCGGGTGAAGAGGTTGGCCGCGGCGATCGACATGATGGCGGCGGGCACCATCGCGCCGACGCCGATGGCCGCGAACGCGAGGCCCGCGCTCCAGTCCGGGAAGTTGGCGTCGAACCACAGCGGCACGACCGTGTTGCGGTCGCCACCGATCGGCTGGATGTCGCTCAGGATCGCGGCGAAGCCGACCAGCATCAGCACGCCCAGCGTCAGCGTGTAGAGGGGCAGTACGGAGAGGTTGCGCCGCAGGGTCGCCCGGTTGCGCGAGGCGAGCACGCCGGTGAGCGTGTGCGGGTACAGGAAGAGGGCGACCGCCGAGCCGAGCGCCAGCGTGACGTAGTTGAGCTCGGTGCCGTGCGCGAGCAGCAGGCCGTCCGTGCCGCTCGGCGAGGCGGCGTACTTCGCCTCGGCCACCCGGAAGACGCTGCCCCAGCCACCGGAGTGGGAGGCGACGATCAGGAACGCGGCCAGCACCGTCCACAGCACCAGCGCGTCCTTGACGATGGAGATGAGGGCGGGGGCGCGCAGCCCCGAGTTGAACGTGTACAGCGCCAACACGATGAACGCGGCGGTGAGCGGCCAGCCCTCCGGCAGGCCCATCACCTTGAAGACCGCCTCGATGCCGATGAGCTGGAGCGCGATGTACGGCATCGTGGCGAGGATGCCGGTCACCGCGATGGCCAGCGCCAGAAACTTCGACCCGAAGCGGGCCCGGACGAACTCGGCCGGCGTCACGAACCCGTGCACGTGGCACACCGACCAGAAGCGGGCGAGCACCACGAAGAGCATCGGGTAGACGATCACCAGGAACGGCATCGGGAAGAAGCCGGAGGCCCCGACGCCGAAGACCAGCGTGGGTACTGCGACGAACGTGTACGCCGTGTAGACGTCGCCGCTGAGCAGGAAGAACGTCACCCAGTTGCCGAACGCGCGGCCGCCGAGGCCCCACTCCTCCAGCGTGTGGATGTTGTCCGGGCGGCGCCAGCGCGCGGCCGCGAAACCCATGATCGTGACCAGGCCGAACATGAACGCGAAGATCCAGAACTCGACCTGGTGGTCGGCGAAGCTGGGCATGTCACCGCCGTTCCTTGGTCGCCACGTGGACGATCGCGGTGGTGGCGGCGGCCACGCCGGCGAACGCCAGCTGGCACCAGTAGAAGAACGGCAGCCCGAGCAGGCGCGGCTCCATGCGGTTGTAGATCGGCGGCAACAGCGGCAGGACGATCGGGATCAGGAGCAGCCAGTGCCAGGGGCTCGCGTCGGCGCGCCGCTTTCGCTTGGTCGCCACCGGAACGCCGACGTTGTGGTCGGGGTGGCGGGGTGGCCAGGCCCCGGGCACCTGCGCACGACCTGGTGGCGTCCAGGAGTGACTTGTTTCGGAAGGTCCCCGACGCGGTGGAGGCGATTCTGCGGGGCCGCGCCACGGAGGCGGTGATGTGGGTGGACCTGGCGGGCCTGGTGGCCAACTGTCCTGAGTACGCCGATCCGCGACCATCCCTGCCTCCGTTGGGGTGGTTTGCCCCGTGACGGGCGTCACGGGACAAACATCCTCTGGCGACTTGGACCTCCGCCGGATCCTCCGATCGACCGATCGGTACTCATCTACCTGTTCGAAATGTTTCCGTACAATTTCACCCATTGGTGAGACCGGCATTTTTGCTGACATTCCGCAATGACGGTGCTGCGCGCCGTAAGGACGTAGCCAATCGATGCGTGCATCAATATCGATCTCTGTGGATTCGTCAGCGGGCGAGCAGCTCCTCGCTGACCTCCCACAGGCGGGCGGCCGCCTCCGGATCCAGCGCGTACGCCGCCACGCCGCGACGTGAACCGGGCTGGTGTGCCACGGCCTCGTTGCAGTCTTCGAAGTAGCGGCCACCCACACCGTCGAGCAGCGGCGAGGTGGCGACCAGCACCGAGGTGGCGGCACCTCGCTCCGGCGTCTTCCAGGCCACGGCGGGGTCGTTGCCGGCCTGGGCCCGGAGGCGGTCGAGCTCCTCCTCGCTCACGTGCCGCTGGAGGGCGGTGCGGATGCTGCCCGGGTGCAGCGCGTTGACGGTGATGCCGTCGCCGGCCCACCGCTTGCTGGCCTCGACCGCGAAGAGGATGTTGGCGGTCTTGGACTGGCCGTACGCCGACCACGGCTCGTACTCGCGCCGCTCGAAGTTGATGTCGTCGAAGACGACCGGGGAGCGCTGATGCGCGGACGAGCTGACCGACACGACCCGGGCACCGCCCGCCTCGGCCAGCGCGCGGCGCAGCCCGGTGGCGAGGCCGAAGTGGCCGAGGTGGTTGGTGGCGAACTGAAGCTCCCACCCCTCGACGGTGCGGGTCAGCGGCGACGCCATTACGCCCGCGTTGTCGACGAGGATGTGCAGCGGTCCCTCCCAGGCCGTCACGAGGGCGGCGACGGAGGCGCGGTCGGCGAGCTCGAGCGGCGCGACGTACACGTGCTTGTTGCCGGTGGTGGCGGTGATGTCCTCGGCGGTGCGCTCGCCCGCTTCGAGGTTGCGGACCGCGAGCGTGACCTCGGCGCCCGCGCCGGCAAGTGCCCGCGCGGTCTCGACGCCGATGCCTGACGCGCCGCCCGTGACGATGGCCCGGCGGCCGCTCAGGTCGATGCCCGCCACCACCTCGGCGGCCGTGGACTCGGCGCCGAACGGCGTGGTGATACGTGTGGTCCCAGTCATGATCTCACCCACCCTGTAACCTACAAACGGAGGGTCCTCCATTTCACCGCAACCCTAAGCGGAGTTCCCTCCGGTTACCAAGTGAGCTACACCACGGGGAGGAACCACCGTGCGCGCCGACGCACAGCGCAACCGGGACCGGCTGCTCGACGCCGCCGTCCGCGCGTTCTCGCAGGACGGGCCGGAGGTCACGCTCGACGCGATCGCCAAGGACGCGGGCGTGGGCATCGGCACGCTCTACCGCCACTTCCCGACCCGCGAGGCGCTGATCGAGGCGGCCTACCGCAGCGAGCTCGCCCGCCTCTGCGACTCGGTGGGTGAGCTACTCGCCGCCCAGCCGCCCGACGCGGCGCTGCGCACCTGGATGGACCGGTTCGTCGACTACATGGCCACCAAGCGGGGCATGTCCGACGCGCTGCGCGTGGTGATCGCGTCCGGCGTCAACCCGTACGCCCAGAGCCGCGACCGGCTCACCGCCGCGATTGCCGCGCTGCTCGAGGCGGGTGTCGAGGCGGGCACGATCCGGCCGGACGCGCGGGCCGGCGACGTGCTCCTCGGCCTCGGCGGCGTCACGATGGCCGCCGGCGAGCGAGACCAGGCCGGCCGCCTGCTCGACCTGCTGCTGGACGGCCTGCGCTATCGAGCGGGCTGAGGCTCAGCTCGGCCTGGGGCCGGAGATCGACGGGTGCTCGGTGGTGCCCAGGTAGAAGATCCCGGGCAGCGTCTCGAACTTGTCGCTCGGGTTGCGCCGCAGCGTCGAGCTTTCGATCCGCATGCTGCCGGTGCGGTCGTTGCTGACGAAGAAGACCGCCCCGCCACCCTCTCGGGCGTGGTTGCGCTCCATGATCGTCCCGGCGATCCGGACGGTGAACTTGGCCCCGTCGAAGTACATCGCGCCGCCGTTGCCGCCGCCGGGCGTGCCCGCGGGCGCCCCGTTGGCGCCGAAGCCGATCGCCTCGTTGTGGCTGAACAGGCTGTTGAGCACGATCCACGAGACGCCGATGCTGCTGAGCGCGCCGCCGTTGGAGCAGCGCCCGCCCTGGCCGGACGCGCCGCCGAAGGTGCTGCTCACGATGTACACCGGGCCGTCGTTGTCGAGGTCGAGCGCCCGGATGGCCGCGCCGCCGAGATCAGGGCCGCCGTTGTCGCACTTGTTGCGGACGAACTTGGTGTTGACCACCTTGAAGTTTCCGCCCCGCACGTAGAGCGCGCCGCCGCCACCGCCGTTGGTCACCTCGGGGTCGGGGTCGACGCCGATCGAGCTGCCGTCGGCGAGCGTGATGTTTTGCACGGTGAGCTGCGGATGGTCCTGGGCGGTGCAGTTTCCGCTGGTCGCGCCCTGTGCCCGGTCGCAGGTGTTCTGGTAGATGATCCGGCGCTTGCCCGCGCCGCTGAGCGTCACCTTGCCGCCGCCGTCGATGACCACCTTGCGCACGCTGCTCTTGATCTTCGCGGTCTGCGCCATCTTGATCGTGATCGGGTCGGGCCCGCAGTCGAACGTGATGACCCCGCCGGCCGCCACCGCCGACACGACCGCCTTGGAGGTGCAGCTCGCCTGCGTGCCGTTGCCCACCACGCGATCCGGCTTGCTGGTGTCGACCGCGCGCCCCGCGGCCGGGACCGCGGCCTTGCCCTTGGGGTTGCCCGCGCGCAGCACCGCCGCCGGCGGCTTTTTCGAGGCCGGCGGCTTGGTCGTCGGCGCCGCACCCAGCCGCGCCGTGCCGCCCGGCGTCTCGGTGGCCGCCACGCCGCCCGGCGTCGTCAGGGACCGCGGCGGCTCGTCGTCACCGGCGTCGCCACCTCCACCACACCCCGCGAGGAGTGCGGCGGCGAGCAGCAACGAGCCGGCCTTCAGGCGCACCCGCCGAATGCTAGCGGCTGCGCGCCGTCGCGTCGGTCCCCCGTACGGGCACCAGCCACCGGGCCAGAGCGACCGGATCGGGCGGTGATTCGCCGGATTCGCACAGATGGCGGTGAACCGCCAAGCACAGCTCCGGGAAGTCGAGCAGCCGCGTCGCCTGCCGCTGGCAGGCCAGCGACAGGCCGATCCAGGCATCCAGCCGGTCCGGGTCCGCGGCCACCTCGGCCGCGTAGGCATCGCGCGCCGCCGCGAGATCTCCGCCGGCCAGCGCGAGGTCCGCGGGCGTCGCATCGGGTACGAACCGGTGCAGTTGCACCGGATCAGCCACGACACCCGCGAAGCGGCTCGGATCGACGATGCGCAGCTGCACGAGGTCGAGCCGCACACTCTGGGCCAGTGCCCGCGGGCGCGGCTCGATCTCGACCGCGACCGTCTCCACTGGACAGTCGTGCCCGGCCCGCCACGCGCCGGCCAGCCGGGCCACCGCCGCGGGGTCGGGGCGGGCGTTGCGCAGCCGCCAGCCGACCCAGTGGTCTTCGGCCGCCTCGCGGGCCAGCTCCACGGTGTCGGCGGGCGCCGGCTCGCCCTGCCACTCCGCCTGCACCGCGCGCATCCGGTCGAGCAGGTGCCGCCCCACGCTGGTGAACCGGTCGGACTCCGCCAGCACGCCCAGCGTGCGCCACACCCGGTCGCGCCACCGGACGAACTCCACCTGCGCGAACCTGGCCCGCCCGCCGCTTAGCGCGTGTCGCTGCACCCGCCAGAAGTCGGTGACCCCGTGAAAGGCGTACACGCCCTGGAGCAGCGCGCCGAGCGGACGGGGGTCGTCGCGCCAGGGCGCGTAGTAGCGCGGGCGGTCGTCCCGCTCGTACAGCGGCACGAGGTCGATCAACGCGCCGAGCTTCGCGTGCTGGAACTCGTGGAGCAGCCCGACCGCGAGCGCGACGCCGTCGGCCGGGCGGGTCAGCGAGACCGCACCGAAGGCGTCCATACTCGTGACGTTGACGCCGACGTTGGTGCGCTCGGTGTGCAGCGGCACGAGCGTGACGAGGCCGGCAGCGATCCCCTCGGCATACCGGCGGTGGTGCGCGGTCAGCACCGGCCACGCCTCGTCGAGCAGGCGCTGCCACTCCTCGACCTCCGCGCTCGTCAGCCGCTCCGCCGCGGACAGGCGGTGGCAGTCGCGAAACGGGTCGATGTCGTCGAGGCGCACCCGCAGCTCGAGGTCGTCCGCCTTGCAGTGCAGGACGCGCAGCTCCTGCCAGTCTTCGCCAACGGCCAGGTGCTCGCCCGCATAGCGCACCGTCCCGACGCCCTCCGCCCGCGCACGCCCCAGGGTTGGCAGCATCAGCCAGCCGTCCCGCGCGGGGATGTCCACTGTGAACTCGACGCCGGCCCGGATCGCCGCGGCGGCCGCGATGGCGCCGAGGTGGGCCAGGTCGGTCTCGATCGGCTCGACGCCGGTCCAGGCGCCGCGCAGCCGCCGCAGCGACGACGCCAGCCAGGCGCCCACGTGCGGCTCGGCGAAGACCTCGGCCACCGTGTCCGGCGCGTGGCGCTGCGCCTCGACCAGCAGCTGGAAGTAGTCGTCGAGGCGTGCCTCGTCGAGAAGTGTGCGGAGCAGCAGCAGGCGCTTGCTCACCTGGCCGGCCCGCAGGCGGCGGATCGTCTCGGCGTCGCCGTGGCCGTCGCCGAGCGCGTCCACCATGGACGGTGCGAGACTGTGTACGGCCGTCATGCCGGCTGCTTCAGGCGCTCGACGTCCGCGCGCAGCCGCCCGGCCGCGTGTGTGATGAGCCGCCGCAGGTCGGCGCAGTAGACCGACGGGTTGCGAAAGCCCTCGCCGGGACGGTAGCGATGCGGGTAGTAGCCGCCGCCGCAGACCTGGTGCAGCGGGCACGAGCGGCACGTGCTGGAGAGTGCCGCCACACCCACCTGGCGGGCCATGACGGCCGGGTGGCGCAGCGCCTCGTCGAGGTCGTGCGCGAAGACGTCGAGCCCGGTGTCGACCGCACCCGGGTACGCCGAGCGGAGCGTGTCGACCTGCTCGTAGGAACCGTCCACATTGACCACGATCGTGGCGACCGGGCTCAGCCCCACGACCTCGGTGTGGCTCTGTCCACCGAGGACGAGGTTGAGCACCTCTTCGAAGAAGCGCACCCGGGTCTCCCGCACCGGCGCGCCGTACCACCGGTCGAACGCGGCTACCAGCCAGTCTCCGTAAGGCGCGCCCCCGCTGACGGACCCGGGCGGCGGGCTGCCCCAGTTGGCGTGCGGCAGCAGGAAGTCGACCATCGGCGGCTCGTACGGCAGCAGCGCCTCGTACGTGCCGACCGGATCGTTCGCAAGGTCCACAACGGACAGGATGCCGGCGAACGCGGCCGGACGGTCGCGCAGCCGCCGCAGCGCCGCGTCGACGGCCGCGAAGCTGCTGCGCCCGCTCGCGTACCGGCGGTGGCGGTCGGTGGCGGCCCGGTCACCGTCGAACGAGACGCCGATCCTGATGCCCGCACCGGCCAGCGTCGCGAGCGCGGCGTCGGTGAGCAACACGCCGTTTGTCTGGACGAGAACGTCCACTGTGGTCGAAGTTGGTGCGGCGGCGCGGAGGCGTTCGGCGACACGGGCCAGCCGCGCCGCGCCGAGCAGCATTGGTTCACCGCCGTGTAACACGATGCGGAGGGTGGGGATGCTATAAGCCGTGGCGTGCGCCGCGATCCGCCGGCAGGCGGCGTCCAGCACCTCGTCGCTCATCACGGCGGTGGCCGCCCGCCAGCTCTTGTCGGCGAGCTCGTACATGTAGCAGTAGTCGCAGGCGAGGTTGCACCGGGAATGCACCTTCAGCACGAACTCCCGGA
Organism: Phytohabitans sp. LZ39; assembly: GCF_059359075.1. Lineage (NCBI taxonomy): Bacteria > Bacillati > Actinomycetota > Actinomycetes > Micromonosporales > Micromonosporaceae > Phytohabitans > Phytohabitans sp. LZ39. Next base: position 601,901 of record NZ_JCADBM010000002.1, on the reverse strand, counting down.
ATGGGGTGGGACGCCAGGTGATCCCGTGCATGAGCTCAGCCGATGGCGGCGTTCCAGCCGGCGACCGCGTCCTGCGGTCGGTCGATGTCGTCGAGGATGCGGCGGAGCGACTGGCCGAAGGCGGACCCGTCAAGCGCTCGTAGATCGGCCAGACTGATTGCGTTAAGATCAATCAGGTCAAATTGGCTGTCGTCGGCGGTGGCATCCATCCCGGCCGGCATCCCTCTGTGGACGAATAGTGCGTTGTCGACGGCAGTCCACCGGACAGCGTCCTTGGCGTCGCCAACGTACTCCCCCGTTCAGCCAACGTCCAGACACGACGATGCGTGTCGGACCAAGATTGGCTGGTGACCGCCTCGTATCTCACCGACCTCGAATGCCCGCGCTGCGGCACCCGTTACGACGCCGACCGGCCGCAAAACCTCTGCGCGTGCGGCTCGCCGCTGCTCGTCCGGTACGACCTGGCGGCGGCCCGAGCCGCCCTCGACCCGGCCGCGATCGCCACTCGAGCGGCAGACCTCTGGCGCTATAGCGAGCTGTTGCCGGTCCGCGACGCTGCGCACATCACGACGCTCGGTGAGGGCTGGACTCCGCTGCTTCCCGCCGCCCGGTACGGCGCGCGCATCGGCGTACCGAGGCTGCTCGTGAAGGACGAAGGGCTCGTGCCGACCGGCTCGTTCAAGGCGCGCGGCGCCGCCGTCGGGGTCTCCCGCGCGAGCGAGCTGGGCGTCCGGCACGTGGCGATGCCGACGAACGGCAACGCCGGTGCGGCGTGGGCGGTCTACGCGGCCCGAGCCGGGCTGCGCGCGACGATCGCGATGCCCAAGGCCGCGCCCGCCATCACGCGTAAGGAGTGCGCGGTCGCGGGCGCGGAGCTGCACCTCGTGGACGGCCTCATCGGCGACGCCGGCCGGCTCGTCGCGGGCCTGATCGGCGACGGTGTCTTCGACGTCTCCACGCTGAAGGAGCCGTACCGGCTCGAAGGCAAGAAGACGATGGGGTACGAGATCGCCGAGCAGCTCGGCTGGCGGGTCCCCGACGTCATCCTCTACCCGACCGGCGGCGGAGTGGGCCTGATAGGCATTCACAAGGCCCTGGCCGAGCTGCGCGAGCTGGGCTGGATCGGTGACAAGCAGCCGCGGCTCGTGGCCGTACAGTCCTCGGGCTGCGCGCCGATCGTCGCCGCGTTCGCCGCCGGCGCGCGGCGGGCCGAGCCATGGCCGGACGCGCACACTGTCGCGTTCGGCATCACGGTGCCCGCGCCGCTCGGTGACGAGCTCATCCTCGACGCGCTCTACGCCACCGGCGGCACGGCCATCTCCGTCGACGACACCGACCTGCTGGCCGACCTGCGGGTCTTCGGCGCCGACGAGGGGCTGTGGCTCTGCCCGGAGGGCGCCGCCTGCCTGACCGCCGCCCGCACGCTGCGCGCGGCCGGCTGGCTGGGCGAACACGAGGAGGTGGTGGTGCTGAACACGGGCACCGGGCTCAAGTACCCGGATAGCGTGGACGCATGACACGGACCTTGATCACGGGTGCGTCGGACGGGCTCGGGCGCGCGCTCGCGTACGCGCTGGCCGATCGGGGGCACGAGCTGATCGTGCACGGCCGCGACGCCACCCGGCTCGCCGAGGTGGCCGAGCGGACGGGCGCGCAGGCGATCCGGGCCGACCTCTCCTCCCTCGCCGAGGTGCGCCGGCTGGCCGCGGCGGTCGATGGTGAGCTCGACGTGCTGGTCAACAACGCGGGCATCGGCTTCGGGCCGCCCGGCGAGGCCCGGCAGCTCTCCGCGGACGGATACGAGCTGCGGCTGGCCGTCAACTACCTGGCGCCGTACCTGCTGACCCAGCTCCTGCTCCCCCGGCTCAAGCGGTCCGCGCCGGCCCGGATCGTCAACGTCGCCTCCATCGGCCAGCGACCGTTCGATGTGGACGATCCGATGATGCTGCGCGGCTACGACGGCACGGAGGCGTACCGGCGCGCGAAGCTGGCCCTCATCGCGCACACGTTCGACCTGGCCGAGGAGCTGTCCGGCACGGGCGTGACGGCCAACTGCCTGCACCCGGCGACGCTGATGCCCACGACGATGGTGCGGCAGGCCGGCACCGGCGAGATCGACTCCCTGGAGCGGGGCCTCGCGGCGACGCTGCGGCTCGTCGTCGACCCCGAGCTGGAGGGCGTGACCGGCCGCTACTTCGACCGCGAGCGCGAGGCGCGGGCGCTCGACCAGGCGTACGACGTGGACTTTCGCAAGCGCCTGCGCGAGCTCACCGAGTCGCTAGTCGGGGCACGAGCCTGAGGCGGCTGGGGGCCCGGCTGACGGTGGCGGAGCGGTCGGCGGCAGCGGTCTTGGCGCGCACGAAACACAGGTCGGCCTGCCGCTCGCGGACCGCGTCGATGCGCGGCAGGAAGTCGGCGGCGCTCGCCGCGGCCCCCACCCGCAGGGCCCGCCGCACGAAGTCGTCTTCGTCGATGAGCACGAGGTCGACGTCACCGTATCGGGCGAGGTAGCGCGGCATCACGTCACCGCGCAGCCAACTCGACCGGCAGACCAGCTCGTTGTTGACCGGGAAGACCCGCGGGCGGATGAAGTGGGTCTTGACGGCGGCGGCGACGTCGAGCAGCCGCTCCGGCCTGTCTTCCCGCGCCAGCACCTGCCCCATGAGATCGCGGAAGAGCCGGGCGAACCCGGCGCGGAACACCAGCGGATCGGGCGCACCCGCGCTGTGGAACTCTTTTGCCAGGCGGCGGGCCCGGCCGCGCCACGGCTCGGCTCGAAGCGTGAACCCGAGCACCCGGGACACCCGGTCGGGGATGTAGTCGGGCCGCACGTTGAGCCCGGTCACGAGCAGCAGTGGGTCTTCGACCACGCCGGTGATGGCGTCGGCGCCGAGCACGATGCGGCCCTCGGGGCTCAGCTCGTCGATCCGCTTGTGGTGCACGCCCTCCAGGTCGGCGAAGTCCTCATCGGACAGTCGCGCGTCGAGCAGCGACTTGGTGAAGACGCGGGTATTGCCCGCCTGGTCGAAGCGACCCACCTCGGTGTTGTGTGCGAAGGGCCAGCGGTTGAGGTCGTGGTGGAGACAGAGGCGCACGACGCGGTCGACGTCGACGCCGGGCTGGCGCTCGGCGAGCCGCCGGGCCACCCAGGTCATGCGGCCGACATGCCAAATCCGGGCAAATGCCGACGAACGCGGATCTCGCTCTTCTCCGTATACCGAAACAAAGCCCGTGATGCGACGGAGCCGACGAAGCGCCCGAACGGTGGTGAAACCGGTGGGCGCCCGAAGGGGTGGGTCGACCGTCACGCCGCGCGCCCCCCTCCGGTAAACGACCCCAGCCACGCCTTTTGCCTGCGCACACCCTGGGCTCGAATCGCCAAATGCCGGCCGTAGCCGTGCAACAGTGTATTGTAGTCAAACTCGTCGATCATGTCACCGATCACCAGTTCCCCCCGGGTGACCGATACCAATCCTGCGTCGAGACTCAGGAAGGTGGCCACCTTGGCAGCCAGGGTCGCACCATCCGTCCACTCCCCGGCCGCGGCGACCGCGCAGCGCCCCCGCTGACCGAGCGGGCAGGCGGCCGGCAGGCAGCGGTGCTCGGCGTACGGCAGCCGCCACGTGCCCAGCGCCTCCGGCTGTCCACTGAGGAGCGCCAGCGCGCAGGACGTGTTGCGGTACAAGGGGTATCCGACCGCCGCCGCGGCGTCCCGGGCCTCCGCCCAGCCTTCGTCGTCGAAGACCTCCCACTGCTCCGCCGGCGCCGCCATCGACCGGTCGAGCAGCGTGACGAGGCGCTCGTCCGCCAGCGGTACCCCGGGGCCCCGGGTCAGCCCGACCACGACGGAGCAGGACAGGCCCGAGGAGGCCAGCCGCCCGACCAGCTTTTCCAGGTCGCCGCGGCTCGGCCGCAGCTCGGCCACGAACGGCCGCCAGAAGTGCACGGCCTTCTGGTGGGCGGTGCGGGACACGAGGCGGGCGTTTTCGAGCGTGGTGTCCAGATCGGCGATCGGGCCGCGCTCCAGCGGCAGGCCGGTGAGCCGCCCCATGGACTGGCTGAGAAACCAGAAGATCGGGAAGCCCGGCCCGTCGAGCGCGTTGAGCAGCTCCTGGTCGAGCCGCCCCTTCGTCACCACGACCACCGGGCGGCGCGGGATGCGCTCGGCCAGCAGCTCGACGATGCGCACCAGCGCCTCGCGGTTGGGGCGGGTGAGCACCATGTCGGTGTAGTTGCCCACGCAGAGCGGCGTCTGGTCGTGCGCTGGGTCGATCACCCGGGCCCGCCGCCCGTACAGGTGCTCCTCGACGGCCGCGACCACCGCCTCCGGCGTGGCCCGCAGCGCGGGGCGGGTGGCCCGCAAGCCGAGCGGGCCGAGGTAGCAGTAGGCGCAGTCGGCCGGGCAGCCGACGATCGGGTCCACTGTGATCCACGAGTCGTGCTCGGCCACCAGCGGGACGGCGGCCCGGATCAACTGCTGCTCGTCTCCTGCCACGCGTCGAAGACCGCCGTGCGCGCCCTCCTGCATCGCTCCTCCAACTGGCTCACGTCGGTGACCGCGTCCGCGTTGTTCCAGTGGAACGAGAACGTCTCTTCGAGGAGCCGCTTCATGTGCAGGCCACCCGGCTCGAACTGGAGCTCGAACGTGTCGAACAGCACCCTTTCGCGACGGTTGCGCGAGGCGTGGAAGTACGGCTCGAAGAAAGACGCCTGCTCGGTCAGCAGCACCGTGGCGCCGATGCCGAACCGTGCGAGCCTGACCTCCACCAGGCTCTTGTACTCCTCCCGGAGGATCTCGTAGCCGCGCAGGCTCGCCTCGAACTTGCGAGCCAGGTCGGCGTGCAGCTCCAGCCCGTCGGGGACCACCGCGCCGAGCCGCCGCCCGTCCGGGTCGTAGCTGGCGGAGATCCCGTACGCCTCCAGGAAGTACGGGTTGCAGATGACCATCTGGAGGCTGGCGCCCGCCGCGAGCAGGCGCAGGATCCGGGAGTTGAACACACCGCGCGTCGCCAGGTACGAGTATCCGGTCTCGGCGGTGATCCGGACGGACGCGCCCCGGGCGGCGGAGGCGTGCAGCGCGGCCTCTTTGACGCGGTTGCGCTTCTCGTTCGTCAACAGCTCGTGGCCGTGCATCGGCACGTACGCCGCGGTGCACCGCAGCAGTGTCAACGCTTCGGCGGTGGTCGATATCACTGCCTCCGGAGCGTAGCGATGTCCGTCAAGCATGCGGCGCAACGCGGTAATCATCCGGAGCACCGAGAGCATGTCGACGCCGGCGGCGACGGGGCCGTTGTTGGTCACCCAGCGGATCCGCTTGAGGCACTCGCTGAGTAGGAACCAGCGGTACATCATCGCGGCGCCGGGCAGCGACGTGCCGCGCAGCACCGCGCACAGCTCCTGCCGCCACATCCGCAGGCACCGGCGGTGGCGCGGCTCGTCGGGCGAGTCACGGAGCGCGAAGTCGTCGTCGCCGACGAGGTTGACGGTCTCCAGCAGCTCGTCCTGCACGAGCGCGCCGCTGTGCGCGTGCCGGGGCGTGGTGTGCAGGATCAGGTCGACCTCGAAGCGGGCCAGGTCTTCGAAGACGTGCGCCTGCCGCCCCTTGCCGAAGTCGATCAGGTCGACCTCCGCGCGCACGCTGTTGACCAGGATGTTGGCCAGGTGGGCGTCGCCGTGGATGAGCCGCCGGTCGGCCACCGGCGCCACCCGCACCGCCGCGGCCGCCTCGGTGTACCAGGCGCGGAAGTCGCGCAGGTCTTCGATGTCCGACCACAGGGCGGCGGCCGTGGTGAGGCTGGCGTTGATGTCCCGCTCCCAGTCGACGTCCGGCAGGTAGTCGCCGAGCGCCCGCCCCTCCTCCTCGTTCTGGAGGTCGGCGTTGCGCACCAGCAGGCTGGCCACCTTGTACAGGCAGGCGCGCACCGTGCGCTCCGGCGGCGCGCCCTCGACCGGCGGCATGCGCACGAACGACTGGAGAAAGCCGCCGAACTCGCTGTAGTCGGCCAGCTCGCGGTAGGTGCGGCTGCCGATATAGCGGTACGCCATCGCGCTCCAGCTCTCCGACTGGTCGCGGATTTCCACGTCGACCGGGCCGTAAATGCCGTCGAGCTGGTTGGTCACGAGCCATTCGTCCGCGGAGCCGAGAAATGCCGCGCGGTTTTCGTGCTCCAGCTGAATCTCGCCGGTCGGGCCGCCTTTCAGAATGAACAGGCCACGCCGCGGCGCGTACACGAGGGCGACCAGGAGGCCGCTGTAACCGCCTTGCAGCACGCGTACGTCGATCGTCGCGCCCGCTCTCGAATCAGCCTTCGGCTGGTCACCCACCACGAGGTGGACGAGGCGCCGGACATCGCCGGCCGTCAGTTCGGAATGCTTGCCGATCACGGTCAGCCGGGGCGGCACGAAGTCTCCAGACGACAAAGAAACGAGGGGTCACGGCCGATGCTAGCCGCGCCCAGATTGTCTGGTCTACCGGCGTGGCGTCCGCTTCGCTACTCTGCGGATCGGCGTACGGGGAGGGATCACCAACAATGGGTGTCGGCGAGTGGGCGGCCTTCACAGCCGCGTTCATCAGCGGCGCGAATATCATCGTCACCGCGATCCTGACCCGCAACCGCGACCGCACGAGCTGGTCGCGTGAGGCGCTGTCGGACACGCTCGTCGCCCTGCTGGAGGCGAGTTGGCGCAGCTCGGACGCGGCCCGCGACCGCTTCGAGCTGGGCCCGCAGCCGCCCGACCCGACGGCCGCGGCGCGCCTGGAGGACATCGTGCAGACCGCGTTCGGCGAGCTGCGCACCAGCCTCACGCGCCTGCGTCTATTCGCGTCGGAGTCGGTCGGCGCGGCCGGCGTCGACCTACTGATCAAGCATCGCGAGCTGCGTGACGGCCAGCTCGCCGATCACCCCGCACTGCTGGACACGGTGGCCGCCGCGCGCCGCAAGCTGATCCAGGCGGCACGCCGCGATCTCAAGACCGACTGAAGAAGCTACTTGCCGGGCGGCTCGTCGGCGCCCGACTCCTCCGCCTTGTCCGCCTCTTCCTTCGTCTTGTGTACCGCGCCGTCGGCGTGCTCGGGCGGCCCGTACACGGTGTAGAGCACCAGCGGGTTGGGGCCGGTGTTGACGAAGTTGTGCTTGGTGCCGGCCGGCACCGCCACGAGGTCGCCCTGGGCCACCTTCCGCGTCTTACCGCCGACCTTGGCCTCGCCCACGCCGCTGACGAACGTGAGGATCTGGTCGGTGTCCGGGTGGACCTCCTCGCCGATCTCACCGTCCGGCGGGATCGTCATGATCACTAGCTGCGCGTGTTGCCCGGTCCAGAGCACCCGCCGAAAGTCCGGGTTCTGCTCGGCGACGGTCGCGATCGTGAAATGCTCCATGCCGCCTTCGTACCCATTTCCACCTCGATCAACGCGGGTCCCCGACGGCTGATCTATCGTGTAGGCGTGCCGGCCCGAGATCTGTCGTGATCCACCTACCTTCCCCGCCCCGGGGACCATTGCGAGCCCTCAGCTCGCGCCTCGTCGCGGCGGTCGCCCTGGTATTGGGCATCGTCTGCGTGGTCTACGCCGACCGCGACGGCTACCGCGACGTCAACGACGACGGGCTCACGCTGCTCGACTGCTTCTACTACGCGGTCGTGTCGCTGTCTACGACGGGCTACGGCGACATCACCCCGACCTCGGAAAGCGCCCGGCTGATCAACGTCATCGTGATCACGCCGGCGCGGGTGCTCTTCCTGATCATCCTGGTCGGCACGACACTTGAGGTGCTGACCGAGCAGTACCGCACGAACGCTCGCCTTACGCGGTGGAGAAAACTCTTGAAGGACCACGTGATCGTCTGCGGCTACGGGACGAAGGGACGCAGTGCCGTGGCGGCGCTGCGCGAAAACGGCTTCGACGGCAAGCGCATCGTCGTGGTGGAGTCCGACCGCGCGGCCGTACGCCAGGCCACCGCCGACGGGCTCGTCGCGCTGGAGGGCTCGGCCACCCGCTCGTCCCTCCTGGCCGAGGCGCATGTCAAGGACGCCAAGGCAGTCATCATCGCGACCGACACCGACGAGGCCAACGTCCTCGTCACGCTCACCGCGCGCCAGATGACCGCCGGCAAGGTACGCATCATCGCCGCCGCCCGCGAGGCGGAAAACGCCCCGCTGCTCAAGCAGAGCGGCGCCCACCAGGTGATCGTCTCCTCCGCGACGGCCGGCCGCCTGCTCGGCCTCTCGACGTCGGCGCCGCCGCTCATCGACGTGGTGGAAGACCTGCTGACGCCCGGCCGCGGCATGGCTCTCGCCCTCCGCTCGGCCGACCGCGCCGAGGTGGGCAAGTCGCCCCGCAAGGTGAGCGAGCTGGTCATCGCCCTGGTCCGCCACGGCCGCGTGCTGTCCCTCGCCTCCCCCGAATGCGCCATGATCGAGACTGGCGACATGCTGGTCTACATCCGGGACGACGCCGCCGTCCCCGTCGAGTCCACGTTGACCCGCGACAGCGCCTAGAGACCTTTCGGAGTCAGGGGCGCCGCGGTCTCGGGTTCGATTCAAAGGCAGATTTGGGCTACCGCGATGTCCGTCGTGGTCCAGACCGCTGCTCCCGCGGCCTCACCCGTCCGCCGCTGGTCACGCTCACCCCGCGCGTGGTTCGTTGTCCCCAATGCCCCGTGCCGAAGCGACGGGCAACAGACCGGACAGAGGCGCTGTCACCGCGAGTAACCGCCGCGGTGGCGTGAACGGTGTCCGGTGCGAGATCTTGGAGAGTTAGGGCGCTCTGCGAGCCGCCGGCCGGGAGCGGTGCCCGCGGGAGCATACGGTCTACCGCTGACGCGGACCTGGGAAAAGTTCTGCCTTGAATTTGATCGTGCGTTGTGGCCGGGCCGCGAACCCTGACTCCGAAAGGTCTCTAGACCCGTCGCCGGCCGGTTGGGTGGTGTGTGCGGGGATCCTTTGCTCTGCTTCCCCATAGGAAGCGGCCTGACGGTTCAACCCGCGCCAAGGGTGGGTGCTCACCATAGGGAAGCAGAGCAAAGGGATCCACGCGCACATTCGTCTAGCCGGCGCGCAGGGCCTGGTCCGGTCGCCCTCGACGTGCAACTCCCCGACATTGCCCACTCGGCGGACCGCCCCGGGCGGCGGTAGACGCGTTGGTGCCAGCAAACTCGACAGGTCCGGCACCGAGCAAGGCGTCAGCGGGAGACGCGGCCGCGGCGGGCGCGGATGTAGTCGTTGACCACGTAGCTGCCCAGGTCTTCGGTGTCGGGGGTGAAGACGCGGCCGCCGCAGCGGCGGGCCACCGCGTCGACGAAGCGGCGCAGGCCCTCGTCCTCTCCGAGCATGAAGAGGTTGAGCGTGGCGCCGTACCGCGTCAGGTTGTCCACCTCGGCCACCGTCGCCTGGATGGTCTCGGACAGCGGGGGCCAGAAGAAGACCGCCTCGCCGTCCTCCTCCAGGTGTGCCGTCGGCTCGCCGTCGGTCACCACCAGCACCACCGGCTCGGAACCGGAGTGCTTGCGCAGGTGGCGGCCGGCCAGTTGGAGGGCGTGCTGGAGGTTGGTGCCCTGCACGTAGTCGGGGTCGACGGAGGCCAGCTCTTCGGTGGTGAGCCGCATGGCGTAGCGGCCGAAGCCGATGATCTGGAGGGCGTCCTGCGGAAACTTCGTCGCGACGAGGTGTGACAGGGCGAGGGCGGTCTGCTTCATCGGGCCCCAGCGGTCTTCGGCCACCATCGAGTACGACAGGTCGACGCAGAGGGCGACGGCGGCCGACGCGCGGCGTTCGGTCTCCACCACCTCGAAGTCGTCGACGGTGAGCGAGACCGGGCCGGCGCCGGTGCGGCGGACCGCGTTGGCCACCGTGCGCACCACGTCGATGGGCTGCTCGTCGCCGTACTCCCAGGGGCGGGACGCGCCGGTGGTCTCGCCGGCGGCACCCGCGTCGCGGAGGTCGTGCTGGCCGCGGCGGCCGGTCTCCAGCGAGGCGAAGACGCGGCGCAGGGCCGTGCCGCCCAGCCGGCGCAGGGCCTTGGGGCTGAGCGTGAGGCCGTCGGTGCCGCGGCCGAGCCAGCCCTGCCGGCGCAGCTCGCGCTCCAGCTCCTGGAGCCGCCGCACGTCGCCGGCCGCGCCCCGGCCGAGGATCCGCTCCACCGCCTCCACGTCGATGTCGTCCAACGTGGCGCCGGGGTGCTCCTGGCCCAGCTGGTCGAGCAGCTCGTCCAGGTCGCCGATCTCGGCCAGCGCGCCGGCCGCCTCGCCGTACCCGAGTCCCTGCTGACCGCGGACCTGGGCGCGCCGCTCCCAGCCCAGGTCGGGGCGGAGCGTACGGAGGTTCGCGGTCAGGCGGGCCAGCTGGTCGGCGAGGCCCGCGTTGCCGAGTGCCTGTGCCATCAGCCGGGACAGCTCCTCCTGCTGCTGCGGCGACAGCGACCGCATGAGCCGCTCGCCGGCTGCGGCCCGGCGGGCCAGCGCGTCGATCAGCTCCTCGACCGAGCCGGGCTTTTCCGGGAAGAACTCGCCGTGCCGCCGCATGAACTCGGCGAACGTGTCCGTCGTGTCCTCGCCCCGGGCGTGGCGGTCGAGCAGGTCGTTGAGGTCGCCGAGCATCTCGGCCAGCCGGCGTTGCGCGGCCGGGTCGGGGTTGCCGAGCGCCTCCCGCAGCCCGGCGAAGCGCTGCTCCAGCACCTCGTCGCGCAACCCGTCGAGGATCTGCTGGTACGTACGGCGGGCCTCCTCGCTGGCCCACTGGTAGTCGGACAGCTCCTCGACCGCGCGGGCGGTGGAGCGGGGCAGGCTGTCGAGCCGCGTCTCGCTGAACCGGGCCGCGTCGTCGGTGCGGCGGGCCAGTTCCTCGCGTTCGGCGGCGAGGGCCTGGTCGAGCAGTGCCTGCGCGCGGGTGACCGTGCCGTCGAGGTTGCCCCGGCGCATCGCCTCGCGGCGCATCCGCCGGGCCCGGGCGGCCAGGTCGTCGAGCCCGCGGCCGCCGTCGGGACCGCGGCGGAGCAGGTTGCGCAGCGCCTCGCGCAAGCTGCCGCCGGCCAGCACCTCGGCGCCGACCTGGTCGACCGCGGCCCGCACGTCGTACGGCGGCGCGAGCGGGTCGGGCCCGCCGCGCCACGCGCCGTACCGGTAGCGGTTGGGGCGGGTCATTCCCGGCTCCCGTACAAGGTGCGGCCCTCGTCGGTCATCGCCTTGGAGAGGCGACGGGTCAGGTGCAGCCCTTCCAGCGCGAACTCCACGCCGGCCGCCGCCTGTGCGGGCGTGGGCGCGTCGTCGAAGCCGAGCCGTTCGAGCACCTTGGCCAGGCCCGGCACGGTGCCCACCTGGCGCAGCAGGTCTTCGGCACCGACCAGCTCGCCGGTCTCCACGATGTCGCCCTCGGCCACCAGGTCGGTGAAGCCGGAGAGGTCGAGCCCGGCCAGCCGCGCCCGGAACGTCTCGGCGGTCGCGGTGCGGAGCAGGTGGGCGAGTACCTCGATCTCCCGCCCCTCCTCGCCGCTCTCGAACTCGACCTTGCCGCGCAGTGTGCTGGTGATCGAGGTCGCGTCGCCGATCCGGGCCGTGGCCCGCGGCTCGCCGAGGAGGCCGCCGCGGCGCAGGGCGGAGGCGGCCACCGTCTCGGCGGCCGCGATCGCGAACCGTGCCGAGACACCCGACCGGGCGTCGACCGACGGCGACTCGCGGACCGCGCGGGCGAAGCGGGCCACCACCTCCAGCACGTGCTCGGGCACCTCGGCGACGAGCCGCGCCTCCTGGCGGATCAGGTCGAGCTCAAGGTCGAGCTCGAGCGGGTAGTGGGTGCGGATCTCCGCGCCGAACCGGTCCTTGAGGGGCGTGATGATGCGCCCCCGGTTTGTGTAGTCCTCGGGGTTGGCGCTCGCCACGAGCAGCAGGTCGAGCGGGAGCCGCAACTGGTAGCCGCGGACCTGGATGTCGCGCTCCTCCAGCACGTTGAGCAGCGAGACCTGGATCCGCTCGGCCAGGTCGGGCAGCTCGTTGACCGCGAAGATGCCCCGGTTGGTGCGGGGTACGAGTCCGAAGTGGATGGTCTCCGGGTCGCCGAGGGTGCGGCCCTGCGCGACCCGGATCGGGTCGACGTCGCCGATCAGGTCGCCGACGCTGGTGTCCGGAGTGGCCAGCTTCTCGCCGTACCGCATCGAGCGGTGCAGCCAGCGGACCGGCAGGTCGTCGCCGAGCTCTTCGGCCTGCCTGCGGGAGGAGGGGCTGAGCGGCTGGTACGGGTGCTCGTTGAGCTCGGAACCGGCGATGACGGGCGTCCACTCGTCGAGCAGGCCGACGAGCGAACGGATGACCCGGGTCTTGCCCTGGCCCCGCTCACCCAGCAGGACCATGTCGTGGCCGGCCAGGATCGCGCGCTCCACCTCGGGCAGCACCGTGCCGTCGTATCCGACGATGCCGGGGAATCGGGGGCTGCCCTCGCGCATCCGGGCCAGGAGGTTTTCGCGGAGCTCTTCTTTGACCGTGCGGTGCCGGTGGCCGCTGGCGCGGAGCTCACCGACCGTCCTGATGTTTTCAGGCGTTGATGTCACCGGCCAAAGCTAGCTCGACTCTGTTACCGGCGGTCGAAAGTGCAGGTGCCGGCGGGCATCGGGGCAAGGCCGGATCGGGCGACCCCCCGTCCACCACCTGGCCGGACTAGAGTGACGGGTGGGGTGTAACGGATCAACTCGCGGCGCATCCCGACTGACCGGACACTCAGCCCGTGCCAGAGCAATTCGGATGTCGCACATTCCGACGTTTACTGACGAACCAGGTGCAGCAAACCTTTGCTCACCCCCTCTGGCGACGCTGTGATCAAGGTGTATTCACGCTCCGCATTGGGAGCGCTCCCGTCTACAACACGCGCTGGATGAAACGGTTCCATAAGCGCCGTCAGCAGGCCTAAGTTCCTCGGCGGGTGGCACCGCGAGATCTCGCGCGAGCTTTGGGGGCCCTGCCATCCCATCCGTCGCTGCCGCCGGGAGGGTGGACGATGACCGCTGCCACGCCGAACGCGCCCACGAGCGTTTCCCTGCTGAGACCGCTGCTCGTGTTCGCGCTGCTGATTCCCATCGGGGTGCTCTTCGGGCAGGCGTGGCAAGGCCAGTCGGACCGTCTCTCGTTCGCGGCCAAGGAGCGGCACGGCATCGAGTACCTCACCACGCTCGGCCAGGTGACGACCGCGCTGACCGACGCGCAGTCCGCCGCCGTGGCCGGGCGCGCCGTGGACCGCGCGGCAGTGACCCGGGCGGTCGACGCCGCCACCGCGGTCGACGAGCGGCTCGGCGACGAGCTACGGACGAGCGAGCGCTGGTCCGGCCTGCGCGTCAAGATCGAGGCGCTCTCCTCGGTGCCGGCGGGTGACAAGACCCGCGCGTACGAGGCGTACGGCGAGGTGACCGACCTGCTGCTCGCCCTCTACGGCAAGGTCCGGGAGAACTCCCAGCTGATCCGCGACCCGGAGGCGGACACGTACTTCCTCCAGGACGGCGCCGCCGAGGAGCTGCCCGAGTCGGTGGTCGCCGCGGGCAAGTTCGCCGACCTGATGGTCATCGCCGCGGCGCGGCCGGCCGCCGAGCGCGCCTCGGCGATCGCCGACCTCACCGTGGCACGCGGCTCGGTGCTCGACCCCGCCGCCGACCTCGCCGACGGCCTCCAGTCCGCTGTGGACAGCACGGAGAGCCGCACGCTCGGCGGCAACCTGCTCAGCCGGCTGGACCGCTTCCGCCGGAGCATGGACGCCCTGGCCGCCTCGGCGGGCACGCTCGACGGCCGGTCGCCGCTGCCCCCCGCCGACCGGCTCAACACCGCCCGCGTCGAGGTGCAGTCGGCCGCGTCCGAGCTGTCCAACTCGATCCTCGCCGAGCTCGACGTGCTCATCGCCGACCGCCAGTCGGGCATCCGCACCGAGCGGATCCTCTCGCTCGTCGCGTTCGCGGTGGCGGTGCTCGGTTGCGCGGTGCCAACGGTGCTGGCGCTGCGGAAGCGGCGGCGACGCCGGCGGCCGTTCGGCGGTCCACACCGGACGCTCCCGCCGCGGGCCGCGGGCCCGGAGCAGAGCGAGAGCCAGTGGGAGCCCGTCGGTGCTTCTCGGTAGGCTGCGCATCCGCGGCAAGCTGGCCGTCCTGGTCATGGTGCCGCTGCTCCTCGTCGGTGTGCTCACCGTCCCGCTCGTCGTCAACCGGGCCGGTCTCGCCGGCCGCGCCGCGGACACCGCCCGCACGGTGCGGATCGCCAGCGAGGTCGGTGGCCTCGTCGGTGACCTCCAGCAGGAGCGCATGCTGTCGGTCGGCTACCTGGTCGGCAGCGTCGACGCCGCGGACCTGACGCTCCAGACCACCGCGGTCGGTGACCGCACCGCCGACCTGCGCGCCTCGCTCGGCGACGACCTGCCGCAGCCGGTCTCGGCGGCGATCGGCGGGATCAGCGCGCTGGAGCAGGTGCGCGTCGGCGTGCTCGGCAGGTCCGTGCGCAGCGACCAGGTGATCACGGCCTACGGCGCGGTGACCGCGCGCATCCTCGAGTCGTTGCGGCTGCTCGACAACGTCGACGTGGCCACCACGCAGGGCCGGCAGGTGGTCGCCCTCGACGCCGTGCTTCAGATGAACGACCTCATCAGTGCCGGCGCCGCGCTCATGGTGATCATGGTGGCCGAGCGCAGTCCCGCGTCGATGACCGCGTACACCGCCAACCTGGCCGCGCTCCAGGCCATCATCACCCGCTTCAACGGGTACGCCACGCCGGAGCAGAGCGGCCTCTTCCAGCTCGTCCAGCAGGCGCTGAACGACCGGGTCGGCGCCGAGTTTCCGGTGACCGTGCAGACCAACCCGCTCCAGGCGCTCTCGCGCTTCACGGTGGAGCGGCTCTATCCGTCGCTGGAATCGTTCATCGTCCTGGGCCGGTTCGTCGAACGCAAGATCGTCACCGACGTCACGGCGCAGGTCGACCGGCAGCAGACGGTCGTCCTCACCACCGCGTACGGCGTCATCACGGTCGCGCTCCTCGTGCTCGTCGGCGTCGTGCTGATGAGCGTCGTCGTGGCGCGCGCGGTGGCCCGGCCGCTGACCAGCCTCACCCGCTCCGCCGAACGGGTGGCCACCGTCGCCGAGACCGAGCTGCGGCGCGTCGCCGACGAAGACGCCGACGACGAGGCCGAGCCGATCCACCTGGAACCCGTCGACGTCCGCTCCGCCGACGAGATCGGTGACCTGGCCCGCGCGTTCGACCGGGTGCAGACCACCGCGGCCCGGCTGGTCGAGCGGCAGGTCAGCAGCCGGCGCAACGTGGCGCAGATGTTCGGCCACGTCGGCCGCCGCACGCAGAACCTCGTCGGCCGGCAGATCGCGCTCATCGACCGGCTGGAGCAGGAGGAGACCGACCCGCAGCGGCTCCAGCAGCTCTACCGGCTCGACCACGTCTCCAGCCGCCTGCGGCGAAACGCGGGCAGCCTCGTCGTGCTCTCCGGCTCGGCCGGCGTCTCCGGTGCGGAGGAGCACATCACGCCGCTGCCGCTCGCCGACGTCGTCCGCCTCGCGCTCGGTGAGATCGAGGAGTACACGCGGGTCGACGTGCAGGTGTCCGGCGGCATCGCGGTCTCGCCCGCGCTCACCGGCGACCTGGTGTTGCTGCTGGCCGAGGTGATGGAGAACGCGACGGTCTTCTCGCCGCCGCACACCCGGGTCACCGTCAACGCGATGGCGACCGGCCACGTCGTGCGGCTCCGCGTCGTCGACCACGGCCTCGGCCTCTCCCCCGAGCGGATCGCCGAGGAGAACGCCCGTCTCGCCCGCCGCGAGCGGCTCGACCTCGCCCCGACCGAGGTGCTCGGGCTCTTCGTGGTCGGCCGGCTGGCGCGCAAGCACGGCCTCGCCGTGGCGCTGTCCGAGACGCCGGGCGGCGGCGTGACCGTCACCGTCGACGTCGGACAGGACCATCTCGTCCGCAGCGCCATCGCGGAACCGGCGCCGGTGGCCCCGCCGCAGCCGCCGAAGCCCGCGCGGGGCCTGGCCTCCGTGCGGCACCTGCACGCCGCGCCGCAGGGCGGCGACGAGCCGGCCGTCGTGGAACGGGCGGTGGCCCGCGCCATCGTGGCCACGTCCGAGGAGGACACGCCGTTCAACGTGCTCGCGCTCGACCGGGCCACGCGCACGATCGGCAGCGGCCGCACCTGGAACGCTTTCGCGCCACGTCCCGCCACGGAGCCGGTACCAGTGATGGAACCGGCACCGGCGGTGGAGCCGGCGGCCGCGCCACGTCCCGCGACCAACCGCGGCGGCCTGCGTCAAAGGGTTCCGGGAGCGCAGCTGCCGGAGGGGACAGCCCCCAGTGCGGACCGCGCGGCGGCGCCCACGGGCGTCGACGCCGAGACGGCCCGCGCGCTGGTGGAGGAGTTCGAGGCGGGGGTACGCCGCGCCGAGTCCACTGTGTCCGACCAGCCGGTCGTCCACAGTGATGTTCCACCCGTCATCGCACCGCCGGCGGCTGGGCCGCGCGCCCCGCTGAGCCGCCGGGTGCCCGGCGCCACGCTCCCGGCGAACCTCCCGGCCCAGCCGCCGCCGCAGGTGCTGCCCGACCAGTGGTCGCCCGACCCCGAAGCGGCCCGCGACTCGCTCGAGCAGTTCGAATCCGGCGTCGCGCGCGCCTTGCAGCAGGAAGGAACCCAGCAGTGAACAACTCACTCCAGTTGAGCCCCGAGGCGCAGACCTTCAACTGGCTCCTGGACTCGTTCACGTCCAGCACGGCCGGCGTGCGCGAGGCCATCGCGGTCTCCGCCGACGGCCTGCTGATGGCGATGTCCAACATCGCCGACCGCGCGAACGCCGAGCGGCTCGCCGCCGTGGTCTCCGGGATGACAAGCCTCGCCGGAGGGGCCGCCAACTGGTACGCCCTCGGCGGCCTCAACCGCGTGGTCATCGACATGACGGGCGGGTACCTGCTGGTCACGGCCATCAGCGCGGGCTCAGTGCTGGGTGTGATCGCGGACCGGTCGGCCAGCCTCGGCACCGTCGCGTACGAGATGACGCTCTTCGCCAGCCGGGCCGGCGGCGCACTCACCCCGCGCCTCATCGCCGAGCTGAAGAACGCCGCCCAGTCGTGACCCACGTGCCTCCCGAGGAATCGGCGGGGCCCGCCCGCATCCGTCCGTTCCTAGGCGTCTCTGGACTGGGCTCGCCGTCGGCGGACGCCACCCCGGCCGGGCTGCGGCCGTTCGTGCTCACGTCCGGCCGGGTCGACGGCGTGGACCCGGACATCGGCCTGGAGACGCAGGTCACAGCCCGCTCGGACGGGCCGCTACGGACCGGCGTGCCGGTGGCGAACCTCTCGCCCGAGCTGCGCACCATCATGGCCCTGTGCGCGGAGCCGATCTCGGTCGCCGAGATCTCCGCGCGGGCCCGGCTGCACCTGGGTGTGACCCGCATCCTCGTCGGCGACCTGCGGGCCGCCGGCTACCTCGACGTCCACGCGCGGGAGGCCGCGCGACCCGACCCCGACACCATCCTGCGAGTGATCCGTGGACTTCGTGCGATCTCCTGAACAGGCGCCGCCCATCCCCGTCAAGATCGTGGTCGCCGGCGGCTTCGGTGTGGGCAAGACCACGACCGTCGGCGCGATCAGCGAGATCTCCCCGCTGACGACCGAGGCGGTCATGACCTCCGCCGGCGTCGGCGTGGACGACCCCGGCCAGGCCACCGGCAAGACGACCACCACGGTGGCGATGGACTTCGGCTGCGTCACGATCGACCGCAGCCTCAAGCTCTATTTGTTCGGTACGCCCGGACAGTCCCGCTTCGGCTTCATGTGGGATGACCTGTCCCACGGTGCGCTGGGTGCGCTGGTCGTCGTCGACAGCAGCCGGTTAGATGACTGCTACCCTGCGGTGGACTATTTCGAGCGGGCGCGCCTACCATTCGTAGTCGCGGTCAACGCGTTCGACGGAAAGCTCGCCCACGACCTCGACGAGGTCCGCTGGGCCCTCGCGATCGACGAGCGGATTCCCGTTGTCGCCTTCGACGCCCGAAACCGGATATCCGTGAGAGACGCACTGCTGGTCCTACTGGATCGGGCTCTGGATGATGCGGTGAGAGGGCAGACCGCATAGCGGTGCGGCGCTTGCCGTGCCGGCAGGCGGCCGCCTAGGGAGGTGTTCGAGAGTGCGCGGTGGACTCGACGACGCACTGGAACGCTTGGCGCGCATGGACCAGCTGCGCCGGCGGACCGAGGGCGCGTCCGGCGGTCTGCCCACGGCACACGGGCTGGCCGAGGCGATCGAGGCGGTGCGCCGGGTGGTCGAGCGCTATCCCGATCTCAACATCACGCTCTACGGCGAGCAGGGCGAGGGCAGCGCCGAGGTGCGGATCGGCTGGGAAGAGGGCGTCGTGCGCGCCAAAATCGTCTCGGTCGAGGGCCCCGAGGGCGCGACCTTCGGGCCGAGCGACGGGCCGATGCCGGTGCTGCCGGCCGAGATCCCGCCGATGACCGACCTGCCCAGGCCACTGCCCGAGGCGAGCCGGCCGCGGGTAGACGTGTACCCGGCCGCCCGCCGCCCCGAGCCCGCACCGGTGCCCGAGGCGCCCCGGCTCGTCGACCCCGGCCGCCTGCGGTCGCCCGGCTTCCTGCCCGACCCGGGCGGGCCGGCGCCGGCCGAGCCCGAGCTTCCGGTCCGCGGCGCGCCGCGGGTCTGGCACGCCGACCACGAAGACAACCCCGGCGCCGCCGCCCGCCTGGCCGCGATGATCCGCGAAGACCCGTCGCTGCTGGCCACCCCCGAGGAGCGTTAGCCTGCGGCGCGTGCCGGATGACGTCGACGCGGTCTGCGCGCGCTACCTGGAGACCGCCGATCGCCACGAGCCGGGCCTGGTCGAGGGCCTCTACTTGCAGGGTTCTGTAGCCCTGGGCGACTACCACCCCGGGGTCAGCGACATCGACTTCGTCGCCGTGACCACGCTGCCGCCCGACCCCGCCGCCGTCCGGGCGATCCACGCCACGCTCCCCCGGCGCCCCTTCTTCGACGGCCTGTACGTCACTTGGGACGACCTGCGGCGCGACCCCGCCCAGGCGCCGCCCGGCGTGGCGGTGCACGAGCGGCGGGTCGATCCCGAGTCGCGCTTCGAGCGGAGCCTCGTCACCTGGCATGTACTGGCGCAGAGCGGAGTGGCCGTGCGCGGGCCGGCCGTCAGCGCGCTCGGCGTGCACACCGACTGGCCGGCCCTCGCCGAGGCCACACACCGCAACCTCGACGACTACTGGGAGCCCTGGCTGGCCCGGGCCGGGCGCGGGCCGGTGGGGCTCACACCGTGGGCGACGGCCTGGGGAGTCCTCGGCGTCGCTCGGCTGCGCCACACGCTCGCGGCCGGCCGGGTCACCTCGAAGTCCGAGGCCGCCGGGTACGCGCTGGAGACCGCCGACCCGCGGTGGCACCGGGTGATCCGGGAGGCATCGCGCATCCGGGTGGGCGGGGCACCGCTGTATCGCAACCCGTGGCGGCGCCGCGCCGACCTGGTCGGCTACGTGCGTGCGGCGCTGGACCTCAGACCTTCTCGATGACGGCCCGGCGGATCAGAAACTTGCCCGGCTCCCGCACCCGCTCGAACGCCGCGTTGTTGAGCAGCACGCAGCTACCCGACACGCCCGTCACCTCCACGGTGATCGACTTGTTGTTGTCCAGGTTGGTGACCTTGAGCCGCGTACCGGCCGGGAACTGGCTGCTGGACGCGGCCGGGGCACCCGCCTCGCCGGAGAGCGTGACGGTCGAGCCCGCGCAGACGACCTCACCGTCGCCGCCGGCAGCCGGCGGGTTGGCGGGCTGAGCAGGCGGGTTGGCGGGCTGAGCAGGCGGGTTCGCGGGCTGGGCGGGTGGTTGGGCCGGCTGGGCCGGTGCCGCTGGGTTGTCCGCCGCCACGTCGGCCGTGCAGCCCGCGGTGGCGCGGCGCTGCTGGATGAGGTCGACGACCGCTTGGCGGTTGGCGATGCGGGCCGTGGACAGGGCGTCGGGGTTGCGCTGCTGGTCGGCGATGAAGTTGAGGTTGTTGCGCAGCGCGTTGTCCAGGCCCACGCAGGACTCACCCGCCTGGCCGAGGCCCGTGCCGACCGCGATGCCGCCGCCGACCACCACGCCGGCACCAACGATGATCGCTAGCCGCCGCTTCCATCCACTCCACCGCATCATTGGAAACAAACCTTTCTGTTGGCTGTGGCCCTTGGTACGGGCCCGCCGAGCGGACGGTTCAATCGGACCGAGCACTCCTGGACGGCAGAGCCCTCGCCCACCTACATTGATGTCCATGCATATCAGGGTTGGGCGGATCGCCGTTGTCGCGGCGTTGGTGGGTGCCGCGGCGGCGATCGCGCCGGCGTCTGCCGCGCAGGCAGCGGTCGCGTGCGAGGTCACCTACACGGCGAGCAGTTGGAGCGGCGGCTTCTACGCCAACGTCCAGATCAAAAACCTTGGTGACCCGTGGAACGGGTACACCGTCGACTTCCGGTTTACCGGCGACCAGACCGTCACCCAGGCGTGGAATCACTCCTGGACGCAGTCCGGGCAGGCGGTGACCGTCCGGAGTGGACCCTCCGTGCCGCCGGTGCCGACCGGGGGCAGCATCTGGCTCGGCTTCCTTGGGCGCTACACCGGCACCAACACGCCGCCAACCGGATGGCGGGTAAACGGCGTGGCTTGCTCGGTCACCGGCCAGCCGGCGGCCGTCGTGGCCGAGCCGGATGTCGTGACGATCCCGGAGGGCGGCGGTGGCACGTTCAGCGTGCGGCTGAGCCACCCGCCTGCGCAGCAGGTGGCGCTCGGCATGTCCATCACCGGCACCGGCACCTGGGCCTCGCCACCGGTGGTCCTCATCTTCACGCCGACAAACTGGAGCACGCCGCAGATCTATCCGGTCATGAGTCCGGACGATCCCGACGCCGTCGACGACCGGGCGGTCGTCACGCTCTCCGCGACCGGGTACACATCGGACACGGTCATCCTCCAGCAGGTCGACGGCGACTGACCACTTCGCGGGTCGCCAGCCTGGCGGCCCCCTCCTCGCCCGGCCCGGCGACCAGCACCGGCGCTTCCGGCCAGGCGGCCGCCAGGTGTCTGGCCACCCGCGCGTGCAGCGGTGAGCAGTGGCGGAGCACGCCACCGGCCAGGACGATCGGTGTCCGATCGGCCGGCTCGCGGGCCTCGGCCAGCGTCCGGCAGAGGTGGTCGGCCGCCTCGTCCAGGATGGACAGTGCGAGTGGGTCGCCGTCCGCGGACGCCGCGGTCACGAGCGGGGCCAGGGAGGCGAGCTCGCGCGGTGGCCGGTCGTGCACCGCCGCGACGAAGGGATCTGCCTCCGCGGCGCCCACCGACTCGGTGACCAGCCGCACCAGCGCGCCCGGTGGGGCGCCGCGGTAGAGGGCGCGGGCGGTCGCGGTCGCGGCGGCGCGGCCGATCCAGAAGCCGGAGCCCAGGTCGCCGAGGAGCCAGCCGAGACCGTCGGCGGTCCGCGCGATGCGCCCGTCGCGGATCTCGGCGGCGATCGCGCCGGTGCCGGAGATGAGCACGCTCCCGGCCGGCTCGCCGGTGCCGGCGGCGAACGCAACCACCGCGTCGCCGACCACGCGCAGCGGGCACCGTACCCCCAGGGTGTCGAACGCGGCCTGGAGCACCGCGGGCCGGGACGCGCCGGCGGCGCCGGCCACCGCGGCGCCGATCCGCGCGATGTCCACCGTGGACAGCGCGGCGACGAGGGCGGCGGTCACGTTGGCCACGACCTCCGCGGCGGGCACCGTGACGGGGTTGGCGGCACCCGCGCGGCCGAAGCCGGCACGGGTGCCGCCGAGGGTGGTGACGACCGCGCGGGTGGCGGTGCCACCGATGTCGATGCCGAGGACGAGAGTCATGTACCGGTCAGCAGCGCCCGAGGTCTTCCCACTGCTGGGTCCAGCCTGGCTCGCTGCCCTGTGTCCACCAGCGGGCCCGCCACAGGTGAACGCCGTCGCCGGACGGCGGGCCGCCGGGCACGCCGTTGGCGCTGCGCTGGTGCCGGACGGTGTTGCCGCCCGGGTAGACCGCGTTGATGTTCCAGAAGGGTGCGCTGGCGCAGCCCGTGCCGCCGGTCGGGGTGACCGAAGGCGACGGGGACGCCGTGGGAGACACGGACGGCGAGACAGAAGGCGTGGGGCACGATCCGCCTGACCCGACCGTGTCGGTGTGGGTGGTGCCGGCCGAGCGGAAGGCGGCCACCCGCGCCGCCGCCTCGGCGGGCGTGAGCGCCTCGTTCACCGTGTGGTAGAGGTAGTCGACCTGCTGGCGGTAGGTGGCCATGCCGCCCGAGTGCGCCGCCGTGTCGATGAACCACAGGTTGAAGTTGATCGACATAGGGGTCTCGGGGTAGTAGATGCCGCTGTGGTCGGCGACGAGCGCACCGTCCACGTAGTACATCACGTGGCCGCCCGAGACGGTGAACATCAGGTCGTGCCAGCCGCCGAAGCTCTGCCGCTGCGCGGTGTGCGTGTTGACCGCCTCCCACGGATCGGGGCGGTAGGTCTCCCAGGTGGTCTGGTAGAAGATCGGGCCCTGCTCGCCCCACCCGCCGTTGGGCAGGTACTCGAAGTCGATCTCCCCGTAGTTGGGGTCCATCGGCGCGTTGAGCGGAGTGATGGTGAAGAACGTCTCCACCAGGTGATCGCCGTCGGTGCCGCTCACCGGCGCGTCGGCGAACTTGACCCGGGCCGCGTACGTGCCCTCGAAGAACTTGCGCTGGTGCAGGAACTCCGACTGGCTTGTGCCGCCGGCCGTCCCGTCTGTGGCGGCCTGGAGTTGTAGCGACTTGGCTCCGTCCACTGTGGGGAACGAGACGTTCGACGCGGGCCAGGAGGCGCCGGGCACGCCCGGACCACCCGAGTTGGTACGCACGGTCCAGCCCCGCTGACTGATCAGTGGGTCAGCCGGGCCGCTGTAGCTGAAGTCGTCGAAGAGCACCTGGCAGGGGGCGAGGGCGGCGGCGGGGGCGGGGCCGCCACTGGCCACGACGGCGACGGCGCCGGTGGCGAGGGCCGCGGCGGTCACGGCGAGGGCGGCTGGGAGGCGTTTCACGGCGTGCTCCTTTCTGGAGTCACTTCACCGCGCCGGCGGTCAGGCCGTCGCGGATCTGGCGCTGAAACAGGATGTACGCGACGAGGACGGGCAGGATCGCGATGACGAGTCCCGCGAACAGGCCGCTCCAGTCACTGCGATAGCCCTGGCTGACGGCCAGAAACGCGAGTCCCTGGGCCAGGACGTACCGGTCCGGATCCGGGTTGAGCACGAGGGGAAGCAGGTACTGGTTCCACAGGCCGAGGAAGTTGAAGATGCCCACGCTGACCAGGCCGGGACGGGCCATCGGCAGCATGATGCGGAAGAACACCGCGGCGTGCGAGCACCCGTCGATGAACGCCGCTTCGGCGACGGCGGTCGGCAGGGTACGGAAGAACGCGTGCAGGAAGAAGACGGTGAACGGCAGGGCGTACGCGGCGTACACGAGGATCAGCCCGTGATAGGTGCCGAGCATGCCGAGTTGGTCGACCACGAAGAACAGCGGCACGAGCGCCAGGAACACCGGAAAGAGCATCCCGGCGACGAGCGTGTAGTAGATGACCCGGTTGCCCGGAAAGGGATAGCGGGCCAGGCAGTACGCGACGAGCGCGCCGAAGAGCATGGTGAGCAGGAGCGCGCCACCCACCACGACGACGGTGTTGAGCAGGTAGCGGCCGATGGAGGCCTCGGCCCAGGCGCGGGCCCAGTTGTCGAAGCGGGGTGTTGCCGGCAGCGACCACGGGCTGTCGAAGATCTCCGCGTCGGTCTTGAGCGAGGATACGACCGCCCACAGTAGAGGGAGTGTGACCAGCAGCGCCCAGGCGAGGAGCACCACGTGTACGACCCGGCCGGGTTTCATGCCAGCTCCACTCGCTCGCGGCGGGTGGCGCGGAGCATCAGCACGGTCAGCGTCAGCGTGAGGAAGAAGAGCGCGACGCCCATCGCCGACGCGTAGCCGTACTTGCCGTAGGTGAACGCGTTGCGGTAGAGCGACAGGCCCATCACCTCGGTGCTGTTGTCCGGCCCGCCGGGCCCCACCGTCATGATCTGCACAAGGGCGAAGCCGTCGAGCGCGATGATTCCCAGGTAGACGAACGCGACCTGCACGCTGTCCCAGACGAGCGGGAGCGTGATCCGCCAGAAGAGGGTGAGCTGCCCGGCGCCGTCGATCAGCGCCGCCTCGGTGATGTCGGCCGGGATCGACTCGATCGCCGCCGCGAAGAGCACGACGTAGAAGCCGACCGCCGACCAGATCAGCGCCGCCATCACGCACCAGAGCGCGAGCCGCGGCTCGGCCAGCCACGAGCGCTCCAGTGTGGACAGGCCTATCCCGTCGAGAAAACCGTTGAGCAGGCCGCTGTTGGGGGTGTACACGAACTGCCACAGCACGGCGATGATGGCGACGGAGAGGAGTTGAGGGAAGAAGTACAGCACCCGGTAGGCCCGCAGAAGGCGGCTGCCCCGGGTCGAGGAGGCGAAGAATAGGGCGAGCGCGATGGTGACCAGCGGCACGACCACGAGCATCAGGGCGTTGTGGCGCAGCGCCGACAGAAACAGCGGATCACTCCACAGTCGAGTGAAGTTGTCCAGGCCGACGATGTGCACGTCGCTGGAGACGCCGTTGAAGTCGGTGAAGGCCAGGTAGAACGCCTGCGCGTACGGCGACACGACGAAGACGGCGTAGAGCAGCAGGGGCGGGATCATCGCCCCGGCCAGAAACCGGTACCGGCCGTGCCGCATGGGTCACCTCCCGCGCTCAGCGCTTGTGCTTGGCGACCGAGGAGTCGGCGGCGACCGCGTCGGCCGCCTTCTGCACGCGTTCCGCCCACTTGTCCGGCGTGGTGCGCTTGGTGAGCAGCTCGCCCGTGGCGTCGTCGAGCGCCTTGGACAGCGGCGGGTACCAGGTGCGGAAGCGGTACCCGAACATGTTGGCGCCGGCGGCCTTCGCGGTCTCGGCGGTGGAGGCGAGCCCGCTGCTGAGCGTCAGGCCGTCGGTGGCACCGCCCACGACCGGCAGCGCCTTGGAGTTCTGCGCGAAGCCGCGGGCCACCTTCTTGGAGAAGAGGATCCGCAGGTACTCCAGGCCGCCGCGGGCGTTGCCGGCCTTGGCGGGTACGAGGAACGACTCGCTGCTCGCTGCCATCACCGCGCCGGCGGGCAGCTTGTCCGCGCCGGTCAGCGCGGGGACGGTGCCGAGCACCATGTCGAAGCCGGCCGGGGTCACCTGCTGCTGCTCACCTTCCAGCCACGAGCCGCAGGGGATGAACGCCGCCTGGCCTTTGCTCCACGCGTTCTGCGCCTCGGTGTGGGACAGCGCCTCGGAGCCGGCCATGATGTATCCGCGCACGGCGAGCTGGTAGACGGCGTCGGCCGCAGCGAGCATCGAGGGGCTCTTCCAGATGCCCGGCTCGAGATTGTCCACCGACTTGACCAGGTCGTGCCCGCCCGCCTTGGCCGCCAGCGACATCAGCGGGTCGTTCATGTACTCGGGAAACTTGCCCTGCCACGTCCACGGCGCGACGCCGGTCTTCTTGATCTGCTCGCAGAGCGTGAGCATCTCGGCCCAGGTGGTCGGATACGTCCAGCCGTTCTTCGCGAAGAGCGATTTGGAGTACCAGATTCCCCATAGGACGGACGAGTAGTTGAGCACGAAGACCTTGCCGTCGAACGTGCCGTCCTCGACCACGCCCGGCATGAGCGTGTCCCGAACCGTCTTCGCCGGATCGTCGAGGCTTGGCGCGTCGAGCAGCTCGGTGAGGTCGGTGAGCTTGCCCGACGACACGAGCGTCACGAGGTCGAGCCGGCCGGCGCCACTGTTGTCCACGACGTCCGGCGGGTCGTCGGAGATGAAGCGGGGCTGGAGCACCTCGCCCACCCGTTGGATCCCCTTGTGGTCCACGGTGGCCTTCGGAAACCGCTGCTGGTAGACGGTGCCCGCCTCGATGGCGTACTGGTCGCCGTAGCCGCCCTTGAAGACGACCACCTCCAGCGGCGCGTCGGCCGGCGCGCCCAGCGGGTTGTCGGCGGTGGTGTCGCCCTTGGCGCTCTTGTCGTCGTCGTCGGCGCCGCCGGTGGCGCAGGCGCTGAGCGCCGTCGCCGCGACCGCCCCGAGCAGCAGGCCGCGTCTGGTGGGATGCGTATGCACGGTTGGCCTACCTTTCAAAGGACTATGCGGTGCGCCGGATACGGCCGGCGTACCGCGCTTCCAGGAGCTGGTTGTGCTCGGGCCCGCCGGGGATGTTGGCGGACAGGTAGATGGGCGGGGTCTGCCCCGCCTCGACGAGGCGGGCGACCACTTCGGCGACGACCATCTGCGCCAGCAGCGCGGCGGTCACCGAGGAGACCGCGCCGATCTGGCCGGGAAGTGCCACGTCGCCGTACGGGGCGCCGTTGTCGAGCACCACGTCGGCGATGTCGCTCAGGCGCTTGCCGGAGGGGTGCCGCGGCTCGACGCGTCCACTGTGTTCCAGCGAGGTGACCGCGATCAGGCCGTGCCCGCGCTCCTTGACCAGCAGGGCCAGCTCGACCACCACGCCGTTGACGCCGGAGTTGGAGGCGATGACGAACACGTCGCGCGGGTCGACCGGCGCGAGGTCGTAGAGCCGCCGGGCCACCTCGGGGTCGCGCTCCAGGCCCGGATCGTCGAGTACCTCCCGCGGCTGCCCGCCATAGAGGACGATGTCGCGCAGCGCGATGCGGTTGGTGGGCACCAGCCCGCCGGCCCGGCCGGCGATCTCCATGGCCAGCGCCTCCGAATGGCCCGAGCCGAAGGCCTGCACCACGCCCCCGCGGTCCAGCGCGTCGGTGACGAGAGCCGCGGCGCTCTTGACGCCATCCGCCTGGCTGGTGCCCACCTTGGCCACAAGCTCAGTGATCATCGACAGGTACGCCTGTGCCGTCATCCCCGCTCCTCGATCTCAGCCGCGGCGCCGGCGCGCCACGGGTTGGTCACGCAACCGGTGCGCCTCGACCGCGCGGGCGGTCACCTCGAACGCCTCGGTGGTGCGCTCGTACGTCCGCTGAGCGACCGCGACGTAGATGAGGTCGAGCGCGACGAGCTGGGAGTGCAGCGCGGAGAGCGCCGCCACCCGGAACGTCGTCTCGTGCACGGCCGTGGTCAGCGTGATGTCGGCCGTCTCGCCCAGCGGGGAGCGCTCGAACGAGGTGACCGCCACGGTCAGCGCGCCCTGCGAGGCCGCCTCGGCGAGCATCTCGATCACCTCGCGGGTGCGGCCGCCGTGCGAGAGGGCGATCGCCACGTCGCCGGGGCCGAGCAGGGCCGCGTTGGTGAGCGCCTTGTGCGCGTCCTCCCGGTACCAGACCGGGATGCGGATGCGCTCCAGCCGGAACGCCATCTCGCGGGCCGCCGTGCCGCTGCTGCCGAGCCCGAAGAGCTCGACCCGGCCCGCGGTCGCGATCGCGTCGGCGACCTGGGCGACCTTGTCGAGGTCGAGGCCGGCCGCGGTCTCCTGGATCGCCCGGGAGTCGGCGCTGGCGATGACGCCAAGCACGCGGTCGAGCGGGTCGCCGGGCTCGATCTCGCGGTCGATGTCGGTGACCCAGCGGGCCTGCTCCTGGCGCCCGATCTCGGCGGCGAGCGCGACCCGGAGCGCGGCGTACCCACGAAAGCCCAGGACCCGGCAGAACCGCGTGATCGTGGCGGTGGACGTGCCGGCCCGCTCGGCCAGGTCCACGATGGACGCCTGTGCCGCCTCGGCCGGGTCGTCCAGGATCTGCTCGGCCACGCGCTGGAGCGCGTCGGGGAGCGTGGACAGCTCCATCCGGAGCCGGCCGATGACACCCTGGGTCTGCACCGTCACCGTAATTCCTTTCATCGTTGCCTGGTGATGAAGAAAATTACGATTGATGGGCGCTCGCGGTCAAGAGTGAGCGAAAAAATTTTGACGACTGCGGGTGGCCCGCCCCAGGTGTTTGACCACAAAGGACCAAGCGTGTGCTAGCGGCTACGTTCCGTAGAACATGACCCTAGTCCACGCCCATCCTCTTTTCGGTCCGTCTAGTTTGGCCGATCGGACCAAAGAGGGCTGGTAGAAAGCATGACCACCGATCATGCCGGGAAGTTGTGCCGCTCAACGCACCTCTCAGGCAACTCCTACCGACAGTGATATGCGGGACCATATGGCGGGGAGCGAACGATGATCAATCTTTTGACGCTTGGGGGAACGAGCGTGTCAGCGCGCGAGGTGGAAGCGGCGTGACCGTTGTCGAGCCCAGCGTGACCGCTGCCGAGCGGCGGCTGGCCGAGCTGGATGCCTCGTTCGAGGACTTCTGCCGGGAAAACATAGTGGCGGTCGAGCGGTTCCTCCGGAGCCAGTGCGGCGACCGCGAGCTGGTCCAGGAGGCCGTGCAGGAAACGCTCATCACGGCCCGGGACAAGTGGGAAGAGATCAGCGGCTACGAAAAGCCGCTCGCCTGGGTGTACAAGACCGCCCGATACAAGCTGATGAACGAGCAGGCCCGGCAGCGCCGGGAGGCGACCGCGACGCTCGACGAGGTGCCGACCGACCGCCTCGTCGCGCCGCCGGCCGACTCCCGCGAGGCGCAGGAGTGGTTGCTCGGCTGCCTGCGCCGGCTGCCGGAGCGCCAGGCGGCCGTGTTCGCGCTCGCGTTCGAGGGCTGGACCGATCCGGAGATCGCGCGGATCCTCGGCATGGCCGACAACACCGTGCGGTCGTACAAGGCGGCCGCCCGCCGCCGCCTGAAGGAACTTGCCAAGGAGGCGGGCTTCGTCACGCCCGCCCGGGGGCGGTGACGGTGGACCTCGACGACATCCTGGCCCTGGCCGGCAGCCACAAGCCCACGGTCTTCGAGCGGGCCAGCGCCAGCCGCAACACCCGGTGGGTGCAGCAGCAGTACGCGCGGGCCAAGGCCGACGGCCGCGACCTGGTGGGCGACGTCGACATGCACGACCCCCTGCGCGGCGACACCGGCGAGGTCCGCCGCATCACCCGCGCGGCGCAGCTCGCCAAGCAGGGCACCGTGCGGTGGGACGCGGCGACCGGCGAGCTGACCTGGTCCGACGAGATGTCCCTGATCTTCGGCCGGCCGCCCGGGGCGGTCCGCCAGACCGTCGACGCGCTCTACGGGCTCACCCACCCCGACGACTCCTACCGCGTCCGGCTGGCGGCGACAGCGGCCTGGCGGGATCGCACCGCCACCGAGCTGACCTGCCGTGTGGTGCAGCCGGCCGGGATCACCAGGTGGGTGCACTGCTACATCGAGGTCCTCACCGGCGACGACGGCGAGCCCACCGGCATCATCGGCACCGCGCAGGACGTCACCGAGCTGGAGCTGGCCCGCAGGGAGCACGACCGGCGGGCCCGCCGCCGTGCGATCGTCGAGCGGGCGTCGGGCTCCCTCGGCCCCGGAGACGGGCTGCGCGACCGCACCGGCTTCAGCGACGAGATCGACCGCGCACGCCGCGCCGGCACCGGCGTGCTGCTGGTCCTCGCCACCGAGCCGCAGGGCGCCACCGACTCCGAGCGCCTCTCCGCGGTCGTGGCCACGTTCATCATGAAGCTGGCCCGCCGCAACGACATCTGCGGCATCCTCGGCCCGGGCGAGTTCGGCGTGCTCATGCCCGACATCGGCCTGAGGCCGGCCACGTCGCTGGCGCAGACCATCGTGGAAAAGCTGCGCGCGCAGCGTTTCGTCGCCGGCCCGCACGGCCTGCGGCTCGACGCGTGGGGTGGCCTCGTGCGCTTCGAGGCGCACGACGAGAGCAGCAGCATCGACCTGCTCATCGACGCGGAATCGGCGTGGCGGCACGCGAAGGAGACCGGCGCCGCCCTCAAGGCGTTGGCCCGCCCGGCCCCGGCCGACGAGCGGCAGGAGGCCTGGCGCACGCGGGTCCGCGCGGCGGTGGCCGGCAACGGGTTCACGCTGTATACGCAGCCGATCCTCGACCTGCGGCTCAACCAGATCACCCGGCAGGAGATCCTGCTCCGCACGCTCAACGACGCGGGCAACCCGGTGCCGCCCTCGCCGCTGCTCGACATCGCCGAGCACGTCGACGAGACGCTGCCGATCGACCTGTGGGTGATGGACAACGCGTTCGAGCTGATCGCGCAGGGCCCGCCCACGCCGCACTACCAGATCAACCTCTCCGGTCGCTCGCTCGGCGAGCCCGGCCTGCTCGGCCGCGTGCAGGACCTGCTGCACAAGCACGACGTCGACCCGCGCCGCATCACGTTCGAAATCACCGAGACCGCGCGCATCGACAACCGCTCCGAGGCGATGTACTTCGCACGGGCGATCCGCGAGCTCGGCTGCCAGCTCGCACTCGACGACTTCGGCGCGGCGTACAGCTCGTTCATCTACCTCAAGTCGTTTCCGATCGACCTGGTCAAAATCGACGGCGCCTTCATCACCGACATCGTCAACTCACCGACCGACCAGGCGCTCGTGCGGTCCATTGTGGAGGCCTGCCAGGCGCACGGCGTGCTGACCGCCGCCGAGTACGTGCGGGACGCCGCTACAATCGAGCTGCTGCGCGGCTTCGGCGTCGACTTCGCCCAGGGGTACGAGGTGGGCGCCCCGATGCCCATCGCCGGCGCCCCGGCCTCCTCCGGCACGTCGATCGAGTTCGACCTGCGCATCGACTCACCCGCGTAGCCTCTGATCCTTTTCCCGCGTCCGCGTCAGTTGTAGACCGTATGCTCCCGCGCGCGGGCCTGGCAGCGGAGGTCGGGGATCTCGGCTCGCTCTGCGAGCCGCCGGCCGGAGCGGTGCCCGCGGGAGCATACGGCCAGCAGGTGACACGGACGGGGGCAAATCTGCTCTGGAGAGCTCGTCATCTCTGCCTCTGGAAAGCTCGTCGTCGGATCATGAATAGGCTGGGCGCGTGGGACGAAGCGTTTACGTCGCTGGGCTGGGGCCGGGTGGCGGCAAGTCGACGATCGCGCTCGGGTTGGCTGAGCTGCTGTCGCGGCAGGTGGAGGGGATCGGCGTGTTTCGGCCGCTGGCGCCCTCCAACGGCCGTGACGCGATCCTCGAACTGCTGCGGGAGCGTTACCGGATCGAGGATCCGTACGAGGATCTCTACGGCGCCACGTACGCCGAGGCGGGTGAGCTGATCTCCACTGGTCGGCGGGAGGAGCTGATCGCGCTGATCGTGGGGCGCTTCCGCGAGGTGGAGCGCCGGCACAAGGCGATGGTGATCGTCGGCAACGGGCTGCGGGCGGACGACGAGACCGACGAGCTCGCGTTCAACGCGCGGCTGGCCAACGAGTTCAGCAGCGTGGTCGTGGCGGTGGTCGACGGCCAGGAGCAGGAGGACGTGGGGGCGGCGTCGAGTCTGGGCTACCACGGGCTGAGCGATCTCGGGGCGACCGTGCTGGCGGTGATCGCCAACCGGGTGCGGCCGGGCACCGCGATGCCTGAGCTGCCCGTGCCGGCGTACGCGATCCCGGAGGTCCCGACCGTCTCGGCGCCGACCGTGGCGGAGGTGGCGGCCGGGCTGGGCGCGAGCCGTCTTGCGGGTGACGACGCGGCGCTCGACCGGGACGTGCTGGACTTCGTGGTGGGCGCGGCACACGTGCCGCTCGTGCTGGAGCACATGACCGACGGGTGTCTGCTGATCATGCCGGGCGACCGCGACGACCTGCTGGTGGCGGCCGGCGCGGCGCGGGCGGCGGGCTCGCCGGCGATCTCCGGCGTGGTGCTGACGCTCGGTGTGCGGCCCGACCCGCGGGCAATGCGGCTGGTGGAATCGCTCGGCGCGGGGTTGGCGGTGCTCTCGGTGCCGACCGACAGCTACCACACGGTGGAGGCGATCGGGCGCATCGAAGGGCGCCCCACGGCGGCCCACCCGCGCAAGGTGGAGGCGGCGATCGGCGCATTCGAGTCCAGTGTGGACAACGAGGAGCTGATGCGCCGGCTCGACGTGGCGCGGGCGCCGCGGGTGACGCCGCTGATGTTCGAGTACGAGCTGATCGACCGCGCCCGCCTGGAGCGGCGCCACCTGGTGCTGCCGGAGGGTGCCGAGGAACGGATCCTGCGCGCCACCGAGACGCTGCTGCGCCGCGGGGTCGCCGACCTCACGCTGCTCGGCGACCCGGACGAGATCGCCCGCAAGGCCAAGGACCTCGGGCTCGACGTCGACGGGGCGTCCATCGTGGATCCGGCGGCGAGTCCATGGCTGGAGGAGTTCGCCGGGTTGTACGCGGAGATCCGCCGCCACAAGGGCGTCACGCTCGACCTGGCTCGTGACGTGGTGCGCGACGTCAGCTACTTCGGCACGATGATGGTGCACACCGGGCGGGCGGACGGCATGGTCTCCGGGGCCACACACACGACCGCGGCGACGATCCGGCCCGCGTTCGAGATCATCAAGACCGTGCCCGGTGTCTCGGTCGCCTCCAGCGTCTTCCTGATGCTGCTCGCCGATCGGGTGCTCGTCTACGGCGACTGCGCGGTCAACCCCGACCCGGACGCGGCCCAGCTCGCCGACATCGCACTGTCGTCCGCGGACACCGCGGCCCGCTTCGGCATCGAGCCACGGGTGGCGATGCTTTCGTACTCGACCGGCTCGTCCGGCGCCGGTGCGGACGTGGAGAAGGTCGCGGCGGCCACCGCGCTGGTGCGCGAGCGGCGGCCGGATCTGCCCGTGGAGGGGCCGATCCAGTACGACGCGGCGGTCGACCCGAGCGTGGCCCGCACCAAGCTGCCCGGCAGCACGGTCGCCGGCCACGCCACGGTCTTCATCTTCCCGGACCTGAACACGGGCAACAACACGTACAAGGCGGTGCAGCGCTCGGCCGGCGCGGTCGCGGTCGGCCCGGTGATGCAAGGGTTACGGCGGCCGGTCAACGACCTCAGCCGGGGCGCCACCGTCAAGGACATCGTCAACACCGTGGCCATCACGGCGATCCAGGCGGCCACGTCATGAAAATCCTCGTGCTCAACAGCGGGTCGTCAAGCGTCAAGTACCAGCTTTACGACGGCGACACCACCCTCGACGAGGGCACGGTGGAGCGGGTCACCGACCACGATGCCGCCCTGGCCGAGGTGACACAGCGGCTCGATCTGTCCGGGTTGGACGGTGTCGGGCACCGCGTGGTCCACGGTGGAGGGTTGTTCAGCGAGCCGGCTCTCGTCACCGACGGGGTCGTCGCGGCGATACGGCATCTGATCCCGCTCGCGCCCCTGCACAACCCCGCCAACCTCGCCGGCATCGAGGTGGCCCGCAAGCTGCTGCCCGGAGTGCCGCAGGTGGCCGTCTTCGACACGGCGTTCCACCGCACGCTCCCCGAAGAAGCGGCCACCTACGCGATCGACAAGGAGCTGGCGGACTGGCACGCCGTGCGCCGGTACGGCTTTCACGGCACCTCGCACGCGTACGTATCCCGGCGCACCGCCGCGCTCCTCGGGCGTCCACTGGAGACGGTCAACACGATCACGCTGCACCTCGGCAACGGTGCCAGTGCCTGCGCCGTCGAAGGTGGACGGTCGGTCGCCACGTCGATGGGGCTGACGCCGCTGGAGGGCCTCGTGATGGGCACCCGTTCGGGTGACGTCGACCCCGGCGTGCTGATCTACCTCGCGCGCAACGCGGGGATGAGTATCGACGACCTCGACAACATGCTCAACCACCGCAGCGGCCTGCTCGGGCTGGCCGGGGTCGGCGACATGCGCGAGGTGCTGAGCCGCCGCGCCGCGGGCGACCGGGCCACCGCACTCGCCCTCGCCGTGTACTGCCGGCGGATCAAGGAGTACGTGGGCGCGTACTACGCGGTGCTGGGGCGCCTCGACGCGATCGCGTTTACGGCCGGGGTGGGCGAGCGTGCGGCGGTGGTGCGTGCCGAGTCGCTGGCAGGCCTGTCACGGCTGGGCATCGAGATCGACACGGAGCGCAACGAGCGGGTCGAAGAGGGGATCATCTCGCCGGACGGTGCGCCGGTCGCTGTCTTCGTGGTGCCGACCGACGAAGAGTTGGAAATCGCCACGCAGGCGCGCGGCGTGATCGCGTCAGCCCGCGGCGAGGAACGCGATTAGCACGACAAGGATCACGGCCAGCACCGCGACACCGATGATCAGCGGCAGGCGGGACGGCGCCTTCTCGGCCTCCGCCGGGGCCTGCGCGAAGGAGCGGAAGGCCTCCGTGTTACCGCTCGGGTCCACGTACTCGTCAGACATGGCCATGACCATAGCGTGGTAGGGCAGGCCCTACCACGATGGCGCGGTGTTCCCCACCAGAAAGTGGGGTGTGCGCTGGATCGAGACGGATCAGCGCCGCTCATAGCGTCTTCGTCATGACGACATCCATGTTGCGACCGCCGGAGAGCCGGCCGGACGAGACCCTGACGAGCCACCGGCGGCCCCGCAACCTGGCCGCCTCCGTCGCCCGCTTCAGCGCGCGGCACCGCGCCACCGCCATCGTCGGCTGGCTGCTCTTCGTGATCGTGGCGACCGCGCTGAGCGCGGTGATCGGCACGGTCAGCGCCGAAGACAGCGACTACGGCAACGGCGAGTCCAAGCGCGCCGAGCAGATCATCGACGCGGCCGGCTTCCCGGACCGGGCCGGCGAGATGGTGATCGTGCAGAGCGGCACGCTCACCACCAACTCGATCGAGTTTCGCAACGCCGTCCGCGAGGCCGCCAGCGCCGTCGAGGCCACCGGCCAGGTGGAGAACGTGAACGCCGACGCGGTCTCCGAGGACAAGCGCTCGGCGCTGGTCACGTTCGACATGAAGGGCGACCCGGAGACGGCCGTCGACCGGATCGACCCGGTGTTCAAGGCCGTCGAGGGCGTGCAGGACAAGCATCCAGACCTGATCGTCGCGCAAACCGGCGAGGTCAGCATCGACAAGGCGATCGACAGCCAGGTGGAAGGCGCGCTGGGCACCCTGTCGATGCTTTCGCTGCCGGTGACGCTCGGCATCCTGCTCGTGGCGTTCGGCGCGTTCCTGGCCGCCATCCTCCCGCTGGGCTTGGCCGTCACCGCGTTCCTCGCGTCGCTCGGCCTGCTGGCCGCGAGCAGCCGCTTCTTTCCCGCGGACCAGTCCGTCACCCACCTGATGCTGCTCATGGGCCTGGCCGTCGGCGTCGACTACTGCCTCTTCTACATCCGCCGCGAGCGGGAGGAGCGGGCCAACGGCGCCAGCCCCGAACAGGCACTCGCCACCGCGGCGGCCACCTCCGGGCGCTCGGTGATGATCTCGGCGTTCACCGTGATCATCGCGATGGCGGGCATGTTCCTGACCCAGGACGTGACGTTCATCAGCCTGGCCGTCGGCACGATCCTTGTCGTCGCGGTCGCGGCAGTGGGCTCGCTCACCGTGCTCCCGGCGATGCTCTCCAAGCTCGGTGACAAGGTCGACCTGGGCCGCATCCCGGGCCTGTACCGGCGCAAGTCCAACGGCCGCTTCTGGCGCTTCGTGCTCCGCCTGGTGCTGCGCCGGCCGGGTGTCTCCGCGACGATCGCGGCCGCCGCGCTGATCGCCCTGGCGCTGCCGGCGCTCGGCATGAAGCCCGCGTCCGACGGCATCGAGGGCGTCAAGCACGACGAGGCCGCGATCCAGACGTACGACCGGGTGCAGGCCGCCTTCCCGGGCGGCGCCGACCCCGCCACCGTCGTGGTCAAGGCGGCGGACGTCACCGACCCGGCGACGACCGCGGCGATCGCCGACTTCAAGGCCAAGGCGCTGGCCACCGGCCAGCTTCACGAACCGGTGTCCGTCGAGGTCAATCCCGACAAGACGGTCGCCCTGATCAGCATCGGCCTCTCCGGCACGGGTACCGACAAGGTCTCCGAGGACGCGGTACACACCCTGCGCGACGACGTCATCCCGCACTCGCTCGCGGGTGTGGCCGGTGCCGAGGTAGCGGTCACCGGGGACGCGGCCCAGTCGGTCGACTTCAACCACGCGCTCACCCGCAGCGTGCCGCTGGTGTTCGCGTTCGTGCTGGGCCTGGCGTTCGTACTGCTGCTCGTGTCGTTCCGCTCGGTGGTCGTGGCGGTGACCGCGATCGTGCTCAACCTGCTCTCGGTGGCCGCCGCGTACGGCGCCCTGGTGCTGGCCTTCCAGCACGGCTGGGGCTCCGGCCTGATGGACTTCCAGGAGCGCGGCACGATCACGAGCTGGATCCCGCTGTTCCTCTTCGTGATCCTGTTCGGCCTCTCGATGGACTACCACGTGTTCGTCCTGAGCCGGATCCGCGAGGGGTACGACCGCGGCTGGCCGACCAAGCTCGCGGTGTCGCGCGGCATCCAGAACACGGCCGGCACGATCACCATGGCGGCGGTGGTGATGGTCGCGGTCTTCGCACTCTTCACCACGGCCCCGCTGACCGCGATGAAGGAGATGGGCTTCGGTCTCGCGATCGCGGTGCTCATCGACGCCACGATCGTGCGGGCGGTGCTCCTCCCCGCGGTGATGGCCATGCTGGGTGAGCGCAACTGGTACCTGCCCCGCTGGCTCGGCTGGCTGCCCCGCCTCTCGCACAACTGAGGTCCTTGGTGTCCAGACGGCCGCCGCACGGGAACCGGAAAGCCGGCCCCGTGCGGCGGCCTCGTCCGTACCGTCAAAACATGAAGCGGTTTGCGGCGGGGCTCGTCGGCGTGGCCCTGCTGCTCGCTTCGGCGGCGTGTGGCGCTCCGGCGCCACACGCCGTTTCGCACGCGGCCGCGGTGTCCGCCCCGGCCGGCACCTACCCGGTCGGCGTCCGCACGCTGGCGCTCAGCCGCGGAAAGGCCAGGCCGCTGCCCACCACCGTGTGGTATCCGGCGCGCCAGGCCGGCCGGGACGCCCCGATCGCCGCCGGGCGCTTCCCCGTGGTCATCTACAGCCACGGCCTGCACAGCCTCCCCGCCTACCACGCGCAGATCGTCACCCGTTGGGTGGCGGCCGGCTTCGTGGTGGCCGCGCCGGCCTACCCCCGCACCCGCGAGGGCACTCGCCGCTTCAGCCGCGCCGACGTGCGCAACCAGCCGGCCGACGCCTGGTACGTGGTGCGGAAGGTGCTCGCCCTCCCCGCCTTCGCCGGTCACCTGGACGGCAGCCGCATCGGCGCGGCGGGACACTCCGCCGGCGGCTATACCACCGCGGGCCTCTTCACGGCCGGCCACGACCGCAGGCTGCGCGGCGGCATCGTGATCGCCGGGGCGGGGATGGCGGGCGCTTTCGCCGGCCCGAGCGCGGCCATGCTCTTCGTACACGGCACCGCCGACCCCACGGTCCCGATCGAGGCCGCCCGCGCGGCGTACGACCGCGTGCACTGGCCGAAGTCGTTTCTCGCGCTGCCCGGCCAGGACCACGGCGCCTACCTGACACCCGGCCAGCCCGGCTTCACCCAGGTGCTGGCGACGACACTCGACTTCCTGAGGTGGATCCTCTACGACGACGCCGGCGCCCGGAGCCGCCTGGAGCTGGCGATCTGACCGCTGGCGTCTCGGCGCTACGGTGTGGGCCGTGGCAGGGCGATCCGGCGTGGTTCTCGGCGTCGACTTCGGCACGTCCCACACCGTGGCCGCGCTCTCCAGCCCGGCCGGGCCGGGCCGGCCGCTTCAGTTCGAGTCGAGCTTCCTGCTGCCGTCCGCCGTGTACGCCGAAACCGACGGCCGGCTGCTCGTGGGCCGCGACGCGGAGCGCAGCGCGCGACTCGACCCGGCGAGCTTCGAGCCCAACCCGAAGCGAAGCGTCGACGACGGGGTGATCCTGCTCGGCTCCCGCGAGTACCAGGTGCCGGATGTGATCGCCGCGGTGCTGCGCCGCGTCGTCGACGAGGCGTCCCGCGTTGCCGGCGCGATGCCGGCCGAGACGGTGCTGACCTACCCGGCCAACTGGGCGGCCAGCCGCAAGGGGGTGCTGGCCGAGGCCGCCGCACGCGCCGGCGTGCCGGCGGTCACGCTGATCGCCGAGCCGGTCGCGGCGGCGGGGTACTTCACCCGGGACCTCGGGCACACGGTGCCTTCCGGCGGCGCGCTGGTGGTGTACGACTTCGGCGGCGGCACGTTCGACACCACCGTGCTGCGGCGCGCCGGTGACGACTGGGAGATCCTCGCCACCGACGGCCTCACCGACCTGGGCGGCCTGGATCTCGACGCCGCGATCGTCGAGCACCTGTCGCGAACAGTCGGCGCGAGCGACCCCGACCGCTGGCGCCGCCTGGTGCGTCCGGCGGACGACCTGGCGCGGCGGCGGCACCTCATGTTCTGGGCCGACGCCCGATCCGCGAAGGAGCAGCTGTCGCGCAGCTCGTCGGCCGCCATCCACGTCCCGCTGTTCGACGTCGACACCCACCTGACGCGGGAAGAGTTCGAGCGGATGGCCCGGCCCTACGTCGAGCGGACCGTCGACCTGACCATGGCGGCGCTGCAACGGGCCGGGGTACGCCCGCACGAGGTGGGCGGGGTCTTCCCAGTCGGCGGGTCCAGCCGGATCCCGCTGGCCGGCACGCTGCTACACCAGCGGGTCGGTGTGTCACCCACGCTGGTCGAGGATCCGGAGCTGGTCGTCGCGCTGGGCAGCCTGCCCGCCGCGGCGCCGGTCCGCCCGGTGCCCCCCGTGTCCGCCCCGGCCGGGGGCGGTCCCGAGACACCACAGCCGATCCGGCCCACGTCACCGGCCGCCGCGCCCGCGCCGCCCAGCTTCTCCGCGTCACCGCCGTTGCCCGGCCACCCACCGCTGTTTCCGCCGACCCGGGCGGTGCCTGCTTCCTCCCCGCGGCGCCGAAGGCCGGTCGCCGCGACCGTGCTCATCCTCGCGCTCCTGGCCTGCGTCCTGCTGCTCGGGCAGGTGGTCGCCGAACAGTTCGGCCGTTGAAATGGCGGACAGCCAGCGCGCCGACATTTGACAACGAGCGGATAACCGCCGCGAACACGACCGAGATCCCGTTCACCCTCAGCGTGCCGGCCTCGCCGTCCGGCGGCTGAGGCACCATGGATGGGTGATCGACGGGACCGAGCGGCTGGCGGAGATGGTTGCGGAGGGTGGTGTCGCCGTCCTCACCGGGGCGGGCATCTCCACCGACTCCGGCATTCCGGACTACCGCGGGCCGGACGGCGTGCAGACGCGGCACGCGCCGATGACCTACCAGATGTTCACCCGCGACCCGGTCGCGCGCCGGCGCTACTGGGCGCGTAGCCACCTGGGCTGGCGGACGATCGCCCGCGCCGAGCCCAACTCCGGGCACCACGCGGTCGCCGACCTCCACGCGGGTGGGCTGCTCCGCGGCGTGATCACACAAAACGTCGACGGCCTGCACCAGTCCGGCGGGTGCGCCGAGGTGATCGAGCTGCACGGCAACCTCGACCGGGTGGTCTGCCTCGACTGCGGAGACGGCACCGCCCGAGACGACCTCGATCGCCGGCTGCGCCTGGTCAACCCGGAGTTTCACGCCCAGGTGATCGCCGTCAACCCGGACGGAGACGTCGACCTGCCGGACGGCGCGGTGGAGCGGTTTCGCCTGGTGGGCTGCCGGGCCTGCGGGCGCGGCACGCTCAAACCCGACGTGGTCTTCTTCGGCGAGACCGTGCCCCGGCCGCGGGTCGACGCGAGCTTCGCGCTGGTGGAGAGCGCCCGGCTGCTGCTGGTGCTCGGGTCGTCGTTGACCGTGATGTCCGGGCGGCGGTTCGTGCTGCGAGCGGCGAAGCTGGGCATCCCCGTGGCGATCGTCAACCGCGGGGCGACCCGCGGCGACCCGTACGCGGCGCTCACGCTCGACGCGCCGCTCGGCGCGGTGCTGCCCGACCTGGTGCGGCTGGTGGGCGCGGGAGGCGTCGTTGCGCGCTAGCGTCGCCGCCGCCTCCGTCCTGCTGCTCGCCGGCTGCTCGGTGTCCCTGCCCACGCCGGTCAGCACCACCGCGGCGCCCACGCCGAAGGCCACTTCCGCGCCCGCTCCCGAGCAGACCGGCCGGGCGCCCGCACAGACCTTCGACGTCGACACCCGCCAACTGCGGCTCAGCCGGGGCGCCGACCGACCGCTGCCGGTGACGATCTGGTACCCGGACGCCGGCGCCGGCCGCTTTCCGGTCATCCTCTTCAGCCACGGGCTGACCGGCCGCCCCGCCGACTACGCGCCGCTGCTGGAGCACTGGGCGTCGGCGGGGTTCGTGGTCGCCGCGCCCGCGTACCCGCACACGAGCCGCGGCGTGGCGCGCGTCGACGCCCTCGACGTGATCAACCAGCCGGCCGACGCCACGTACGTGCTCACCGAGGTCCTCAAGCTCGACCGGCGCTCCGGCGACGCCCTGCGCGGGCGCCTCGCTACCGACCGCCTCGCCGCGGCCGGCCACTCCGCGGGTGGCATCACCACCATTGGCCTCTTCAGCGTGGCCCGCGACGAGCGGCTCGACGCCGGCGTAGTGCTCTCCGGCAGCGGGCTCGGCATGGGGCTGGGCTTCACCGGCCCGCCGGCGCCGCTGCTGTTCGTGCACGGCCAGCGCGACTCGGTCGTCTCGTACGCCTCCGGCAAGGCCGCCTACGACAGCGTGCCGTGGCCCAAGGCGCTCCTCACCCTGCCCGACGGCGACCACGGCCAGTCGTTGCTGCGCGAGGGCAACCGGGCGTTCGACGTGGTGGCCGACTCGACGCTCGACTTCTGGCGCTGGTCGCTATACGGCGACGCGGACGCCAAGCGCCGCCTGCCCGAGGACGCGACGTCGGCCGGCCTCGGTCGCCTCGACGACCAGCTCTAGGTTGGGCTTGTCGCGCGGGCCTGGCAGCGGGGGTCGGGGGTTTCGGCGAGCCCTGGCGAGCCGCCGACCGCCGCGGTCTCCGGCGGGAGCGGCGGTCCGCCGCTGACGCGGACCCGGGAAACATCTTCTATCGGGTGTGGTCGACGACGACCTTGCCGAAGACGTCGCCGGAGTGCAGGCGGGCGAACGCACCCTCCACATCGGAGAACGGGAAGACGCCGTCGATCACCGGGCGGATGCCGCGCTCCTGGCAGAGGGCGAGCAGGCCGGCCAGCTCCTCCGGCGTGCCCATCGAGGTGCCGATGATCTCCAGCTGCATCGCGAAGAGGCGGCGGAGGTTGACCTTCGGCTCGTGACCGGAGGTCGCGCCGGAGACCACGATGCGGGCGCCCGGCGCGGCCGACTTGAGCGAGTGGTCGAACGTCGCCGCGCCTACCGTCTCGATCACCACGTCGACCCGCTCGGGCAGGCGGGCACCCGGCTCCAGCGCGGTCGCGCCGAGCTCGGCGATCCGCTCGCGCTTTTCGGCGTCGCGGCTCGTGGCGTACACCCGCTTGCCGAGCGCGGCGGCCAGTACCACTGCGGCGGTCGCCACGCCACCACCGGCGCCCTGCACGAGCACGGCCTCACCCTCGTCGACCCGCCCGCGGGTGGTGAGCATGCGGTACGCGGTGAGCCACGCGGTCGGCAGGCACGCGGCGTCCGCGAAGGACACGCCCGCCGGCTTGGGCACGAGGTTGGCGCGGGGGACGGCGACCCGCTCGGCGAGCGTGCCGGGATGGCGCTCGGAGAGGATCGAGTAGCCGCGCGGGTCGCCCGGGTCGGCAACCACCGGGTACACGACCACCTCGGCACCGGACGGGTCGACGCCGGCGGCGTCGCAGCCGAGGATCATCGGCAGCTGCTGGGCGGAGAGCCCGACGCCGCGCAATGACCAGAGGTCGTGGTGGTTGAGCGAGCTGGCCCTGACCTCGACCGTCACCCAATCCGGGCCGGGCGGCGCCGGCTCGGGCCGCTCGCCCACCTCCAGCGCGGCGAGCGGGTTGTCGTCGTCGAATCCAGAGGCGTACGCAGCGCGCATACGGCCAGACGTTACCGCCTGGCCACGCCGTCGCGGCGCGCCGCCTCGGTCACCGCGGCCGCTACCGCGGGCGCCACCCGCGGGTCGAGCGGCGAGGGCACGATCGCGTCGGCGCGGAGGGCGTCGGCAACCACGCCGGCGATCGCGTCCGCGGCGGCCACCTTCATGCCGTCGGTGACCGTCGTCGCCCGCGCGTCAAGGGCGCCGCGGAAGACGCCGGGGAACGCGAGCACGTTGTTGATCTGGTTGGGGAAGTCGCTGCGGCCGGTCGCGACCAGCGCCGCGTGCCGGGAGGCGACGTCGGGGTGCACCTCGGGCGTCGGGTTGGCGAGCGCGAAGACGATCGCCTCCGGCGCCATGCCGGCCACCGCCTCCTCCGGGATCTGGCCACCGGAGACGCCGATCAGCACGTCGGCACCGGCGAGCGCGTCGGCGATGCCACCGGACAGTCCGTTTCCGTTTGTCATGGCGGCCAGCTCCGCCTTCACCGGGGTGAGGTCGCTCCGTCCGCCGTGGATGATGCCGCGCGAGTCGACGACGACCACCTCGGCGGCGTCGACGCCACCGGCGATCAGCATCTTGGTGACCGCGACACCGGCCGCGCCCGCACCGCTCACGACCACCCGCAGGTCGTCCATCTTGCGGTCGAGCAACGTGATCGCGTTGCGCAGGGCGGCGAGCACGACGATCGCCGTGCCGTGCTGGTCGTCGTGGAAGACCGGGATCGGCAGCGCCTCGTCGAGCCGCCGCTCGATCTCGAAGCACCGGGGCGCGGAGATGTCCTCCAGGTTGATCCCGCCGAACGACGGCGCCAGCGCGGTGACCACGGAGATGATCTGGTCGACGTCTTGCGTGTCGAGGCAGATCGGCACCGCGTCGACGCCGCCGAACTGCTTGAACAGCACCGCCTTGCCCTCCATGACCGGCATCGCGGCCGCCGGCCCGATGTTGCCCAGGCCCAGCACGGCGGTCCCGTCGGTCACGACCGCCACCGTGTGGCCGGTCCAGGTGTAGTCGGCGGCCAGGTCCGGCTCCGCCGCGATCGCCTCGCACACCCGGGCCACTCCTGGGGTGTACGCCAGCGAGAGGTCTTCGCGGCTGGTCAGCGGCACGGTGGCGGTGACGGCCATCTTGCCGCCGTGATGGAGCTCGAAAACGGGATCGCTCGCGAACCTGCGATCCAAAGAGGACGAAGACATGCGGTGACTCCCCAACGTTGTTACCTCGCCCGCCCTGGGCGGCGAACGCTTCGGCCCGCCGGCTGTGCACGCGACGGTGAGTGCACGAGGGGCGGTGCGCGGTGCGGGGGTCACCCGGTCCGAAACTTGAGCATAAACCCCGGACGGGGCCAGTAGCGCAGCACCACCCGACCCAGTACGTCTGCTACCCCGTAAGCCCGGGAATCATCCGTGACCAGCTCGTTGTCTCCGTGTACCCACCAACCGCCGTCCTGTGCGCGGACCGCGCGTTTGACGACGAGCAGGTCGGGGCGGGTCCGGAACCTCGCCACCACGACGTCACCCGGCCGCACCGCGCGGCCGCCGCGGCGCACGATCAGCGCGTCGCCGTCGCGCAACGTCGGCACCATCGACGGGCCACGCACGAGAACGGCGAACGGCATGTGTGTTTCACCTCTCGCACATGGGGCAGTCGGACGAGGAGTAGGGTCTTTCCCGGATCATCGCAAACGTCATGGAGGGTCCTTATGCGACTTTCGCGCATCCTTGCTCCGCGCACGGTGGTAAGCGCCCACTGCGATCTGCCGTGTGGCGTCTACGATCCGGCGCAGGCACGGATCGAGGCCGAGTCGGTGAAAGCAATCGCCGAAAAGTACCAGGCGAACACCGACGCCGAATTCCGCACGCGGGCTCTGATCATCAAGGAGCAACGCGCCGAGCTGGTCAAGCACCACCTGTGGGTGCTGTGGACCGACTACTTCAAGCCGCCGCACTTCGAGAAGTACCCGCACCTGCACCAGCTCTTCAACGAGGCCACCAAGCTC
Source organism: Phytohabitans sp. LZ39 (assembly GCF_059359075.1). Taxonomy (NCBI): domain Bacteria; kingdom Bacillati; phylum Actinomycetota; class Actinomycetes; order Micromonosporales; family Micromonosporaceae; genus Phytohabitans; species Phytohabitans sp. LZ39. The sequence continues at coordinate 558,122 of NZ_JCADBM010000002.1, read as the reverse complement.
GCGGGCGCCGCCGGCGCCAAGGGTTCGGCCGACCCGGCCAAGGCCGACGAGCTGCTGAGCAAGATCGAGGAGATCTCCAAGATCTTCTGGGAGACCAAGCAGGCGTGACGCCCGCTCCCTCCGAGGCCACGATACGGCCGGCACGCCGCGAGGACGTGCCGGCCGTCGTCGCCATGGTCCACGAGCTGGCCGAGTTCGAGCGGGCGCCCGAGCAGTGCCACCTCACCGAGCCCCAGCTCCACGCCGCCCTTTTCGCGGCCCAGCCGGCACTCTTCGGCCACGTCGCGGTCGATGCCGGCGGCGAGATCATCGGGTACGCGCTGTGGTTCCTCAACTTCTCCACCTGGGAAGGCGTGCACGGTATCCACCTGGAGGACCTCTACGTCCGCCCGGCGGCCCGCGGCACCGGGGCCGGCCGGCTACTGCTCACCACCCTCGCGCGGATCTGCGTAGACCGGGGGTACCAGCGCCTCGACTGGTGGGTGCTGCACTGGAACCCGGCCCGCGACTTCTACGGCGCGCTCGGCGCGGCGGCGATGGACGAGTGGATCCCGTACCGGCTCTCCGGGGAAGCGCTCCACAAACTGGCCATGCGGGAGCCCGCCGAACGGCCCTGAGCCGGTAGAGTCGCTGGGCGGGGTGAGTCAGCTGACAGTGCATGTGGAGCCGGTGATCGAAGACGACGTCGTGTTGCTCACCGTGCCGGCCGACGTCGGCTACCTGGGGGTGCTGCGCACGGCGACGGCCGGCCTGGCCGCGCGCCTGCACTTCGCGCTCGACGAGATCGAAGACCTGCGGATCGCGGTCGACGAGGCGTGCGCGATGCTCCTGGCGGTCGCCAGCCGTGGGGCCGAGCTCGAGTGCCGTTTCTCGGTCACCGACGACGCGCTGAGCGTGGAGGTGGCGGTCAACACCGTGCGGGGCGCGCGGCTGCCGGCCGAGTCCTCGTTCGCGTGGAAGGTGCTCACCGCGCTGACCACCGCCGCGTCCGCCACGGTGGAAGGCGACCGGGCCTCGATCCGCCTGCTGACCCGCCGGTCGCCGTAGCGATCCGCCGGGTCGCCCTAGCGGTTTGCCGGTCGCCGTGGCGGTTGGGCGGTGGCCCTAGCGGCTGGGGGCCAGCGCTCCCCGGATAAACGTGATGTGCTCGCGGGCGACCTTCGCCGCGCCGTCGGTGTCCCGCGCCTTGACGCAGCGCAGCAGCTCGCGGTGGTCGGCATCGACCTGGTGCCAGAAGCCGGCCGGTGCCGTCGCGGCCACCTCCCGCTCGTTCGACACCTGGTAGAGCGGCCGGCAGAGCAGCTCGAAGAGCGGGTTGCCGGTGGCGGCGACAAGCGCGGCGTGAAACGCCCGGTGGCCGGCCAGCATCGCCGGCACGTCGGCCACCTCCGGGTCGAAGAGCGCCGCCTCCAGGTGGGCCACGTGCTCCTCGCTGCGCCGCCGGGCCGCCTGCGCCGCGGCCGGCACCTCCAGCGACTCGCGTACCTCCAGCAGGTCACAGAGGCCGGCGGTAGACGTGCTGAGCAGCAGGTTGAGCCCGGTGGAGAGCGTGTCGGAGAGGTTTTCCGGGCTCGGGTGGGCGACGAAGCTGCCCCCGGTCACGCCCCGGGTGGTCACGATGAGGTGCTGGCTGGCAAGCAGGCGGAGGGCTTCGCGCACGGTGCTGCGGCTCACCCCGGAACGGGCGCACAGCTGCGGCTCGGTCGGCAGCCGCTCGCCCGGCTGGAGCCGCCCCGACGTGATCTCCGCACGGAGATCCTCCGCGAGCGTCTGGTACGCCGGCGGCCGCACTGCCCCCTCTATGCCCACTGAGCCTCCTGGTTCGCTCGGCGACTCACTTTAGGGGTGGGGAGGCGCAAACGGTGGCGAAGCCATCCGTTCGGGTGTCGTGTTCAGCCCAGACCGAGCGCTTTGGTACTCGATGGGGTGACCAGGAGCGTGCCCACCGCCACGGCGATCACGATGATCGGGACGCCGGCCCACGCGAGCCCGCCCTGGATCATGAAGTAGCCGATCGGCAGCAGCATCAGCTGGAGCACGATGGCCGGCCCGCGCGCGCCCGCGCGGCGGTTGCCGAGCGCCCGTGCCAGCAGGAAGAGCGCCGCGGCGCCGGCGGCCGCGAACAGGGTCACCATCAGGGCTACGACCATGTCGTTCGCCGTGCCGGTCAGGTCCTCGTACACCAGATAGGCGGCGACGAGCGCGACCGCGGCCGCCTCGCCGACCAGCAGCCACACCGCCCAGCGCAGCGTGCCGGGGAGCGCCGGGGAGTCCTGGATCACGCGCACACGATACTCGCCAGCGAGTACAGTGCCGCCCATGCGGGCGTTACTGGTCGTCAACCCCAAGGCGACCACCACGAGCGAGCGCGCGCGGGACGTGCTGGTGCGGGCGCTCCGCAGCGAGTTCGACCTGACGGTGGCGCTCACGCGGCGGCGCGGCCATGCCACCACGCTCGCCCAGGAGGCGGCCGCCGGCGGCGTCGACGTGCTCTTCACGCTCGGCGGCGACGGCACGGTCAACGAGGCGGTCAACGGCCTGATGGCCGGCGCGCCGGCGGAGACCCGCCCCGCGCTGGCGGTGGTGCCCGGTGGCTCGACGAACGTGTTCGCCCGCGCGCTCGGGCTCCCCAAGGGCTGGGCCGAGGGCGCGAGCGTGATCCTGGAGGCGCTGCACGCCGGCCGGGTGCGGACGATCGGGCTGGGTCGCGCCGACGACCGATACTTCACGTTCTGCGCGGGGCTGGGGCTGGACGCCTCGGTGGTGCGGCGGGTCGAGCAGGCTCGGCTGCGCGGGCGCACCTCCACTCCCGCCCTTTATATGCGATCCGCGGTCACCCAATACTTCACGGCTATGGACCGGCGGCATCCGGCGATCACATTGGAGCAGCCGGGCGAGACGGCCGAGGGCGAGCTATCGACCGTCATCATCCAAAACACCGCGCCCTGGACGTTCCTCGGCGACCGGGCGATCAACCCCAACCCCGACTCGTCCTTCGACCTCGGTCTCGACGTGCTCGCCCTGCGCCGACTGCGCGTGCCTAGCACAACACGGACCGTGACTCAGCTCCTGTCCCGGCATCGCGAGCCGCACGGGTCGCAGGTGGTGCGGCTGCACGACGTCGCGGAGTTTTCCCTGGTCTCGGACCGTCCGCAGGCGTTCCAGCTGGATGGCGACTATCTCGGCGAGCGGGAAAAAGTCCGCTTCACGAGCGTTCCCAGCGCACTGCGCGTAATCTGCTGAGGGGCACCACGCGCGTCGCGGCGGGCACATCCACCCCAGGGAGTACGCCGGAAATGTCGGCAATGCGGCGCGGACTGTACTACATTGACTGGTGACTGTCGCACACCGGGTGCTGACCCAGGGTCAAAATCCGGACAAAGGGGTTGTGGGCTTGCTCACCCGCTCAGATTTTTTCCGAGCGTCCCCCTTGACATCGCGGGAGTTCGTGAAAGTATTCACAAGCGAAACGAGTTACCGGGAAGTTGCGCGGGCATGCCCGCCGTGTGGCAAGTTCACGCAGCCAGACCGGTCCCAAAGCCTGCTAACGCGCTGCCGATCGGATGAGTGCGCAAAGTCGCGATCGACACCGCGGACGCAAATAGAGTTCCACCGCATTAATTGCCACCGATCCAGAACGAGGAGTGTTGCCGCCATGGACTGGCGCCACCATGCTGTCTGCCGCGACGAGGACCCGGAGCTGTTCTTCCCGATTGGGACGTCCGGCCCGGCACTCCTGCAAGTCGAGCAGGCGAAGGCCGTCTGCCGGCGCTGCTCCGTGACCGACGAGTGCCTCCAGTGGGCCCTCGACTCCGGTCAGGACGCCGGCGTCTGGGGCGGGATGAGCGAAGAGGAGCGGCGCGCCGTCAAGCGTCGCGGCGGCCTGCGGGTCCGCGCTCACTCCGCCTGACAAAAACACAGCACCACACACAGCATCAAACGCCCCGGGCTCCAGGCCATCCGGGGCGTTTTGCTGTCCCCGGGATCACCTTTTCCTCGCGCGCCGTACGTTTCGCGCCGCACGCGGCCGGCCCTCGACGCCGCAGTCCCCCCGGCACCCGCCCAGGACGCCCCCCGGTCGCCCCGGACCGTGCCCTGAGACGCTCCGGGCCGGCCACGCTGTGCGCGGGACGCCCCCGACCATCCCGCGCGCGAGAAAGACGCCCAGAGGCGCGGTCAGGGCGTCCCTCTGGGGATTAGGAGCCCACCGGTCGCGCCCTGATACAGGGCTCAGGCGGCAGCCGCGACGCCGGCGGGCAGATCCGCCGCGTCGGCCCGCGCGAGCACCAGCCGAGCGAGCTCGAACGCGCCCTCCAAGGGCTGCGCCGCCGCCACCGCACCGGCGTCGAGAGCGGACGTGACGACGGTGTCGTAGAGCAGCCCCGGCGCCAGGAAGTAGGCCGCCACGCCGATCCGCTCGGCACCGGCCGCGCGCAGCTCCGCCACCGCTTCGGCGCCGGTGGGGGACGCGGCCGAGGCGTACGCGACCGTCGCCGGCACGCCCAGCGACTCGCCGAGCGCGCTCGCGGCCCGCACCACGGTCTGCCGCGCGGCGGCGTCGCGGGTGCCGGCCGCGGCCAGCACCACGGCGTCGAAGCCGGAGCCCGCGGCGGCGAGCCGGCGCCGCAACCCGGCCAGCAGCGAGTCGTCGACCGGGTCACCGGCGGACGGGCCCAGCACGTCGGCCACCGCGACCGGGACGCGCAGGCCGGCGGCGCGGGCGGCGCGCAGCACCTCGGGCACGTCGACCCGCCCGTGGAACGCCGCGGTGAGCAGCAGCGGTACCAGCGTCACCCGGTGGTGGCCGGCCGCCTCGAGCCCGCTCAGCACCTGCCCCGGGCGGGGCAGCGTGTGGTCGAGGTACGAGGCGCGCACGTCGACACCCGGGCGGGCCGCCGCGACCGCGCGGACGAGGGCACGGGTCGCCCGCGCCGCCCGCGGATCGCGGCTGCCGTGCACCACCAGGAGGATCGGCGTCACGTGTGCAGGCCGCACTCGGTCTTTTCGAACATCGCCCACCGGCCGGCCCGCGGGTCTTCGCCGGCCTTGGTGCGCCGGGTGCACGGCCAGCAGCCGATCGAGGTGAACCCCTTCTTGAAGAGCTCGTTGACCGGCACGTTCCACCGGGAGATGTAGGCCTCGACATCGGCCTGGCTCCACGCCGCGATGGGGTTGACCTTGACCTTGCCGCGCTTGGCGTCGAACGCCACCACCGGCGTGTTGGCCCGGGTGGGTGACTCGTCGCGGCGCAGCCCGGCGGCCCACGCGTCGTAGTCGGCGAGCGCCCGCTCCAGCGGCTCGACCTTGCGGAGGAAGCAGCAGTCGTCGGGGCTCTTGTTGAACAGGCGCGGCCCGTACTCACCGTCTTGCTGGCCGACGGTCAGCCGCGGACGGATCGAGCGCACGTTGACCGGCATCGTGGCGGCCACGGTGTCGCGCACCTTGAGCGTCTCGGGGAAGTGCAGGCCGGTGTCGAGGAAGATCACGTCGACGCCGGGCGCCACCCGGGACACCACGTGGGCCAGCACCGCGTCGGCCATCGAGCTCGTCACGCAGAACCGGTCGCCGAACGTCTCGGCCGCCCACCGGGCGATCTCCTCGGCCGGCGCGCCTTCGAGCGCGACCGCGGCGTCCTCCGCGAGGGAACGCAGCTCGGCCGAGCGGTCGCGGGCCGGGCTGAGAAGGCCCAAGCCCACCGCGTTTACCGGGCTCACCGTGCCACCGCCTTTCGCACCAATCCGATGAACTTGACGGAGAAGGCGCGCGCACAGCCGCGGCACTCCCACGTGCCGTGCCCCTCCTCGGACGGGCGCAGGTCTTCTTCTCCGCAGTACGGGCAGTAAAGGGGTGCGGCGCGAGACTCAGAACTCATCGGAGTGCCTCCTCTTCGACCCTCATGACCCAGCTGGCGAACGCCTCGCCGTCGGTGCGGCTGTCCAGGTAGCGACGGGCCAGGCGTTCCACGTACTCGGGGAGCTCGTCCGCGGTGGTCTTGAGACCGCGGAGCTTGCGCCCGAACCCGGCCTTCTGGCCCTCGGCCATGCCGAGACCACCGCCGAGGTGGACCTGGTAGCCCTCCACCTGCTGCCCGTCCGGACCCATCACGATCTGGCCCTTGAGGCCGATGTCGGCGGTCTGGGTGCGAGCGCAGGCGTTGGGGCAGCCATTGATGTGGATGGAGATGTCGACGTCCATCTCGCCCAGGCGCTCTTCGAGGCGGGCGACGAGCTCCTCGCCGCGCCGCTTGGTCTCGACGATCGCCAGCTTGCAGAACTCGATGCCGGTGCATGCCATCGTGCCGCGCCGCCAGGTCGACGGCTGGGCCTCGAGACCGATCGCCCGCAACGCGGCCACCAGCGAGTCGACCCGACCTTGCGCGACGTCGAGCACTAGCAGCTTCTGGTACGGCGTGAGCCGCACCCGCCCGCTCCCGTGCGCCTCGACGGTGTCGGCGAGCTGGGCGAGCTGGGTGCCGGACGTGCGACCCACCACCGGCGCGGCGCCGACGTAGAAGCGGCCGTCGGCCTGCCGGTGCACGCCGATGTGGTCGATCGGCTTTTCGGGGAGCTGCGGCGCCGGCCCGTCGAGCAGCGTGCGGCCGAGGTACTCCTTCTCCAGCACCTCGCGGAACCGCTCCACGCCCCAGTCGGCGACCAGGAACTTGAGCCGGGCGCGGTGGCGCAGCCGGCGGTAGCCGTAGTCGCGGAAGATGCTCACCACGCCGGCCCACACCTCCGGCACCTCGTCGATCGGCACCCACACGCCGAGGCGCTGGGCGAGCATCGGGTTGGTCGAGAGGCCGCCGCCGACCCACAGGTCGAAGCCCGGACCGTACTCCGGGTGGTCAACGCCGAGGAAGGAGATGTCGTTTACCTCGTAGGGCATGTCGGCCAGCCACGAGATCGACGACTTGAACTTGCGCGGGAGGTTGGAAAACTCCTTGGCGCCCACGAAGCGTTCCACGATCGCGTCGATCGCGGGAGTGGCGTCGAGCTTTTCGTCGGCCGAGATGCCCGCGACCGGGCTGCCCAGCACCACCCGCGGGCAGTCGCCGCACGCCTCGGTGGTCTGTAGCCCCACCGCCTCCAGGCGGCGCCAGATCTCCGGCATGTCTTCGACCCGGATCCAGTGGAGCTGGATGTTTTGCCGGTCGGTGATGTCGGCGGTGTCGCGCGCGAACTCCTGGGAGATCGTGGCGATCGTGCGCAGCTGGTCGAGGTCGAGCGCACCGCCGTCGACGCGCACGCGCAACATGAAGTACTCGTCGTCGAGCTCGTGCGGCTCGAGGATGGCGGTGCGGCCGCCGTCGATCCCGGGCTTGCGCTGCGTGTAGAGCCCCCACCAGCGAAAGCGCCCGCGCAGGTCCTGCGGGTCGATCGAGCCGAAGCCGCGGTGCGCGTAGATGTTTTCGATCCGGGCGCGGACGTTGAGCGGGTTGTCGTCCTTCTTGGTCCGCTCGTTGGGGTTGAGCGGCTCGCGGTGACCCAGCGCCCACTGCCCTTCGCCGCGCGCCTTGCGCGGGCGTGCGGCCGGCCGGCCTTCCGAGCTTGTGACCGCCATCCTGGGCGTCCTCCGTGTGCGTTTCGTTAGGAAGGACGCGCGAGGCTACGGCGCTGATCTTGAGGGCCGGCGCTCTCTACGCGCCCGGGAACAGATCAGATCGGGCGACGTCAGTGAGCCCGACACATGGCGCTGCGCACGCGGCCGTAGTCAACGTGGCGCCGGGAGGTCAATCCCAGCGACACGGCACGGCGCTCAGCAACGGTCACGAGGGTTAGCTTCTCACAGCCACCCCGGCCCGCCAACCAGCGGCCCAGATGGCGGGAGTGTGCTTTGTAACACCTAAGCAACAAGCAGCCGCCAGCATCGAATGCACAAGAGTCCATGCGCCGGCCCGTTGTAGCATCCGCGCGCATTCGACCATCTCACGGGGAGATACCGTGCTATTTACGACAAAAGCTGCCAAACTCGTCATTGCCTCGCTGGCGGTGATCGCGCTCGGCGCGTGCGGCTCCACCCCCACCACGCCTGACGCGCCGCAGCAGCAGAACGTCCTCGCCCTGCTCGTCAGTGACGCGAAGGGTTCGCTTCAGAAGGTGGTGGACAGCGCCACCAAGGCCGAGTCCGTAAAGCTGAGGATGGACGGCGAGGCCGACGGCAAGGCCTTCAGCGGCCAGGGGGTGCTGCGATACGGCAAGGACCCCAAGGCCGAGATCACCATGCAGATCGCGGGAAAGTCCACGACGATCCGGATGATCGGCCCGATCTTCTACATCGCCATCCCCGAGGCCGAGCGGGCGGAGATGCAGGGCAAGAGCTGGATGAAGATGGACCTGACGGCGGCCGCCGGAGGGTCGGGTTCGGAGTTCACGAAGCAGTTCGACGAGATGGACCCGGTGCGGCAGGTCAAGACCCTGCTCGCCGCCGACACGGTAACCGTGGTCGGTGAGGAGACGATCGACGGTGTGAAGACCGTCCACTACACCGTCACCAACCCGGTCGCCGCGTACCTCGGCCAGCTCGACCCCGCGAAGAAGGCGGCCGCCGAGAAGGAGATCGCCAAGGCTGGCGTCAAGGACGTCAAGACCGACGTCTGGGTGGACGAGAAGTACCAGCCGCGCCGCATGCACGTGGTGATGGGCACGGTCAGCGACACGACGGTCGACTACGTCGAGTACGGCACGTCGGCGACCGTCGAGGCGCCGCCGGCGGCTGAGGTGATCGACTTCGATGAGATGCTCGAAGGTCTGAAGACCGGAGGCTGATGCCTCAGCGCTTGGTCAGGGGGAGCACGAGCACCGCCTCGGTGCCTCCCTCTGACCGGGCGCGCAGCTCGATCGTGCCGTTGAGCTCGCCGGTGACCAGCGCGCGCACGATCTGGAGGCCCAGCCGCCCGCCCTGCTCGGCGTCGAACTCCTCCGGCAGCCCCGTGCCGTTGTCGACGACGGTGACGTGCAGCTCCTTGCGGTGGCGGTGGGCGGAGACCACCACCTCGCCGACCGCGCCCACGCCGTCGATCTCCGGGAAGCCGTGCTCGACCGCGTTGATCAGCAGCTCGTTGAGCACCATCACCAGCGAGGTGGCCATCTCGGCGGGCAGCACGCCGAACGTGCCCATGCGGCGCATCGAGACCTTCGACTCGGTCGTGCCCACCTCGGCGGCGGCCGCGGCCACCCGGTCGACGATGCCGTCGAACTCCACCGCTTCGTCGCTCGACATCGACAGCGTCTCGTGTACCAGCGCGATCGAGGCCACCCGGCGCACCGATTCCTCCAGCGCCGCCTTGGCGGAAGGCGTCTCGACCCGGCGGGCCTGGAGGCGCAGCAGGGCGGCGACGGTCTGGAGGTTGTTCTTCACGCGGTGGTGGATCTCGCGAATCGTGGCGTCCTTGGTCACCAGGGCCCGGTCGCGGCGGCGCACCTCGGTGACGTCGCGCACCAGCACCAGCGCACCGATCGGCACGCCGGCCGGCATGAGCGGGAGCGCGCGGGTCAGCACCGTGGCACCCCGCGCCTCGATCTCTTTACGCGACGGCGCCTCGCCACCGAGCGCGGCGAGCATGCGGGCGGAGGCGTCGGTGCCCTCCAGCGGGTCGTCGGCCAGGCGCGCGGCGAGCGCGGCGAGGTCTTCGCCGACGAGATGGGAGGCGAAGCCCAGCCGGCGGAAGGCGGACTGTGCGTTGGGGCTCGCGTAGGTCACCTTGCCGCTCGCGTCCAACCGGATCAGCCCGTCACCCACCCGCGGCGCGGAGGTCGTCTCGATGCGGTGGCTGATCGGCGGAAACGTGCCGTCGGCCATCATCTGCGCGAGGTCGTCGGCGGTCGTCAGATAGTTGAGCTCGAGCTGGCTGGGCGTGCGCGCGGTCGAGAGGTTGGTGTCGCGCCCCACGACCCCGATCACGCCGCCCGGCTCCCCCTCGGCGTCGCGCAGCCGCACCGGGATCGCCTCGTGGCGGGCGGGCGTGTCCCCATACCAAACCGGGTCGCCCTCGCGCCAGATCCGCCCCTGCCGGTACGCGATCGTCAGGTGCGCCACCTCCGGACCGCCGACCGTGCGTCCCACCTGGTCGTCCTGGTAGGCCGTGGGGGCGGTGGTCGGCCGCACCTGCGCCACGCACAGAAACGACTCGTGCCCGTTGACCGGCACCCACAGCAGCAGGTCGGCGAAGGAGAGGTCGGAGAGCAGCTGCCAGTCGCCGGCGAGCCGGTGCAGGTGGTCGATGTCAGCCTCGCTCAGCGAGGTGTGCTCTTCGACCAGATCGCGCAGCGTAGACACATCAGCACTCTAGAGCTTTCCGGCTGGGGGTGGCATCCACGAGCGCGGCCACGAAATCCCGATCCGAAAGACCGAGATCCGAGCTACCGCGACGCAGGAATCCAGAGCCAGGCCACCTCAACTCCGAAACGCTCTAGAGCGTGGAGGTCACCTTCTTGAGGCCGCGCGGTGCGTCCGGGTCTTCACCGCGGGCGAGCGCGAGGGCCAGCGCCAGCCGCTGGAGGGGCAGGATGTCGAGCAGCGGGGCGAGCCGCTCGTCGACGTCGGGCACCGCGAGCTCGCCGTTGGCGCCCACGGTGAGCACGTCGGCCTTGCGCTCGCGCAGCCGGGCCAGCACGTCGCCCATCGCGGTGCCGCCCGGCCCGGAGCCCACGACGGCCAGCACCGGCACGTCGGGATCGGTCATCGCCAGCGGCCCGTGCAGCAGGTCGGCGCCGGAGAAGGCGAGCGCCGGCAGGTATGACGTCTCCATCAGCTTGAGGGCCGCCTCGCGGGCGGTCGCATACGCGTACCCCCGGCCGGTCGTGACGAGGCGCGCCGCGAACCTGTAGCGGCCCGCGACGGTCTCCGGCGTGGGGTCGGCCAATACGCGCGCCGCGAGGTCGGGCAGGGCCGCCAGATCCGCGGGTGGCCGGCCGCCGCCCGCGCGCACGCTCTCCACCAGCAGGAGCAGGGCCAAAAGCTCGGCGGTGTACGTCTTCGTGGCCGCCACCGCGCGCTCGTGCCCCGCCGCCACGTCGACGGAGAGCTCGGCGGCCGCGGCGAGCGGCGAGTCGGGGTTGTTGGTGATCGCAAGCGTGAGGGCGCCGGACTCGCGGGCCACCCGCACCACCTCGGTCAGGTCGGGCGAGCCGCCGCTCTGGCTGACGCCGATGACCAGCGCCTGCGACAGGTCGGGCCGGGCGCCGTAGACGGTCACCGCGCTCGGCGACGCCAGCCCCGCGGGGAGGCCGAGGCGGATCTCCGCCAGGTAGGCCCCGTAGAGCGCCGCGTGGTCGGAGGTGCCGCGTGCGGTGAGCACGATGTGGCGCGGCCGGCGCTCGGCGATGACCGCGGCGGCGCGGGCGATGGGCTCGGCGTGGGCCGGCTCCAGCAGGCGCGCGTAGACCTCCGGCTGCTCCGCGATGTCAGCGGCCATGCCCGCTCCCGCTGTGCTCACCATGACCTCCTGGATGCCCAATCCGGGCGTGCGCAAAGCTGCTCGTTCGGTGCTCATTCTTGCACGGTTGGAGGCTCAAACACAACGCATCGCGCAATGGACGAAGGGCGCCCACCATCCGGTGGGCGCCCTTCTCGGGGAGGGCTCTACGGCACCGCGGGCGCGTCGGCCAGGGCGCGCTCGGCCTTCTCCTCGGGCGTGGCCGCGGGCGCCTCGGGGGCGCCGCGCAGCGGGATCTCCTTCACGAACCAGGCCAGCACCGGCACCAGCACCGCGACCGCCACGGCCCACCAGAACACGCCGGCGATCGAGTCGGCGAGGCTCGTCAGCAGGCCGTTGCGGGCCGCCGCCGGCAGGCCGGCGAGCACGGCCGGGTCGAAGCTGCCCGCACCGCCTCCACCGTCGCTGAACTGCGCGGCGGCCTGTGCCCCCAGCTTGTCGGTGAGCTCGTGCTGGAAGCGGGTGGCGAAGACCGCGCCGAAGAGTGACACGCCGAACGAGCCACCGATCGAGCGGAAGAACGTCGCGGCACCGCTGGCGGCGCCCAGGTCGCGCTGCTCGACGCTGTTCTGCGCGATCAGCATCGTCGTCTGCATCAGGAAGCCCATGCCGGCGCCGAGCACCACCAGGTAGGCACCGAGCTCGACCCGGCTGGTCTGCGCGTCCAGCATCGTCAGCAGCAGCATGCCGATGGCCATGAGCACGCCGCCGACGATCGGGTAGACGCGGTAACGGCCGGTGCGGGTGATCGTGCGGCCGCTCAGGATCGAGACGGTCAGCATGCCGAACATCAGCGGGAGCAGGAGCAGGCCGCTGCCGGTGGCGGAAGCCCCCTGCACGTACTGCTGGAAGATCGGCAGGAAGTTGATCGCGCCGAACATCGCGAAGCCGAGCAGGAAACCGACCGCCGAGATGAGCGCGAAGTTGCGGTTTTTGAACAGGCCCAGCGAGATGATCGGCTCGGCCGCGCGCCGCTCGACGAGAGCGAACAGCGCCAGTGCCACCGCCGCCAGCCCGACCAGGCCGAAGATCTGCGGCGAGTCCCACTCGTACTCGTTGCCACCCCACGTGGTGATCAGCACGAGCGCGGTGATGCCCACGGACAGCAGGCCGGCACCCACCCAGTCGATCTTGTGCTCGGTCCGGTACTTCGGCAGATGCATCTGGGTGATCAGTACGAGCAGCGCGAGACCGCCCAGCGGCAGGTTGATGTAGAACGCCCACCGCCACGACAGGTTGTCCGCGATGAACCCGCCGAGCAGCGGCCCGGCCACCATCGCGATCGCCATGACGCCGGCCATCATGCCCTGGTAGCGACCCCGCTCACGGGGTGGCACAAGGTCGCCGATGATCGCCATCACACCGACGATCAGGCCGCCCGCGCCCAGACCCTGCACGGCCCGGAAGCCGATCAGCTCGAACATCCCGTCTTCGGGCCCGCCGAGCATGCTCGATCCGGCCATGCCGGAGAGCGCGGAGCCGATCAGGAAGATCACGATCGACGTGAGGAAGACCGTCTTCCGCCCGTACAGGTCGCCGAGCTTGCCCCAGATCGGGGTGGAGACGGTGGTGCCCAGCACGTACGCCGTGACCACCCAGGTGAAGTGGTCGAGCCCGTCGAACTCGCGCACGATGATCGGCAGCGACGTGCTGACGATCATGTTGTCGAGCATCGCGAGCATCATCGCGATCATGAGACCGACCAACACGACTCGGATCTTGGGCTGAGTGACTGAAGGTTGATCTGTGACGGTCATGTCACCCTCCCCCTGGTAGATTCCTTACTTGCCGTACGGTAAGCTGCCAACTAACCGGTCGTCAAGTAAGTTCGCTGGGTAAGGTGATGAAGTGAGCGAGAGCACAGGCGATACGCGGTCGCGCATCCAGGCCGTGGCGCTGGAGCTGTTCACCGAGGAGGGATACGAGAAGACCTCGCTCCGGGAGATCGCCGAGCGCCTCGGTGTCACGAAGGCGGCGCTCTACTACCACTTCAAGAGCAAAGACGAGATCGCCAACAGCTTCATCGAGGACCGCATGGAGGCGATGAATCGGCTGATCGAGTGGGCCGAGACGCAGCCGCCGACCGTCGAGTCACGCCAGGCGATCATCCAGCGGTACACGGAGGAGCTCTTCGGCGGCAACCAGCACCGGGTCATGCGCTTCTTCGAGCAGAACCAGACCGCGATGAAGCAGTTTTCGGCCGGCAAGGACATGCGGGCGCGGATGATGCAGCTCGTCGACCTGCTGGTGCGGCCGGAGACCTCGCACGAGGCGCAGGTGCGGGCCGCGCTGTCGCTCTTCTCCGTGCACAGCACGTGGTTCGCGATCCGCGACCCCGAGGTCACCGAGGAGGAGCGCAAGGCGATCGGTCTGAAGATCGCCAACGAGCTGCTCGACAGTATCGGTGCGGAGGCACCCGCGAGCGCCTAGTGCGATGGCCTTCGGCCGCCGCACTAGAGCGCGAGTCGCAGGCCCAGCAGCTGGACGCCCGGCATCGGCGACCAGTCGAGCTCCGGCTCGCGCACGAAGCCCAGCCGCGCGTACAGCCGCTGGGCCGGAGCGGCGAAGTCACGCGTGCAGATCACCACGGCCGCGCAGCCGAGCTCGCCGGCCCGGCGCACGCAGGCCCTGGCCAGCGCCTCACCCACGCCGCGCCCCTGCGCGACCGGGTCGACCGCCAGCATCCGGAACTCGGCCTCGCCGGGGCCGGACAGCTCCGCGTAGGGCGAGCCGGGCAGCACGAACGTCACCGCGCCCAGCACCACCTCGTCGGCGTCGACAGCCACGTAGACCTCGCCGGCATCGACCCGGGAGGCCACGTCGGCGAGCGTCGCCGCGTACGGGATCTCGCCCTTGAGCTGCCCGTCCGCCTCGTACGCCGCGATGCTGACCCGCGCGATCGCCTCGTGGTCGTCGGCGCGGGCCGCGCGCACCCGCACCGTCATTCGATCACCGCGATGAGGTCGCCCTCCTGGACGACGTCACCCTCGTTGACCGCGAGCGTCTGCACTGTGCCGTCGCTCTCCGCGAGCACCGGGATCTCCATCTTCATGGACTCCAGGATGACCAGGGTGTCGCCCTCGGCAACCGCGTCACCGGCGGACGCGACGACCTTCCAGACGTTCGCCACCATCTCGGCGCGGATCTCCTCGGCCATCGTCGGCCCTCCCTCGTGAGCGGAGTGTGGGTGCGTCGGTATCAAATCATGCCCAGCTAGGATCTGCGTGTTCCTAGACGTCCTGGAGGCCCGCATGGCTAAGAAGTCACGCAAGAAGAAGGCACGCAAGAAGAGCGCGGCCAACCACGGCAAGCGCCCCAACTCCTGAGCTCGGGCCTACGGCGCCCCTGAGGTCGTCTTCTCGGCGGCTTCGGGGGCGCTTCGCTCTTGTGGCGCGGGGGCACGGGCCCGGTCGCGCCAGGTGACCACCAGCACGTCGACCGCGGCCACCACCGCGACGAGCACGGCCAGGCGCAGGCCGATCGCTTCCTGGATGCCGAAGCGCCAGTACTCCCCCGCGCCGAACCAGATGCCGGCCAGCAGGCTCACGCCCGAGCCGACCGCGACCACCGTGGCGGCGAGCGCGAGGTCGGGCCGCCGCCGCGCGACGAAGACGACGGCCGCGGCCGAGAGCACCAGCGCGGCGCCGAGCGCCTTCAGCACCCAGCTCCGCGGCGGGAAGACCAGCTTTTCCACCGCCATCGGCACCACGCGCTCGGTCTTCGCGTAGTCGGAGCCGGCCACCGAGAGGCGCACCACCTCGCGCATCTGCCGCGCGAACACGCCCGGCTCGGCCAGCGCGTACCGCTGCCACACGTCGGCCGCGTTGCGCTCGCCCCAAGCCTTGAACTCGGGGCACTGCTCGTACGCCGCGGCGAACTTGGCGGTCTCCCACGCCGGCCCGGCGGCGATCTCTTCCATCCCCGGACACGACGGCATGCCGAACTCCCGCTGGAAGATCGCCTTGACCTCGGGGTTGGGCAGCACGTGCAGCCGCAGCCGGAAGAGCATCAGCCCCTCTTCGTGCCGCACCTCGGGCGTAGCGCTCCAGCCGGCGTAGGTGCGGTCGACGACCGGTGTGATCGCCGTGCACCAGATCGTCGCGAGCACCAGCACCGCGCCCGCGACGAGGGCGTGCCGGCGCTTCGGCGGCCGCCGCCACGCCACCACGGCCAGCGCGAGGATCAGGAAGACCACGAAGACCCGGATGTCGGTCCGGGTGAACGTCCACCAGACCGCCACCGCGGTCGCCCCCACCAGATACCAGACCACACTGGTACGGGCCCAGAGCAGCAGCAGCGCCAGCGTGAGGACGCCGAGCGAGATGGACAGCGACTCGGACAGCATCGCGAAGTCCCAGTTGGCCACCTGGGGCAGCAGCCCGACCACGAGCACGGCGGCAACCGCCACGACGCGGGCCACGAGCGTGCGCAGGCAGGCCCAGAGCGCCCAGGCCAGCAGCGCCCACGCCACCGTGCCCACGGTCCACTGGGCGACCGCGCGGGCCTGGTCGTTCGGGAAGATCGCGTAGAAGACCGGCACGCCCCACAGGCGCGGGGCGTGTCCGGTCAGCGAGACGAGCGAGCCCCGGTCGAAGGCGGGGTCACCACGGTGCGCGTACGAGAACGTGTCGAACGAGGTGAAGACGTCGCCCCGCACGCAGATGAACACCCGGGCGGCGACGAACACCGCCAGCAGGCCGGTCAGCACCGCCTCGGGCAGTCGCACCGAGCGGCGCAACCGGTCTGTGAGCACGGGAGGACTCCAGTGGAACGAGGATCCGAATCAGTCGGGCAGATACTCCCGGGAGTCGGCCTCGAACACAAGCTCACTGAGCCGGACGCGCAGGCGGTCGCGTAGCTCGGTGGGTGCCCGCTCGTCGCCGCAGCAGCGCGCGACCAGGGCCTTCACCTCCTGCTCGATGCCGTACTCCCGGAGGCACGGCGAGCACTCGTCGAGGTGGGTGCGGATCAGGTCGCGCCGCTCGTCGGAGCACTCCAGGTCGAGGTAGAGGTAGACCTCGGCGAGCACGTCACGACAGTCGGTTTCGTGTGGTTCACCGCAACTCACGGTCTGTCACACCTCCTGGCCAGCTGCTGCGGTGTCGGGCGACGGGCTGCGGTTGAAGCCCCGCTCGGCAGCGTAGCGCTCCAGCAGCTTGCGCAGGTTACGCCGGCCACGGTGCAGCCGGGACATCACGGTGCCGATGGGAGTGCCCATGATGTCGGCGATCTCCTTGTAGGAGAAGCCCTCGACGTCGGCGAGGTAGACCGCGAGCCGGAACTCCTCCGGCAGCTGCTGTAGAGCGTCCTTGACGTCGCTGTCCGGCAGGCGCTCGAGCGCCTCGGTCTCCGCCGACTTCAGCCCGCTCGACGTGTGAGACTCCGCCTCGGCGAGCTGCCAGTCGGTGATCTCCTCGGTCGGCGCCTGGATCGGCTGGCGCTGCCGCCGCCGGTACGAGTTGATGTACGTGTTGGTGAGAATGCGGTAGAGCCAGGCCTTGAGGTTGGTGCCCTCTTCGAACTGGTGGAAGGCGGCGAACGCCTTCAGGAAGGTCTCCTGCACCAGGTCTTCGGCGTCGGCTGGGTTGCGCGTCATGCGCAGTCCCGCGGCATACAACTGGTCGACGAACGGCAACGCGTCGCGCTCGAAGCGCGCCCGCCGCTCGTCGGTCCTCTCCGGTCGGGTCAACCGAACGTCCCCCCTCGACTGTCCCGCCGAGGATACGCGGAACGCCTGGTCGGCGCCTGAGGAAGGCTCGCCTGTCACCGGGTTTGCCGCGAGCCACTCGGGCCCGCCCAGGAGCTGACGCACGCGCTCGACCTCGGGGTTCACCCGATCAGAGGGTCGCGTACTGGTTTGCACCGATTCTGCCCCTTCCGCAGTTTGTGCTTCCGGGTGCTAGAACACGCCCCCGCCGGGGTGCATTCCCCTCCGTCGCAGGCCAGAGGAGGTCAGCGGGCGAGTCCTCGCTCACGGAGCCACCCGACCGCGATGCCCGCCGTACCCTTCGGGTCGCGGCGCAGGTCGTGTCCCTCACCCGGGCGTACCTCGATCAGGGTGTCCGGGCCGCCGGCGGGGATGCCGAACGGGTCACGGTCGCCGTTGAGCACGAGGGTGGGCACACCGGCGGGCAGCTCGTCCTGGCGGGAGCGCTCCGGCCGGCCCGGCGGGTGGAGCGGAAACGCCAGGCAGACGATCGCGACGGCGCCGAGGTCGGCGGCGGTGCGGCAGGCGACCCGGGCCCCGCTGGACCGGCCACCCACCACCAGCCGTGCCTTCGGATGGTCGGCGAGCAGCTCGCGCACGACGGCTGTCCACGCCTCGTCGAGCTGGTGCGCGGGCGCCGGCGCCCGGCGGCCGGCCACCCGGTAGGGCTGGGTGACGCGGGCGACGGTCACCCCCGCGGCGCACGCGGCATCACGCAGCGCCACGAGGTCAGGTGCGTTGACCCCACCTCCGGCACCGTGGCCGAGCACGAGCAGGCTCTTACGGCGACCGGACGCGGGCGTCAGGTCGACAAGGGCCGGCCCGCGGGGCGTGACGATCTCACGGCTGGTGTCAGACACCCGCCCATCGTCGCCCACCGGACGCACCCGGGCCGGCTCAGTGCGTGTCTACCGGCACCAAGGTCAGGAGCTGGTCGCGGACCGGTGGGCCCGCGCTCTCCAACGCCTCGGTGTCCGGCTGCACCTGGCCACGCCAGGCGACGAGCATCGCCCGCCGCTCGCGGGGCGTCGTGGCGCCCCAGACGCCGTGGCAGTCGCCGACCTCCAGCGCCCAGGCCAGGCAGGCACCCTGCACGTCGCATGTGCGGCACAGGGCCACCGCGGCGTCCGCCGGCTCACTGGGAGCCGGGAAGAACGTCTCGGGGTCAACGCTCTGGCACACGCCTCTCGTGCGCCACGCATCGTCCAGCTGACGCTCACTCACTGCCCGAAGCAGCCGCGGGTCGCGCCGTGCAGCGGCAACCTCGTGCGGGCGTGGCATCCGCGCCCGTGTCATCCACCCACCTCCCCCGTGGGACCGGCGAAGTAATGGCGTTGCCGTCCGCCCAGTGCGAATCGACACCTCTGCCGGCGTTGTGTTCTATCGCATTCGCGGCTTGCAATTCAAGGGGTTGCATAGATCCTGGCCGAAAGGCCAATCGACTATTCACCGCCAATGGCAGTATTCGATACACAGCGTGATGGGAGCGCTCCCGTGCGCGATCGCTCGGTTCTTTTCTGCTCACACTGCGTCAGAAGAGCGGTAACCAATCAGAAACACGGACGATCAAAATAGCGTCAACTCAACCGGTTCTTCGGGCGGCCCGCCGAGTGTGCCGCCGGGTGCCCTGGCGACCAGATGCGGGCCGTCGTTACGGACGTCGCCGACATCCGGGCCAACCGGGCGGATCTCCAAGCCGGCCAGAAACTCGTCGCTCGGCGCGGTCAGCAACTCCTCGGCCTCGCCACCGCCGGCCAGCCAGTCGGCCCAGCGCTGCCACGGCAGCAGCAACGGCATCCGGTCGTGCACGAGCGCCAGGTCGCCGATCGCGGCCGTGGTCACCACCGTGAACGTCAGGCCCTCCTGCCACGGCGACCACAGACCGGCCATGGCGAGCACACCGCCGCCCGCGGGAGTCATGAAGTAGGCCTGCTTGCGCCCGTCCGGCCGGCGGAGCCACTCGTACCAGCCGTCGGCCGGCACGAGGCAGCGGCGCTTGGCGAACGGCGACGCGTACGCGCTGGACGTGGCGACGGTCTCCGACCGCGCGTTGATCATGCGAGCCGCGCCCTTGGCGTCCTTGGCCCACGTCGGCACCAGGCCCCACCGCGCCGCGGCCAGCACCCGCTCCCCGCGCGACTTGGACATCCGCACGATCGGCACCGGGTCGGTCGGTGCGACGTTGTAGTCGGCCACCAGCGCTCCGCCGGTGTCGTCATACGCCTCGAAGAGCGCGCTGAGATCCGCCGCGCTGCGGGTGGTCGCGTACCGGCCGCACATGGCCTTTACGCTATCGCGCCTCCGGGGTGGCGACCGCCAGCCCGAGGAGCGCCGCGACGAGGACGGCGGGAGCTGGCCGCCGAAGGCGCCCAGCGAGCGCAGCGGCACAGCCCGTCTCGATACTCGGGAGGAGCCGGATCGGCGATCACCGGTTGCCGGCGGCGGACGGCAGACTGTACGGGTGACCGTGACCCGCGCCCCCGTCCCGTGGACCGCGCCGACCGCGAAGGATCCGGTCGCCACCACGGTGCGGCTGCCCGGCTCCAAGTCGATGACCGCGCGGGCCCTCGTGCTCAGCGCGATCGCCGACGGGCCCTCGACGCTCCGCCGCCCGCTCCGCGCCCGCGACACCGAGCTCATGGCCGCCGGTCTGCGCGCCATGGGCTCCCAGGTGTCCACTCTGGACGACGATCGCTGGGTGGTGCGCCCGCACCCCCTGGCCGGCCCGGCGCACGTCGACGTCGGCCTGGCCGGCACGGTCATGCGCTTCGTGCCGCCGGTCGCGGGGCTGGCCGCCGGCACCGTCACGTTCGACGGCGACCCGCGCGCCCGGCAGCGGCCGGTCGACCAGCTGGTGGGCGCGCTCCGCTCGGTGGGCGTCCGGATCGACGCCTCCGACACCGGCAACCTGCCGCTGGCCGTCCACGGCACCGGGCGGGTCGCCGGCGGCGAGGTGGAGATCGACGCCTCGGCCTCCAGCCAGCTCGTCTCCGGGCTGCTCCTGGCCGGTGCCGCGTTCGAGCGCGGCATCGTGGTGCGCCACGTGGGTCCGCCGGTCCCCTCCGCCCCGCACCTGCGGATGACCGCGCAGATGCTGCGGGCGGCCGGCGCCGCGGTCGACGACACCACCCCGGACGTCTGGGCGGTGCAGCCGGGCAAGCTCGCCGGGCGCGCCTGGGTGATCGAGCCCGACCTTTCCGGCGCCGCGCCGTTCTTCGCGGCCGCCCTCGTCACTGGCGGCGAGGTGACGCTGCTCGGCTGGCCGCGCACGAGCTCCCAGCCGGTCGACCGGCTCCGCGCCCTGCTGCACGAGATGGGCGGCGAGGTCTCCCTCGGCACCGAGGGCCTGACGGTGCGCGGCACCGGCGCCGTGCACGGGCTCGACGCCGACCTGTCCGACGTCAGCGAGCTGACCCCGGTGCTGGCCGCGCTGGCCGCGGTCGCCGACTCGCCTTCCCGACTCACCGGCGTGGCCCACATCCGCGGGCACGAGACCGACCGGATCGCCGCGCTGGCCCGCGAGCTGGAGGCGCTCGGCGCGGACGTCACGGAGAGCCACGACGGGCTGGAGATCCGCCCCCGCCCGCTGCGCGGCGCGCTGTTCCAGACGTACCACGACCACCGGCTCGCCCACGCCGCCGCGGTCATCGGGCTGGCCGTCCCCGGTGTCGAAGTCGACGACGTGGCATGCACGTCGAAGACCATGCCGGAGTTTCCGGCGCTATGGTCGGCAATGGTCGACGGGCACTAGGAGCGGTAGGAGGAGCGCTGACGGGAAAGCGGCGGGAGTACGACGAGGACGACGTACGGGTCCGCCCGTCCCGGTTCTCGCGTCCGCGTACCCGCACCCGCCCCAAGCACTCCGAGGCGGTCGAGGGGTTCGTGGTCGCGGTCGACCGGGGGCGGTACACCTGCCACGTCGGCGACGCGAGCGTCACCGCCATGCGAGCCCGCGAGCTGGGCCGCAAGTCGGTCGTCGTGGGCGACTGGGTGGCCCTGGTCGGTGACATCTCGGGAGCGCCGGGCGCGCTCGCCCGCATCGTGCGGATCGCCGAGCGCACCTCGGTGCTGCGGCGCACCGCCGACGACGACGAGACCACCACCGAGGGCCGGCTCGAGCGGGTCGTGGTCGCCAACGCCGACCAGCTCGTGATCGTCAGCTCGCTCACCGACCCGCCGCCGCGCACCGGCTTCATCGACCGGTGCCTCGTCGCCGCGTACGACGCCGACATCGACCCCCTGCTCTGCCTGACCAAGGCCGACCTGGCCGGCCCGGACGCCGTGCTCGGCTACTACGCCGAGCTCGACCTCCCACACGTGCTGTGCCGGCCGGACGCCGACCTCGACGACCTGCGCGCCACGCTCACCGGACGCCTTTCGGTGCTCGTGGGCCACTCGGGCGTGGGCAAGTCGACGCTCGTCAACCGTCTCGTCCCCAACGCCGACCGGGCGGTCGGCGTGGTCAGCGCGGTGGGCAAGGGACGGCACACGTCGACGAGCGCCGTCGCGCTCCGGCTCCCCGCCGACAAGCCCAGCTGGATCATCGACACCCCGGGGGTACGCAGCTTCGGCCTCGCCCACGTCTCCGCGGAGAGCCTGCTGCACGGCTTTCCCGACCTCGTCGAGGCGACCGTCGACTGCCAGCCCGGCTGCGAGCACACCGCCGACTCCCCGGGCTGCGCGCTGGACGCCTGGGTGGCGGCCGGACGCGCCGACGAACGCCGGCTCCGCTCCTACCGCCGCCTGCTGGCATCCCGATCCGGCGAGCCCGACCCCGAAGCCTCGGCCACCGAACCGCTCTAGGAAGTAGGGCAAAGGCAGATTTGCCCGGGTCCGCGTCAGTTGCGGACCGTTGCTCCCGCCGGAGACCGCTGCGGCCGGCGGCTCGCAGCGCTCGCCGAGATCCCCGGCCTCCGCTGCCACCTCCCCGTCACAAGCCCAACCGCCCCACTGCCCGCTGCCCGTTGCCCCCAAGAGGGCAGCCCTGTCACCGCCTGGACGGGTATACGGGAGCCTCCTCAGAATTCATCCCCAAGAGGGCTGGCCTCTTGGGTGCGGGCCGGGGGACCAACAGCGGACGGGTGAGGCCGCGGGAGCAGCGGTCTGGACCACCGCGGACATCGCGGTAGCTCGAAGCTTGGGTTTGATCTTGATTTAGACCTCGACGTAGCCGCCGCTGCGCCAGTAGATGCCGTCCTCTCGCGACATCAGCCCCTCGTCGATGAGGTAGCGGCGCAGCGAGGCGTGGTCGTCGTGCCAGGCGCGCAGGATGGCGTCGACCTCGCGCTCGGGATAGCGGACGCCCGGCTCGAACGAGGCGGCGACGTGCTCCAGGATGATCCGCCGCTTGCCCCGCGCGGCCGGCATGCGTGCGATCCGGCCGTCGCGCACGAAGACTCGCAGCACCGCCGCCTTGGCGCGGTCGGGGTCGAGGTCCTGCTCGGCGGCGGGCGGCGGCGCGTGCTCCCGCACCGCCTCCTTGAACGCGTCGGCCTCGGCCACGATGCGCCCGTCGACGCTGGCAACCAGGCCGCCCGACTCCAGCCGGCGGAGCGCGACAACCACCTGGCGGGCGGGCAGGCCGGTGCTCGCCGCCACCTCGGAGGGGGTGGCCGCGCCCAGCACCACGGCGGCGAAGGCGGCCAGCCGGTCGGGCTCGGCGAGCAGTCCGCACACCGCATCCGGTCTCATAACGGGGACGCTATCGCGTGCGGAGCGTCCGGATCAGCTACCTTTCCCGCCATGGCCCGGTACGCCGACGACCTCTCCCTCGCCCACGTGCTCGCGGATACGGCGGACTCCATCTCGTCCGCCCGGTTTCGGGCGCTCGACCTGCACGTGGAGTCAAAGCCGGATCTGACGCCGGTCTCCGACGCCGACACGGCGGTGGAGCGTGCCCTGCGCGCCACGCTCGCACGCACCCGGCCGCGGGACGCGGTGCTCGGCGAGGAGTTCGGCGCGACCGAGGCGGCGGCGGGTCCGGGCACCCGGCAGTGGGTGATCGACCCGATCGACGGCACGAAGAACTTCATCCGGGGCGTGCCCGTGTGGGCGACGCTCATCGCGCTCATGGAGGGCGACCAGCCGGTGGTTGGTCTTGTCTCCGCGCCGGCGTTGGGGCGCCGGTGGTGGGCGGCGGTGGGGCACGGGGCGTACGCGGGGCGGCACACCGCCGCCGCCACGCCGATCAAGGTGTCGGGGGTGAGCCGGCTCACCGACGCCAGCTTCTGCTACTCCGACCTGATGGGGTGGGAGGAGAACGGCCGTCTCGGCGCGATGCTCGGCATTATGCGCCAAACATGGCGTAACAGGGCATACGGCGACTTTTACGGATACATGCTGCTTGCCGAGGGCGCCCTCGACGCGATGGTCGAGCCGGAGCTCTCGCTGTGGGACGTGGCCGCCCTGGTGCCGATCGTGACCGAGGCCGGCGGCACGTTCACCGACCTCGACGGGCGGTCCGGCCCGGGGGGCGGCAGCGCGGTGGCCACCAACGGCAAGCTACACAGCGACCTGCTCGAACGACTCTCCGCCTCGGGCATCGAGATGCTCTGACGAGTGGTCGGCGCGAGCCGCACAGGCGGGGGCTGGACAATCCCGCTAGAGTCGCCGGGTGGCATCCACTGGCGGCTGGTGTTTCCTGGCAGCGATGATCTTGGCGTACGGCGTCGCCAACATGCTCCAGTCGATGGCCGCCACCCGCACCACGGTCCACCACACGTTCGACCCGGGCCTGCTGCTCCGCCTGGCCAGCCACCGGACCTACCTCATCGGCCTGTCCTGCCAGGCCCTCGGCTTCCTGCTCGCCTTCCTGGCCCGCCGCGACCTGCCGCTCTTCCTGGTGCAGGCGAGCGTGGCGGCCGGCCTCGGCGTGACCGCCGTGCTGGGCGTGCTGATCCTCAAGTGGCGGCTCCCCGGCGCCGAGGTGGCGCTGCTGGTGCTCCTCTTCGCCGGCATCGGCGCGCTGGTGCTGGCCGCCCAGCCCGCCCCCTCCCGGCAGATCGGGCCGCTCGGCCTGGGCGCGCTGGTGATCGCGCTCGTGGTGATCGGCGCGCTGGGCTTCTTCGCGGTGCGCCTGCACGGTGCGCCCGGGTCCGTCGCGCTCGGGTCGCTGGCCGGCCTCGCCTTCTCGGGCGCGGCGGTGGCCGCCCGGCCGCTCGCGGCGGTGCACTCGTTCGAGGCGCTGCTGATCCACCCCCTGCTGTACCTGCTGCTCGCCCACTCGGTCGTCGGCCAGCTCCTGCTCGGCCTGGCGATGCAGCGCGGCTCCACCACGGCCGCCGTCGCCGCCATGGACGCCGCCGGCGCGGTGCCGGCCGCGATCATCGGCCTGCTCTTCCTCGGCGACCGCATCTGGCCCGGCCGCGAGTGGCTCGCGATGATCGGCTTCCTGGTCACGCTGGCCGCGGTGATCGGCCTGACCCGCTACGCCGAGCCACAGCACCACCACCAGGTCGCCGCCGCCCCGCGCCGCCGCCCGGTCCGCCTCCACCACCCGGTGCCCGCCGCTCGCCGCTAGCGTGGGCCCGCCGCCAGGGTGCCCGCCGCTCGCCGCTCGGGTCCGCCCGTCGCCAGGGTGCCCGCCGCTCGCCGATCGGCAGTGACGAAGTCGCATGGCTTCCCCCGATCCGGGGTAGCTGAGGAGCAGGTAATCCCTCATGAAGAACGCGACTGGACAGACCCCCGACCGCTGGCTGAGCCTCGAGCTCGAGCCGCGGGTCGAGGCGGCCCGGCTGGCTCGTCAGCTTGTCGCCACCGCCTGCGCCCGGTGGCGCCGGGACGAACTCACCGAGTCGGCGCACATCGCGGTGACCGAACTGGTCAACAACGCGGTGGTCCACGCCGGCACGCCGATCACCGTCGAGGTGACCCTGCACGGGGACGAGCTGCACATCGCGGTGCACGACCGTTCGACCCAGCCACCGCAACCACGGGTGGCCGCGCCCACCTCCTACGGTGGGCGCGGCCTGGCGTTGCTGGACTCGCTGTCGGCCCGGTGGGGCTGGCGGCCGAAGCAGGACGGCAAGGTCGTCTGGGCGGTCCTGAGCTGAGGATCAGTCTCCAGCCACGGCCCGCCAGCTCCGGCCGTCGGCTGAGGTGTAGAGCACGCCCGCGCTCCGGAAGAGGAACAGCCGGGCCGCGACCGCCCGTGGCTCCTCGCCCGGCGCGGGCCGGAGGCCGAGGTCGATCCGGGTGTATTTCCGGCCGTCCGGGCTGCCGAGGAACTGGTAGCCCTTGCCGTCGGTCGCCGCCAGCACGTGCGTGCCGTCGGCGATGACCACCGAATGCGCTCCCAGCAGGGGTGCGGGCATCGACAGGTCGCCGGCACGGTTCCAGTGCGCCCCGCCGTCGGTGGTGCGGTAGATCCCCGGCCTGACCCACCTGCCCGGGCCGCCGTCCGGTGCCACGGCCCCGTTGGTCGGCATCGTCGCGTACGCGAGTTGCCCGTCGGAGGTCGCCATCTGTGGCGGGCTGATTCCGACCATCGCGCTCTCACCCCCATGGCGCTGTACCGCCGGGTTCTCCGCGCTGAACACGGTCGTCTTCCAGGTACGCCCGCCATCCCGGCTGACCGAGATCGCCGGCTTGTCGGTCGCCGGATCGGCGCCGGTCACCCACAGGCCCGCCTCCCGCGGCACGTCGACCACATCCCGGTAGCGCAAAGGCGGCTGGTTGGCGAGTGGCGCGATCTGCCCGGACGCGGGATCCACGGCGAACACCGGAAGCTGGCTGGCTTCGCTCGTGAACGGGCCGACGCCGGGGTTCATGCTGTCGAGCACCCGCATGTTCTTGGCCGCGGCCGAAACCGGCTTCGCGGAGGTCCGCGGGACCCGCCAGGTCCGGCCGCCGTCCACGGTGATCCTGGTCTCGTAGGTTCGCGCACCGGCGGCCGGGTCACCGGCCCCTGGCTCGCCGCCGACCGGGGCGCCGGACGAGTTGGTCGAGCTCGTCCAGCTCAACAGCGCCACCTTCGGGCTGAGCACCCGCAGGAGCGGCGAGTCGTCGGTGTTTTCGAGCCGCGAACGCTCCGTCCAGCTCTGCCCGCCGTCGGTCGACCCGATCAGCTCCGGCGGGCAGCTGTCGCACTCCCTGCGGATCGCGTACAGGTGGTTCGCGTCGGCGGCGTCGGCCGCCAGGATCCGGCCGCCCGAGCCCGCCGGCTCCCACGTCTGGTCCGCCGGGCGGAGCACCGCCGCTCCGGCGACGCCGGCGGCCACCAGGACCACCGCGGCGAGCACGCCGCCAGCCCGCCGCCGGGCCCGGAGCCGTCCGGCGCGGCGGCGTACCGACGCGAACTCCGGCGGGTGGGCCGCCTCTTCGGCCGCCCCGGCGAGAGTGCGATACCTCTGGTCAATCACGTGCCGACTCCTTCGCGGGTTGGGCGCGCGGCTCGTCGCCGAGCTCGCGCGCCAGCGCGGCCCGTCCCCGGGCCAGCCAGGACTTGACCGTGTTGGGCGACGCGCCGAGGGTCGCCGCCACCTCGTCGACCGGCAGGTCCACCAGGTGGTACAGGACGAGCGCGGCCCGCACGCGGTGCGGCAGCGTGCGAAGGGCGGCGAGCAGGTCGAGCCCGTCCGGGACGTGCTCGGGCACCGTCTCCGGCGGGGTCCAGACCCGGCCGGCCCGGAAGAGGCGGTCGAAGACCCACCGCCGCCGGTACCGGTTGCGCGCCACATTGATCGCGACGGTCCGCAGCCAGGCCTCCTGGTCGGTGACCTCCCGGAAGGCCCGCGGCCGGGCGACCGCGCGGGCGAAAGCCTCCTGCACCACGTCTTCCGCCTCGGCCAGGTCTCCGGTCACCCCGTAGAGCTGCCCGACGAGCCGGCGGTACGACGCCTCGTAAACCGCGCGTACCGCATCGTCCGCGTCCATCCACGCTCCCTTCACGGCTACCAGGAGGACCAGCGCCGTGGCCGTGCGGTTGCGCGCCCGCGGAAATAGCTCAGTCGGGCGAGTCGAGGCCCCGCTCGATGGCGTACCGGGTCAGCTCCACCCTGTTGTGCAGCTGGAGCTTGCCGAGCGTGTTCTGCACGTGGTTTTGCACCGTGCGGTGGGAGAGGGTGAGCCGGGCCGCGATCTGCTTGTACGACAGGCCCTTCGCCACCAGGCGCAGCACCTCGGTCTCCCGGTCGGTGAGCCGCGGGGCGGTGTCGTCTTCGGCCGGCCCACCGCCCTTGGCCAGCCGGCGGTACTCGCCCAGCACCAGCCCGGCCAGCCCGGGTGTGAAGACCGTGTCACCGGCGGCCGTGCGGCGCACCGCCTCGAGAAACTCCTCGGGGCTCGCCGACTTGACCAGGTAGCCGGTCGCGCCCGCCTTCACCGCGTCGAGCACGCTCTGCTCCTCGCCGCTGGCCGAGAGCATG
Organism: Phytohabitans sp. LZ39; assembly: GCF_059359075.1. Classification (NCBI taxonomy): domain Bacteria; kingdom Bacillati; phylum Actinomycetota; class Actinomycetes; order Micromonosporales; family Micromonosporaceae; genus Phytohabitans; species Phytohabitans sp. LZ39. The sequence continues at coordinate 530,617 of NZ_JCADBM010000002.1, read as the reverse complement.
AGGACGCGCACGCCGGGGAGCGCGGCGAGCAGCCCGCGGATCACCTCGACGCCGGAGATGTCGGGCAGCTGGAGGTCGAGCACGACAACGTCGGGCCGGGCCGCGGGCGCGATCCGCACGGCCTGGCCGCCTTCGCCGGTCGTCGCCACCACGTCGTATCCGGCCTCGGCCAGGTCACGGGCCACGCCCTGCCTCCACATCGGATGGTCGTCGACCACCATGACCCGAGTGCTCACGGAGCCACCCTAAGGCGAAGCTCCACCTCGGTGCCCTCCCCAGGCGCCGAGATGATCTCCACACTGCCGCCCAGCTCGGCGATCCGGCCCTGGATCGACTGCGCCACGCCGAGCCGCCCCTGCCGGGCCGCTTCGGCGAGCCGGCCGGCCGGGATGCCGGGCCCGTCGTCGCGTACCGACACGGTGACCGTGCCGGCCTCCTCCTCCAGCAGCACCCACGCGCGGGCGCCGCCGCCGTGCCGCGCCACGTTGTCGAGGGCCGCGCCGACCGCCGCACCGACCTCGTGCGCGACGGACGCCGGCAGCCGCACCGGCGTGGCGGGCGCGGCGATCGAAACGGCCGGCGAGGCGAAACCGTCGAGGACCGTGCGGAGGTCGACCTCCGGCCCGAGGCGCTGCCGCGGGGTGCGGCCGCTCACCAGCGCCCGCAGCGCCGCCTCCTGCTCGCCGGCGAGCCGGGCCAGCTCGGCCGCCTCGCCGTCCAGGTGCGCGCCGCGCCGCTGGACCAGCGCGAGCACCTGGAGCACGGAGTCGTGGATGCCGCGGGCCAGCCGCTCCCGCTCGCGCGTGGCGGCCTCCAGCTCGACCGCCCGCTGGAGCCGCTGCTCGGACTCGACGGCGAGGCGCGCGACGTGCCCCACGGCCACGCCGGCGAGCAGCATGAGCATCAGCCCGGTGGCCGAGGCGGAGGTCAGCTTCGCCCGTACCGTGACGTCGGCCGCGCCGACGACCAGGGCCGCGATCGCGCCCCGGCGCCGGCCACCGGAGACCGCCCACGCCAGCACCGGGCAGGCCTGCCAGGCGACGGCGAGCGACGGTACGCCGTTGTCGATCGCGGTGCGGCCGACCACCCACGGCGAGGCGAGCAGCAGCACGAGCGTGATCGCCAGGTCGGTGCCGAGCAGCGGCCAGCCCTGCCACGCCGGCCGGGCGTACAGGTAGGTGGCGGCCACCGACCAGCCGGCGAGCACGGCCAGCGCCGGGATCACGCCGAGCGGGTGGGCGTAGTCGGTGACGTTGAACACGGCCATCGCCACCACGTACGCCATCGAGGCGAACCGGAACACCGCGATGGCCCGCCACAGCGGCACCTGGAACGTACCGGCGGGCTCCTCAGCCATCGACGACCGCGCGCAAGGCGAGTACGCACGTGTCGTCGTCCGGGCTGGCCGGCTGGAGTCGGGCCAGCAACGCGTGCAGCGGGAGCCCGGCCGCGCCGTCGACCGCCCGCAGCACCGGGCCGAGCCAGTCGCTGTCGAACGTGCGCCGCTCGATCAGCCCGTCCGTGTAGATCAGCATGGTGTCGCCGGGCGCGAGCCGGGTTTCCGCCGTCTCGTACGCCGAGCCGCGCTGGCCGCCGAGGAGCATGCCCTCCGGCCGGTCGAGCGGTGCGGCGCCGGCGGAGGTGAGCAGCACCGGCGGCGGGTGGCCGGCCTGCGCCCAGGTCACGGAGGAGGTCTCCGGCTCGAAGCGGGCCACCGCGACCGTCGCGGTCGGGCCGGACGGGTCGTCGCAGACCATCTGGTTGAGGTGCCCGAGGAGCTGGGCGGGGTCGTCGGTGGTGACCGCGAGCGCGGGAAGCGCGTGCCGCAACCGGGCCATCGTGGCGGCCGCCGGCATGCCGTGCCCGGCGACGTCGCCGACCGCGAGCAGGGTGCGGTCGCCGGCCAGGTGCACGAGGTCGAACCAGTCGCCACCTACCCGGGCCACCTCTTCGGCCGGCTGGTAGCGCACGGCCGCCCGCAGCCCCGGGCGGCGCACCACGCCCGCCGGCACGGGCAGGATCACCTGCTGGAGCGCGGCCACGACCCGGTGCTCGGTCTGGAGGCTGGCCTGGAGCTCGGCCGACTCGGCCTCGATGTCGGCGAGGCGGGCCCGGTCGCGCTCGGCCGCCTCGAAGACGCTGACGTCCTGGATGATGCCGTAGACCAGGCGGGCCCGCCCGTCCCGGCCGCGCTCGGCCTCGAAGATCGCCCGAATGTGGCGCACCCCACTCGGCACGGTGATCCGAAACGTGACGTCGATCGGCCGCGCGTCGTCGATCAGGGCCTGCGCCGCCTTGTCGACCCGCCCGAGGTCCTCGGGAACCACGTACTCCCGGGCCTGCGCGAGGGTGGCGGGGCCGGCCGCCCGATCCCGCTCGTAGATCTCGAAGAGGTGGTCGGACCAATGGACCGTATCGGTGGTCAGATCCCACTCCGCCCAGCCGAGGTTGGCCAGCCTCTCGGTGCGCGCGAGGCGGTCGAGGACCTCGGCCGTACTCTTCGCGGTGCTTTTTGGCACCCCTTGACCATCCCATACCCCATTCGCGACCGGCGACAGTGTCGCCCCTTCGGTACGGTTGGCCCATCGACACGGTCCCGCTCCTCACCGAGACGTTCGAGCGCAGCCAGGTCACCCGGCTGCGTCATGCCGTCGCGTCGTGCGTGGGCAGGGCGGGCATGGTCGGCCAGCGGCTGGACGACTTCGTGCTCGCGGTCAACGAGCTGCTCACCAACGCGGTGCGCCACGGCGGCGGCAAGGGCCGGCTGCGGCTCTGGCGCCGCGGCGACGAGGTGGTCTGCGAGGTCTCGGATCACGGCGAGGGCTTCGACGAGACCCGGCTGTCCGGCGACGCCAAGCCGGCGGCCGACACGCCGGGCGGCTGGGGCCTGTGGCTCGCCGGCAAGCTCAGCGACCGCATGGAGGTCGACACCGGCCCCAGCGGCACCACGGTGCGGATCAGCGCCGCGCTGCCCGCCGCGTGAGGTCCGCCGCCTGAGGCCCGCCTCCGTGACCCGCCGCCTGAGGTCCGCCTCCGTGACCCTCGAAGCCCAGTTCCGAAGATTTGAGCTACCGCGATGTCCGCCGTGGTCCAGGCCGTTGCTCCCGCGGCCTCACCCGTTCGCTGTCGGTTGCGGTGACCCCTTTCAAGCCTCCGGACCACCGCTTCGATGATCGTTAGCCCAAAACCCGCGCTCGTCCCGGCGTGTCGTGTGGTTTTCGGGCTAACGATCATGGCTCTTCCCGGAGGCCGCGACCAAACGCGAGGGGGTAAGCCGCGGCAGCAGCGGACCAGACCATGGTCAACTTACGGTGAGTGGCATCGGGTCCAGACCGCTGCTCCCGCAGCCTCACCCGTCCGCCGCTGGTCACACTCACCCCGCCCGCGCCCGCCCGCCCGAACGCGCCGCCCCCGGGCCCGCACGCCCGCGCCGCACGCCCGCTCCCGCTCCCGCTCCCGCACGCCCACTCCCGCACGCGTCCCCACGCCCGCGCCGCACCCCGGGCCGGCACGCCCGCGCCCGCACGCTCACCCCGGCCGTGCGGGCCCGGCCAGGACGGGGCTGCGCGCGGATCCCCTTTGCTCTGCTCCCCCATAGGGGGCACCCACACCCAAGGGCCCATTGACCCGCCCACCGCCTCCTATAAGGGAGCAGAGCAAAGGACTCCACGAACACCTCACCTACCCCCCGGGCCACCGGGGCGGAGACGGCCGTCGACCTGGATGCACAGCGCGACAGCAAAAGGGTGTGCGCGACCAACGGCGGACGGGCGAGGCCGCGGGAGCAACGGTCTGGACCACGGCGGACATCGCGGTAGCCCAAATCCATTTTTGAAGCGTCTAGCCGAACAGGGCGCTCACCGATTCTCCATTGTGGATCCGGCGCATCGCCTCGGCCAGCGCCGGCGCCACGGAGAGCACGCGCAGCTTCGGCACGCGCTTGTCGGCGGGGATGGGCACGGTGTTGGTGCAGACGATCTCCAGCACGCTCTCCTGCTCGCTGAGCCGGTTCAGCGCGCCGCTGGAGAAGAGGCCGTGGGTGCAGGCGAGGCGGATCGAGCGGACCTTGAGGTCGCGCAGGTGGTCGATCAGCTCGATCATCGTGCTGCCCTTGGCGATCTCGTCGTCGAGGACGATCACGTCGCGGTCGACCACGTCGCCGATGACCGCGCTGATCTGCACGCGGTCGTCGGGGTAGCGCTGCTTGGCGCCGGCCGCCACCGGCGTGCCGATCATGCGGGCGAAGTGCGAGGCCTCCTTGGCGTTGCCCAGGTCGGGCGAGACCACCACGGCGTCGGCCAGGTCGTACTGCCGGAAGTGGGCGGCGAGCTCGCGCAGCGCGTGCAGGTGGTCGACCGGCATGCCGAAGAAGCCGTGCACCTGCGGCGAGTGGAGCGTCAAGGCCAGGACCCGGTCGGCGCCGGCGGTCTTCAGCAGGTCGGCGACGAGGCGGGCGCCGATCGAGATGCGCGGCGCGTCCTTCTTGTCCGAGCGGGCGTACGCGTAGTGCGGCATCACCACGGTGATCCGCCCGGCCGACGCGCCGCGCGCGGCGTCGAGCATCAGCAGCAGCTCGACCAGGTGCTCCTGTACGGGCGGCACGAGCGGCTGGATCAGGAACACGTCGCGTTCCCGGCAGTTGGCGTCGAGCTGTACCTCGAGGCAGTCGTTGGCGAAGCGGGACACCCGCACGGGGTGTAGTGGCACGTCCAGATGGGCGCAGATCTCCTCGGCCAACTCGGGGTGGGCACTTCCGCTGAACACCGCGATGTCACGCACGCCCCGGATCCTAAGTGGTAGCCCGGTAGCGCCCGGTATCGCCTCTAACGTGCTCCGAGAAAACGCTCTCTTGACAGCGTGTTCATCGATCTGCAAGGTTTGTTAACTACATCGAGGAGCGTGATGCTATGCGGAGAGCCCTGTTGGTCCTGGCGCTCGTGGCGGCCGGCCTCGTCGTGCCGGCGACGAGCAGCCCGGCGATCGCCGCGCCCGGGGCCCTGACCTGGTCCGACGAGTTCAACGGCGCGGCCGGCAGCGCGCCGGACGGCAGCAAGTGGCGCTACGACATCGGCGGCAGCGGCTGGGGCAACAACGAGCAGCAGTACTACACGAACAGCACCCGCAACGCGGCGCTGGACGGCGCCGGCAACCTCGTCATCACCGCCCGCCGGGAAAACCCGTCCAACTTCCAGTGCCACTACGGCACCTGCCAGTACACGTCCGCGCGGCTGCTCACCTCCGGCACGTTCCAGCAGACGTACGGCCGCTTCGAGGCACGCATGAAGCTCCCGTTCGGGCAGGGCATCTGGCCCGCGTTCTGGATGCTCGGCACGCCGGTCAACTGGCCCGCCAGCGGCGAGATCGACATCATGGAAAACATCGGCCGCGAGCCCAACACCACGCACGGCACCGTGCACGGGCCGGGCTACTCGGGCGCCGGCGGCATCGGCGCCGGCTACAACAACGGTCGTTTCGCGGACGCGTTCCACACGTTCACCGTCGACTGGGCGCCCGACTCGATCACCTGGTACGTGGACGGAAACCAGTTCTTCCGCATCACGCCGGCCTCGCTCAACGGCAACCAGTGGGTCTTCAACCACCCGTTCTTCCTGATCCTCAACCTCGCGGTCGGCGGGCACTGGCCCGGCTACCCGGACGGCAGCACGACCTTCCCGCAGACGCTGACGGTCGACTACGTACGGGCCTACGCGTGGGACACCGGCGGCGGGGGTGGCGGCGGCACGATCGTCGGCTACGGCGACAAGTGCGTCGACGTGGCCGGCGCGAACTCCGCCAACGGCACCGCGGTGCAGCTCTGGACCTGCAACGGCACCGCCGCGCAGAGCTGGACCAACGGCGCCAACTCCTCGCTCCGCGCGCTGGGCAAGTGCATGGACGTGACCGCCGCCGGCACCGCGGACGGCACGCCGGTGCAGTTGTACGACTGCAACGGCACGGGCGCCCAGCAGTGGCGGGTCGAGGCGGACGGCGACATCGTCAACGTCAGCTCCAACAAGTGCCTCGACGCGAGCGGGGTCAGTTCGGCCGACGGCACCCGGCTACACATCTGGACCTGCACCGGCGGCGCCAACCAGAAGTGGCGCCGCCCCTGAGAGATCGCTCTCAGGACTCCGGCCCTCGCCCCGGCGGGGGCCGGAGCGCGCGGGGGACGACGCGGGCGGGGCGCCCGCGTCGCTACCAGGCGAGCCCGGTCAGCCGCTCGTAGACGTCGATGTATCGCGCCCGGGTGGCCGCCACCACGTCGGCTGGCACCTCGGGGGCGGGCGACCGCTTGTCCCACCCGGTGCCCGTGGCCCAGTCGCGCACGAACTGCTTGTCGAACGAGAACTGTGCCCTGCCAGGCTGCCACGAGTCGGCCGCCCAGAACCGGGACGAATCCGGCGTCAGCACCTCGTCGCCGAGCACGAGCGAACCGTCAGGCGCCCAGCCCAGCTCCAGCTTGGTGTCGGCGATCACGATCCCGCGGTCGGCGGCGATCTCGGCTCCGCGCCGGTACACCGCGAGCGTGATCCGCCGCAGCTCTTCGGCGGTCTCCGCACCCACCTCGGCCGCCACGTCGTCGTACGTGATGAACTCGTCGTGCTCCCCGACCGGCGCCTTCGTGGTCGGCGTGAAGATCGGCTCCGGCAGGCGGTCGGCCTCGACGAGCCCGGCCGGCAGCGGCACCCCGGAGACCGAGCCCGACTTCTCGTACTCCTTGAGCCCCAGGCCGGTGAGGTAGCCCCGCGCGATGCACTCGACCGGCACCATCCGCAGCCGGCGGCACCGGATCGCCCGCCCGGCGAACTCCGGCGGCACGTCGGTAGCCGAAATCACGTGATGCGGCACGATGTCGGCGAACTGCTCGAACCACCACAACGAGAGCCGCGTGAGCACCGCGCCCTTGTCCGGAATCGGGGTCGGCAGCACGACGTCGTAGACGGACACGCGGTCGGAAGCGACCAGGATCAGGTCGTCACCGTCCGCGTAAACGTCCCGGACCTTGCCGGAGTGCAGCAGCTCCACTTGGTGCTCCTCGATCCGCCCCTCGGTAGAGCGCTACCCTAACGCGGTGACAAATGCTGTCGAGTTGCCCGCCCCGTGGCGCGACGCGAAATTGACGGTCGTCGTTCCCACGTACAACGAGGTGGACAACCTGCCCCGACTTGCCGAGCGGCTCCTCGCGCTGCCCCTCCCCGGGCTGCACGTGCTGATCGCCGACGACAACTCCCCCGACGGCACCGGCGAGGTCGCCGACAAGCTCGCGGCGGAAAACCCCGGGCGGGTGACCGTGGTGCACCGGGCGGGCAAGGAGGGTCTCGGCCGGGCGTACGTCGACGGCATAGGCCGGGCGCTCGACGCCGGCGCGGAGTACGTGGCGCAGATGGACGCCGACCTGTCGCACCCCCCGGAGGCGGTCCCCGGCCTGCTCGGCACGCTCATGGCCACCCGGGCCGGCGTGGTGATCGGCTCCCGCTACGTGCCGGGTGGGCAGCTCGACGAAAACTGGCCCTTCTACCGCCGCGCGCTCAGCGGCTGGGCCAACTTCTACGTGCACACCCTGCTCAACGTGCGGATCCGCGACCTCACCGCGGGCTTCAAGGTGTGGCGGGCCGACGTGCTGCGCGACATCGGCCTCGACCGCGTCCAGTCAAACGGCTACAGCTTCCAGGTGGAGATGCACTACCTGGCCACCCAGCTCGGACACACGATCATCGAGGTGCCGATCCGGTTCGAGGAGCGCACCAGCGGCGCCTCCAAGATGACCACCCGCACGAAGGTCGAAAGCGCCGTCATGCCGTTTCGCCTCCGCTGGAAGCACCGCGCCAAGGGCGAGTAGGACAAGATCCAACGCTGATTTGCCCGGGTCCGCGGCAGCTGTAGACCGCCGCTCCCGCCGGAGACCGCGGAGGTCGGCGGCGAGCTGACGCTCGCCGAAATCCCCGACCTCCGCTGCCGGGTCCGCGAGACAAGCCCCGCCGGTCCTCCCCAAGAGGGCAACCCTGTCACCGTCTGGACGGGTATACGGGAGCCCTGCTCAGAATTCATCCCCAAGAGGGCTGCCCTCTTGGGGCCGGGTTCGGGGCCGGGCCGGGCTGGGGCCCGGGTTCGGGCCGGGCTGGGGCCCGGGTTCGGGCCGGGCTCGGGCCCGGGTTCGGGTCGGGTTGGGCCGGGCTCGGGCCGGGTTGAGCCCGGTTCGGGTCGGGTTGAGCCCGGGTCGGGTCGGTTCGGGTCGGGTTGGGCTGGGTCAGTGGCCCTTGTTGCGGCGGCCTCGGGTCAGGGCCAGCAGGCCGAGCACCAGGATCGCCACCACGACCAGGCAGCAGAGGCCGGCGAAGAGGCCGAAGCCGCCCAAGCGCGGCCGGCGCCGGGCCGCCTCCAGGACGACCTCGTTGTCGGCGGCCCACGCCGCGGCCGGCACGAGCACCGCCGCCATCATGCCGATGAGCACGGCCGTCGCGCGCGCCCACCATCGAGTCAAAAACGACATAGGACCATGGTCCCCCGTCAAGGCAACTCGGGGCGCCCTCATGACGAGGACGCCCCGAGTCGGGTACAGCGGTCGAGCTAGCTGACCGAGCCGATCGACACGCCTGCGCGGCCGACCACGGCGCCCTCGTCGGTCACGATGAGGGCCTCGCCGAGGAGCGTGCGACCACCGGCCGGCACCGAGTTGACGGTGACCGTGCCGTTGATCGTCGTCGACGCGCCGTTGGCCAGCGGCACGACCGTCGCCGGCACCGAGATGTTGCCCAGCGACGCCGCGAAGAATGTGTCGCGGTAGTCGTAGGCCGTCGTGCCCGCCGGCACGGCGAACCCGTCGATCTCGATCGTGTACGTGCCAGCCTGCGGGTTCGGGATCGACACCGACTCCTCGGAGTCGCCGTCGGCGTCGAAGTCGACCTGCGTGCCGTCACGGAACACGTACAGGTCGAGGTCGGCACCGGGGTCGCTCGGGTTGCCGATCCGCACGTCCAGCCTTGTCGCGCCGACCGGCACCACCAGCTCGAACGTCTGCACCTCGCCGTCGGCGATGGTCGGACGCTGCACCGAGAGGCTGCCGAGCGGGCCGCCCTGCGCGGACACGTTGATCGGGCCGAACTCGTTGGTCACCTTCCAGCTGACCGGGTTGGGCTGGCCAGCCGCCACGCTCGGCAGCTCGACGACCGGCGGCTCCACCTTGACGCCCTGCACCCGCGCGGTGATCTGGTACGGGTTGTTGAGCGCCGGCGACGTACGCCGCGACTCGACCTCGATCTCCCACACGCCCGGCACCGGGTTCTCGTACGACCGTTCCTGCGGCTTGCAGACGGCCGCGTCGGAGAAGTTCGTGTAGCAGAACGGGCTGCTGTTGTCCTCCTGCCGCACGCCGTGCGGGTTGAACGTGATGAAGCGGGTCTGCGAACCGGTCGCGATGCCGGAGAGGTTGACCTGGAGCGCGTCCGCACCCTCGGGCACGGTGACGAAGTAGGTCTGGAACGAGTTCCGGTCCACCTCGCCCGCCGCGCTGAACGAGTAGTTCGGCTTCTTCACCTCGTTGGACACGACGACCGTGTTGAGCACCTCGTAGTCCACGACGGACGTCGCGGGGTCGTCGACCCGCAGGATCGCGCCGTGCGCGCCCACCGACGGCTTCGCGTTGACGGTGATGCTGACGGTCTTGTTCAGCGGCAGCACGACGTTGCGCGGTGCCGAGAACGTACCGTCGTTGCCGAGCCAGCTCAGCTCGTGCCGGATGTTCCTGTTCGGGCCGCTCGTACGGGTCAGCTTGACCGTGTACGACTTGTTCACGCCGGCCCTCTGCCCGCCGTCACCCGCGGCGCACCGGTTGTAGATGCCGGTGCCCTGGCCGGGCGGGGTCAGGAAGCCGGACAGCTCGGTGCAGACCGGCGCCGACGAGGTGTACGTGCGGGTCTCCACTGGGCCGCGCAGCAGCTGCCACGCGCCCGGCACGTTGACCATGCCGGTGCCCTGGCCGTACGCCGGCACGCCGTCGATCCACTTCGCCGAGCTGTAGAGCGCCCGACGCAGGCCGGCCGGGGTGACGCCCCGGTCGGTGGCCTTGGCCGCGGACAGCAGCAGCGCCACCGCGCCCGCCGTCTGCGGCGAGGACATCGAGGTGCCGTTCGCCATCAGGAGGCCCGGCGGCAGCTGGTAGCCCGCCTCGGCCACCGGCCCGCCCGGCTGCCACATGGGGCCGGTCGAGATCGCCGCGCCCGGCGCGGTGATGTTCGGCTTGTACCCGCCGTCCTCACGGGGACCGCGCGAGGAGAAGTTGAACAGCGCGTTCTTCTTCCGCACGACCGCGCCGTAGTTGGCCAGCCAGGTTTCCTTGCTGATGCTGGCCGCCACGGCGATCACGTCGGAGGCCACCCCGGGGTCGCCGACCGAGTTGACGCCCGGGCCGTCGTTGCCGGCCGAGATGACCAGCTGGATGCCGTAGTCGTTGATCAGGCGGTTGTAGAGCTGGGCGCGGGCGTTGCCGCCGTCGTTGAAGGCCGGCAGGCCGCCGATCGACATGTTGACCACGTCGACGCCGCGGTTGATGACCAGGTCGGCCATGCCGTCGACGAGCGCCGCGGCGGTGCAGCCACCGGTCCAGTTGCAGGCCCGGCCGGAAACGATCTTCGCGCCGGGTGCGGCGCCGTCGAAGTTCGCGTTGCCGAGCATGTCGTTCGCCGCGGTGATGCCGGCGACGTGCGAGCCGTGCGAGCTCTCCACCAGGCCGATGTTGACGAAGTCGGCGACGCCCGGCAGGCCAGCCGGGGTGGTGTCGACGTCCTCGCGGAACTCGACCGTGAACGGCATCTGCTCGCGCACCGCGGTGGCCGGGTTGTCCGTACCGAAGTGGCCGACGTCGAACTTCTCCTTGTACGGCCGCATGACGGCGTCGTCGGTGAAGTTCAGGTTCTGGTTGGTGTCCACACGGATGTCGTGGCTCACCGGGTCGTACAGCACGCCGAAGAGGTCGGCCTGGTCACCGTCGCGGTTCACGTCTCCGTTGGGGTCGCCACCGATCGTGCTCCGCTCGTTGAACCGGTTGATCCTGTAGGAGCCCTCCGGCGCGGTCCAGGTGGCGCCCGCGAACGTGAAGGACGGCCCGGTCACCGTGGTGAGCATGGCCCGCCAGGTGCCGTCCGGGTCGAAGATGGGGTCGGTCGCGGTGAACCAGTCGACGATCTTCCGCTCACCCGTGCTGGTGGTCTGGAGGGCGGGGTTGTCGAGGTCGACACCGGAGTCGAGGACGCCGATCGTCACGCCGCGGCCGTCCCACGTCGGGTGCTGCTGCTTGAACTTGACGGCGCCGGTCTCGTGCGTCGGCATGAAGGGGTTCGCGGCCGGGGTGTCGGGGCCGGGGCCGGCGACCGCCTGCGCCGTGGCGCCCTTCGCGGCGGTCTTGTCCTCCAGGGTCGGGTCCGGCAGCGGGATCGACTCGTTGAGGTCGACGGCGGCGACGCCGGGCAGCTTCGCGGCCTTCTCCACCAGCCCGGTGGGCACGCGGGCGCGGACGTAGCCGATCGAGTCGTACCGCTTGGCGACGTTGCCGCCCAGCTTGGTGAGCTCGGTCGCGACCTCCTCGGCGTCGCCCTTGTCGGTCGCGACGATGAGCATGACGTGCTGCTCACCCTTCGCCTTGGCCTGGGCGAGCAGGTCGGCGTCGTGCGAGTCAAGGGTGTCCGCTGGCGCGGTCTTGAGGCTTTCGGATGGGTCCGTCGGGTCGGCGCTGGCGGGCGAGGGAAGACCCGCGAGCGTCATACCTACCGCTACGCCCGACGCGAGCAGCAAGGCAGCGCTACGCCGCCCCCACTTGGGGAGTTTTCTCACGTACCGTTCCTCCGGAGACAGGAGCCCTGTTGTGCAGGGCGCGACAGGCGAGATCCTTCGCTTCCTGACAATGGGTGTCACTGCCCCCAGGCCGGTTGTGACCTTCTCGTGATGTTACTCAGTACAAATTAGACACTCACGCTTCGTAAAGGCCCTTCGCGTACTCGGGGCCGTAGTGCTTTTCCAGCACCTCGATCGAGTCGTTCGGGCGCTCGACGCACTGCACGATCCGTGCCCGAGAGGGCAACGAGTTCGGATCCCACGTCTCCGGCTGCCACAGCTTCGAGCGCATGAACGCCTTCGCGCAGTGGAAGAAGACCTGCTCGATCTCGACCACGAGCGCGAGCCGCGGCCGGTGCCCCTTGACCACCATCTCGTCGAAGAACGGCGCGTCCCGCACCAGCCGGGCCCGCCCGTTGACGCGCAGTGTGTCGCCGCGTCCGGGGATCAGGAAGACGAGCCCGACGTGCGGGTTGCTCAGCACGTTGCGGAAGCCGTCGGCACGGCGGTTGCCCGGCCGGTCCGGGATCGCGATGGTGGTGTCGTCGAGCACAAGCGTGAACCCGGGCGGGTCGCCCTTGGGCGAGACGTCGCAGTTACCCTCCGCGTCCGCGGTGGCGATCAGGCAGAAGGGCGACGCCGCCAGCCACTGCCGGTGCGTGTCCTCCAGCGCGGACCGCACCTTGTCGACCACGGCCGCCTTCGGTGCGCCGCCGACGAGCTCGGTGAGTTCCTCGTCGGTGGTGACCTCCACGAGCCCGCTCAACACCGTCACTTTTCGCCCTCCCCGTTGTGCGCGGGCAGCTCGAAGCGGGCCCGCTGATCGACCGGCACCAGATCCAGGTACTCCTGGTGCCGGGAGATGTAGCGCCGCACAAACGGACAGAACGGCAGCACCGCCACTCCTTCCGACCGGGCCGCGTCGAGCGCGCCGCGCACGAGCACCGAGCCGAGGCCGCGCCCCTCGAACCGCTCGTCGATCTCGGTGTGGGTGAAGGAGATCGAGGACCCGTTTCGCCGGTACGCCACGAAGCCCGCCGCCTGGCCGTCCAGCAACACCTCGAACCGGCTCGCCGGCCGGTCCTCCACCACCATTGTCGAGTCGGTCATGAGCTGATTGTCCCTCACGTCGTTCGGCCTTCAGCCTCCCGTCACCTGCGGGCGGAAGGCTGACCCCGTGGGTAGGGTCGGCGTCTCGGTGCGTGTCCTGGCCACGGTCGCCGGGCTGGCGCTGCTGTTCGCCGGCACCTTCTGGGGCTCCGACGACGGCTTCCCGTTCGCGCCGTTCCGCATGTACGCCGGTGTCAACCCGCCGGACGACGACGCGCCCGACCCGCGCGTCGAGGGCACGCTCGCGACCGGTGCGGCGACACCGCTCGGGCAGATCGAGACCGGGATCCGCCGCGCCGAGGTGGAGGCCAAGCAGGATCGGTACGTCGCCGAGCCGGCCCTGCTGGCGGAGATCGCCGAGGCGTACGCGCGGCGGCACCCGGGCGCGCCTCCGGTGGTCGAGGTGCGACTCGTCATGCGGTGGCACGAGATCCGGGACAGCCGCCCGACCGGCCACCATCGGGACGAGGTGCTCGCGGTATGGCGGGCGGCGTGACCCGCTGGCTCGGGCTCGCCGCCGCCGTGCTCGTCGCCGCCGGCTCGTACGCGGCGGGCGCGCTCCCCGGCGGCGACCCCGGCCCGGAGCTGCGCCGGCTCGGCCTCGGCGCCACCCCCGTGCCGTTCCAGATCGGGCTCGCCGCGTGCCTGGTGGGCATGGTCGGGCTCGTCGCGGCCTGGTGGCGGCTCGGCGCGATGGTACGGGCCGGAGAGGTGGGCGCCCGCGGGCTGGCGGTCACCGGCGCGCTGTGGGCGCTGCCCCTGCTCGTGGCCGCGCCGCTGGGCAGCCGCGACGTCTACTCGTACGCCTGCCAGGGCTGGCTGTACGCGAGCGGCGCCGACCCGTACACGCTGAGCCCGGCCGGCGGTGGGTGCCCCTGGGTGGCGGCCGTGGCGCCGGTGTGGCGGGACGAGACAGCGCCGTACGGCCCGGTCGCGATCGCCCTCGCGGCCGGCGCCGCCTGGCTCGGCGGCGGCCTGCTCGCGACGGTCGGCGCGCTGCGGCTCGTCGCGGCCGGCGGGATGGTGCTCGCCGCCGTCGCCCTGCCGCGGCTCGCCCGCACCTGCGGGGTCGAGCCGGTCCGCGCCGCCTGGCTCGGCGTGTGCACACCGCTGGTGGCCGTACACGCGATCGCCGGCGCACACTACGACGCCCTCCTCGCCGGCCTCGTGGTGGCGGGCTTGGCCGCCGCCGCGACCGGAAAGCCCACGAGCGCCGGCCTCGCGCTGGGACTGGCGGTCGCGGTCAAGGTGACCGCGGTGGTGGCGCTGCCGTTCGCGGTGCTGCTCTTGGCCCGCCCGGTACGCCGGTGGCTGGTCGCCGGCGTGGCCGCCGCGGCCTTCGCCGCCGCGTCACTGCTGGGCGGGCTCGGCTGGGTCGGCGCCCTCGGCGGCGCCACCGACCAGACACAGTGGACATCCGTGCCGACCGGCGTCGGGATGAGCGTCGGGTACCTGCTGCGCGGGTTCGGCGCCGGCGAGGGCGCGGACGACGCGGTGCTCGCGGCGCGCCTGGCCGGCCTCGGGCTCCTGGCGCTGGCGCTCGCCGCACTTGTGGTCGGCGCGTGGCGGCGGCGCACCGACACGCGTGCCGTCGTGCTGCACTGCGGTGCCGCACTCGCCGCGCTCGCGCTCCTGTCGCCGATCTTCTATCCCTGGTACGCCCTCACCGCGCTGGCCGTACTCGCCGCGGCGGCGCGGGCACCGGTGCGTCGCTGGCTCGCGGTCGCCACCGGCGCGCTCACGTTCCTGACGCTGCCGAACGGGCTGGGGGTGGCCGCACTGACCAAGCTGCCCGGCGCGTTCCTCGTCCTGGCGCTGGTGATCGCGGTCGCCTGGGCCTGGCTCCGCCCGCAGGTCGCTCGTGCGGCGCTGAAGGCGACGTCTTCCTAGGTTTCGCCCGGCCCTGGCGCGCCGGGAAGGGTGACCGTCACCACCAGGCCACCGCCCTCGCGCGGCCGCGCGGTGGCGTCGCCGCCGTGCGCCCGGGCAACGGCCCGCACGATCGACAGGCCCAGCCCGGCGCCGGGCGCGGTCGGCCCGATCCGGTCGCCGTCGAGGCGGTGAAACGGCTCGAAGAGGCGGGACACCTCGTACGACGCCACGACCGGCCCGGTGTTGCTGACGACGAGCACCACTGAGCCGTCCGGGTGCGTGTCGCTGGTGATGCCGACCCAGCCGTCCGCCGGCACGTTGTACCGGAGGCCGTTCTCCACGAGGTTTTGCACGAGGCGCTCCAGCAGCACCGGGTTGCCGGCTGTGGGGGCCGAGCCGGGCTCGGTGAGGATCGTGACCGGGCCCTGCTTCGCCTGTTCGGCCACGTGCTCGACGACGTCCGCCAGGTCCACATAGGAGCGCTCGGTCACCTCGCGCTCGGAGCGGGCCAGCACGAGCAGCCCGTCCAGCAGGCGCTCGTGGCGGCCGTTGATCTCCAGCAGTGTCTCGCCCAGCTGGCGCAGCTCCGGCGAGGCGGCCCGGCGGTGTACGGCCACCTCCAGCAGCGCCCGGTTGAGCGTGAGCGGGGTACGCAGCTCGTGCGAGGCGTTGGCGACGAACCGCCGCTGGCCGTCGAAGGACCGGTCGAGCCGTTCCAGCATCACGTCGAACGTGTCCGCCAGCTTCTTCACCTCGTCGTGCGGGCCGTCCAGGGCGATCCGCTCGTGCAGGCCGCTGCCGGCGGCGGGGGCGTCGGCGATCCGGGCGGCCGTCTCGGTCATCCGGTGCAGCGGCTGGAGCAGCCGGCCGGCGATGAGCCAGCCGAGCGCGGTCGCCGCGACACCGGCCATGAGAAGGGCGATCCCGCCCTGGGTGAGCAGGGCGTTGAGCGCGTCGTCCCAGGTGTCCCCGACGATCTTCGCTTCGAACGTCCCGCCGGGCCCGGGCGGGAGAGCCGTGGGCGGTGGTGCCTCCGCCGAGCCCTGGAAGTTGGTGATCCGCTCACCACGGGGCATCCGCTGGGCGATGAGCGCGTAGGTGACGCCGAGCAGCAGCACGCCGGCGACCAGGAAGAGCCCGCCGTAGACGAGCGTGAGGCGTGCCCGGATGGTCAGCCGGGACCAGCGTGGGCGCTTCATGGGCTGAGCCTTTTCATGGGACGCGGTACCCCACTCCCGGGTCGGTGAACACGATCGGCGGGTCGCCGAGCTTGCGGCGCAGCTTGAGGATCGTCATCCGCACCGCGTGGGTGAACGGGTCGGCGTGCTCGTCCCACGCCTTCTCCAGCAGCTGCTCGGCGGAGACCGCGGCACCCTCGGCCCGCAGCAGCTCGGCCAGCACCGCGAACTCCTTCCGCGACAGCGGCACGTACCGCCCGTTCCGGTACACCTCGCGGCGGTGCAGGTCGAGGCGGATGCCGGCGCGCTGGAGCACCGGCGGCGCGGCCGGCCGGGAGCGGCGGCCGAGCGCCACGACGCGGGCGGCGAGCTCCGGAAAGGCGAACGGCTTGGGCAGGTAGTCGTCGGCGCCGAGGCTCAGCCCGGCCACCCGGTCGTCGATCTCGGCGGAGGCGGTGAGCATCAGCACCCGCACCGGGGACTCGCCGGCCACCACCGCCCGGCACACGTCGTCGCCGTGCACGACCGGCAGGTCGCGATCGAGCACCACCACGTCGTACTCGTTGACGTCGATCCGCTCGAGCGCGGCGCCGCCGTCGTGCACCACGTCGACCGCGTGGGCGTCGCCGCGCAGCCACTCGGCCACCGCGTCGGCCAGCAGCGGCTCGTCCTCGACCACCAGGATGCGCATACCCCCCATGGTGACCCACGGTGATGTCACCCCGGCGTCATCGGTTTCGGAAACGCCCCCGTGATCCCGCTCCCGTTCTACTCGGCCGTGGCGGTCGGATGAGCCGGCCGCCGCCATCCATCCAGGGAGAAAAGGACGATGCGGATCAGGACATCGCTCGTACTCGGGCTGCTGCTGGCCCTGAGCGCGGCCGGCTGTGGCGGCGGAGGCGACGGCGGCGACAAGGTGGCCACCGCGGGCGGCAAGACACCGGAGGCCAGCGCCAGCGCCTCGCCGGGTGGCCCGGACGACCGGGACGCCATCTTCGCCTACTCGAAGTGCATGCGGGAGAACGGACTGCCCGATTTTCCCGATCCCGAGGTCGGCGACAACGGTGAGTTCCGGATGGGGCTGCCGGAAGGCGTCGACAAGGCGAAGGTCGACGCGGCCCAGAAGGTGTGCAAGAAGCACCTGCCCAACGGTGGCGAGCCACCCAAGGCGGACCCGGAGCGGCAGGAGCAGCTGCGCAAGTACGCGAAGTGCATGCGCGAAAACGGCGTGCCCAAGTTTCCGGACCCGAAGGACGGTGGCCTCCAGATCGACGGCAACGAGGTGGGCGACCCGGAGAGCCCGACGTTCAAGGCGGCCGAGGAGAAGTGCCGCTCGATCATGCCCGAGCCGCCTGGTGGCGGTAAGAGAAGCGTGGATCGGAAAGAAGGATGAGAAGCCGCAGGCGGCGTAAGGGCCGCATGGCGCTGGCGACCGGCGCGGTGGTGGTCGTGACCGGCGCGGTGGCGGCGACGGGGTTCGGGCTGGGGCTGCCGGGCGGGGAGGCGCCGAGCGAGGCGAGCAGCGACCTGCCGCCGGCCACCACCAAGGTGACCCGCGAGACGCTCGTGGACACGCAGACCGAGAGCGGGGAACTGGGCTACGGCACCGCGATCTCGGCGGCAGCGCGCTCGGGCGGGACGGTGACGGGCCTGCCGGCGACGGGGTCGACGGTCAAACGGGGGCAGGCCCTCTACCGGCTGGACAACACGCCGGTCGTGCTGCTGTACGGCGCGCTGCCGGCGTACCGGACGCTCGCGGTGGGCACGGAGGGCGCGGACGTCACCCAGTTCGAGAAGAACCTGCGGACCCTGGGGTACGACGGCTTCACGGTCGACGACGAGTACTCCAGCTCCACGGCCGAGGCGGTCGAGCAGTGGCAGGAGGACATGGGCCTGCCGGAGACCGGGACGGTGGAGCTGGGCCGGGTGGTCTTCGCGTCCGGCGCGGTGCGGATCGACGGCAACGAGGCCGACGTGGGCGAGGCGGTGCAGCCGGGCACGGCCGTCCTCTCCTACACGGGTACCGCCCGGGTGGTCACCGTCGAGCTGGAGGTCTCCGACCAGCGGCTGGCCCGCAAGGGCGCGGCCGTCACGGTGACGGTGCCGGACGGCAAGACGGCCCGCGGCAAGATCACGAAGACCGAGCTGGTGATCAAGCCGGCCGAGGAGCAGCAGCCCGCCTCGACCGCGGTGGAGGTGACGGTCGCCGTCGACGACGCGAAGGCGGTGGCCGGCCTCGACTCGGCGACCGTGGACGTCGGCTTCACCGCCTCCCAACGCGAGAACGTGCTCACCGTCCCGGTGGCCGCGCTGCTCGCGCTCGCCGAGGGCGGCTACGGCGTTCAGGTGGTGGACGGCGCCGCCACCCGGATCGTCGCGGTGGAGACGGGCCTGTTCGCCACCGGCCGGGTGGAGGTGTCCGGCGACGGCCTCGCCGAGGGCATGACCGTCGGGATGCCGTCATGAGCGCTCTCGTGGAGCTGGACTCGGTCACGAAGGCGTACCCCGGCGGCGTGGTCGCGGTCCGCGGCGTGTCGCTGGCGGTCGGGTACGGCGAGGTGGCCGCCATCGTCGGCCCTTCCGGCTCGGGCAAGTCGACGATGCTGCACCTGATCGGCACGCTGGACCGACCCTCGTCGGGCACCGTGCGGATCGACGGGCACGACGTGGCGGCGCTCTCCGACCGCCAGCTCTCCGCGCTGCGGGCGCGCCGGATCGGCTTCGTCTTCCAGCAATTCCACCTCGCAGGTGGACAGTCCGCATTGGACAACGTCGCCGACGGCCTGCTCTACGCGGGCGTACCCCTGAAGGAGCGCAAGCGGCGCGCGGAGGCCGCACTGGACCGGGTGGGGCTGGCGCACCGCCTGGACCACATGCCGCACGAGCTCTCCGGTGGCGAGCGGCAGCGGGTGGCGATCGCGCGAGCGGTGGCCGGCGAGCCCGC
The DNA here is from genome assembly GCF_059359075.1 of Phytohabitans sp. LZ39. NCBI lineage: Bacteria > Bacillati > Actinomycetota > Actinomycetes > Micromonosporales > Micromonosporaceae > Phytohabitans > Phytohabitans sp. LZ39. The sequence goes on along the minus strand of NZ_JCADBM010000002.1, from coordinate 511,687 downwards.
ACTGCTGCTCGCCGACGAGCCGACCGGCAACCTCGACTCCGCCTCCGGATCCGGTGTGATGGCCCTGCTGCGCGAGCTGCACGCCTCGGGTACCACCGTGTTGGTCATCACCCACGACCGGGACATCGCGGCCGGGCTGCCTCGCCAGGTGTCCATGTTGGACGGGGCGGTGGTCTGAATGGCGACGGCGCTCTCCCCCGCCCGGCTCCGCCCCCGCGACGTGCTGCGGGTCGGTGGGGCCGGGCTGCGGACCCGGCCGCTGCGGGCGTTCCTGTCGGCACTCGGCATCGCGATCGGCATCGCGGCGATGACCGCTGTCGTCGGCATCTCGTCCTCCAGCCGGGCCGAGCTCGACCGCGAGCTGGCCGCGCTCGGCACCAACCTGCTGACCGTCGGACCCGGCCGGACGATCTTCGGCGAGGACGCGCAACTGCCCACCGAGTCGGTGGCGATGGTCTCCCGGATCGGCCCGGTCAACGAGGTGGCCGCGACCGGCAAGGTGCCGGACACCAACGTCTACCGCAACGACCGGATACCGGAGGCGGAGACCGGCGGCATGACCGTGCAGGCGGCCCACCTCGACCTGCTCGGCACGGTCGGCGCCACACTCGCCGGCGGCACCTGGCTCAACGCGGCCACCTCCCGCTACCCGGCCGCGGTGCTGGGCGCGGCGGCGGCCCGCCGGCTGGGCGTCGGTGCGGCGGGCGCGGACATCCAGGTGTACGTGGGCGGCGTCTGGTTCACGGTCGTCGGCATTCTCGACGAGGTGCCACTCGCGCCCGAGCTCGACTCGGCCACGCTGGTCGGCTGGGCGGCGGCGGAGACCTACCTGGACTTCGACGGCTACCCGACGACCGTCTACACCCGCTCGGACGACGCGGCCGTCGAGGCCGTGCGGGCCGTGCTGGCCGCCACCGCCAACCCGGAGGCCCCGAACGAGGTCGAGGTCTCCCGCCCGTCCGACGCGCTGGAGGCGAGGCGAGCGACCGACCGGGCGTTCACCGGCCTGCTGCTCGGCCTCGGTGCGGTGGCCTTGCTTGTCGGCGGCGTGGGCGTGGCCAACACGATGGTCATCTCGGTACTCGAACGCCGCGCCGAGATCGGCCTACGCCGCTCGCTCGGCGCCACCCGAGGCCAGATCCGCGTCCAGTTCCTCGCCGAGTCGCTGCTGCTGTCGGCGCTCGGCGGCGCGGGTGGGGTCGTGCTCGGCACAGCCGTCACCACGGTGTACGCCAGCACCCGCGCGTGGCCATCCGTGGTGCCGGCCTGGGCCATGGCCGGCGGGGTGGGCGCCACCCTCCTGATCGGCGCGATCGCCGGCCTCTATCCCGCGATCCGCGCCGCCCGCCTAGCCCCCACGGAGGCCCTGGCCACCCCCTGACGGGCTTTCCCCGCAGCCGGGACCGCGGAGGTCGGACTTTCCGGCCTCCGCGGTCTCGAGGCCATTTCACATATTGAGCTACCGCGACGTCCGTCGTGGTCCGGACCGTTGCTCCCGCGGACCCGGCAGTGGGCGGCCGGGGGTTTCGGCTCGGTCTACGAGCCGCCGGCCGGGAACGGTGCCCGCGGGAAAGCACCCCAAGAAAACGCTCCGCCGCGCTCCACGTTTCCCCGGGGACCCCGCGCACACGGTCTACAGCTGACGCGGACCTGGGAAAAATCTGTCTCGGATTTGGCCGTGCGTTGTGGCCAGGCTCGCCAACCCCGACCGCGACGGCGAGCGTTCTAGAGCCGCTGCGGGGCTACGTCGAGGACGGCCCAGACGACCTTGCCGCCCTGGGTGGGGAGGCTGCCCCAGTGGCGGGAGACCGCTTCGATCAGGGCGAGCCCGCGCCCCGAGAGGGCGGTGGGCGAGACGTCGCGACGCAGCACCGGCTCGGCGCCGCTGCCGTCGCGGACGGCGATGTGCAGGTAGCGGTCGCGCACCGCCATGCGGATCGTCATCATCGTGTGCGCGTGCGCGACCACGTTGTTGACGAGCTCGGTCGCCACCGTGCAGGCGGGCCCGACCAGGTGGGGCATGTCCCACTGGAAGCACACCTCGGTGGCCAGCTCGCGGGCCCGCCGGCCGGCGCCGACCACCGGGAGCAGGTCTTCGCTGATCGAGGGGGCCGTGTGGTCGAGCTCGAGGGAGCGCACCGCGTCGTTCAGGGTGGGCAGCACGGGCATGCGGCGCTCGTCCGCCGCGCGCCGCAGGAGGTCGGCCGCGTCGGCCGGGGGCGCGCAGAGCACCAGCGGCACCGCCGGCCACTTCGCCGCCTGCCGGGCGACGGCGAAGAAGATGGAGAGGGCACTCGGCTCGCCGAGGCGCATTCCGGACAGGTCGACGAGGACCGCCTCCGGCTGCTCGGCCAGACACTTGATAAGAGCGGAGCGGACCTCGGCCGCGCCCTTGACGTCCAGCACTCCCACCACCCGCGCCACCGCGTACGGCTGGTGATCGTCAATCAAACACTGGACGGCTGTCGGCATGGCACCTCGTTGTCCGCAGGGGGCCTCCCCGCGAGGTTACCCGCCGTTCGCCCGGGAAAAACGCGATCATTGCCAGCTAAGCTGGGCCCCCCGTTCCGGGTGGGCCCGGATCTGTCATTACCCAAGGGGCGTTACGGGCGTGCGCTCCTCGGGTACGGTCCGTTGCGGAGGGATGGTCGATGGCATACGACTTCGACCTCCGGGTGGAGATGCCGAGCGGGGACACCGCGCGGGTTGTCGTCAGCGGCGAGATCGACATGGCTGTCACAGCGGCGCTTTCCGCGAGTGTGCTCGGTCTTCTCCGCGCCGACGGGGTCCGTCTTGTCGAGCTGGAGTTGTCCGCTGTGGGATTCATCGACGCCTGTGGTGTTGGTGCCCTGCTCGCGGCGCGCAACGACGCGCGCGGGCAGGGCAAGAGCCTGGTGGTGCGCGGCGCGCGGGGCATGCCTCGGCGGGTGCTGGAGATGACCGGTGTCCTCGGTGTGCTGGCCGGCACGTCGGTCGGGGCCAGGTGATGGCCCAGCGCCTCCGGTGCACCGCCGTCCACGAGCCGCCCCTCGCGGTCCTGCGCGCCGACGGTCTGCTCACCCTTCGCAGCGCGGGCCAGCTTCGCACCGCGCTGCTCGAATGCCTCGCCGAGCAGCCGATCGCCATCCTCCTCGACGCCGAGGCCCTCGCCGTCGAGGAGGATCTCAGCCTCACGGCGTTGCTCGCGGCGTCCCGCCACGCCGCGGCGTGGCCCGGCGTGCCGCTCCTCGTCTGCGCGCCCTCGCGCGACGTGCGGGCGGCGCTGCGCCGGCTCGGCGTCGAGCGGCACCTGACGCTCTGCACCGACCTCGACCGCGGCCGGGCCGTCGCCACGCGCCGCGAGCTGCCCGCCCAGGTCCGCGACCGCTTTCCGGCCGCCGCCGCCTCGGTACGCGCGGCCCGCACCCTCGTCTCCGGGGCGTGCGACCGCTGGCGCCTGCCGGTCGTGGTCGAGCCGGCCCGCCTCGTCACCACGGAGCTTGTCACCAACGCGGTCCGCCACTCCGGCACCCCCATCGACCTGACCGTCACCCGCGGCGGCCGCTATCTCCATCTCGCCGTGCGCGACTACCACCCACGGCGCAAACGACTGACGGGGCCCGGTTTTCCGCTTGTCGAGGCTGTCTCGTCAAGTTGGGGTTGCACACTCCTGCCCGACGGTAAGGTCACGTGGGCAAGCCTTCATCTAGCGGCACGTTCGCGTATCTGATCCGGTGGGATATTCCGCCAGCCAACTGGGTACGAAACGCGAGTTCAACCACGCCCACTCGGGGCCGTGCCATCCAAGGCTTCTGCCACAAGGAGGCGGTGATGCACTCGGAACAGGACACTGCCCAGCTAAACCTCGACGAGGAAGCGGCGCGGTATGGCGAGCGTGTTGTTTCGGATCCGTCCGCTCGGGCGGAGTTCGTGGAGTTGTGTTTGCCGCTCGCGCATCGGCTCGCCCATCGCTACCGCGGAAGGGGTGAGCCGTTCGCTGACCTGGAGCAGGTCGCGCGGTTGGGTCTGGTCAAGGCGGTAGACCGGTACGACGGTGAGCGGGGTTCGTTCACCGCGTTCGCGGTGATCACGATCCTGGGTGAGTTGCGTAAACACTTCCGGGATCGCACGTGGGGGGTGCGGGCGCCGCGCCGGTTGCAGGATCTTGTCGTGCAGATCCGCCACGCCGGTTCGGATTTGACCAACACGCTGTCTCGGGCGCCCAGCAGCAGCGAGTTGGCCGACCGGTTGCACACCACCACCGACGAGGTGGACAAGGCGATGCTGTCCGCGGCCGGCTATACGCTGCTGTCGTTGAACGCGCCGGTGACCAGCCCGGGCTCCGGCGGTGGGACGGCCGAACGCGGTGACCTGATCGGTGAGGTCGACGGTGACCTGGCCGCGATCGACGACCGGCTCACCATCCAGACGCTGCTGGACCGGCTGCCCGAACGCGAACGCCGGATCCTGATCCTGCGTTTCTACGGCAACCTCACCCAGGTCGAGATCGCGGAAAGGTGCGGCATCTCCCAGATGCACGTATCCCGGCTGCTGTCCAAGACACTGACCTGGCTGCGCAACGCCATGCTCGCCGACACCCCACCGCACTGGGGCGAGGTGGAGGACACCACACTGGGCACACCCCGTCTGCGGGTGACCACCACCCACGCCGGCGGCGGCACCCTCACCGTCGCGGTCGGCGGCGAAATCGACCGAGACAGCGCCGACGAGCTACGCCAAGCCATCCTCAACGCCCTGGCCCGCCGCCCCAACACCGTTCACCTGGACATGTCCGCCGTCCCGTTCATCGACGCCGCCGGCATCGCCGCCCTCGTCTCCGGCTACCAGGAGTCGCGGCGGGCGGCGGTCGAGTTGCGCCTGCGCGGCACCCAACCGCACGTACGGCGGATCCTCGCGGTGGCCCGGTTGCCGTATATGTAAGGAGGTGTCGCGGGGGATCCGGTCAGTGGTGGCGGCGTTCGCGTCCCTCGCCGTCCTCGTCGCCGGCGCCGCCGTGTGGGAGTACGGTCGCCGGTCCGGCACCGCCGCACCCGATCTGAGTGGCATCGGGCTCATCGGCACGCTCGCCTACCTCGGCGGCATCGACTGGGTGCGCCGCCGCATCCAGCGCGACGACCTCCGCTGGCATCGCGCGCTCGCCTTGCCCGGCGGCGCCCGGCCGGGCCTGCTCGCCCGGCGGTCCAAGCGAGGGCTGGCGCTGATGATCGTGGCGGTGGGCGGGATATTCGCCGGCGGGCTGCTGTGGGGCGGTGCGCGGGCGGACGGGTGGAATGGCCGCATCATGACCGCGCTGTGCGTCGTGACGCTGCCGATGCTGGCGTGGGTCGTCTTCAAGGCTGTGCGCCATCCCATCCTCGTGGCGGTCACCTCGCAGGGCGTCGTCGCCGGCGGGCAGACGCTGTCCTGGGAGCACATCAAGTCGGTGCGGCGCGACAAGGATGGTGTCCAGCTTCGGGTGCGCGACTCCGACAAGGGCCGGTGGGTCACGGTGGGCGGCGACGGCTGCGCCGTCTCCAACGAGCGCCTCGCCCACGTGATCGAGTACTACCGGGCTACCCCGCACCGGCGCATCGCACTCGACCTCAACGCGCCTGGACCTCTCGGAGCCGTTCAGTGAGGAAGGCGCGCTCCACCTCGTTGTCGGTCAGGGCCAGCGCCTCCTCGTACGCGCCGGCCGCCTCCTCCCACCGGCACAGCCGCCGCAGAAAGTCCGCCCGTACGGCGCTGAGGTAGCCGTAGGTGGCCAGTGCCGGGTCGGCGAGCAGGGGCACGAGCGCGTCGAGGCCGGCGGCCGGCCCGTCCCGAAAGCCGATCGCGACCGCGCGGTTGAGCTCGACGACCGGCGACGGCCACAGCCGCAGCAGCACGCCGTAGAGCGAAACGATCTCCGACCAGTCGGTCTCCTCCCACGTCCGCGCCTCCACGTGTACCGCCGCGATGGCGGCCTCCACCGCGTACCGGGTGGGGCTCTGCCGCCGCAGCGCGTCGGTGAGCAGGGCCGTGCCCTCGGCGATCAGCTGGCCGTCCCACCTGCTCCGGTCCTGTTCGGACAGGAGCAGCAGCCGTCCGCTTTCGGAGAGGCGAGTCTCCATCCGCGCCTCGATGAGCAACAGCAGCGCCAGCAGACCGGTGATCTCCGCGTCGCCCGGCATGAGCAGGTGCAGGATGCGGGCCAGCCGGATCGCGCTCCCGGTCAGGTCGCGCCGCACCAGATGCGCACCCGTTGGCGCGGCGTGCCCGGTCGTGAAGATCAGATGGACCACTTCGAGTACCGCGCTCACCCGCTCGGCCAACTGGTCCGGGGCGGGCACCCGATACGGGATGCGCGCCATGGCGATCTTCTTCTTGGCCCGCGTGATCCGCGCGGCCATCGTGGCCTCCTGCACCAGGTAGGCCCGCGCCACCTCGGCCGTCGACAGCCCGCATACCAGCCGCAGCGTCAACGCGACCTGCGCGTCCCGGCCCAGCGCCGGGTGGCAGCACGTGAAGATCAACCGGAGCCGGTCGTCGTCGAGGCCATCCTCCGGACCGGGCACCGCCTCGTCGGAGACGAGCAGGGGCATCGCCCGCCGGAAGTTCGACTCCCGCCGCAGCACGTCACGCGCCCGGTTACGGGCGATCGTGGTGAGCCAGGCACCGGGCCGGTCCGGCACGCCGGTCCGCGGCCAGGTCAGCAACGCCTGCGCGTAGGCGTCCTGCGCGCACTCCTCCGCCAGGTCGAGATCCCGGGTCAGCTGCGCGGTGGTGGCAAAGACCCGTGCCCACTCGGTGCGATGCGCCTCCGCCACCGCCGCGGTGATGTCCGGGGTCACCCGTTCTGGACTATCGGACGGATCTCCACGCCACTGTGTGCGGCGCGGACCTCCGGCAGCTTCGCGGCCAGCCCCAACACCTCGTCGAGATCCTTGGCCTCGATCAGGTAGTAGCCGCCGACCGCCTCCTTGGCCTCCAGAAACGGCCCGTCCGTCGTGGTCACCCCGCCGGCGCCGTCCGAACGCAGCGAGGTCGCGGTCGGCGCCAGCTCCAGCTCATGCCCCCCGAGCACCCGCGAACCGGCGGCCGCCCGGAACTCACCATGTGCCGCCTCGTGCGCCGTGCGCTGCTCCGGCGTCATCGCCTCCCACTGCTGGTCGTCGCCGTAGATGAGGATCAGGTATTTGGCCATGTCAAACGTCCCATCGTGACCGGCCCGGGTGGGCCTCCTACCCTACGACGAGCACGGACACCCTCAGATCGACAACGAACCAAACGGAGTTTCGAACGGCCCCCCGGCCGCCGTGAAGGCAGGGACTCGCCGGCGTGGGCCAGAATCGGGTTTGTGAGCAGCGTTCAGGACGTCTATCGGGCGATGCTGCGTGACCGGGTGGCGCCTGGGCTGCGCGCCTTGGGCTTCAAAGGATCCGGCGCCAGATACCGCCTCGACGACGAGGAATGCCTGGCCCAGCTCGGGTTTCAGTCGTCGGCCTACAACACCAGCGCGAGCCTGAGCTTCACGCTCAACCTCTCCGTGGTCAGCCGGCTGGTGTGGGAGTCGGCCCGCCGCGAGCAGCCGTACCTGCCCACGTCCCCCTCGCCGAACGTCTTCTACGGGACCTACGTGTGGCAGCGGCGCATCGGGCAGCTGATGCCGACCCAGTCGGACCTGTGGTGGGACCTGGAGCACGATGCCGACCCGGCGGCGGTGGCCGACGCGGTGGTCACCGCGGTCCACGATTACGGCCTACCCGCGATGCGCGAACAGCTCCGGTGATACCAAATGCGAAACGCCCTCCCAGAGGATCTCTGGAAGGGCGTTTCTGATGGTAGCGGGGACAGGATTTGAACCTGCGACCTCTGGGTTATGAGCCCAGCGAGCTACCGAGCTGCTCCACCCCGCGTCGGCTCGTTAACACTAGCGCACCCGTCGCCGTACCTGCAAAACGGGCCGCCGTGTCGTGGCGCACGCGGGATAGGCGCAGCTCAGCCGCCGCCTGGGGTGGGTGAGGGTGATGCGGGCGGCGGGGTGGCCGTCGCGGTTGGGGCGGGTGTGGAGCCGCCGTTGCCGCGGTTGGCGGCGTCCAGGGCGGACTGGAACTCGGCCATCGCGTCGTCGAGTGCCTTGAGCGCCCTGCCCTCGCGTTCCCAGTCGCCGGCGGCCCTCGCCGCCTTGACCTCGGCCCAGGCGGAATCGATCTTGTCAGCGGCCGCGCGTAGCTCGGGCGTCAGCTGCTGGTTTCCGCCCGTGGTGGGTGGCGGTGGATTCTCGTTTTCGTTTCCGCCCTGTTGCGGGGCTCCTCGCTTGCCTTGCTCCACAAGCTCCTTGATGCCCTCTTGCAGGTTGTTGGCGAGTACGACGTACGAGCCGCCGTCGCCGTAGGACATCAGGATCTTTTGCAGCACCGGATACGCGTTTTCCTGGTTGCTCTTCACGTACACCGGTTCGACGTAGAGCATGCCGCCGCCGAACGGCAGGGACAGCAGATTGCCGTACAGGACCTGTGCCTGGTTGGACGAGAGCAGGTTGAGGTCCTGTCTGATCTGGGCGTTGGTGTTGGTCATCCGTTGATGGACCTGCACCGGGCCCTGCACCGCCGTCTGGTCGGGCAGTTCCCACACTTGCAGCTGCGGCTTGCCGTCCACATAGGAGCCGGAGATGAGCGCGGCGAGGTTTTGCCGGCCCAGTGGTGTGACCGCGGAGGTTATCTGGAAGCGCGGCGCGTCCTGCTCGGGGAACTGGGTGAGCAGGTAGTACGGCGGCTGCTTGACGCCCGTGTCGGGGGCGTCCGGCGCGTTCGGCACCTCCCAGAAGTCCGAGCCGTTGAAGAACTCGCCCGGGTCGGTCACGTGGTAGCGGGCCAGCAGGTTGCGCTGCACCTTGAAGAGGTCGGCCGGGTAGCGGAAGTGGGCGGCCAGGTCTGGCGGGATCTGCGACTTGGGTGTCACGAGGTCGCCGCCGAAGGCCTTGTTCCAGGCCTTGAGCACGGGGTCGGTGTCGTCGAACTCGTACAGCCGCACCGTGCCGTCGTACGCGTCCACTGTGGCCTTGACCGAGTTGCGGATGTAGTTGACGTTTTCGCGGGCGAGCTGGAAGGTGCCCACGTTGGTCAGCTCGTCGGTGGTCTCGGACTGGAGGTTGACCCGCTGGGAGTACGGGTAGGTGCCGGCGGTCGTGTAGCCGTCGAGGACCCACTGGATGCGGCCTCCGACCACCGCCGGGTAGGGGTCGCCGTCCATCGTGAGGAACGGTGCCACCTTCTCCACCCGGTCGCGCGGGTTGCGCACGTACAGCAGCTTGGAGTTGTCGTTGACGGCGTCGGAGAGCAGGAAGTTGGACTCGCGCTCCTTGATGCCGTAGAGCAGCCGCCGCATGAACGAGCCGATCTCGACGCCGCCCTCGCCGGTGTACGTGTAGTTGATGCCCTGGTCGCCGCTGGCGCCGGTGGGCCGGTCGTACTCGACGTTGCGCTCGGGGTCGGTCTGCCCCACGATCGCGTAGTCGGCGCCCTGCTGGCCGCCGCCGACCCGCTCGCCGTAGTAGATGCGCGGCTGCTCGACGTCGATCTGCTCGGTCTTCGACGCGCACGCCTCGCCGCTCTGGTCGTCGCCGAGGAAGCCGGAGACGAAGTACGGCTGGCCGCCGCAGACCACCTGGTTGGCCGGCGCGCCGACCAGCCCGTACCCGTGCGTGTAGACGGTGTGGCGGTTGAGCCAGTTGCCCTGCTGGGCGGTGAGGCGGCTGTAGTTGATCTCGCGGACGCCGACAACGTAGTCCTGGGTCTTGCCGTTGAGCGTGTACCTGTCGATGTCGAGCTTTTGCCCGAAGTCGTAGAAGCCGCGGACCTGCTGGAGCTGCGTGTACGACTGGGAGACGAGCTCGGGGTCGAGCAGGCGGATGTTGGGCACGACCGAGGTGTCGGTGGCGAGCGTGGCGGGTGGCGTGAGGTTGGTGGCGGTGTACGCCTTCATATCCGTCTGTGCCAGCCCGAACGCGTCTCGTGTCGCGTTGATACTCCGCTCGATGTAGTCGCGTTCCTTGTCGCGCACGCTGGGGTTGACCTCGAAGGTCTGCACCGCCCAGGGGTAGATGCCGCCGATCGCCACCGCCGAGATGGCGAGCAGGGCGAGGGAGACGCCGGGCCACACGAGGTTGCGCATGACCGCGTTGGAGAACACGATGATCGCGATCGCGACCACCACCGAGATGTACGCCAGGATCTCCTTGGCCGGCAGCAGCGCGTTGATGTCGGCGTAGCCGGCGCCGTAGAGGTTGGGCGGATCCTGCTCCAGCAGCAGCGCGCGGCGGTCGAGCACGTACGCGATGGCCTTGAGGAGCACGAACGCCGCCACGAGCGACGTCAGGTGGGCGCGCGCCGCGGCCGTCATGCGGTCGCCGATGCCCTGGAGCCGCACACCGCCGAAGATGTAGTGGACGGCGAGCGCGCCGAGCACCGAGAGCACCACCGCGGTGAAGCCGACACCGAGCAGGTAGCGCCAGAACGGGTACTCGAAGACGTAGAAGCTCACGTCGATCTTGAACTCGGGGTCGGACGCGCCGAACGGCACCGAGTTGCGGAAGAGTAGCCAGTCGCGCCAGCGGCTCTGCCCGGAGAGCCCGGCGAAGAGGCCGATGATCACGGACAGCACCGCGATCCAGGTGCCGATGCGCGGGCTGAGCACCATCCGGTATCGCTCGAGCGTCGCCTGCTCGGCCGAATGCGGGCGCAGCAGCGGCCGCAGGCGGTAGGCGAGGTACAGGTTGCCGCCGACGACCACCGCCATGGCCAGGCCTATGGCGAAGAAGAGCAGGATCCGCGTGGTGAGCACACCCGTGTAGACCTGCGTGTAGTCGACTTCGTCAAACCAAAGCCAGTCGGTCCAGACCTCGACGGCCCAGCCCATCAAGGTGAAAAGCAGGAACACCCCGATGAGTACCCCGACAGTGACGCGGCCCCGCCGGCTCATTCTCGGCAGAGGACTGCTACGCATGACCACGGTATGCTCCGCACGCTTGATGTCTGATCCGCTCCGATCAGGCACCTACAGTACGGGGTGTTCCTGAAAGTCATTTCCCCTGGTTCAGCAGAGCGGTGGCTGACCGCCGCTACGCACGGTCTCCAGGGCCGTGAGCGCCTCGTCGAGCGTGCCCACCTTGATCAGCGGAAGGCCTGGGCGCGCGTTCGCCTTGGCTTCCGTGCAGTTGTCGGCGGGGGTCAGGAAGTACACGGCGCCGGCGTCCTTCGCGCCCACGAGCTTTTGCGCGATGCCGCCGATCGGACCGACGAAGCCCTCGTCGTCGATCGTGCCGGTGCCTGCGATGATCTTGCCGCCGGTCAGGTCGTCAGGATCGATCTTGTCGATTATGCCCAGCGCGAACATCAGGCCCGCGCTCGGCCCGCCGATCTCCGCCAGGTCGATCTTCAGCTCGAACGGGTGCGGCTGCTTCGGCTCGATCTCCACCCCGATGCGCGGCGGCTCTCCCTCGGCCGCCCGCGTCGTGATCTTGTTGGTCGCGGACTTGCCGCCCCGCGTGTACTCGATGGTCAGCGCCGTCCCGGCCGGCTTGGACCGGACCAGCTCGGTGAGCTTGGGCGCGCTCGTCACCGCCTGGCCATCGACCTTGGTGATCACATCGCCCGTCTTGAGGATGCCCTCGGAAGGACCGCCCGCCGTGACGTTCTTGACCGTCACCTGTACCGGATAGCCCAGCTTGCGCAGCGCCGCGGTCTCCGCGCTGCTCTGCGACGCCTTGAAGTCTTCGGCGTTGCGCTCCTCGACCTGCTGCTCGGTCTGGTTGGGCGGATAGATCAGCTCGCGCGGGACGACCGCCTCCTCGTCGCTGAACCACCCCGCGATGGCGGCGAGCAGCTTGACGTCCGGCTGCACGCCCACGGTGGTCAGCCGGAGCTGGCCCGACGAGGTGGAGGTCTGGGTGCCGTTGACCTGGATGACCTCTTTGCCGTCCTCTTTGCCCAGCGTGTCGACGGTGGGGCCGGGCCCCAGCACCACGTACGGGATCGGGGCGGCCAGCACGCCCACACTCAGCAACGCGGTGATCAGCGCGCCGAGGAGAACCGTGACACCGCGACGTCTCATGCGCGAAGCGTACCTACCCCGGTTTCACCCTGAGCTGACAGCGCGGGCAGGGTTTTGACACAGGGCCGGGCGTACCGTTGGTGACGTGCCTGATATCCCGTTCGGCTTCGCTCTCCCGGGCGCACAGCCACCCGACCCCAACGATCCGCAGCAGATGCAGCAGTTCATGGCTCAGCTACAGCAGCTGCTCGCGTCGCCCGGCAGCGGCCCGGTCAACTGGGACCTCGCCCGCCAGGTCGCGGTGAGCCAGCTGGGCTCGGCTGACCCCGCGGTCAACATCTACGAGCGCAACGAGGTCGACGAGGCTCTGCGCCTGGCCGACCTGTGGCTTGAGCCCGCGGCCGCGCTCCCCTCGGGCATCCGCACCTCGGTCGCCTGGACCCGCAACGAGTGGATCTACAACACGCTCGACGTGTGGCGCAAGCTCTGCGACCCTGTCGCCGGCCGCATGGTGGCCGCGATGGGCGACCTTGTGCCGCCGGAGGCGCGCGCCCAGCTCGGTCCGATGCAGTCGATGGTCACCACGCTCGGTGGCGCGCTCTTCGGGGGCCAGCTGGGGCAGGCGCTCGGCTCACTCGCCGCCGAGGTGCTCTCCGCCGGCGACATCGGCCTCCCCCTGGCACCGGCCGGCACCGCCGCGCTCGTCCCGGCCAACATCAAGGTGTACGGAGAGGGCCTCGAGCTGCCACTCGACGAGGTCCGGCTGTACGTGGCGCTGCGCGAGGCGGCCCACCAGCGCCTCTTCCAGCACGTGCCGTGGCTGCGCGGGCACGTGCTCACCGCCGTCGAGACCTACGCGGCGGGCATCACGGTCAACCGCGAGGCCATCGAAGAGGCCATGGGCCGCATCGACCCCAGCAACCCCGAGTCGATGCAGGCGATCGCGCTCGAGGGCATCTTCACTCCGGAGGACAGCCCCGCGCAGAAGGCCGCGCTGGCCCGGCTGGAGACCGCGCTCGCGCTGGTCGAGGGCTGGGTGTGCCACGTCGTCGACCAGGCGGCCGGCGACCGCCTGCCCAACGTCGCCCGCCTCGGCGAGGCGTTCCGGCGCCGGCGCGCGGCCGGTGGCCCGGCGGAGCAGACGTTCGCCGCGCTGGTCGGCCTGGAGCTGCGGCCGCGGCGGCTGCGTGAGGCCGCCGCGCTGTGGGCGGCGCTCACCGAGCACCGGGGCACCGCGGGCCGCGACGCGCTGTGGGGCCACCCGGACCTGCTGCCGTCGGAGGAAGACTTCGCGGATCCGCAGACGTTCGCCCGTTCCCAGCTGGATCTGGGCGACCTGGGCGATCTTGGCCTGTAGGGACTTGTAGGCGGCTACGCGGATAGGAGGGCTCGGGTCGTTTCCCAGCCCTCCACCGCGGGGTCGAGCGTCGCCAGGTCGGCGGGGCCGCGCAGGCGCCGCCACCCCGGGCTCGACCCCACGTCCGGCAGCTGGGGCGCCGCCGAGCGCAGCTCCGGGATCGAGCCGCCATCCAGGTCGAACGCGGGCAGCCAGTCCGGCGCCGGCAGCCGCGACGCCACGCCAAGCAGCCCCGGCCCAGGGTCGGCGGGTGCCACCGCGAGCGGCCGGGTGGTGAGCGGGCGCAGCAGCTTGCCCACGAGCAGCCCGGGCAGGTCGGGCGCGTCGGCCACCACGGCAGCCGCCTGGTCGTAGCCATCCTTGGCCGCGGCCGCGAAGACCGCGCCGGCGGTGAGGTCGGGCACCTCGTACACCGGCATGGAAGGCCAGGCCACCGACTCGGCGAGCGCCCGGTCGGCGCCCAGCGCGGCGATGGCCGGCTCCACCTCGTTGAGCGTGGCCAGCAGATCGACGACATCTTCGGCCAGCGCCGCGCGCCACGTCGCCAGGTCGACGCCGGGCGGGCTCCACGCCACCGGCCCCAGCACCGCGATCACCACTCGCCTCGTCACGGAGACCAGGCTAGCCCTACTCTCCGGGGGTGGCTGACTGTCTGTTCTGTGGCATCGTTTCCGGCTCGGTGCCCGGTTTCGTGGTGGCGGACGAGCCGGCGGGGTTCGCGTTCCTCGACACCCGGCCGGTCTTCAAGGGGCACACGCTCGTGGTGCCCCGCGAGCACGCGGTGGTGCTCGCCGACCTCCCCACCGACCAGCTCGCCCCCTACTTCGGCCTGGTCCAGCGCCTGTCCGTGGCCGTCGAGGAGGGTTTGGGCGCCGGCGGCACCTTCGTGGCGATGAACAACAAGGTGTCCCAATCGGTCGCCCATCTGCACACCCATGTGGTACCCCGTACCAAAGGCGACGGCCTTCGCGGTTTCTTCTGGCCGCGCACGCGGTATGCCTCCGATGACGAAGCCCGCGAGTACGCCGGGAAGATCTCCGCCGCCCTTCGGCCCGGGTAAGGGTGGGCCGCCTCCCGGTGTTGCAGTGGGCGGAGAAAGGAGCGTGCAGTGTTTCTGCGGCGCATGAAGCTTGAAATCCCCACCCCCGACCAGGCCCTGCCCGGTCGACCGATCCAGATGCCGGTGGCCGACCGCCACACGGTGCTCGACACCCCGCTGCGCGGCCCCTGGCCGGCCGGTGCCGAGGTCGCGGTCTTCGGGATGGGCTGTTTCTGGGGCGCCGAGCGTCTGTTCTGGCGCCTGCCGGGTGTGATCTCCACCTCGGTCGGCTACGCGGGCGGGTCCACCCCCAACCCGACGTACGAGGAGGTCTGCTCCGGCCAGACCGGACACGCCGAGGTGGTCCAGGTCGTGTACGACCCCAAGAAGATCGGGTACGAGCAGCTGCTCAAGGTCTTCTGGGAAAACCACGACCCGACCCAGGGCATGCGGCAGGGCAACGACGTGGGCACCCAGTACCGCTCGACCATCTACACGACGACGGACGAGCAGCGCGTGGTGGCCGAGGCGTCGAGGGAGGCCTTCGCGCCAGTGGTCGCGCGCAGCGGCCTGGGCGAGATCACGACCGAGATCGCGCCGCTGGGCGACTACTTCTACGCCGAGGACTACCACCAGCAGTATCTTTCAAGTGACAAAAACCCGAATGGGTACTGCAACCACGGCCCTAACGGCATGACCTGCCCCATCGGTGTCGGCAAGGTCGAGTCCTAATCATTGGCGGTGCTTGGGAGTAGCACCGCCAACCATTTGCTGAACGCTACTGCGGCATTGTCGGCCAGCGGGCCGCGCAAACTGGCGCACACTCCTTGAGGCGCTTGTCCAGCGGCCCGCAAACTCGGATACGTCGTTTCCGAGTGGAAGGAAGGTCGTCATGGCGCTGCGATTCCTCGGCAAGGACCCTGGCTCTCCCAGTGGTGGATCACCCACGCTGTACTACGACGACAGCGACGACACCTACGTGGTGCAGGGCTGGAAGGTCACCGATCCGGCAGTGCTCGCCCAGATGGACATCCCCGACCACGAGACGGTGGTCCGGATCCCGCGGCGCATGGCGCAGTTCCTGCCGGAGGTCAACGGGTGACCGGCCTCGACGTCACGATCGGCGAGCTGTTCACGGCCTGCGAGCGCAGCGCCGTGCACCTGGAGATGCGGGACGCGTACTCGACCGAGGACCCGGTGTTTCAGGACTGGCGCGCCGGCATCTCTGTCGATCCCGCTTCGCGTTGGCGCGAGTGGTTCGATCTCGTATCCAGCACGACGGCGCGCGGCGTCCAGATCATGCGCGCGCGCATCATCTCCGAGCCGATCAGCGCCTACATCCGGTACGAGTACGAGATCACAGACGGGCTCAACATCACGGCCGGCGAGCAGGTCCGTTGGTTGCCTCGTCGCGGAGCGTCGGATCTCGCGCTACCCGGCAATGACTTCTGGGTGTTCGATCACCGGCTCGTCGCACTCAACCACTTCGGCGGTGAGGGTGAGTGGCTGGATATCGAGCTGTCCACCGATCCCGCGATGGTCAAGCTCTGCGTGGCCGCGTTCGAGGCGGTCTGGGAGCGGGCTACACCGCACGCCGACTACCACCCGGCGTGAGACCCGACGGCCATACTCGACACGTGGCGTCCCCCTCGTCCAGCGCCCAGCAGGCGCTAGAGGCACTGGGCGCCCAGCTCCGCGAGATCCGCACCGACGCGGGTCTCACGGGGCGCGACCTCGGCCGCCGGGCGGGATGGCACTCATCGAAGGTCAGCCGGATCGAGCACGCGCGCCAGGCTCCCTCGGCTGATGACATCACCGCCTGGTGCAAGCACTGCGAGGTGCCCCAGCGGGCCGCTGATCTCGTCGCCTCCCTACGAGCGGCTGAGGGCATGTTCGTTGAGTGGCAGCGGATGGAGCGGACCGGCCTGCGGTTCGTTCAGGAGTCCGTCATCCCTCTATGGGAACGCACGCGACGGTTCCGCATCTACTCGTGCTCGA
Organism: Phytohabitans sp. LZ39; assembly: GCF_059359075.1. NCBI lineage: Bacteria > Bacillati > Actinomycetota > Actinomycetes > Micromonosporales > Micromonosporaceae > Phytohabitans > Phytohabitans sp. LZ39. Next base: position 495,281 of record NZ_JCADBM010000002.1, on the reverse strand, counting down.
TGATCCCGGGTCCGCTCCAGACTGCCGCTTACATCCACGCCTTGCTCGACGCGCTCCGGATCCGCCGTGACCTCCCGGACGATGTGGAGGCCGCGGTGAAGGTCCGAGTGGCAAAACAACACGTCATCCACGAGGGCGACCATCGGTTCGCCGTGCTCCTGGAGGAAGGCACCCTGCGCTACCGCATCGGCGACATCGAGACCATGGCGGGGCAGCTCGGCCATCTGCTCACCGTCGCCGCACTGCCCTCGGTGAGCCTCGGCATCATCCCGGTCGACGCGAACCGATCCGGGCTGTGGCCGGTGGAGAGCTTCTTCCTCTACGACGACGAGCAGGTCAACGTGGAGCTGATATCCGGCCATCTCACGGTCACACAGCCGCGCGAGATTGCGATGTACGCCGACGCGTTCACCCAGCTCGCCGAACTCGCGGTTTACGGGGCGGCTGCCCGCTCTCTGATCGGCGCCGCGATCACCGCGCTCGACAATTGATCGAACGCAAACTCGCGCACATCCGTTGAGCTGTTCTTGGCGCCAAACCTAGCGTCCTGTTGTCCCGACCGCACCAGGCGGGAATCCCCCAACAGCAGGAGGTACGGCCATGCCTACCAAGCGGGAGCATTTCCAATACTCCCTCCGCGCCCAGTCTCTCGGCGAAAAGATGCGCAATCTGCGTGACGAGCGCGGGCTGACGTTGAAGTACATCGCCGAGTACCTCGGCGTCGAGTTCTCCACGCTGGCCCGATACGAGCGCGCCGAGTGGCCATTCCGGCGAGACCACGTGATGGCACTCCTCGACGTCTACGGCATATATGACGAGCGTCAGCGGGCGGAACTCCTCGACCTGGCCGCGAACGCCTGGCGCATCAACCAGTGGGAGCCCGGCTACGGCGGCAACAGCCGCAGCGGCGCTAGCGACGACCTGACGATCATCGACCACTGGTGGATTCAGTCGCGTGCCGAGGAGTTGTGCGTGTACGCGAGCAGCCTCATCCCGGAGCTGTTGCAGACCCGCGACTACGCGGAGGCGGTCATCCAGCGCCGTGAGCCGAACGCCGCGCGTCTGGACAGGCTCGTACGTAAGCAGGTGGTGCGGCAGGAGGTGCTGGACGAGCGGCCTCCGAAGCGCCTGACTGTGATCATCGAGGAGTCGGTGCTCACTCGCCCGGTCGGTGGGCGGGCAGTGCTGGAGCAGCAGTTGGAGCATCTGCTCCGGGTGGTCGAGCGACCGCACGTCAAGGTCCGCGTTCTGCCGACGAGGATTGGCCTCCACGATGGGAAGGATGGTCCGTTCATACTCTGCCTGATGCGGCCGCCGTATCCGCCGGTCGCGCTGGTGGAGCACCTGGGCGGCCGGCTCGTCCTGGAGGACGTGGCCGCCGACTGGTACTTGAAGGCGTTCGAGAAGCTCACTGAGCAGGCGGCGAGCGATGCCGACTCGGCCAACCTCATTATCGAGACCCTCGCCAGCATCTCGCACCACAAGCCGGCCAAGCTCAACCGGTCGGCGCCTGAGCACGACGAGTCCGCGGCGGTGGCGGCGTGACGATCCCCTTCGACTCCGACGCGTCGCGGGCGGTGGTAACGATGGCTGCCCAGCGGATCGCCTCCTTCGCCGACCGGCAGGGCATCCAGATCGAGCCGGCACAGTGCGAGGAACTGGCTGAGAGTCTGGTGCACGTCTACGTGGCGTTTTTCGCCGGCCTTCAGCACGCGGCACAGCACAATGACACCGCATCCAACCCGCGCCCCCCTGTAGGTCCTAGTTAGACGAGATTCTGCCGCCACTGCGATGTCGGCCTTTGTCGAGTTCTTGCAGGCGGCGGCAGCCTCTCAACCTCACTCAGACCGTTTGTGTTGGACCACCACTTCCTTCATGCACCTGCTGGAGACCCACGACTGCCACCTGGCAGGGCGCGTTTGGGTCAAGGAATCCAATCGAGGCATCTTGTCGCCTCGACCTTGGTTTTTCCCATGGCATGCGCCGCCTACTGCCCACCGCGTACTGGCTACGTCCATTCATCCTCGCAGTACTTCGATGTACGCAGTTCCTTCGGATACCGGCTCAGCCGACTTCAGTACCGCTAAAGGGATGAAGCCGGCCGCTGGCGTGGCGGGCTGGTGGTCAGTGACCGGATCGCCCATCGCCCCGGTTCGCACTTGTTCGGCGCCTGACGCGCCGGCCGCCGAACCGGAGCCCTCACCCGTCCCCTCCTCTCGCCACACCCCGGCTACCAGGCCGGCCGCTGGTGTGGCGAAATAGGCGTTGCCGACCAGCGGGCGGGGTGGATAGCGTTGCGGTACACGGGAAGGGAGGTGGTCCGGCTTTGTGTAGCAGTAGGACTCGTGAGGTGGCTGTCCGCTAGCCGCTGTCCTTGACGCAGCACGTCGTCGAGACCGTGTGACAGCGGTGCGGCGAAACCAAGTCAGTCACCCGACCCCCGGGGTGCCGGCCCAGTCCAGCCGGCCCGTGCGCGACCGCGTTCGGAAGCCCCGGGGGTCGCTGCATATCCGGGCTGAGGAGGACCAGTGCGGGAGCTTGTCGTCCTCGGCACCGCGAGCCAGGTGCCCACCCGCCACCGCAACCACAACGGGTACCTCCTCCGCTGGGACAGCGAAGGCATCCTCTTCGACCCGGGCGAGGGCACCCAGCGCCAGATGCTGCGCGCCGGCGTCGCGGCGTCGGATGTCACGCGGATCTGTGTCACGCACTTCCACGGTGACCACAGCCTGGGCCTGCCTGGAGTGATCCAGCGCATCTCGCTCGACCGGGTGCCGCATCCGGTCGTGGCGCATTTTCCGGCCGGCGGCGCGCACTTCTTCGCCCGCCTGCGGCACGCGACGAGCTTCTACGACCACGCCGACATCCGCGAGGTGCCAGTCACCGGCGACGGGCCGATCGGTGGGCAGCTCGAGGCCCGCCGCCTGTACCACTCCGTCGAGACCTACGGGTACCGGCTCACCGAGCCGGACGGTCGCCGCATGCTGCCCGAGCGCCTCGCCGCGCACGGCATCGGAGGGCCGCGGGTCGGCGAGCTCATCGAGCGCGGGCACCTCGACGTCGACGGGCATCGCGTGGGCCTCGACGAGGTGAGCGCGCCGCGGCCGGGGCAGAAGTTCGCGTTCGTGATGGACACCGGGCTGTGCGACAACGTGTTCGCGCTGGCCGAGGGCGTCGACATGCTGGTGATCGAGGCGACCTTCCTGAGCGAGGACGCCACGATGGCCGCGCAGGTCGGGCACCTCACCGCGGCCCAGGCCGCGCGCGTCGCCAAGGAGTCCGGGGTACGGCGGCTCGTGCTCACCCACTTCTCGCAGCGGTACGACGATCCGGCGCGGTTCGTCGCGGAGGCGCGGGAGCACTACGACGGCGACCTCGTGGTGGCGGAAGATCTCATGAGGGTGCCGGTGCCACAGCGACGCCAGATAGCCTCGGCGGAATGGCGTTCACGATCCGATCCGCGGGTGAGCGGGACCTGACCGCCGTCGCGCATCTGCACGTGCGGTCGCGCGCGGCTGCGTACGCCGGCTTCGTCCCGGCCGCCGCGCTCGAGGCCGTACCGGCGGCCAGCATGGTCGACTACTGGACCGAGCGCTGGCGGTACGAGCGCGACACCCACCAGATGACCGTGGCGACCGAGGGTGGCGACGTCGTCGGCTTCACCTACCTGGGGCCGGACGAGCAGCCGGACACCGGCATCCTGCACGCGATCCACGTGGCACCGGACGCGCAGGGGCGGGGCCTGGGCGGCGCCCTGATGGCCGACGCGCTGGACAAGCTGGCCGCGTGCGGCTGGCACCATGCCGTGCTGTGGGTGCTGGCGGACAACACGCACGCGCGGGGCTTCTACGAGCGCGGCGGCTGGACACCCGACGGCAGCCAGCGCGACGACTACATCGGCCCCGCGCGGGTCCAGCAGGTGCGGTACGCGAAAGCCCTTTGAACCAGACTTCCCGGGTCCGCGTCAGCGGCGGGCCGCCGCTCCCGCCGGAGACCGCGGCGGCCGGCGGCTCGCGGGGCGAGCCGAAATCCCCGGCCACCGCTGCCATGTCCGCGACGCAAGACCCACCGCCTGATTTAGAGCATCTCGTCGTCCGCGTGCGCCGCGAACTCGGCCACCCGCACCTCGGCGATCCGCTCGTACCGCGCGATCCGGTCCGTCCACTCCGCCTGCACCCCGAAGGCCGCGGCCGCGAAGTTGACGTCCCGCACGGCGGCGGTGAGCTCCTCGGGGCGCTCCGAGCTGATCACCCGCACCGGATCGCCCACCGCCACCGACATCGGCGGCACGAAGTACTCGGCCGGCAGCACCGTACGCGCGTGTACCAGCGCGCCGACCGCCACCACCGCGCCGGGCTCCAGCCGCGCGCCCTGGAGGACGGTGATGCCGGTGGCGAGGTAGGCGCAGCGGTCGACCTGGCAGCCCAGCAGTGTCGCGTGTGGTGAGACGAACACGTGGTCGCCGAGGATCACCGGGTAGGCCGGGTCGGCGACGGCGGTGGCGCGGAGCACCGCGTTTTCGGCGATCACGCATGCCTCGCCGATCTCGATGTACGCGCCCTCGGCGTCGAGTGTCGCGCCGTACATGACGCGTGCCCGCGGCCCGACGCGGACGTCTCCCACGAGGGTCGCGTTTGGTGCGACGTAGGCGGTGGGATCGACGGTGGGCTGATTGCCGCGATGTCTGATCAGCATCCACACACAATGCCCAAAAATCGGCTGGGCGAGGGTACGCGACCGGATGTATGCGGGGGAACCGGTGATCACGTACCCTCGCCCGCCGTACCCAACCCAAACCGGGGGAAACGCCTGGCCGGAGGCGCCGGACCGACGGAGGCTTGCCGGTCTCCAAGCTTGGGTGGGTCTTTGCGGGGCGCCGGTGTGCTGGCGGGGCACCTCGGCGTCAACCGCGGGTTATGCGGTCATTGGTGTTGTCGGGTCAGTCGAAGGAGCCGCGGTTCGTCGGGCCCCACCGGCCCGGTCCGCCCAGGTCGTCGCGCCAACTCGGCAGCGCTCGGAGCCCGTTCAGGTCGTGCCGTGCCGTCCACGACTCGCGCCAGGGCCGGCGGGATGCCGCCTCGGCGCGTTGCGCGAGTCGCCTGGGCGGACACGGCCACTGCGAGCCGCACCAGACACACTTGCTGTCATGGTCGGGTTGTGCGTGCCGGCCGAGCATGGTCTGTGCGTCCCGCCAGAGCAGGCGATCCACCACGTCGGTCGGCTCCGTGTGGTCAATGCTGACCATCCGTCCGTCCCCCCTCTCGGGAGCCACGCTTAGTCAACGGGGTCGACAAGGGGTGTGATCGGACAGCTTGTGCGACGCGGCCAGAATGCCACTTTCGGGGCGTTCGCTCAGAGCGGATACCGCCCGGGATTGACCGGCACACGGCGGGCGTTGGGTGCGACATGAGCACCGAACGCGAAGTCGAACGAGCGGCGCTCGACGCATACTCGCAGGTCGTCACGGGTGTGGCCGAGCGAGTGTTGCCGAGCGTGGCCGCCCTGGCGGTACGCACCCCACGCGGTGGTGGCGCCGGATCGGCGGTCACCTTCACCGACGACGGATTCCTTCTCACCAGCGCACACGTGGTCGCCGGCGCGACCGGCGGCACCGCGACCTTCGGCGACGGCCTGGAGACGCGGTTCGACGTGGTGGGCGCCGACCCCCTGTCCGACCTGGCCGTCCTCCGGGCGCACGCGCCCGGCGCGCCCCCGGCCGAGCTGGGCGACGCCGACCGCCTCCGGATCGGCCAGCTCGTCGTAGCGGTGGGTAACCCCATGGGCCTTGCCGGCTCGGTCACCGCCGGCGTGGTGTCCGGCCTCGGCCGTTCGATACCGGCCCGCGACGGCCGCAACATGCGCCTGATCGACGACGTGATCCAGACCGACGCCGCCCTCAACCCGGGCAACTCCGGCGGCGCGCTGGCCGACTCGGCCGGCCGGGTGGTGGGCGTCAACACGGCGGTGGCCGGATTCGGCCTGGGCCTGGCCGTGCCGATCAACTCCACCACCCGCCAGATCATCGGCGAGCTCGTCTCCAACCGGCGGGTCCGCCGGGCCTGGCTGGGCGTGGCCGGCGCGCCGGTGCCGCTCCCACCCGCCCTCGCCGAGCGCCTCGGCCAGAAGGTCGGCCTGCGCGTGGTCGAGGTCGTGCCCGGCAGCCCCGCCGGCGTGGCGGGCATCTACCTCGGCGACGTGATCCTGTCGGCCGGCGGGCGCCCGGTCTCCAACGTCCAGGCCCTCCAGCGCCTCATGCTCGGCCCGGCGATCGGCACCCGCCTGCCGGTCACCGTCCTCCGCAAGGGCGCGCTTGTCGACGTCGTCACCGTCCCGGCAGAGCTGGGGCGCTAGAGATTTGAGCTGCCGCGACGTCCGTCGTGGTCGCTCTCCGTCGCTCCCGCGGCCTCACCCATCCGCTGCCGGTCGCGGTCACCCCTCAACCCCTCCGATGCCGCCTTAGCGGTCCTCGGGTTGGTCGTGTCACGCGGAGGGTGAGGCCGCGGGAGCAGCGGTCCGGACCACCGCGGACGTCGCGGTAGCCCAAATCTTTCGCTTTTGGATTGGAACGCCGCGGGCCGGAAGCGACGTGACTAGCGCGCCCCGAGGTGGGCGAGCAGGTCCTGGCGGGTGAGCACCCCTTGGGGCTTGCCGTCGACCAGCACGAGCGCGGCGTCCGACTTTTCCAGTAGGCGCACCGCCTCGTTCACCGGCTGGCCGCCGCCGACCATCGGCAGTGCCGGACCCATGTGCCGCTCGATGGTGTCGTGCAGGTGGGCCTGGCCGGTGAAGAGCGCGTCGAGCAGGTCCTTTTCCGCGATCGAGCCGGCCACCTCGCCGGTGACGACCGGGGGCTCGGCCTTGAGCACGGGAAGTTGGGAGACGCCGTACTCGCGCATGTAGTCGATCGCGTCGCGGACCGTCTCGGTCGGGTGTACGTGGACCAGCGACGGCATCCCGCCGGGCTTGGCGGAGAGCGCGTCCAGCACCGTCGGCTCGGCGCTGCCGGTGTCGAGGAAGCCGTAGCGGGCCATCCACTCGTCGTTGAAGATCTTGGAGAGGTAGCCGCGGCCGCCGTCCGGCAGCAGCACGACCACCACGTCGCCGGGCTTGGCGCGGCTGGCGACCTCGAGTGCCGCCTGGGCCGCCATCCCGCACGAGCCGCCGACCAGCAGGCCCTCCTCGCGGGCGAGTCGCCGGGTGAGGTCGAACGACACCTTGTCGGACACCTTGACGATCTCGTCGCAGATCTCGCGGTCGTAGGTCTCCGGCCAGAAGTCTTCGCCGACGCCCTCCACGAGGTATGGCCGGCCGGTGCCGCCGGAGTAGACCGAGCCCTCCGGGTCGGCGCCGATGACGCGGACCGCGCCGCCGGAGACCTCCTTGAGGTAGCGGCCCGCGCCCGAGATCGTGCCGCCGGTGCCGACGCCCGCCACGAAGTGCGTGATCCGTCCCCCGGTCTGCTCCCACAGCTCGGGGCCGGTGGTCTCGTAGTGCGAGCGGGGGTTGGCCGGGTTGGCGTACTGGTTGGGCTTCCACGCGCCGGGGATCTCGCGGGCCAGCCGGTCGGAGACGTTGTAGTACGAGCGGGGATCCTCGGGAGCGACCGCGGTGGGGCAGACCACCACCTCCGCGCCGTACGCCCGGAGCACGTCCTGCTTGTCCTGGCTCACCTTGTCAGGACAGACGAACACGCAGCGGTATCCACGCAGCTGCGCGACGAGTGCGAGGCCGACGCCGGTGTTACCGCTGGTCGGCTCGACGATCGTGCCGCCCTCTTTGAGTAGGCCGGCGGCCTCCGCATCCTCCACCATCTTGAGCGCGATGCGGTCCTTGACCGAGCCGCCCGGATTCACATACTCGATCTTGGCAAGCACCATGGCCTCGATGCCGGCGGCGACGTTTCGCAGCCTGACCAGCGGGGTGTTGCCGATCAACTCGACGACGTTGTCGTAGTAGCGCACCTGGTCAGACTACGTGCCCGTGGATGACGCTCCGTCGCGCGGCGTCCCACTCGATGAACCGCTCGGTCTCCGCCAGGATCGCGCCCGCCAGCCAGGCGATCACCACGGCGTCGTCGATGAGGCCGACCAGGAGCAGGAACGCCTCGGGCACGAGGTCGATCGGCGACGCCACGTACGCCGTCGCGGCCACCATCATCGCCAGTCGCACGCCGCCGTCGTAGCGGCCCGTGATCGTGGCCCACACCATGCGCGGGAGGGCGGCAAGGCGCGCGCCCACCGAGGGGCCGCCCCGCGCCCTCGCCGTCAGCGCCCGGCCCAGCGCGGTGAACGCCGCCGTGCGATTCAAGGTCCTACCCATTCGCTCATAGTGCCCCGCCGCGACAAACCCCAAGCGTGGCCGCAAGCCCCGGCCGTGCGGCGCTGTCGCGATAACCTCGTAAACCTCAGTGGGTATTCGGCGGGGGGCGCTGATGAACACGTGGAAGGTTGCCAAGGCTGCGGCGGTCGGTGCGGGCCTGGCCGGTGCCACGGTGGTGGTGAGTGCCGGTGTGATCGTCGGGCAGGCCAAGGCGGCCCGGAGGGTGATTCCGCAGGCCGAGGCGCCGCCACCGCGCGGTGACGGTGTCTACGGCCCCCGGCTGCCCGGCAAGCCGATCACGATGGTGGTGCTCGGCGACTCCTCCGCCGCCGGCTACGGGGTGCACCGCCCGCGCGAGACTCCTGGCGCGATGCTCGCCACCGGCGTATCCCGGCGGCTGCGCCGGCCGGTGCGCCTGCATCGCTACGCCGTGGTGGGTGCGATGTCGGCGGGGCTCGGCCGGCAGGTCGAGGCCGCGCTGGAGGTCGAGCCCGACGTCGCGATCATCCTGGTGGGCGGCAATGACGTCACCCACCGCGCCACCACCAGCACCGCCGTCCGCCACCTCGTCAACGCGGTCCGCGACCTGCGCGCGGCGGGCGCCGAGGTGGTCGTCGGCACCTGCCCCGACCTGGGCACGATCCGGCCGATCAAGCCGCCGCTGCGGTGGCTGACCCGCTACTGGAGCCGCCAGCTCGCGGCCGCGCAGACGGTGGCGGTGGTCGAGGCGGGCGGCTGGACTGTCTCGCTCGGCGACCTGCTCGGCCCCCGCTTCTCGGCCGAGCCGACCAGGTTCTTCTCGTGGGACCACTTCCACCCGTCCGCGGACGGCTACGCGGTGGCGGCCGCCGCCCTGCTGCCCACGGTGCTGGCGGCGCTGGGCGCGGCCGAGGAGCGGCGCGTGGGGCTGGCGGCCGACGAGAGCGTGCGCTCGCTGCCGCGGGCCGCGCAGGAGGCCGCCCGCCAGCCCGGCACCGAGGTCAGCGGGGCACAGGTGGCCGGCCGCGACCGCGGTCCCGAGGGCCGCTGGGCTCAGCTGCGGCGGCGCTCGGCGTGGTTCGGCCACCCGCGCACCGACGAGCCCGAGACCCCGGTCGATGCCGCCGTACCCTTGGAAAGGTCCGTCCCGAGCGGCACCGAGCGAGACTGAGCGGCGGGCCAGCGGGTAGGACAGATCCGAGCGATACGAGAGGACGACGGCATGCCCATGGCGCGACGGCTCGGCCGCGCGACGGTGATCACGATGATCGCCGGGACGGTCGGTGGCGCCGCGCTGCTGGCCGGCGAGGCAGTCATCGCCCGCAACCGGCGATACGCGCAGCCGGAGATGGGGCTGGCGCTGCGCACCACGATGGGCCCGCAGAGCGCCCCGGCGCTGCGGCTTGTGCTGATGGGCGACTCGTCCTCACTCGGCGTCGGCGTCGAGCAGCTCGCCGACACGGTCGGCGGTCAGCTCGCCACGCTGCTCGCCGACGGCTCGCCCAGCCTGCCGGCCCGTCATGTGCAGCTGTCGAGCGTGGGCGTGTCCGGCTCGCGTTCCACGGATCTGGCCACCCAGGTGGCGCGGGCGCTGCTCGGCGGCCGTCCCGACGTGGCCGTGATCCTGATCGGTGCCAACGACGCGACCTCGCTGCGCCGCCCCACCGAGTCCGCGGCCTACCTCGGCGCGGCCGTGCGGCGGCTCCGCGACGCGGGCGTCGAGGTGGTCGTCGGCACCTGTCCCGACCTCGGCGCCGTCCGCGCGATCGCCCCGCCCCTGCGCCAGGTCACCGGCTGGCTGGGGCGCCGGATGGCGCGGGCACAGGCCAGGGCCGTGCGCGCGGCCGGCGGCACCGTGGTCGACCTGGCGGGCGAGACCGGCGCGGTGTTCCGGGCCGACGCGGGCACGCTCTGCTACGACGGCTTCCACCCCTCCGCCGACGGCTACCGGGTTTGGGCACACGCGCTGCTGCCAGCGGTGATCCGCGCGGCGGTCCCCACTTCCCGCTGAAGTTACCGGCAAGTAGGGTGGTGGGTATGCCGAACGCCGTCATCGTCGCCACCGCCCGCTCCCCCATCGGCCGGGCACACAAGGGTTCGCTGCGCGAGGTCCGCCCCGACGACCTGGCCGCCACCATCGTGCGCGCCGCGCTCGACAAGGTGCCCCAGCTCGACCCCGCCGAGATCGACGACCTCTACCTGGGCTGCGGCCTGCCCGGCGGCGAGCAGGGCTTCAACATGGCCCGCGTCGTCGCCACCCTGCTCGGCTACGACCGGCTGCCCGGCGCCACGCTGACCCGATACTGCGCGTCTTCGCTCCAGACCACGCGGATGGCGTTCCACGCGATCGCGGCCGGCGAGGGCGACGTCTTCGTCTCGGCGGGCGTCGAGTGCGTCTCCCGCTACGCGCGCGGCAGCTCCGACGCACTGCCACCCGAGGCGCAGGCACTCGTCGGCGGCGGCTGGGAAAACCCGCGCTACGACAAGGCGCGGGCCCGCTCGACCGAGCGCGCGCAGGCCGGCGCGCCGGTGTGGGAAGACCCGCGCGAGGCCGGCGACCTGCCCGACATCTACCTCGCGATGGGCCAGACCGCGGAAAACCTCGCCCAGATCAAGGGCGTGACGCGCGAAGACATGGACGAGTTCGGCGTGCGCAGCCAGCAGCTCGCGGAGAAGGCGATCGCGGACGGCTTCTGGGCCCGCGAGATCACGCCGGTGACGGTCCCCTCGGGCGAGGTGGTGAGCGCCGACGACGGCCCGCGGCCCGGCGTGACCCTGGAGGGCGTGGCGGGGCTCAAGCCGGTCTTCCGCCCGGACGGCCGCATCACCGCCGGCAACTGCTGCCCGCTCAACGACGGCGCCGCCGCCGTGGTCGTGATGAGCGAGACACGCGCCCGCGAGCTCGGCATCACCCCGCTGGCCCGCATCGTCTCGACCGGCGTCACCGCGCTGTCCCCGGAGATCATGGGCCTCGGCCCCGTGGAGGCCTCCAAGCAGGCACTCAAGCGCGCCAGCATGACCATCGACGACGTCGACCTTGTCGAGATCAACGAGGCGTTCGCCGCTCAGGTCATCCCCTCCTACCGCGACCTGGACATCCCGCTGGAAAAGCTGAACGTGATGGGCGGCGCGATCGCGGTCGGCCACCCGTTCGGCATGACCGGCGCGCGGATCACCGGCACGCTCCTCAACGCACTCGACTGGCACGACAAGACCATCGGCCTGGAGACCATGTGCGTCGGCGGCGGCCAAGGGATGGCGATGGTCGTGGAGCGCCTCAGCTAAAACCCACTTCCATTTCCCGGGTCCGCGTCACCCGCGGACCGCCGCTCCCGCCGGAGACCGCGGAGGCCGGCGGCTCGCAGGGCTCGCCGAAACCCCCGCCCTCCGCTGCCACCTCCGCGCCCCAAGCCCACCCTGCCCCTCGCCCGCCTCGCCCCGCCCCGCCCCGCCTTGCTCATCGCGCGGGGAGGCCGGCGCCCTCCCTGGGGCGCCGGCCTTTGTGGATGGTCGTCAGGCTACGAGTTCCAGGTCCTTCGGCTCCTCGGGTGTCGGGGTGGGCTGGCGCCTGGCGTCGCGCATGACCACTGTGGACAGGATCGCGGCGGCCAGCACGCCCACCGCGGCGATCATGAAGGTCACCGACATCGACGAGACGAAGGCTTCGCGGGCGGCGCTGGCCAGGCCGCTGTCGCCGAGGGCCAGTGCGCCGGCGATCGACTGCCGCGCCTGCTCCGGCGTGCCCGCCGGCATGTCGCTGGCGTAGCCGCTGGTGAGCAGCGAGCCGAGGATCGCGATGCCGAGGGCGGTGCCGGCCTGCTGGATCGTGTCGTTCAGGGCCGAGCCGACGCCCGCCTGCTCCGGCGGGATGGTGCCCATCAGCGCGCCGATCGCGGCCGGCATCGCCATGCCGGCGCCGAGGCCGAGCATGCCCAGCGCGATCGCCGGGAGGGCGAAGCCGGTGTCCGGCGAGACCGTGGTCAGCAGGACGAACGACGAGGCCATCACGAGCATCCCGACCAGCACCACCGGGCGGTTGCCGAACTTGGCGGCGGTGCTCGCGCCGACCGCGTTGCCGGCCAGCGCGGCGACCGCCAGTGGCACGAACGCCAAGCCCGCCTTGATCGGCGAGTAACCGAGGACGAACTGTAGATACTGCGTCAGCACGAGCAGCAGGCCGCCGTTGCCGATCTGAAGCAGAGCCAGCGAGAGCGAGCCGCCGCTGAAGTTGCGGTGCTTGAAGAGCACCAGCGGGACCATCGGCGCGGGCGTGACGTTCTCCCAGATCACGAAGCCGACCACCGCGACGACCGCGACCGCCAGCACGATGCCCGAGCGCTCGCCGAACGCGCCGTGCTTGGGCAGCTCGATGATCCACCACACCAGGGCGGTCATGCCGACCGCGGAGAGCACCGCACCGAGCGGGTCCGGCTTCTGCCACGGCCCCCTCGACTCCGGCATCAGGAGCACGCCGGCCAGGATGGCGAGGGCCACGACCGGCACGTTGATCAGGAAGATCGCCTGCCAGGAGAAGTGGTCGATCAGCACGCCGCCGAGCACCGGGCTGCCGACCAGGCCGAGCATCGACACCGAGCCCCACGCCGCCATCGCCTTGCCGCGCTCGGCCTCGTCGAAGACCGTGATCAGGATCGACAGCGTGGACGGCATGATCAGTGCGCCGCCGATGCCCATCGCGACCCGGAGGGCGATCATCTCGCCGGGGTTGGCGACGAACATCGCCCCGAGTGACGCCGTCCCGAACAGCACCAGGCCGATCAACATCACCTTTCGCCGGCCGAACTGGTCGCCAAGGCTGCCCGAGGTCAGCAAGAGCCCGGCGAAAACCAGGATGTACGAGTCGAGGATCCACTGGGTGTCCTGCGCGCTCGCGCCGAGATCTTCGGTCATCGCCGGCACCGCGACGGTCAGTGCCATGCCGTCGACGACCAGGACCAGGCTGCTGAGGCACAGCACGACGAGGATCCACCAGCGGTGTGGATTGCGGGTTTGCATGGCGGCTTCCTTTCGGCCTGCGTACGTCGTTCCCGTGATGCGAACACTGTACGCAGGACGGAACAGTGTGCGCAAGACTGAATTTGTGTACGCTGGCGGCGAACGTTGTACGCAGGAGAGGGAGTCGCCATGGCCGCCAAGACGAAGCCGATCCCGTCCGTGTGGGCCCGGCGGGAGTCGGAGCTCGACCAGCCCGCGCTCAGCCGGGCGTCGATCGTCCGCGAGGCGATCGCGATGCTGGACGCCGAAGGCATCGAGGCGCTGAGCATGCGCAAGCTCGGCGCCCGGCTGAACGCCGGCGCGACCTCGCTCTACCGGCACGTGGCGACCAAGGACGAGCTGGTGGAGCTGGCGGTCGACGAGGTCTTCGGCGAGATCACCATGCCGGACGCCGGCGCGCTGGGCTGGCGCGCCGCCGCCGCGGAGGCCGCCCGGTCGTTTCGCGCGACGGCACTGCGCCACCCCTGGCTGCCCCCGATGCTCAGCCAGGCGGGGCTCGCCTACCTCGGGCCAAACCTCATGTCGTTCGCCGAGTGGCTGGCGGCGCTCTTCACCGAGGCCGGCTTTCCGGCGCCGAGCGGCGCGATCGACACCCTGCTGTCGTACGTGATCGGCATGAGCACCACCGAGGCCGCCTGGCTCACCACGGTCGCCCGCTCAGGTGAGACCGAGGCCGGTTTCCTGGCCCGCCTGATGCCCGCCGCCCAGGAGGCGGTCGCGGACTATCCGCACATGGCGACGGGCAAGCCGGACACCACGCTCGACCCCGCCGAGGTCCGGGAAAACAAGTTCGCGTACGCCCTGGAGGTCGTCCTCGACGGCCTGGCGACGCGGATGCCGTCACCGCACTAGCTGAGCGCGGCGCGTACCGCCTCGACGTCCGCGGCTGCCGCGGCGGTGACCGCCTCGGGTGGGGTGGCGGCGAGCAGGTCGGCGGCGACCACACGCAGCTGGTCGGTCAGCGTGGGATCGGCGACGAGCCGCGGCACAGGGCGGCGCGGCTGGCCATCGGCGTCGGCGGCGCGGTCGGCGATCCGCTGCACGAGGCCGTGCGTCAGGTCGCCCCGGGTGCCTCCCGGCCCGGCCGGCTGTGCCCAGCGGGATGCCGTCCAGTGCCCGGTCTGACCGACGAAGAGGTCCACCGCCCGCTGGAGATCCATTCGTGACTCCTCCCGCATACGCCGAGGGCGCCCCCGGATGCCGGGGACGCCCTCGCATACTGCCAAACCGTCAGTCGTCGCCTTGGAAGTAGCTGATGAGGCGCAGCATCTCCAGGTAGAGCCAGATCAGGCTGACCAGGATGCCGAACGCCGCCACCCAGGAGTAGCGCTGCGGCAGACCCATCCGCACGCCCTCCTCGACCTCGTGGAAGCTGAGGATGAAGCTCAGCGAGGCCACCACGATGCAGACGAGGCTGAAGCCGATCGCGAGTGGGCTGCCGTCGCGCAGCCCGGTGTTGATGTCGAAGAGCGCGAGCACCAAGTTGATCAGCATGACGGCGAAGAGGCCGGCCATCGCCGCCACGACGCCGCGGATGAACCGGGGGGTGGCCCGGATCGCACGGATCTTGTAGAGGATCGCCATCAGGAAGAAGACGCCGAACGTGGCGGTGACCGCCTGGAGCACGATGCCGTCGAAAAACGTCTCGTACGCCTTGCTCACCATGCCGACGAAGACGCCTTCGAACACCGCGTAGGCCACGACCAGTGCGGGGTTGGCCATCCGGGAGAAGGAGATGATCAGGCCGAGCACGAGACCGATCAGCGCCGCGCCGATCCAGGCCGCGGGGGCCAGGGAGTCGGGGATCAGCGCCCATGCGGCCCCGGCCGAGATGCCGGTGATGCCGAGCAGCGCGACGGTCTTGACGACGACGTCGTCGACCGTCATCGGCCGCACAGTGGGGGGAGCCGCCGGATAGTCGGTCGTCGGGTACGCCGAGTCGTAACCGGGCTGACCGTACTGACCGACCGGGGCGTACCCGGCAGCCCGCTCGCGCTCGGCCGCCTGGCCGAGCCGTGCCAGCACCGGGTTGGAAGTCTTCACGTCAAGCCTCCCTGACAGGGTTTGTGCACCGCTTCGTGCCCCACCAAGGGTAAACGCCAATCGCGACAAACGGTGAGAGGGCTGGGTAAGTGCGCCGCCGAGGTGTGCCTGGGGAAGGTGCTGCCGGGATTCGAAGCCGCATGCCTCGCGGCCGGCCGCGAGTCCTGTGCCCGGGGCGGGACTCGAACCCGCATGCCTCGCGGCAGCCGCTTTTAAGGCGGCCGTGTCTGCCGTTCCACCACCCGGGCCGGCGTAGGGAGAAATGTCGTGCAGAATGCCACGGTAGCGGGTCCACGCCCACCGGGGCGCACCCGCACGCCGGACCGGGCATTAGGGTCGAGCGCGTGACCAGCACAGCCCGCGCCGCGCAATCTGCCACCGGCGAGGCACATGCCAGCACTCCGGCCACCTCCCCCCGCACGGCCGACGCGATCGGTTCGCTGCGCACGAGACTGGCCGCGCTAGCCAGGTCACATGTGTGGGACGCGCTGGTCTGCCTCGCGTTCGTGGCGCTCGCCGCCTGGATCACGCACGGGCTCTGGCCCAACCCCAACGGCCGGGTGCTCGCGCTCAACCCCGAAGACCAGACCCTCTACGAGTGGTTTCTGGCCGCGGACACCAAGTTCGCGTTCGGCGACTGGGGCCTGCTGACCGACCGGCTCAACGCGCCGGACGGCGTCAACATGCTCAACAACACCACGGTGATCGCGCTCGGCACCGTCCTGACGCCGGTCACGCTGGCGTTCGGGGTACCGGTCACGTTCGCGGTCATCGCCGGCGCCAACCTCGCCGGCACCGCCATCGCCTGGTACTTCTTCTTCACCCGCGTGCTGCGCGGCAGCCGGCCGGCGGCGGCGCTCGGCGCCGGGCTGTGCGGCTTCGGGCCGGGCATCATCTCGCAAAACAACAGCCACCTCCACATGACCGCCCAGTGGCTGGTGCCGGTGATGGTGTGGCTGGTGATCCGGCTGGCGCGGGCTGCCGACCCGGCGGCACGGCCGGAGGGCGTCGACCGCCGCCGGGTGCTGACCTCCGCGCTCTGGCTGGCCGCCGTCGTGACCTTCCAGGTCTTCGTCGGCGAGGAGGTCCTGTTCCTCACCGCGCTGACCATGGTGATCTTCGTGATCGGATACGGCCTGGCCCGGCGCGAGCAGGCCCGCCGGGTGCTGCCGAAGTTCGTGGCCGGCATGGTGATCGCCGTCTCGGTGGCCGGCGCGGCACTGATCTACCCGCTGTGGTTCCAGTTCAAGGGACCGGGCAGCGTGCCCAACGGCGTCTTCAGCGCCTACTTCTTCTCCGCCGACGTGCTCAGCTTCACCGCCATCTCGCCGCTGTCGGTGCTCGGTTCGCCCGAGTCGGCCCGGCTCTCCACGGGAGCCGCAGAGTACAACACGTTTCTCGGCTGGCCACTGGTCCTGGTCGCCGTTGGCTGCCTGATCTGGCTGGTCCGCGAGCCGCTGGTGCGCGCGATCGCCGGGGCCGCACTCGTGATGACCTGGCTGTCACTCGGGCCCAAGCTGGTGATCGACGGCGAGCGTACGAGCATCCCCGGGCCGTACATGGCGCTGGTCGGGCTGCCGGTGATCGAGGGCGCGCTGCCGATGCGCTTCGCGCTCGCGCTGCTCCCGCTCGTGGCGATGCTGCTGGTGATCGCGGTCGACCGGGCGCGGGCGCACGCCTCCCGTCCGGTACGCCTGCTCGTGCCGGCCGCGGTCGTGGTGTCGCTACTCGCGATCTTCCCGAAGCCGCTGCCCACAGAGGACCGCCCGCCGCTGCCACAGTTCATCACCGGCGGCCACTGGCGGGAGTGCGTCAAGCCGGGCGGGGTGCTCGTGCCGGTTCCCGTGCCGACGCCGCCGGAGCCGTGGGCGATGCGGTGGGCGGCGGCGGCCAACGCCGAGTTCGGCCTGCCCGAGGGTTTCTTCATCGGGCCGTACGGCAGGGGCGGGCGGGCATCGATGGGCACGTACAAGCGGCCCACTTCGCAGCTGCTGGCACTCGTGGCGAGGCAGGGCGGCCGGCCCGAGATCGGCGAGCCGCAACGCCGGGCGGCGCGCGACGACATCGCCTTCTGGGGCGCCTCCTGCGTCGCCGTGGCCGCGGACCAGCCGCACCGCGAAGACCTGGTGGCCACGCTGGAGGCACTCCTCGGTCCCAGCACGAAGATCGCCGACGCCTGGACCTGGAAGGTGGGCTAGCCGGCCTTCCTTGACAAGACGTGCCCGGGTCCGCGTCAGCGGCGGACCGCCGCTCCCGCCGGAGACCGCACAGGCCGGCGGCTCGCGGAGCGAGCCGAAATCCCCGACCTGCGCTGCCGACTCCGCGCGGCAAGCCCAACGACCGCGACCAGCAGCGGATGGGTGAGGCCGCGGGAGCAGCGGTCCGGACCACGACGGACGTCGCGGTAGCTCACATTTTCTGGTTAGCCGACCTTCGGGGTCACTTCGGTGAACTCGTCGCGCGGGTCGTGCAGCTGGCCCAGCGCCACCACCTCGCGGCGCAGGAAGAAGGCGAGCGTCCAGTCGATCACCACGCGCACCTTGCGGTTGAACGACGGGATCCGGCTGACGTGGTAGGTGCGGTGCATGAACCAGGCGAGCGGGCCCTTGAGCTTGATGCCGTAGACCTGCGCCACGCCCTTGTGCAGGCCCAGGCTGGCGACGCTGCCCACGTGCTTGTGCTTGTAGGGCACCGGCTCCTTGCCCCGGATGACCGCGCGGATGTTGTCGGCCATCCGCACGGCCTGGCGTACCGCGTGCTGGGCGCTGGGCGAGCAGAAGGTGCCGGGCGGGCCGGTGAGGTCGGGCACGGCCGCGCAGTCGCCGGCGCTCCAGGCGCCCTCGACCACCGTGTCGCCGTCGACCACCTGGAGCGTCGGCAGGCAGGTGATCCGCCGCCGGTCGTCGCGGGGCAGGTCGGTGTTGTCGAGCATCGGCGAGGGCTTGACGCCGGCCGTCCAGACGATCGTGTCGGAGGCGAAGCTGTCTCCGTCGGAGAGCTTCACCACGCCGTCTACACAGGACTCGAGCCGGGTGTCGAGGCGGATGTCGAGGCCGCGCTTGAGGAGCTGCTGCACCGTGTACGCGCCCATGTCGCGGTCGACCTCGGGCAGCACCCGCTGGGTCGCCTCGACGAGCACCCAGTGCATGTCCCCGACGTTGAGCTCCGGGTAGTACTTGAGCGCGTCGCGGGACATGTCTTCCATCTCGGCGAGTGCCTCGATGCCCGCGTATCCACCGCCGACGAAGACGAACGTCAGCGCCCGGCGCCGCGTCTCCGGGTCGGTGGTGACGGCCGCCACGTCGAGCCGGTCGAGCACGTGGTTGCGCAGGTAGATGGCCTCACCGATGGTCTTGAAGCCGATGCCGTGCTCGCGCAGCCCGGGGATCGGCAGCGTGCGGGAGACCGAGCCGGGCGCCACGATGATCTGGTCGTACTCGATCTCCAGCGGCGGGCCGATGATCGGCTGCACGGTGGCCGTCTTGCGGCTGTGCTCGATCCGGGTCACCGCGCCGGAGACGATCTTGCAGTGCTTGAGCTCACGGCGCAGCGGCACCACCGAGTGTCGCGGGGATATGTTTCCGGCCGCCGCCTCGGGCAGGAACGGCTGATACGTCATGTGCGGCTGCGGGTCGACGACCGTCACCTCGGCCTCGCGCGCCCGGAGCTTCTTGGACATACGCAGGGCCGCGTACAGGCCGACGTGGCCGGCACCCACCACAAGGATCCGTTGCGCGCTCACGACCTACATCATTCCCCTGTGGCGGCGGTTACACCTGGTCCATGCCGGCATCTGTGACCGCCGATACGACTGGTGTGACGGCGGCAACGCCTCAACGGCGGCGGAGCAACCAGGCGAGCAGCGCCGTCGCGCCGAGCGCCACCCCCAGGCCGGCCAGCGCCGCCACGAGGAGGTCGCGGTCGCCGCCCCGGTTGGCCGCGCTCAGCAGGAGCACGGTGAGCACCGCCGAGCCGAGTACCACCGCCAGTGCCCGGGAGAGCCACCGCACGGTGACCTCGGCCGGGACGTGCGCGTCGTAGGGCAGGAGCGCGCTGAGCGCCGCCAGGCTGTGGGTCAGGTAGAGGAACGAGGCCAGCGCGATCAGCCGCCACAGCTCGACCGGGTCCTCGTACCAGATGGTGGAGACCACCCAGCCGGAGACCGCGGCCAGGATGGCCACGGTGACCCAAGGGCTGCGCGGCAGGATCGCGGCGATGCCGGCGAGGATGACCAGCACGCCGGTGAAGTAGCCGGCGCGCATCTCCGCCGGGTACCCGACCACGAGCGCGGCCAGCGCGACGGCGAACACGCCCGCGCGCACCAGCAGCGGCCCGGCCGTGGCCCGGGACAGCACGTACGCCGCGCGGCCGATCACCGCAGGGCCCCTTTCGGCGCGGAGGCCATCCGGGCGACGTCGCGGAGCACCAGGTCGAGGGTGCCGGCTCCGGCCCAGCGCACCACCGGCACGCCGTGCTCGCGCAGCTGCCCGATCGTGTTGTCGCGCTCCAGCCGCCACAGCCGGTGCGCCATGTCGGTCCAGTCGCTGCGGCGGGCCGGCGCGACCCGCTCGGGCAGCGTGTCGACCGCGAGCACGAAGCGTCCGGCGCGGGCCAGCTTGGCGAGCATCTCGCCCGAACGCGCGTCGATCAGCGGGGTGAAGACCACCACAAGCGCATCCGAGGAGAGCAGGTGCGGGCCGAAGACGTGGTCGTACGGCTCGTACGGGGACGGCTGGGCCTCGACGTCGAGGAGCCACTCCAGCACGGTCAGGTACTGCCGGCGGCCGGTCGCGGGGCGCAGGCGGCGGGCCGACGTGCCGTACTCGAGCATCGAGACCCGGTCGCCGCGGTGCAGGTAGTGCTCGGCGATCGCGGCGGCGGCCCGCACCGTGGTGTCGAGCACCGACGCGGTGCCGCCCACGCCGCCGGAGCTGCCCGCCTCGGCGAGTACGTCGAGCAGCAGCACCACCTCGGCGTCGCGGTCGGAGAGGGTGGCGGCCACGTGCAGCTGCCGGGCGCGCAGCGAGACCCGCCAGTCGATGCGGCGAAGGCGGTCGCCGGGCTGGAAGACGCGTACGCCGGCCAGCTCGCCGCCCTCCCCCGGGCGCCGCGACCGGTGCGCGCCGACCAGCCCGGCGGCGCGCGGCATGGCCTCGTCGGCGTCGAAGGGCTCGGTGACCGGGTACACCTTGACGTCCCGCGCGTAGGCGACGCCCGGCCGGCTGATCATCAGCCCGTCGCAGGCGGCGGCGCGCGCGGCGGCCGGGCCGAGCGGGTGGCGGCCCCAGCGCAGCGCCTTGCCGCGCAGCTCCACCTGGTCGACCGCGCCCGGCGCGAGCGTGAGCACGACCGGCCGGTCGCCGTCCTTGATCCGCAGCCACGGCGGGATGCGGGTGCGGATCACCACCAGGTCGTACGCCGGCGGGTCCGGGTTGCCGACCGTCACGGCGGCGAAGGCCTCGGCGCCCTCCACGAGATAGCCCTCGTCGATGTCGAGCGCGATCCGCGGCCGCTCGCGGGGCCGGCGGTGCAGCGCGACGGCGGCGCCCACGGCGAACGGGATCGCCAGCACCACGAGGTCGACCCGCCCGGCCAGGACCCCGGCGACGAGGAGCAGCCCGGTCACCAGCACCGCCCGGCCGAGCGCCTTGGTGGGCACCCACTCGGGCTGGGTGTCGAGGAACTCCACACTCCCCTCGACCCCTGGAACGGCGGGCCGGAGAAGCGTCACCGGCCCGGCTCGAGGGGCTCGGTGATCCGGGTGCCCGGCTCCCGGCCGCCGAAGCCGGCGGCGTAGGTGGGCAGCGCGCCGCTCGCCGGTGCCGGCACCTTCTCCAGCACCTCACCCACCACAAAGGACGGGTCGACGCGGCGCAGCCACATCTCCGGGCGGAGCGTGATGCGGTGTGCGAGCGCCGGCGCGGCGACCTCCTTGACGTCTTCCGGGATCACGAAGTCGCGGCCGGCGAGCACGGCCCGCGCCCGGGAGAGGAGCAGCAGCGCCAGCGACCCGCGCGGGGAGGCACCGACGAGCACCGACGGGTGCTCGCGGGTGGCGGCGGTGAGGTCCACGATGTACCGGCCGATCGAGTCTTCGACCGCGATGTCTTCCAGGGCGGCTTGCATGCCGCGCAGGGTGGCGGGGTTGACCACCGCCCGCAGCTCGGCCTCCTCGCGGCGGCGGGACATGCGGCGCTGAAGCACCTCCCACTCCTCGTCGCGGCTGGGGTAGCCGAACGAGACCCGCAGCAGGAAGCGGTCGAGCTGTGCCTCGGGCAGCGGGTAGGTGCCTTCGTACTCGATCGGGTTGGCGGTGGCCAGCACGTGGAAGGGCTCGTCGAGCCGGTAGGTGACGCCCTCGACCGAGACCTGCTTTTCCTGCATCGCCTCCAGCAGGGCGGCCTGTGTCTTCGGCGGCGTGCGGTTGATCTCGTCGGCGAGCAGCAGGTTGGTGAAGACCGGCCCGGCGCGGAACGTGAAGTCGGAGCGGCGCTGGTCGTACAGGAACGAGCCGGTGACGTCGGCGGGCAGCAGGTCGGGTGTGAACTGCAACCGCCGGAAGTCGAGCCCCAGCGCCTGCGCGAACGACCGCGCGGTCAGCGTCTTGCCGAGGCCGGGGAGGTCTTCGAGCAGCACGTGGCCGCCGGCGAGGATGCCGGAGAGCACGAGCTCCAAGGCGCCGCGCTTGCCCACCACCACCGTGCCCACCGTGTCCAGCACGGCGTGGGCGAGGCGCCCCACCTCGTACACCGGCACCGCTTGGACGTCGTCGCTCATAGCTTCTCCAGTCGGGAGATGGACGCCGCCAGATCGCGCGGCGCCACGGGGCGCTTGACCGGGGTGGTCAGGATGGTCCACAACTCTTCGCCCAGGAGCGCGCGGGCGCTTTTCGGGTCGCTGGCGATGGTAAGGCCATGGCGCTGGCGCAGGCGCTCGTCGGCGAGCTCGCGGAGCATCTTGGGCACGGTGCGCAGGTAGCGGTCGAGGTCTTCGCGGCGGGACCAGCCCAGCGGCACCTCCCACCGGTGCACCGCCACGCGCAGGGCGTCCTGGCTGGTCCGCCAGTTGTACGAGCCGCTCTCCTCGCCCACCACGCGGCGCAGCCCGATCTTCGCCAGCGGTGGCGCCGCCACGTACGCGACGACCCGGCGGAGCAGCAGCAGCGCGAGGCAGCCCGCGAAGGCGAGCGGGATGGCCAGCGTCAGGCCGGCCATCCGCATGCCGAAGACCGCGACCGCGGCGAGGCCGGCGGCCATCAGCACCGTGCGGATCCACCAGCCGGCGCCGGTGGCCACGCGCTTGGGCTGCGGGGGCGGCTCCTCCTCGTGTACCAGGAGGTCGTCGATGCTCGTCTCGACGCTCACGCCCTTGCCTCCGCCGTCAGCTCGGCGCGCAGGCGCTGGAGGGCGGCGCGGGCCTGCTCGCGCATGCGCTCGTCGACGGCGTGCGTGGCGTACCGCGCCTCGCGGTAGACGTCGGCGAAGCTGGCCAGCACGTCACCGCTCACGTTGTGCTGGCCGAGCAGCCGGGTGACGAGGTCGGTGGGCGTGTCGGTGGCCTGGCGCGGGGTGCCGGCCGCGGCCGCCGCCTGCTCCAGGCGCAGCCAGCAGGCGATCACCGCCCGCCGCGGGTCGAGGTCGGCGTCGGAGAGGTCGATGAGACCGGCGTCGAGGGCGGCGACGACCTCCTCCGCGCTCGCCGTGCGGCTCACCTGGCGCGGCGGCATCTTGCCGCGCACGCGCCGGCGGCTGACCTCGCGGGCGAGGGTCCAGACCATCACACCGATGAGTACGGCCAGGATGACGCAGCCGATGACCAAGGCGGCCGTGCCCAGCCAGCCGGGCACCTGGGTCGGGTCGGTGTCGACGAAGTCACCCGGCTGGGGGGTGGGCTCCCGCTCCAGGTCGTGCTCCTCGAGCTGGGGCGCGGGGCCGCTGTCGATCGCCGGCTCGTCGACCCGGCCGATCTGGGGCGAGGAGTGCGCGGCAGCGACCGCCGCGAGGGCGAGAAGCAGGACGACAGCGGCCAGTGGCCACAATCTGCGCAGTGAACCAGGAGTCATTTGGCGTTATGTCCGGAATGTCAATAGTCGGGCGTGCCTGTAACCGTACCGCCCGGCGTCAGGCAAGCCCCGCGAGGTGCTTCGCGGCGGCGAACACATCGTCCAGCATCGCGGGTGTGAGCCGCCCGGTAAAGGTGTTCTGCTGGCTCACGTGGTAGCAGCCGATCAATGCCGGCACGTCCGCGCCACTCCATCGGGCCCCGTGACCGAAGGCGGGCCGGGGTACGGGCGGGCGTACCCCGTACACCGCGGCCATGGCCGGCCACCACGCGGCCCAGGCGAAGGCACCCAGCGCGACCACCACCCGGAGCGTGGGTTTGACCAGCTCGACCTCGCGGTGCAGCCACGGCGCGCAGGTGTCGCGCTCGCCCGGCGTGGGCTTGTTGTCCGGCGGCGCGCAGCGGACCGCGGCGAAGATGCGGGTGTCGCGCAGCGCCAGCCCGTCGTCGCGTGACACGCTGGTCGGCTGGTTGGCCAGGCCGGCCCGGTGCAGCGCGGCGAAGAGCACGTCGCCGGAGCGGTCACCGGTGAAGATGCGACCGGTGCGGTTGCCGCCGTGCGCGGCGGGCGCCAGGCCGAGGATGGCCAGCCGCGCGTCGCCCGCGCCGTAGCCGGGGACGGGCCGGCCCCAGTACTCCTGGTCGCGGAAGGAGGCCCGCTTGGTCGCGGCCACCTCCTCCCGCCAGGCCACCAGCCGGGGGCAGGCGAAACAGTCGGAGACGGCGACGTCAAGATCGTCGAGGGTGGCCGACCGGCGTGCGCGGCCGGCCACCTCATCGGGGGTCCTGGTCTCAGCCAAGTTTGGTACGGAGGAAGTCGAGCGTGCGGGCCCAGGAGCTCGCGGCCGCCTCCCGGGCGAAGACCTCGGGCCGGTCGTCGTTGAAGAAGGCGTGCTTGGTGCCCGCGTAGTCGTAGAGGACGCAGTCGCCACCGGCCTCCTCGATCGAGCGCCGGGCCAGCTGCACCCCCTCGGCCGCCGAGGTGCCGTCGCCCTCGGAGCAGTGGATCACGGCCGACTTGCCGGAGTAGCCGGACCAGTCGGGGCGCATCCGCTCCCACGGGAGCACCGGATAGAAGCCGACCGTGGCGACGATCCGCTCGGACAGCGTCGCCGACCACAGCGCGAGGCTGCCACCCGCGCAGAAGCCGACCGCGCCCACCTTGCCACCGGTCTCCGGCCGCTCCGCGAGGTACGCGGCGGCGCCGGCGATGTCTTTGGCGGCCTGGTCCATCGCGAGGCCCATGATGAGCTTGCCGGCCTCGTCGGGCTCGGTGGTGTGCTTGCCGTGGTAGAGATCCGGCGCCAGCGCCACGAATCCCGCCTCCGCGAACCGCTCGGTGAGCGAGATGATGTGCGGCACCAGGCCCCAGTACTCCTGGATCACTACGACGGCTGAGGCGCCGGGGGCGGACGGTAGAGCGAGATATCCCTCACTCGTCCCACCGTTGCTGCGGTAGCTAACCATTTCGCCCATAGGCCGTCCTCCTGCCGGTCAGTCATCGTTGGCTGGTCGCACAGTGGCGTTCTTGCGTGCGCGTAGCCTGCCATGCCGTACCGGGGTGGGGAAAGGCAACGGCGGCGTGGCGTACACCTCCCTGTTGCTCTGTGTACGCCTCGCCGCCGCGGGGAACGGGGTATCAGGCCGGCTTCAGGCAGAGCACGTAACCCTTGCCGCCGGCCGGGATCGCGTAGTACCGCATCGTGGCGTCCTTGAACGGCTCGCACACCTCGTCGACCGAGGCCTGCGCGACAGTGACGTCGTCGACCCGGCCGGACACCGTGTACTTGGCGTCGGGCGAGTCGCAGGCCACCACCTTGGCGTCCTTGACGTTGGCCTCCTCGCCGGGCTGGGCCTGCGGCAGGTTGGCGAGGCAGTCGCCCGCCTTGGCGTCCTGGGTCGGGTCGGTGGTGGAGAGCACCCCGCGCACGACGACGACGGCGACAACCGCGAGGACCACCACCGCGAGCACGGCCACGATGCCGAGGATCACCTTGCTCGCGCCACCCTTCTTGGCGGGGATCGGCGCGGGCTCCGGCGCCGTACCCTCTTCCTGGGCTGGCGACGAAGGTGGCTGGTTGGTCACGGCGGGGTCCTCTCCCGGGCGATGGTCATTCGGCGGTGGCAACCTAAGCGAGCCGGCCCGGCCGCCGCCACCCCGGTCACCTAATGCGAGTGTCCGGACACAGGCGGCAACGCATCGCCAAGTGTCCACTGTGGATGCGACGCCCCGGTACTTGCCGCCAGCAGCTAGTGTGTCGCCGTGCAGGCCGAGGATGTGTTGGGACGCTTGGCAAACGCCAGCGGCGTCTACCGGGGGCGCGGCGACGGCCCGGAGAGCGGACCCTTCGTGGCGAGGATGGCGGTGGCGTCGATCGTGCGCGGCCGCGCGGTGACCCTCGACTACGAGGCCACCAACGACCACAACGGCCTGCAACACGTCGAGCACACGGTGCTGGTGGCTGGCGAGGCGGGCCGGCTGGAGCTGCACGTGGCGTGCCTCGAGCTGCCCGGGGTGGTGCGCTTCACGCAGACCAAGCCGGGCGAGTTCACCGCGTACGAGGGGCCGCTGGTGGCCCGCATCATCCTGCACCTGCCCCAGCCGGGCGCGATCAGCTACGCCTGGTGGTGGTCACGCGACGAGTCCGAGCCCCGCGAGCAGTCCCGGGCCGAGCTGCGCCGCACCAACTGACCCGCTCCTGCGCCAGGCGCCAGTCTCTATGCCAGGCGCCAGTCTCTACGCCAGGCTCCAGGCGATGCCGTCGAGGATGTCGTGTTCGCTGGCGACCACCGCCGGCATGGCGGCGCGCTCCATGACGACCCGCAGCACGAGCGCGCCCGCGCCGATCACGTCCGCGCGGCCCGGGTGCATGACCGGGATCGCCAGCCGCTGGGCGGTCGTCATCGCGAGCAGCTCGCCGGTGACCTTGGCCACCTCGTCATAGGACACGACCGCGTGGTGGGTGCGGCCCGGGTCGTACTCGGGCAGGCCGAGCGCGATCGCCGCCACCGTCGTCACCGAGCCAGCCAGCCCCACCAGCGTGCGGGCCTCCCGCCCCGGCACGGCGGCCAACGCCCGGTCGACCGTGGCGGTGACGTCATCGGTGGCCGCGGCGATCTCGGCGGCCGTGGGCGGGTCGCCGTGCAGGTGCCGCTCGGTCATCCGGACGCACCCGATGTCGACGGAGATCGCACCCTCCACGGTGGACTCCCCCACCACGAACTCGGTGGAGCCGCCGCCGATGTCGACCACCAGGTATGGCGGCTCGGCGCTCAGGCCACGCACCGCGCCGGTGAACGACAGCCGCGCCTCCTCCTCGCCGGTCACCACCTCCGGCTCGACGCCCAGCGTCTCGACCACCATGCCGCGGAAGTCGCCCGCGTTGGCCGCGTCGCGCGTCGCCGAGGTGGCGCACATCCGCACACGGGTGGCACCGAGCTCGCGGATCTGGGCCGCGTAGGAGGCGAGGGCCACGCGGGTGCGCTCGATCGCCTCGGGGGCCAGCCGGCCGGTGCGGTCGACCCCCTGACCGAGGCGGACGATCTCCATGCGCCGCACGACGTCGGTCAGCGACCCGTCGATGTCGGCCACCAGCAGCCGGATCGAGTTGGTCCCACAGTCGATCGCCGCCACCCTCGTCATGCGTGAAACCCTAGCCGGATGCTCCCGCCGGTCACCGCGGTCCACGACATCGTCGCCGCCATCACACCCCTGGACGACCTGGAAGCGACCCACCGGCAGGAGACGCTGCGCTGGCTGGAGAGCACCGACGACGTCTTCCGCCGGGTCAAGCCGGCCACGCCGCCACGCCACCTCGTGTCGTACGTCGTGCCGATCACCGCGGAAGGCGACATCCTGCTGGTCGACCACGTCAAGGCCGGCCTGTGGCTGCCGCCCGGCGGCCACGTCGACCCGGGCGAGCACCCCGCGGACACCGCCCGCCGAGAGGCTCACGAAGAGCTCGGCGTCACGGTCGACGTGCGGCCGGTCTTCCTCACCGCGACTCTGACGAGGAGCATCGACGCCGGGCACACCGACGTGAGCATCTGGTACGTGGCACCGGGCGACCGCGCCTGGACGGTGCCGGCGAGCGAGGAGTTTCACGCCGCCCGCTGGTGGACGCCGGGCGAGATCGCGGACGCCGGCGAGATCTTCGACCCGCACTTCCGGCGCTTCGTCCGCAAGCTCTCCAGCCTTTGCCGCTTTCCCCGATGATCGTTCGCCCAATACCCGCACTCTTCCCGGCGTGTCGTGTCGTTTCCGGGCGAACGATCATGACGCCGCATCCCCAACCAGTGGGAAGGCGGACCGGCGACCTGCCGGCCACGGTAGTCCGCGGCCCGGTCAATCCCCTAGCCGCAGCCAACGTGCGAAGCCCGAGCCGTGCCACCCACCCAGTAACGCGAAACAAGGCCAGCCGGCCCCGTCCGGAGCCCGAGGCCCCGCCGGACTAGAGACCTTTCGGAGTCGGGGGCCTTCGACCCCCTATCCCGGCCCATGAGCTCGTGACGCTGCGTCAGGATGGCGAAGAACATGGGCAAATTTGCCTCGAAGCAACGCCACGACGGGCGGCGACCCCGACCCCGAAAGGTCTCTAGAGGTGGAGGAGCATGCGGCTGTTGCCGAGGGTGTTGGGTTTGACGCGCTCGAGGCCGAGGAATTCGGCGACGCCCTCGTCGTACGAGCGGAGCAGTTGCTCGTAGACCGGCGCCGGCACGGGTGCGCCGTCGATCTCGACGAAGCCGAACGAGCCGAAGAAGCCGGTCTCGAAGGTCAGCACGAACACGCGCGCGATGCCGAGCTCGCGCGCCACGCCGAGCAGCTCCGAGACGATGCCGTGGCCGATCTTCAGGCCGCGGCAGGAGGGGTGCACCGCTACCGTGCGGATCTCGGCCAGGTCTTCCCACATCACGTGGAGCGCCCCGCAGCCCACCACAGCACCGTCGGGGCCGCGGGTGGCGACCCAGAACTCCTGCACGTCTTCGTAGAGGGTCACGGTGGCCTTGCTGAGCAGGCGGCGTTCCTCGCTGTAGGTGTCGATCAGGTCGCGGATGGCCCGCACGTCGGCGGTGCGGGCCCGGCGGATCACGATGTCACGCATGGTCCGTCCGCCCACCAGGCGCCGACCTGCTCGACCACCTCGTCGCCGAAGGGGTTGACGCCCGGCCCGACCGCCAGCGCGTGTCCCATGTGGACGTGCAGGCACTTGACCCGGCCGGGCATGCCGCCGGCCGAGGTGCCCTCGATCTCCGGCACGTGCTCGATCGCCTCGCGGCGGGTCAGGTAGTCGTCGTGCGCGGCGCGGTACTGCTTGGCCAGGTCGGGATCGGTGGCGAGCCGCGCCTCCATGTCCTTCATGACGCCGGCGGACTCCAGCCGGCTGCACGCCGCGGTCGCGCGCGGGCAGGTGAGGTAGTACAGCGTCGGAAACGGTGTGCCGTCGGCGAGGCGCGGCCGGGTCTCGACCACGGCGGGCAGGCCGCACGGGCAGCGGTGCGCCACCGCGCGCGTGCCGCGGGGGGTGCGGCCGAGCTGGGCGGCCACCGCGTCGAGGTCGGCGGCGGTAGCGGGCTCGCTCATCGGTCGCTCTCCGCGTCCGCGGCCTGGATCGAGGACCACAGCGTGTCGTACCAGGGGTCGGCGGGCTGGCTCTTGCCGGCGTCCGGCGGGGTGCCGGCGTCGCGGGCCGCCCCCTCGGGGTCGGTGAGCACCACCAGGGGCACCTCGCCCGGGTAGACCATGTAGAACCGCTTTCGCGCCTGGATCTCGATGTACCGCTCGTCTTTCCAGAGCGCCGCCTGCTCGCTCAGCTCGCCGATCCGCCGGCGCTGGTCGGCCTGCGCCTGCTCCATGCTCGCGATGTCGGACTGCTGGGTCAGGTAGACCCGCACCGGATAGGTGTAGCCGAGCGCGAGGGCGATGAGCACGACGAGCAGCACTGTCGCGCGGCCGGTGAAGCGGCGCGGCTGCGGCGCGTTGGTGCGGCGCACCGGCGCGCGCCGGGCGGCCGGGCGGTTGGCCGAGCGGCCGGTCTCGGCGCTCTCCTTGGCTTCGGCGCCCCGGGACACCGGGCGGCCGGTCCGCGGTGGCGCGGCCCGGCTCCGCTGTCCCGGGCGCCGGGCGGGGCCCTGCCCGCCCGGCGTGAGCCTCTGCGTCATCACGTCCTCCCCGTGATCCGGGGCGCTTGTCGCAGCCCTAGATCAACTAGGACAGATGGTACCGCGGGAAGGCCGCGGCCCCCGCGTACCGCGCCGCGTCGTCGAGCTCCTCTTCGATGCGAAGCAGCTGGTTGTACTTCGCGACCCGGTCGGAGCGCGCCGGCGCGCCGGTCTTGATCTGGCCGGTGCCGGTGGCCACCGCGAGGTCGGCGATCGTGGTGTCCTCCGTCTCGCCGGAACGGTGGCTCATCATGCACGTGAAGCCGGCACGGTGGGCGAGGTCGACCGCGTCGAGTGTCTCGGTCAGCGAGCCGATCTGGTTGACCTTGACGAGCACGGAGTTGGCCGCCTTCTCGGCGATGCCGCGCGCGATGCGCTCCGGGTTGGTGACGAAGAGGTCGTCGCCGACGATCTGGATCTTTTCCCCCAGCGCCGCGGTGAACGCCGACCAGCCGGCCCAGTCGTCCTCGGCCAGCGGGTCCTCGATGGACACGATCGGGTACGAGTCGACCAGCTTGGTGTAGTAATTGATCATCTCGTCGGTGGGTTTGGGCGAGCCCTCGAAGACGTACGCGCCGTCCTTGTAGAACTCGGTCGCCGCCACGTCGAGCGCGAGCACGATGTCGTTGCCCAGCCGCAGCCCGGCGGCCTGCACAGCCTCGGCGATCAGGTCGAGCGCGGCCGCGTTGGTGGGCAGGTTGGGCGCGAAGCCGCCCTCGTCGCCCAGCCCGGTCGACAGGCCCTTCTTCTTCAGCACCGACTTGAGCGCGTGGTAGACCTCCGCGCCGGTGCGCAGCGCCTCGCGGAACGTCGGCGCGCCGATCGGCGCGACCATGAACTCCTGCACGTCGACATTGGAGTCGGCATGCGCGCCACCGTTGAGGATGTTCATCATCGGCACCGGCAGCACGTGCGCGTTGGGGCCGCCGACGTAACGGAAGAGGCTCAGCTCGGCGCTGGCGGCCGCCGCCTTCGCCACCGCGAGGGAGACGCCGAGGATGGCGTTTGCCCCGAGATCCCCCTTGTTGGGCGTGCCGTCCAGGTCGAGCATCTTCTGGTCGATGGCGCGCTGCTCGCTCGCCTCGTACCCGATCAGCTCGGGCACGATCCGGTCTTCGATGTTGGCGACGGCCTTCTCGACGCCCTTGCCGTTGTACCGGCCGCTGTCGCCGTCGCGCAGCTCGACCGCCTCGAAGGCGCCGGTGGAGGCGCCGGACGGTACCGCCGCGCGCGCGATCGTGCCGTCGTCGAGCCCGATCTCGACTTCGACGGTGGGGTTGCCGCGCGAGTCGAGAATCTCCCGCGCGACGATTCCCTCGATGGTGGCCACTGTGACGCTCCTCGCCTAGATGTTCAGGGGCCGCCGCTCTGCGGCCGAGGCTTCGCCGATGAGCCTAATGAGGGCGGGAATTGGGCTCGCCGGCAGGTCGAAACTCAGTACCCTGGCCCCCATGCCTCGCGCCCGTCTCGTCCGTCTCGTGCTGGTGGCGGTGACGCTGGGTGCGGCGGTGCCGGGCTGCGGCGAGACGGGCGGGGCGATCGACCGCGCCGACCTCGTCAACGAGCTGGCCAGCCGGCTCGACGCGTCGGGCCAGCTGACCTATTCGGCGGAGTACCAGCTGCCCGAAGGCCGCACCGCCACGATCGCCCAGGCCCAGTCCCCGCTGCGCTCGGCGTACATGTACCCCGAGGGCAAGCTGACCGTCACCGACGAGGCCACGGCCGACTGCCGGCGCGCGGGCGCCACGACGACCTGCACGCTAACCGAGGCGCCCACGCCCAACAACGAGCCGGCCGTCGCCGCCTTCCGCGACGCCGGCGCGCACGGGCTGATCGCACCGACCGTGGTGATCAGCCTGCTCACGACCGCGTCGCTGGAGCGCGGCGCCACGATCGAGCAGAGCGGCACCACGATCGCCGGGAGGCCCGCCACGTGCGTAGCCGTGCGCGGCATCCGCGACGCCGCCGCCTCCGCGTTCGACGCGTGCATCACGATCGACGGGGTGCTCGGCAGCTTCTCCGGCGTGGTCGACGGCAGCGAGGTCGACATCGCCATGACCCGCTACCGCGACCAGACCGACCCCGACGCGTTCACCCTCCCGGCCGGCGCCAAGATCGTCGACGAGCGATCCGGCACCTAGAGGCGGGGTGTTTCCCTTTTCGTTGCCCATGTCCGCGTCACCTGTAGACCGTTTGCTCCCGCGGGCACCGCTCCGGTCGGGGTTTCGGCGTCGCTGGCGCTCGCCGAAACCCCGACGCTCCGCTGCCGGGTCCGCGGTGCAAGCCCACGGGCCACCAGATCTTGGTATCTAATGCCCCATTCGGGCAGCTCGACTTTCGCGGTTTTGGTCGCTCGAGGCCGGGCCAAGCAAGGCTTCGCAAGCGCGGTGGCTCTCGCCCTTCGGTGATCGTTAGCCCAAAACCCGCGTTCGTGCCCGCGTGTCACACGGGTTCCGGGCTAACGATCATGACGCATCCCGGATGCTGAACCACATCCCCAAACACTGGGAAAGCGGCCGGCGAGCCGCCGATCATGGTGTTTCGCGGCCAGGCCAACCCCGAAGCCGCATACTCCAAAAGGCGAACGGCTTGGGGCGCGGAGCTGGCAGCGTGGGTCGGGGATTTCGGCGAGCGCCAGCTCGCCGCCGACCCGCGCGGTCTCCGGCGGGAGCGGCGGTCCGCAGCTGACGCGGACCCGGGACAATTTCGCCAGCCCGGGTGAGCGGCGGCCGAAGCCGCCGGCTCACCCGGTGAAGGTTGTGCCGCGCTAGTTGACGTCGAAGGTGCGCACGTGCAGCACCTCGTCCAGCGGGTAGACGCGGTCGGCGCGCGGTGCGCGGGCCATGGCCAGCCGGACCTGGGTGCCGTCCGGCCACGCCAGGCCGACCGCTTCGCCGAACCCGAGATCCGGGCTCTCCTCGCCCGGCGCCGGGGTCGGTACGTCGAGCCGGGAGGCGCCGGTCGTCAGGTCCACGACGGCCAGCCGCAGCGGCTCTTTGACGGCCCGCTGGTAGCTGACGGCGGCTAGGCGGCCGTCCTGTGACATCCGCGCCATCCGCACTTCGTGGCAGGCACCCGGCGTCACCGGGTGCTCCGCGGTTGATCCCGTCCGCAGGTCCACCACCTTGAGGTAGCAGCGGCGCTGGCGTTCGCCGGTGATCAGCGCTCGGTCGCCGGCCACGTCGGCGTCCCTGACCTCGGACCAGTAGTGCTCGGCGAGGCGGTCGGCGGGGACGAGGACGCGTTCCTCGCCGGTGGCCAGGGTGTGCGCCACGAGCCCGGTGTGCCTCAGCAGGTAGGCCGTCTCGGCCGTCGCACCCACCAGCCGTGTCAGGCCGCCGTTACCCACGGACCTGGCCACTTCGACCGTCCCCTCCCGCGACAGGACCAGGAGTCTGTCGGGCTTGAGGCTGGCACCGTCCAACGGCCGTCCCTCGCCCCGTGGGGGAGGGCTTCCGAAGAACGCCGGCTGAGACTTCTCCCGCGCGGCGACCACCACACGGCCGTCCGGCAGGCCCACGGCGTCACTCACGACGAGCTTTTCGGGCAGGCCCCAGCGGGCGACCGCGCCATCCGGCTGGACCTCGAAGGCGGTGCCGGCCGGCAAGGACACGCCGAACTCGGGGCCGTTCTCGCCCATTCTCAGTGACCAGTAGCCCTGAATCATCAGGCGCTGGGCGGTCTTGTCCTCGCCCGCGGGGCGCTGGTCAGGCCCGGCGCCCCGGCTGCCGAGCACGGGCAGGGCCGCCAGGCTCACCGCGACGAGTACGGCCACGCCCGCGGCGCCGGCGACCGCCCGCCGCCGCCTGCGGCGCCGCCACCGCTGCTCGATGCCGCCGAGGTCGGGGATGTACTCGGTGGTGCCGGCCGCGGCGTCGTGCACCGCGTCGACAAGGTCCTCAGGTATGACGCTCACGACTCGCTCCTTCCCTCCAGCTCCTGCCGCAGGGCGGTCAACCCGCGGGAGAGGCGGCTCTTGACGGTGCCTTCGGAGATGCTCAGGGCGCGCGCCGTCTCGGCGGTGGAGAGCTCCAGGAGCACCCGGCAGACGATCACCGCGCGCTGGGCGCGCGGCAATCGGTCCAGTGCCGCCCGGGCGGCGAACGCGGCAGGGTCGGTCGCCGCCGCGCGCGGGTGCCGCTCCTCGGTGAGTACGCCCTGTTCCCGCCGTACCTTGCGCCACCACGACGTGGCCCAGTTGAAGCCCACACGGAAGACCCAGCCGGCGGGATTGTCCAGCTCGCGGACGTGGCGCCAGCGCGCGTACGCACGGGTCATCGCCTCGTCGACGGCCTCCCGGGCCACGTCGTCATTGCCCAGTGTCACCGCCAGCGCCTTGTACACCCGGTGCACGTGGGCCCGGTAGAACTCCGGAAACGTGCCCAGGTCGGCGCGGTGGGTCGCCTTTGACGCCGTCGGGATGCTCACGCCGGTACACGCACCGGGCGCCCGCCTGGTTCCCCTCAGACGCCGAGGAGTGTGCGCAGATGGCGGGGTGGCGGGGAGCCGTGGGCGAGCATGGCGTCGTGCCACTCACGGGGTGAGGTGCCGGCCGGGCGGGCGGCCGCGATGTCGGCGACCTCCGTGTAGCCGACGAAGTAGGTGGAGAGCTGCGTCGAGGTGAGCAGCGCCCGGCGCCACTTGCCGGCCGCCTCGCCCTCCTCCTGGAAGCCCCGCCCGGTCATCAGCGCCATCGCGTCCGCCTCGGACATGTCTTCGCAGTGCACCAGCTGGTCGAGGATGGCGTTGATGCTCATCCGCAGCTGCATCTTGAGCTGCTGAAGGCGGACCGGCAGCCCGCCGAAGCCAAGGCCGACCATCAGCTCCTCGGTGTAGACGGCCCAGCCCTCCACGAACGGGCCGGACGAGCCGATCGCGCGCACCCGGGTCGTGCCGCGGTATCGGCGGGCGTGTGCGAGCTGGAGGAAGTGGCCCGGCATCGCCTCGTGCACCGTGAGGTTGCGGATCATCTGGTTGTTGTACTCGCGGTAGAACGACTCGACCCGCTCCGCCGGCCAGTCCGCCGGGGCGGGCGCGATGCAGTAGAACGTGGGCAGGTCGTCCGACTCCAGCGGGCCGGGCGCGTCGCAGTAGGCCACCGCGACGCCGCGGGCGAACTCGGGCATCGGCAGGATCTCGCACGGGTCGTCGACGAGCCCGACCAGGTCGTGGGCGCGGACGAAGTCGGTGGTCTCGCCGAGCGTCACCTTGGCGAGGTCCACGATGGACTCCTCGTCCGGCCGCTCCGCGGACAGCTGGCCGAGCGCGCGGCGTACCGTCTCGTCGTCGGGCGGACCGCCGACCAGCTCGGCCGCCGCGGCGCGGATCTCCTCCGTGACGCGCTCGAGATTGGCCTGTGCGCGGGCGAGCACCTGCGCGGCGGGCAGCTCGGTGTCGAGCGTGTGCCACAGCCGTGCCTCCCACAGCCGGCGACCCAGCCGCGGGTCGCGGTCGGCGCCGTCCACTTTGGAGCGGAGCCACGCCGCGAACCCGTCGAGCTCGGCCGCCGCGGTCTCGGCCGCCGGCTCGACGGTGGCGCGCATCCCGGGCGCCGCGGCGAGCATGCCGGGCACCTCCTCGCGCACCAGGGCGGCCGCGCCGGCGAACTGTCCGGCCGCGGTCTCCACGTGCACGCGCGGGCAGTCGCGCAGCGTGGCGCGGGCGGTGGCCAGCGCGTCGGGGACGGCGGCGAGGCGGCCGGCCAGGCTCGCCAGCCGCTCCTCCGTGGACGCGAAGGGGCGGGCGATCAGGTTGTAGATCAACGGCGCGGGGTTGTGCTCGAGCGGGTCCCACTCGTGCGCGCGTACCTCCGTGGCCTCGAACAGCCCGCGCTCGACGAGCGCGGTCAGTACCGCGTGGTCGACCTGCTCGGGCGGGTCGAGGGTGTCGGCGTCGACCTCGGCGAGCGCGTTGCCCGCGTCGCGCAGCATCGCCACCTGGGCGGCCACGCCGCTCGCGGACAGGTCGGGCAACCTGTCGTCGAAGCGGTGATCGCCCACATAGGAGGCGAGGGCCGGGTTGCTTTCCAGGACTGCGTCGACGATGCGCTCAGCGAGCGGTACGAACTGCGCCATACGCAGACGCTAGCTGCTGTACGGCCGTTTCGAGCTCCCCGGGTGGGTTCGCCGCGTAGCCGAGCACGAGTCCGGGCGGTCCGCCGCTGGCCAGGCGCATGCGGGAGAGCGGCAGCGGGCCCAGCCCGGCGGCCCGCGCCCGCTCGGCGAGGGCCTCGTCGTCGACGCCCTCCGGCAGCTCGACGACCAGGTGCAGGCCGGCCGCCACGCCGGAGATACGCAGGCCGGGCATGTGCCGCCGCAGGGCCGCGACCAGCGCGTCCCGGCGCCGGCGGTGTTCCAGCCGGGCCCGGCGCAGGTGGCGGTCGTACCCGCCGCCGGCCAGCATCTCCGCGAACGCGAGCTGCTCCAGGACGGGCCCGCCGAGGTCGGCCCACGCCTTCCGCTCGGCCACCGCGTCCCGCCATTTCTCGGGTACGGCCAGCCAGCCGAGCCGCAGCGCCGGAGCGAGTGCCTTGCTGACCGAGCCGATGTACGCGACGGTGTCCGGGGCGATCCCCTGTAGGCACCCGACCGGGTCGCGGTCGTAGCGGAACTCGGCGTCGTAGTCGTCTTCGACGATCAGCCCGCCGGTGCGCCGCGCCCACTCGACCAGTGCCGCGCGGCGGGCCGGCGCGAGGACGACACCGGTCGGAAACTGGTGCGCCGGCGTGACGAAGACGGCGGGCACGCCCGAGCGTTCCAGCGCGGCCACGTCGAGTCCGTCGCCGTCGACCGGCACCGGCACCAGGCGCAGCCCGTGGCTTTCCAGGTGTCCGCGCACGCCGTAGCTGCCCGGCTCCTCGAAGCCGATCGCGGTCGCCCCGCCGTCCCGCAGCGCGGCGGCCAGCACGGCGAACCCCTGCGCCGCCCCGGTCGTCACGATCATCTGGCCGGGGCTGACCCGGGCGCCGCGCACCCGCCCGAGGTAGCTGGCCAGCTCGGCACGCAGCCGCCGCGCACCCGACGGATCGCCGTAGTCGAGCGCGGCGTCCGCCATGTGCGCCAGCGTCTTCTCGTACACCCGGCGCCACGCCGCGCGCGGAAACATGCCGAGGTCGGGCACGCCCGGCCGCAGCAGCACCGCCATCGCCTGCTGATCGGGGGGTTCGGCGGGTCGCCGGACGGGCTCGCTCGTCAAGGCCGCGACCACCGTCCCGGCGCCTTGGCGGGACAGGAGACGGCCTTCGGCTACCAGCTGCTCGTACGCCTCCACCACCACGCCGCGGGAGAGCTTCAGGTCGGCGGCGAGGGCGCGGCTGGACGGCAGGCGGGTGCCGGGGGCGAGGCGGCCGTCGGCGATGGCGTCGCGGAGCGCGTCGATGAGTTGGTCGGCCAGTCCCGGCCGTTCGCGGTCGAGATGGACCAGCGCCTCCCACAAAATGGTCCTCCATCGTCGCGCTCAAGTGGCTCTGTCTTATGGACCACTGCCACCATAGCGTCGCTCTCATGAAGGTTGGCGCGCTGCTCTGTATCGCGGGCATGGTGATCGTCGGGAGCTCGGTGTCGCTGAGCCAGCTGATCCTCGACTACCCCACGCTGACCGGCCAGGCGCTGCGGTACGGGCTGGCCGCCCTCATCCTCGCCCTCCTGGTCCGCGGCCGGGTCCGCCCAACCCGCCGTGAGCTGGGCATCCTGACCGTGCTGGCGGCGACCGGGCTGGCCGCGTTCAACGTCTGCATCCTGATCGCCCTGCCGCACGCCGACGCGGCCGTGGTCGGCACCGTGATCGGCGCCGCCCCGCTCGGCCTCGCGCTGCTCGCGCCGATGCTCCGCGGCGCCCGACCGGCCGCCCGGATCGTGGTGGCCGCGGCCGTGGTCGTCGGCGGCACGGCGCTCGTGCAGGGCTCCGGCAAGGCCGACGCGGTGGGCGTGCTCGCCTCGTTCGGCGCGCTGGTCGGCGAGGTGCTCTTCTCGCTGCTCGCCGCCGCGGTGCTGCCCCGCCTGGGAGCGATCCGGGTCGCCGCGTACAGCTGCGGGCTCGCCGCCCCGCTGCTCCTGGTCGGCGGCCTCGCGGCCGGTGAGGTGGCCGAGTGGCGGGCGCCCACGCCGGTCGAGGCGGTCACGCTCGGCTACCTGGCGCTGCTGATGACGGTGGTGGCGTTCGTGGCCTGGTTCACCGGGTTGCAGCGGCTGGGCGTGGAGCGGGCCGGCATGATCGTCGGCCTGATGCCGGTGGCCACGCTGGTCACCGCCGCGATACAGGCCGGCCGCCTGCCCGATCCGGGCCAGACCGCGGGCGTGCTGGTGGTGGCGCTCGGGCTGGCGGTGGGCCTGACCGCTCAGCCGGCTTCGGTTGGGCGCGCGGAGCCGGCTTCGGCCGCGCGCACCGATTCGGCGTACGACAGCGCGGTCCGCCGGAGCGCGGCCTCCGCGTCGAGCCCGCGCGAGCGGGCGTCGGCGACGATGGCCAGCAGCGCCGCACCGAGATCGTCCTCGGCCTGAGGTAGCGGCACTTCGATGCCCGCCCGCTCCGCCCGCTGCATGATCTTGGCGGCCAGCGCGAGCGCGGGCTGGGCGAGCGCGATGCCGTCCACAGCGGAGTCGCGGGACTTTTCGGCCCGTTTGATCTGCTCCCAGTTTTCGATGATCTCGTCCACCCCGGCCACGGCCGCGCCGGCGAAGACGTGCGGGTTGCGGCGGATCAGCTTCGCCACCAGGTCGCCGGCCACGTCGTCGACCGACCACCGCTCGTCTTCGGGCAGCTCCTCCGCCATCCGCGCGTGCAGCACCACCTGGAGCAGCACGTCACCGAGCTCCTCGCGCAGCGCGCCGAGGTCGCCCGCCTCGATCGCGTCGTAGGCCTCGTAGCACTCCTCCAGCAGGAACTGCGCGAGTGTGGCGTGCGTCTGCTGCCGCTTCCAGGGGTCGCCGCCGGGCGACATGAGCCGGTCCATCACGGTGACCGCGTCGATCAGCCGGGCGCCGGGCGGATCCCACGAGCCGTACATCAGCTCCAGCTCGGCCCGCCCCGGCTCGCGGGTCAGCCGCAGACCCAGCTCGCGGGCGAACGCCTCGTCACCTGTCGGCCCGGCCAGCCACACCGCCGTGCCGTCGGCACCCGCCGCGTCCAGCAGCGCGTCGGTGCCGCTCGCGATCGTCACCGAACCGCCCGCGGACCGCACGACGGCGGCCAGCCCGCTCTCCGCGCCGGCCAGCACCGGGTGGGCGCGCACGAGATCCCAGGCCTCCGCCGTCAGCAGGCCGACCGGCAGGCGGGGCGAGGTGACGAGCAGTACGAGCCGGGCCGTCATAGAGAAACGTCGGTCACCATGTCGGACGAGATGTAGGGCAGGTCGAAGAAGATCAGGCCCTGGCCGGTGTTGAGGAACACCGGCGCGTTGACCGGGGCGTACTTGGGGTTGACCTTGGTGTCGGTCGACTCCAAGGCGGCGCCGAGCGCGGTCGCCACGACGATCCCGTCCACGGCGGAGGGGATCTGCGCGATCGACTTTCGCACCTCGTCCACCGGGGCGCCCGGCTGGATCACGTCGACCTTGACCAGCGCTTCGTACACCTTGGTGATGCCCTCGTCCGTGAGCTGGGAGCGCGGGGCGTTCTGGAGGATCACCGACTGGAGCTCGTACCACTCGGCGGCCAGCTTCACGTACTCGCTGTCGGCGGGCAGCTTGCGCGCGTCGGCGACCGCCGCCGGGTCGATCGGCTGCGGCGCGGGCGGCAGGTTCTTTTCCTTCACCACGCGGCGGGCCAGCTCGAGGCTCACCAGCAGGTCGACGACTTCCTGGCGGGTCACCGACTGCTCGGCGGCGGGCGCGGGCGACCCGGACGCCTCCGGAGTGGGCTCCTCCTTGGGCGCCTTGGCCACCGCGTCGTCGTACACCTCGGAGACCCGGTCTTCGCTGATCGTCGTGTCACCCACGAACGCGGCCTTGCCGGTCTCGGTCTGGCAACCGACGAGGCTGCCCAGGCCCAGCGAGGCGACGACGAGGATGGATGCCAGCCGGCGGCCACGGTTCATGGCCGACACTCTCTCACGCGCCGCCGACCGCGGCCGGTACGGGGTCGCCCAGCAGGTCCTTGAGCAACTGGACGCACCACTCCAGCAACGCCTGGTCGCGCAGCGGCTCGCCACCGATCCGGCGGGTGCTCGGCCGCGGCACGCTCACCTGGTCGATCGCGTGCTTGTACACCGCGTCGGGGTGGTAGCGCTTGAGCCGCAACTGCTTCGAGTCGGGCAGCGCCAGCGGGGCGAAGCGCAGGTGCTTGCCCTGCACGGACACGTCGGTGAGGCCGTACGAGCGGGCGACCAGCCGGAACCTGGCCACCGCGACCAGGTTGGCCACCGCCGCGGGCGGCTCGCCGTAGCGGTCGCGCATCTCCACGACCGCCTCGTCCAGCTCCGCGGCGGTGCGGGCGGAGGCGAGCTTGCGGTACATCTCCAGGCGCAGCCGCTCCACGCCGATGTAGTCGTGCGGCAGGTGCGCGTCGACCGGCAGGTCGATCTTGACGTCGACCTCCTCCTCGGCCGGCCGCTCCCCCTTGAACTGCTGCACCGCCTCGCCGACCATCCGCACGTACAGGTCGAAGCCCACACCCTCGATGTGCCCGGACTGCTCGCCGCCGAGCAGGTTGCCGGCACCGCGGATCTCCAGGTCCTTCATCGCCACGTACATGCCGGCGCCCAGCTCGGTGTGCTGCGCGATCGTGGCCAGCCGCTCGTGCGCGTGCTCGGTGAGCGGCTTGTCGCGGGGGTAGAGGAAGTAGGCGTACGCCCGCTCGCGGCCACGCCCCACCCGACCCCGGATCTGGTGCAGCTGGGCGAGGCCGAGCAGGTCGGCCCGCTCCACGATCAGCGTGTTGGCGTTCGGGATGTCGATGCCCGACTCGACGATCGTGGTGCAGACCAGGACGTCGTACTCCTTCTCCCAGAAGCCGACCATGACCTTCTCCAGCGCGTCTTCGCCCATCTGGCCGTGGGCGACCGCCACCCGCGCCTCGGGTACCAGCTCGCGGATGCGGCGCGCCGCCCGGTCGATCGACTCGACCCTGTTGTGCAGGTAGAAGACCTGGCCGTCGCGGAGCAGCTCGCGGTGGATGGCGGCGGCGACCTGCTTGTCGTCGTGCGCCCCCACGAACGTCAGCACCGGGTGCCGCTCCTCCGGCGGCGTGGCGATCGTCGACATCTCCCGGATGCCGGTGATCGCCATCTCCAGCGTGCGCGGGATCGGGGTGGCCGACATCGTGAGCACGTCGACGGCGGTGCGGAGCTGCTTCAGGTACTCCTTGTGCTCCACCCCGAAGCGCTGCTCCTCGTCGACGACCACCATGCCGAGGTTCTTGAACCGGGTGGAGGTCTGTAGCAGCCGGTGGGTGCCGATCACGATGTCGGCGGTGCCGTCGGCGGCCTTGGCCAGCGTCTGCTCGGACTCCTTGGGCGTCTGGAAGCGGGACAGCTGCCGAATCTCCAGCGGAAACTGGCCCATCCGCTCGGTGAACGTGTTGTAGTGCTGCTGCGCGAGCAGCGTGGTGGGCACGAGCACGGCCACCTGCTTGCCGTCCTGCACCGCTTTGAAGGCCGCGCGTACCGCGATCTCGGTCTTGCCGTAGCCGACGTCGCCACAGATCAGCCGGTCCATCGGGATCGGCTGCTCCATGTCCTGCTTGACCTCTTCGATGGCGGCCAGCTGGTCGGGCGTCTCGGTGTACGGGAACGCGTCCTCCAGCTCCCGCTGCCACGGCGTGTCCGGCCCGAACGCGTGCCCCTTCGACGCCTTGCGCGCGGCGTAGAGCTGGATCAGCTGGGCGGCGATCTCGCGCACCGCCTTGCGCGCCCGCGCCTTCGCCTTCTGCCATTCGGCGCCGCCCATCTTGTGCAGCGCCGGATTTTCCCCGCCCACGTAGCGGGAGAGCTGGTCGAGCTGGTCGGTCGGCACGAAGAGGCGGTCGCCGGGCTGGCCGCGCTTGCTCGGCGCGTACTCGATGACCAGGTACTCCCGCGAGGCGCCGTTGACCGTGCGCTGCACGAGCTCGACGTACTTGCCGATGCCGTGCTGCTCGTGCACGACGAAGTCGCCGGCCCGCAGCTCCAGCGGGTCGATGGTGTTGCGCCGCCGGCTGGGCATCTTGCGCATGTCGCGGGTGGAGGCGCCACGGCCGCCGGTGATGTCGTTGCCGGTGATCACCGCGAGCCGGGACGCCTGGTCGAGGAAGCCGTGGTTGAGCGCACCGCAACTCACCAGCAGCTGCCCCGGCTGCGGCGGCGCGTCGATCGACTCGACCATCGTGGCGCCGACACCCGCGTCGTGCAGCACCTCGACCGCGCGCTGGGCCGGTCCGTGCCCCTCGAAGACGAGCGCCACCGCCCAGCCGTCGCCAGACCACCGCTTGAGGTCGTCGACCACCCGCGCGGTCTCACCGTGGTAGAGCGGCACCGCCTGGGCGGTCACCGTGACCGCGTCGCCGCTGTCCGGGGTCACCGTCACCTCGGGCAGCGGGTCTTCCCACGGCTGTGCCTCCGGTGCGTGTGCCTCGGGTGCGTCCGCCTCGGCCAGGCCGAAGGGCGACACACTCCACCAGGGCAGCCCGAGGTCGCCGGCGACCGCGCGTACCTCGGCAAGGGTCTTGAACGCGGCGGCGCCGAGGTCGACCGGCGCCTGGCCCCCGACGGCGGCCGCGGCCCAGCTGGCCTCCAGAAACTCCGCCGAGGTACGCACCAGGTCGTGTGCCCGCGTGCGGATCCGTTCCGGGTCGCAGAGCAGCACGTGCGTGCCGGCCGGCATGGTGTTGACCAGCAGCTCCATGCTGTCGGTGCCGTCGAGCAGCGCCGGCGCGAGCGACTCCATCCCCTCGACCGGGATGCCCTCGGCCAGCTTTTCGAGGATCTCCTCCAGCTCCGGATGCTTCTGTGCCAGCTCACTGGCCCGTTCCCGGACGTCGGGGGTGAGTAGCAGCTCACGGCACGGCGGCGCCCACAGCTGCTGGACCGCCTCGATCGTGCGCTGGTCGGCGACCGCAAAGGTGCGGATCTCCTCGACCTCGTCGCCCCAGAACTCCACCCGCGACGGATGCTCGTCCGTCGGCGGGAAGACGTCGAGGATGCCACCGCGGACCGCGAACTCGCCGCGCTTGGTCACCAGGTCGACCCGGGCGTACGCCATGTCGGTGAGCCGCCGCGCCACGCCTTCCAGGGCCGCCTCGCCACCCGGCCGCAGCTCGACCGGCTCCAGGTCGCCGAGCCCCTTGAGCATCGGCTGAAGCACCGACCGCACCGGCGCCACGACCACCCGCAGCGGACTCCCCTCCGGGTGCGCCAGCCGCCGCAACACCGCCAGCCGCCGCCCGACCGTGTCGGAACGCGGCGAGAGCCGCTCGTGCGGCAGCGTCTCCCAGGCGTGGAAGACGGCCACCTCGTCGCCCGGGATCAGGCTGCCCAGTGCCAGCGCGAGGTCGTCGGCCTCCCGGCTGGTAGCGGTGACCGCGAGGACCGGCTTGTGCGCACCTTGCGCTTTCGCGTCCGCCGCCATCGCCGCCACGACGAACGGCCGCAACGCGGCGGGCGCGGTCAGGTCGAGCCCGTCGGACCCGGTGCCCCGAGCCCGGTCGCGGACGCGGGCCAGCGCCGGATCGCCGAGGGCGGCAGGCAGCAGACCGGCGAGCTTCATGGGAGGCCTCCCCTTAACGGGCACGCGCGAAAGCCCCGCGCCCGAACCGGACGGGGGGTGTCGCTTTCCACCCTAGCTCTCCCACAGCCCCTCCATGACGAGCGTCATCGTCTACATCGACGGGCTCGACCTCTACCACGGGCTGAAGGCCAAGCACGGCGATCCGCCACTTCGGCGCTCGTGATCTGGTATGAGTCATGCGTGGGCAAATGGAGCAAAACGGGCGTGCTGTTGCTTGGCACGCTGGCGCTGGCCGTGGCGTTCGTGTGGGCGTACGCCGGGGCGTTGCACCAGCCCGCGCCGCGGGACGTGCCGGTCGGTGTGGTGCGGGGTGACAGCGCCGCCGCCACGTTGCTCTCCGCGCTGCGCCCGCAGCTCAAGTCCATCGAGTACGCCGACGGCGGTGCCGCCGCCGACGCGCTGACCCGCCGCACGGTGTACGCGGTGCTGGCCGCCACCGACGCGGGCGGCGCGACAGGTCTCACGCTCACCACCGCCGGCGCCTCCTCGCCGATGGCCACCGACCTGATCACGCAGGCCACGACCGGCGCGGCGGCTACCGCCGAGGTGCCGATCACGGTGGCGGACGCGGTACCCACGTCTGACGGCGACCCGCGCGGCCTCGTCCCCTTCTATCTGGTCGTGGGGTGCGTGCTGGGCGGCTACCTGGTCGCCACCGTGCTGGGCCTCGCCTCCGGCACCACACCGGCCGACCTCGACGACGCGGCGCTGCGGATCGGGATCCTCGCGGTGTTCGCGGCGCTGCAAGGCACGGCTGCCGCGATCATCACCGGACCCGTGCTGGACGTCTTCACCGCGCACCGGCCGGGCATCGCGATCGCCGGTGCACTGATCACGTTCGCGTCAGGGCTGGTGGCCTCCGCGGTGCAAGGGTGGCTCGGCCTGTTCGGGACCGGGTTGGTGATCTTTCTCTTCGTCGTGCTCGGCAACCCGGGCTCGGGTGGCATCTACCCGCCGGAGTTCCTCCCGGCGTTCTTCCGCGGCATGCACCGGTGGAACCTGCCCGGACTCGGCACCGACCTCGTCAAGTCCGTGGTGTACTTCGACCGCAAGGCCGCGGGCTGGCCGGTCACCGCGCTGGCCATCTGGGCCGCGGCGGGCGTGGGAGTGTTGCTCGCGGCGGCCGCGATACGTGGTCGCACTCTGAGACATGACTCACCAGTTTGAGCAGGTGGCAACGTGGCGTCGGTAACATCCTGTTGTCGGACAGCGCCGTCCTTCGT
Source organism: Phytohabitans sp. LZ39 (assembly GCF_059359075.1). NCBI lineage: Bacteria > Bacillati > Actinomycetota > Actinomycetes > Micromonosporales > Micromonosporaceae > Phytohabitans > Phytohabitans sp. LZ39. The sequence goes on along the minus strand of NZ_JCADBM010000002.1, from coordinate 450,788 downwards.
ACTCACGTAAGGAGCGCACGGTGAGCGAGCAGGCCGACCGCGACGACCCCAACCTGGCGCTGCGGGCGGATATCCGCCGCCTCGGCACCCTTCTCGGCCAGACCCTCGCCCGGCAGGAGGGTCCGCCGCTGCTCGACCTCGTCGAGGAGATCCGCGCCCTGGTCCGCACCGACGCCGAGCGGGCGGCGACCCGGCTGGGCGCGATGGACGTCACCACGGGCACCCAGCTGGCCCGCGCCTTCTCCACCTACTTCCACCTAGCCAACATCACCGAGCAGGTGCACCGCGCCCGCGACCTGCGCCGCCAGCGGGCCACCCAGGGAGGGTGGCTCGACCAGGCGGCCAAGCTGATCGCCGAGCGGGGCGTGCCGACCGACGAGATCGCGGCCGCGGCGCGGCGGCTGGCGGTGCGGCCGGTGTTCACCGCGCACCCCACCGAGGCGGCGCGCCGCTCGATCCTCTCCAAGCTCCGCGCGGTCGCCGACGAGCTCGACGCCGAGGCGGCCGCCGCGATCCTGTACGGCGCGACCGAGTCCCCGCAGACGGAGCGCCGGCTGGCCGAGCTGATCGACATGCTGTGGCAGACCGACGAGCTGCGTCTGGACCGGCCCGACCCGACCGACGAGGCGCGCAACGCGGTCTACTACCTGCGCGACCTGTACTCGGACGCGGCGCCCCAGGTGCTCGACCACCTCACCGACACGCTCCGCACGCTGGGCGTGGAGACGGCACCCACGTCGCGGCCGCTCACGTTCGGCACGTGGATCGGCGGCGACCGCGACGGCAACCCGTTCGTCACGCCGAGGGTGACCCGCGACGTGCTGATGATCCAGCACGAGCACGGCATCCAGGCCACCGAGGCGGCCATGGACTCGCTGATCAACGAGATCTCGGTGTCCCGCCGCCTGCGCGGCGTCTCGCTCGACCTCTCCGCCAGCCTGGCCAAGGATCTCGACGCGCTGCCCGAGGTGCCACAGCGCTTCCGGCGTACCAACGCGGAGGAGCCCTACCGCCTCAAGGCCCGCTGCATCAAGGCAAAGCTGGCCAACACGCGGCGACGGCTCGGTCAGGGCACGGCACACGTGCCGGGCCGCGACTACCGCGGCTCCGACGAGCTGCTGGCCGACCTCGAGCTGCTGCGCGCGTCGCTGGCCCGCAACTCCGGCCAGCTGACGGCGGTGGGCCGCCTCGCCTCGGTGATCCGCACGGTGGCCTCGTTCGGCCTCCATCTGGCCACGATGGACGTTCGCGAGCACGCCGAGGCGCACCACGTGGTGCTCGCCCAGATGTACGCGCGGATCGGCGAGGTGGCCGACTACAACACCCTTTCCCGCGCCGAGCGCACCAAGCTCCTCTCCGACGAGCTGACCGGCCGCCGTCCACTGTCCAGCCTGGACACTCCGCTCACCGAGTCGGCGAAGCGCACGTTCGAGGTCTTCACCACCATCCGCGAGGCGCAGCAGCGCTTCGGCCCGGACGTCATCGAGTCGTACATCATCTCGATGACCCTCGGCGTCGACGACGTGCTGGCGGCGGCGGTGCTGGCCCGCGAGGCCGGCCTGATCGACGTGCACAGCCACAAGGCCCGCATCGGCTTCGTGCCGCTGCTGGAGACGCCCGCCGAGCTCGACGCGGGTGGCGAGCTGCTCGACGAGATGCTGTCGCTGCCCGCCTACCGGGCGCTGGTCGCGGCTCGCGGCGACGTGCAGGAGGTCATGCTCGGCTACTCCGACTCCAACAAGGAAGCCGGCATCACCACCTCACAGTGGTCGATCCACCGCGCCCAGCGCGCGCTCCGCGACGTCGCCGCCCGCCACGGCGTGCGGCTGCGCCTCTTCCACGGCCGCGGCGGCACCGTGGGTCGCGGTGGCGGCCCCACGCACGAGGCGATCCTGGCCCAGCCGTACAACACGCTCGACGGCGCCATCAAGGTCACCGAGCAGGGCGAGGTCATCTCCGACAAGTACACGATCCCGGCGCTCGCCCGCGAAAACCTGGAGCTGACGGTCGCCGCCGTCCTCCAGGCCACGCTGCTGCACACCACCTCGCGGGTATCCACCGACGCGCTGGCGCGGTGGGACTCGGCGATGGACACCACGTCGGCGGCCGCCTTCACGGCATACCGCGAGCTTGTCGAAGACCCGGACCTGCCCTCGTACTTCTGGGCTTCCACACCCACCGAGCTGCTCGGCGCGCTCAACATCGGCTCCCGCCCGGCCAAACGCCCCAACACGGGTGCCGGCTTGAGTGGGCTGCGCGCGATCCCGTGGGTGTTCGGCTGGACTCAGTCGCGCCAGATCGTGCCGGGTTGGTACGGCGTGGGCACCGGCTTGGCCGCCGCCCGCGAGGCCGGCCTGTCGGAGGTGCTGGCCGAGATGCACGGCAGCTGGCAGTTCTTCCGCACGTTCCTGTCCAATGTGGAGATGATGCTCTACAAGACCGACCTGTCGATCGCGCGACGCTACGTCGAGACGCTCGTGCCCGAAGAGCTGCGGCCGATCTTCACGAAGATCGAGGAGGAGTACGCCCGCACCGTCCGCGAGGTCATGGCCATCACCGGCGAGTCGGAGCTGCTGGACCGGCAGCCGGTGCTGGAGCGCACGCTGGCGGTCCGCGATACCTACCTGGAGCCGCTGCACCACCTCCAGGTCGCCCTGCTTCGGCAGTACCGGGACTCGGGCGCGGCGGCCCGCGCGGTGGCGACAGCCCCCGGCGCACGGCGGGCGCCCGGCGACGGGACGGCGCTGGAGCGCGCCCTGCTGACGACGGTCAACGGCATCGCGGCAGGGATGCGCAACACGGGCTGAAGCCCGTCGCCGCTACACGGCGGCGGGCTTGGGCATAAACCGCACTGCCAGATCGACGTCGAGCGCTCGGGCCAGTCGTTCTAGGACGGTAAGGGTGGGCACGGTCCCGCCCGCCTCGAACCGGGCGACGGCGGACTGCGTCATGCCGGCTATCTCGGCAAGCTGGGACTGGCTCCAGCCGTGCTGCTCCCGCAGCTCCCGCACCGCACGGCCCAGCTCGAACGCCAGGCGCGCCGCCTTAGTCGTCTTCGGCGAATACCTGCTCCCTGCGTTTGCGGATCGTGGGCAGGACGGCGATGACGAGCGCGGCCACCGCCAACGCCAAAAACGCCGCGGAGATCGGTCGGGTGAGGAAGACCGACGCGTCGCCGCGGGAGATGATGAGGGCGCGGCGGAGGTTCTCTTCGAGCAGGGGGCCGAGGACGAAGCCGAGCAGCAGTGGTGCGGGCTCGCAGCCGCATTTGATGAGGATGTAGCCCAGGACGCCGAAGAACACGATCGCGTATACGTCGTAGGCGTTGAAGCCCAGGGAGTACGTACCGATCGCCGCGAACAGCATGATCATCGGAAACAGCACCTCGTACGGGATGCGCAGCATGCGCACCCAGATGCCGATCAGCGGCAGGTTGAGCAGCAGGAGCAGCGCGTTGCCGATCCACATCGAGGCGATCAGGCCCCAGAAGAGCTCGGGTTCGTCGTTGATGACGTTCGGCCCTGGGGTGATGCCGTGCACGATGAACGCGCCGATCATCAGCGCCATCACCGGGTGGGCGGGCAGGCCCAGGGTGAGCAGCGGGATGAAGCTCGTCTGCGCGGCGGCGTTGTTCGCCGACTCGGGGCCGGCGACGCCCTCGATCGCGCCGTGCCCGAACTCCCGCTGCCGCCGGGAGATCCGCTTCTCGACGGCGTACGAGGTGAACGACGCCAGCACGTGACCGCCGCCGGGCAGTACGCCGAGCGCGGAGCCGAGACCTGTGCCGCGGGCGATCGGGCCGACCATCCGGCGCCGGTCCTCGCGGGTCGGCCAGAGGTTTCTCACCTTGCTGACGATGGCGGTGCGGCCGTGCTCGTTCTCCAGGTTGCGCAGGATTTCCGCCACGCCGAACATGCCGACGGCGACCGACACGAAGTCGATGCCGCCGTACAGTTCGCGCTGGTCGAACACGAACCTGGGCGTGCCGGTGTAGATGTCCTGGCCCACGGTGCCGAACGCGACGCCGAGCGCGATCATCGCCAGCGCCTTGAGCGCGGTGCCGCGGGCCAGCGCGATCGACACGATCAGGCCGAAGAGAACCAGCGAGAAGTACTCGGCCGGACCGAACTCAAGCGCGATGCTGGCCAGCGGTGGAGCCGCGACGGCCAGGACGACGGTGGCCACGGTGCCGGCGATGAAGGACCCGATCGCGGCAGTGGCCAGGGCGGGGCCGGCGCGGCCCTGGCGGGCCATCTCGTGACCGTCGAGCGCGGTGACCGCGGCCGACGACTCGCCCGGCAGGTTGATCAGGATGGCCGTCGTCGAGCCGCCGTACTGCGCGCCGTAGTAGATGCCGGCCAGCATGATCAACGCTGTCACGGGCTCGAAGCTGAAGGTGATCGGCAGCAGCATCGCCACCGTCGCCGTCGGCCCGATGCCGGGCAGCACGCCGACCGCGGTCCCGAGCAGCACACCCACGAAGCAGTACAGGATGTTCTGGATCAGGAGGGCGGTCGAGAAGCCCAGCGCGAGGTTGTCGAAGAGTTCCATGTGCGCGTCAGAACTCCAGCCACGGGCCGAGCAGCGGGATCCTCAGTTGGAGTGCGACGACGAAGATCAGCGTGCTGGCCAGGGTCAGCCCGGCGGCGACCGCCAGCGCCGTGAGGAGCCGCACGCGCGAGCTGGCCAGGGTGGTCAGCAGGGCGGTCACCGCCGACGTCGGCACGAAACCGAGGCGCCGGACGGTGAACCCGAAGAACAGGACCGCGAGCGTGATCGCGGCGACCGCGCGCCACGGTATCGATCCGAACGTGAGCACCTCGCCGGCGACGAGTCCTTTGAGGACGATCGCCAGGCCGAGAGCGGCCAGGATCCCGCCGACCAGCAGCGGAAAGTAGCCCGGCCCCATTCGTAGTGGGGTGCCCAGCTCGTAGCTGAGCGACCCCACCACGAATGCCCCCCCGATCAGGACGAAGACTCCGCCCGCGAGGACGTCCGGAAAGGACCGTCGGCGTTCCACCTCAGGAGGCCTCGACCCCGGCGTCGGCGATGATCTTCGCCCAGGTCTTGAGCTGCTCGTCGAGGTGCGCCCGGTGCGCCTGCGGGGTCGCGTCCTCCGCCGGGACCGGCGCGGTGCCGAGCTTGGCCATCTGGTCGATCACGCCCTGGTCGGTCAGTGCCTTCTGGAGCGCGCCGGTGAGCTTCTGGACAGCCGCCTGCGGGGTACCGGCCGGGACGTAGAGCCCGTGCCACACGCTGACCTGGAGTTGGGGCAGCCCGGCCTCGGTCGTGGTGGGCAGATCGGGCAGGCTCTTCACCCGCTCCGGCGTGGTGACCGCGTACGCCTTCACCTTGCCCGCGGAGATCTGGCCGCTGGTGTTCGTCGTCTGGTCGCACATGAAGTCCACCTGGCCGCCGACGAGGTCGGTCAGCGCCGGGCCGGTGCCTTCGTACGGCACCTCCTGGACCTTGACGCCGGCCGCGGTCTGGAACAGCAGGCCGCACAGGTGGGACGCGGCCCCGATGCCCGCGTTGGCTAGCGTGACCTTGCTGGCGTTCGCCTTCACGTGGGCCACGAGCTCTTGGAGCGTGGTGGGCGCGAAGTCCTTGCGGGCCACGATCGTCATCGGCACCTCGGTGACGAGCCCGACCATCTCGAAGTCTTCGAGCGGCTTGTAGCCCAGGCTCTTGTACAGGGCCGGCGCCGTGGACATGCCGATGTGGTGCATGAGCACGGTGTAGCCGTCGGGCTGGGCCCGCGCGACCTCGCCGGCGCCGACCGTGCCGCCCGCGCCCTCCACGTTCTGGACGACGATCTTGGTGCCGAGTTCCTTGGACATCGGATCGGCGATCATGCGGGTGACGGTGTCCGTCGGGCCGCCCGCGCTGAAGGGCACGACGATCGTGATGTTCTGGTCCGGGTAGCCCTCGGCCGTACCGCCGCTGCCGCCGCCACTGTCGGAACACGCGGCGACGAGCGACAAGGCGGCGATCGCGGCTACCCGGTGCCTGCCGGTGGTTCTCATATCGCGGCCTCCTCGTCATTCGAGTGCGTGCACGGCCCAGTCTCGGCTGGCCGGGACGCCGCTGGTGTCAGAGAAATCCCAAGGAATGCCGGCGATGTCAGAGGAATCCCAAGAAGACGAGGACTACATGAGCGTCGATCCGAGCCGTACAATCCGCCGGTATGCGGATCACCGTCATCGAGGATGACGACCGCGTAGCGCGAGGTCTGGTGACCGTCCTGGCCCAGGCGGGCTTCGAGGTGCACCGCATCGCCACCGCCGCGGAGGCGGTGCGCGCCGCCCCGTCCGACGTGGTCCTCGTCGACCTGGGCCTGCCCGACGGTGACGGGCTCGACGTGATCCGCAGGCTGCGCGACCGGCCGGAGACCGCGGTCATCGCGGTGACGGCGCGGTCCGAGGAGCACGAGCGGGTACGCGGCCTGCGCGCCGGCGCGGACGACTACATCGTGAAGCCGTTCGGCATCCCCGAGCTGCTGGCCCGGATCGACGCAGTGCTGCGGCGCACGCGGGCGGTTCGTGGCCTGAGCCGCCCGGACGAGCCGCTCGTCCTCGGCCCGATGCGGATCGCGGTCGGCACCCGCGAGGTCAGCGTCGACGGCGTGCCGGTGACGCTGACCCGCAAGGAGTTCGAGCTGCTGCTGCTCCTGGCCCGCCGGGCGCCAAACGTGGTCAGCCGCGACGTCATCCTCGACCAGATCTGGGGCGCGACCTGGGAGTCGTCGAGTCGCACCCTGGACACCCACATCGCGGCACTGCGGCACAAGCTCGGTGAGGATGTCGTCATCCGCACGATCCACGGGGTCGGCTATCGGCTCCTGGCCGACCAGCCGGAGCTGATCGGCTAGCCTGCCGTGCACCGCCGCCTGCTCGTCGTCCTGGTGCCCCTCGCGGTGTTGTTCGCGGCGGCGCTCGGTGTGCCGCTCGGCATCACCGTGGCCGAGCGGGAGATGCAGGAGACGTACGTCGACCGGCTCAACGACGTCGGCCGGTTCGCGTCGCTGGCCGAGACGGCGCTGTCGACCGGGCGGACCGAGGCGCTCGGCCAGGAGCTGGCCCGCTACCACGCGCTGTACGGCATCCCGATCGCGGTGATCGACGCGTCGGGGACGGTGCTGCTCGAACCCGCCGGCGCGTACCAGCGGGCGGCGCGCGAGGAGCCGGCGTTGCCCCGGATCGTGGCCGCGGCGCTGGCCGGGGCGAGGTCCGAGCCGTCCGGGAAGTGGGCGCCGTGGGACGACTCGGCACTCGTCGTCGCGGAACCGGTGGGCCGGGACAGCGAGGTCGTCGGCGCCGTCGTCACGATCTCCGACCTCTCGAAGACGCGCGACCGCATCCTCGTCCGCTGGGCTCAGCTCGCCGGGATCGGGCTGCTGCCGTTGATCGCGCTGGTGGCCGTCGCGTGGCCGGTGTCGGCGTGGGTGCTGCGGCCGGTGCGAAAGCTCGACGCGGCGACGTCGCGGATCTCCGAGGGCGACCTCACGATCCGCGCCGACGCCGAGGCCGGCCCGGTGGAGCTGCGGCGGCTGGCGGCGTCGTTCAACATCATGATGGAGTCGGTCGAAAACGCCGTGCAGCGGCAGCGCGCGTTCGTGTCCGACGCGTCGCACCAGCTGCGCAACCCGCTGACCAGCCTCCGGCTCGCGGTGGAAAGCCTCGCACCGCACCTGTCACCGGCCGGTGGCGGGCGGCAGGTGTACGACATCGCCGTCGATGAGCTGAAGGCGATGCAGCGGCTGCTGAACGCCCTACAGGCGAGCGCACGGATGGAGAGCATGCGCACGACGTCACCGGTGGATCTGGACGCGGTGCTGGCCACCCGCCTGGACCGGTGGCGGGCGCTGACCGCGACGGCGGGGCAGACGCTCGCGGTCGACGTGCCGCCGGGGCTGCGCCTGCTGGAGCCGCCGGGCGGGCTGGGCAGCATCCTGGACGAGCTGATGAGCAACGCGTTGCGGCTCTCGGACGCCCGTCTCGTGGAAGTGACCGGCTCCACTGTGGACGGCGTGGTCAGGATCGCCGTCCGCGACGACGGCCAGGGCATCGACGCGTCCGACCGGGCCCAGGCGCTGCGGCGGTTCTGGCGCTCGCCCCGCCACCAGAACGTGCCTGGCACCGGCCTGGGCCTCGCCATCTGCGCCGACCTCGTCGGGGCGGCCGGCGGCGAGCTGCGGCTCGAGGAGGGCCTGCCGCGTCCGGACGGTTCGGGGCACGGGTTTGCCGCGGTGGTCGTGCTGCCCGTCGTCGATCCGTCGCGGACCTAGACCCTCCGGGGTCTGGGTGGCTCTGGCCTCCGCGTCTCGAACCCTGGATTTCCAGACAAAGATATGAGCTGCCGCGATGTCCGTCGTGGTCCAGACCGTTGCTCCCGCGGCCTCACCCGTCCGCTGCTGGTCGCACTCACCCCACCGGCTGCGCCGGCCCTGCGGGCCGCGCAAGGTGGTACGCGCGCGGTGCATTTGCTCTGCTTCCCCGGGGTGGGCACCCCGGGGAGGGGCCTTTGCCCACTGCCCTGCACCCGACGGTGTGGCCCGTTGATGCGAGCAGCTCGACAGCCTTCCCGACAGACCAGCCGCACCGGGGTCGCGGAGGTCTCCAACCTGTGCCCTTGGACCGCGGACCCGGCCGCGGAGCGTCGGGTTTCGGCGAGCGCCAGCGACGCCGACCCCGACCGGAGCGGTGCCCGCGGGAGCAAACGGTCCACAGCTTCTGGTGGTCGCGGTCGCTTCGAGGCCGCACGGCGGCTGCCTCGCCGCCTCCTGCCGGAGGCAACGAAGTAGCCGTGACCAACAGCGGACGGGTGAGGCCGCGGGAGCAACGGTCTGGACCACGACGGAGATCGCGGTAGCCCAAAATCTCCATTTCTTGGAATAGATCGTCTAGCGCTTGCGGTCGCGAAACCAGTCGACCGCGCCCGGATGCAGCGGGATCGACGACGTGGAGATCCCGGTACGCACGTTGATCCGCCACGCTTCGGGAACGTCTTCGGCGTCGTCGCGGCCGGCCGAGGCGATCGTGCCGGTGTAGGTGAAGACCGTGTCGGTGATGGCGTAGACGAGGTCGTCGGGAAGGTCGTTGCGCACGAGAAGCACGTTTGGCACGGCGACGGTCCGGGTGCCCGCGATGCCGGCGTACGCGGTCGCCGGGATCATGGCCGGCGCGTACGGGGCGGGGTATGCGGTGACCAGCGCGTCGGCCTGAGCGTCCAGCGGCACGAGGCGGATCGGATACCGCTGCGCCAGTTCGGTGATGGCCGGCGTCGGGACGCCGGTCAGGGAGAACATCGCGTCGATCTCGCCATCGCGCAGCGCGTCCGCCGACTCGGCCTGGCTGGAGTACCGGCCGTCGACCTTCGTCGAGGCGAGCCGGAGCACCCGCAGCGACGTGAACTCCGTGCCCGAGTCGCGGGCACCGAGGGAGACGCGCTTTCCCGCCAGGTCTCGAAACTCCTCGATCGGCGAGCCCGCCATGACCACCAGGTGCAGGTGGCTGTCGTAGAGCCGGCATATCGCCGAGATCCCGGCCGGCACGCTGCCGTCGGCCGTGATCAGCGCGTCGAGGCTGGACAGCCCGAGCTGCACCTCGCCACCCCGCAGCATCCGGATGTTGTCGCTGGACGCCCGGCTCGCCACGGTGGTCACCGTGGCGCCCGGCACCTGCTCGGTGATGTGCTCGGCCAGCGCACCGCCGATGCGCCGGTATACCGCCCCGGCCGGGCCGGTGGCCAGTCGGAGGTGGACCGCGTCGACCTCGGCCCGCCGGGAGCAGCCGGCGAGCAGCCCTCCCGCGGCCAGGAGGACGGCCCGCCGGCTGGGCCGGAGCTCCCGGCGCACCACCATGCCGCGATGATACGGACGCCGGTCAGCGCGCCAAGCTGTTCAGGTACCGCTCGACGTTGGTGTAGCCGTCGGAGCCGTAGTCGTCGCCGTCGGCGGCGTTCGCCGGGTTGAGCCCGTTGGCCCGCTCCCAGGTGTCCGGCATGCCGTCGCGGTCGCCGTCGGCCGGCGCCGTGCCCCCGTTGAGCGTGCCGAAGCCACCGACGACCGCCGGGTCGGTGATGATCGCGCCGCGCTGGCCGGTTAGCTCGCCGATCAGCCGGCGGTCGACCGGGTCACGCCGCAGGGAGGCACCGGCCTGTTCGACGACCGTCTGGTACGCGGCCGCGGCCGACAGCGCCGACAGCGTCGGGAAGGCGAACGGAGTCGGCTCGACGACCACGGTGCCCAGGTCGGCCGTTGTCGTGGCCCGCCCGTCCAGGACGCCGTCCTTGTCCGGGTCGTAGTAGTTGCCGGCGGCGTAGATGTGGAAGTTGAGGTTGCCCCGGGTGAACGGGCCGGCGGAGCCGGTCGACGGGCCCTTGACGAAGTAGTTGCCGATCACGTTGGCGTCGCTGCGTCCGGCGGAGTCGCCCTCGATGTAGGCGTCAGAACCCCAGTTGTAGACCACGTTGTTGACGAACTCGTTGCGCCCCTTGACCTTGGGGTTGCGGGTCTTGTTGTGGGCGTACAGGTTGCGCAGGAGGGACACGCCGTCGCTCTGCACCAGGCCACCGCAGGAGTGCGGGTCGAGGCCTTCGGAAATGATCGAGTTCTGCACCGTGATGTTGGTGCTGCTGTTGATCGAGAAGTTTTCGTCCCGGCCCCAGGACACCGACACGTGGTCGAAGATCTGGTTGCTGCCCTCGTTGATGGTGATGCCGTCGCGGTTCTGGTTGGGCGTCAGCCCGTGCCGAAAGCGCATGTACCGCACGATCACGTTGGTGGCGTTGGAGAGCGAGACCTGGTATCCCCGGGTGGCGACGCCGTCGCCCGGCGCGGTCTGCCCGGCGACGGTGATGTTGCTCTTGATGCTGAGCGGCGAGGCGAGGTTGATGTATCCGCCTACGTCGAACACCACGATCCGGGGTCCTTGGCTGACCGCGTCGCGGAAGGATCCGGCACCGGAATCGTTGAGGTTCGTCACGTGGTACACGGCACCGCCGCGCCCGCCGGTGGCCGCGGCGCCGAAGCCGGCCGCGCCGGGAAACGCCGGTGCGGCGGCCAGCTGGACCGCCGGCTCGTCCGACCCGGCGGTGGCCGGCGCGGCGAGCGGGACGAGGGAGGCGGCTGCGGCGAGGGCGACCAGGGCGGGCAACGGGCGCATCAGCCAACCATAGACCACTGTCACTGTCTCGGGAAAGCCCTTACCTCAGGGCTGGGCGCGCCGACCCAGCCCTGAGGACGGTCGGAGCTACGAGGTCTCCCCCGCGACCGAGAAGGAGCGCAGCCGGTCGATCGCGAGCACCGTGAAGCCGACCGCGAAGATCGCGGACATGATGATCGCGACCGGCAAGGACACCTTCGACTGGAGCAGGCCCGTCGGGGCGACCTTGTCGGCGATCGTCAGCACGTACTGCTGGACCGACAGCACCCGGGTGCCGGAGACGAAGTTGCCCAGCAGGCCTTCCCACACCAGCACGTACACCAGGCCCAGCAGGACCGGCCGCCGGGTGAACAGGCTCATCGCCAGGAACAGCGCCGAATACACCACCGAACCCACCAGGCCGGCCAGCGCGAGGCCAAGGCCCAGCCGCACCGAGTCGGCGAGCACGCCGGCCACGTACAGCGAGACGGAGACGGTGACCGTCGTGACCGCGGCCGCCACGACGAGCTTGGGCAGCACGATCTGCCAGCGGGGCAGCGGCTTGGTCAGGATGTGCACGATGGTGCCGTCGTCGATCTCCGAGCCCAGCACGCCCGTGCCCACGATGAGCGCGATGACCGGCAGCACCACGGCCAGGCCGAGGCCGACCAGGACCGGCTGGGCCCAGTTTTCCGGTGCCACGCCAAAGCCGCGGCTGAGGATGGCGAGCCCGACCACCAGCAGCGGCAGCGGGATGAGCAGGAGGAACCGGCGGCGGCCGAAGAGGCCACGAGCGGTGATCCACGCGATCGTCTGGGGTACCACCTAAGCCTCCACCAGGTAGGAGAAGACGCTCTCCAGGGACTCGTCCGAAGGGAGCAGCCGGCGTACCCGGATGCCCTCGGCGAGCGCGATTTTGGGCAGTGCGCGGGTGAAGCTGCCGTAGTCGCCGGCGCGCACGGTCAGGCCCGCGCGGTCGATCTCGACGCCGGTCACCGACGCCTGCCCCATCAGGGCCACCGCGAGCCGGCGGTCGTCCGTGGAGTGGACGGCGAAGACGTGTGGCCGGTTGGACATGAGGCGGCGGATCGCGCGGTAGTCGCCGGAGGCGGCGAGCCGGCCGGCCACGATCACCTGCACGGTGCCGGAGACCTGCTCGACCTCTTCGAGGATGTGCGAGCTGAAGAGGATCGTGCGGCCGGTCGAGCCGAGGCGGTGCAGCAGCTCCATCATGTGCAGCCGCTGGCGCGGGTCCATGCCGTTGAACGGCTCGTCCAGCAGCAGCACCTGCGGGTCGTGCACCAGCGCGGCGGCCACGCGGGTGCGCTGGCGCATGCCCTTGGAGTACGTCCCGATGCGGCGGTCCTGCGCGTCGGTCATCTCGACCAGCTCGAGGGCCCGCTGCGCGGCCGCCTCCGGGTCGGGCAGGCGGTGCAGCCGGGCGCTGACGAGCAGGAACTCGCGGGCGGTCAGGAAGTCGTGCACCGCCTCGCGCTCGCTGACCAACCCGAGTCGCTTGTAGACGGACGGGTTGCGCCAGGTGGGTTCGCCGTCGATCGTGACCGTGCCCCGCGAGGGGGCGAGGAAGCCGGCCATCATGTGGAGCACGGTGGTCTTGCCGGCTCCGTTCGGCCCGAGCAGGCCGGTCACCCCGGGGCCGAGCGTCATGGTGACGTCGTTGACGGCCACCACGTTGCCGTACCAGCGGGAGACGCCGGCGAGCGTGACGTCACTCATGTCGAGGCGACCTTCCGGTAGCGGGCCTGGAGGAGGGCGACGCAGCCGGCCACGAGGCCGATCATCACCGCCAGGTAGAGCGGGCCGAACGGGCCGATGTCGTCGTTGCCGTCGGGCGAGCCGAACATCCACACGCCGACGCCGAAGACCAGGCTGGCCGGGCTGAAGAGCAGCGCCAGGTCGTTCATGGTCTCCGACGGCATGACCGACACCACCCCGACGATCGGCGTGGTCATCAGGAACACCCCGACGATCCCGCCGGCCGCGAACGCCCGCTTGCCGGTCAGCGACGCGACCAGCAGGCCGATCCCGGCGAAGACGGACGCCCACATCGCCGCGTAGAGCAGCCCGGGGCCGACGTCGCCGACCTCGGTCCAGAACTGGCTCATGCTGTCGACCGAGAACGCGGCGATCAGGAACATCACGATCTGCGGCGCGCCGAGCAGCAGCCACACCGCGGTGGCCAGGGCGGCCAGCTTCGCGTACGCGTAGTCGCTGCGGCGCAGCGGCCGGGAGAAGTACAGCGGCAGCACGCCCGCCCGCAGGTCGCGGGAGACGAGCTCGGGCGCGACGACGGCCACGAAGAAGACCACCAGCCAGGCCATCATGTCGGCGAACGCCGTGTAGGTGACCCCCGCGTCCGGGATCTGGGTGCGGACCGCGGCGAGGATGACGCCGGTCAGGAAAACCACGCCGAGCACGAACCACGGGAAGATCTTGGCCTTCGCGCTCCGGCCGAGGCCGAACGCGGTGCGCAGCCCGTGCACGTACAGCGAGGTGAACACGTACCCCCGGCCGAGGCGTGGGCCGGCGTAGCGCTGGTAACCGATGTCGTGGATGACACCCGCGGCCTCAGACATGGGTCACCTCCCGGGTCGCGAAGAGCTCGGCGACGCGGTGGCGCCGCTGGTCGAGACGGTGCAGCGGCAGGTCGAGCTCGGCCACCGCGGCCAGGATGCGGTCGTACGTGGCGTCGTCCTCAAGCGGCACGAGCAGCAGCCGGCCGTCGCGCCGGACGCTGAGGCCGAGCAGGTCGAGCCGGGCGGCGAGCAGGTCGGTGCCCTCGCTCACCTCCACCGCCAGGACGTCGGTGACCGTGGTCATCGCGGAGATGTTGTCCGAGCGCAGCAGCCGCCCGCCGTCGATCGCGATCAGCGAGTCGCAGATCCGCTCGACCTCGCCGAGCAGGTGCGAGCAGACCACCACCGAGATGCCGAACTCGTTGCCGATCCGGTGGATCAGCGCGAGCATGGCGTCGCGGCCGGCCGGGTCGAGGCCGTTTGTCGGCTCGTCGAGCAGCAGCAGGTCGGGGTCGTGCACGAGCGCCTGGGCGAGCTTCACACGCTGCTTCATGCCGGTCGAGTAGCCACCGATCTGGCGGTAGCGCTCCTCGTACAGGCCGACGTGGCGCAGCGCCTCCGAGGCCCGCTCGCGCGCCGCGGTACGCGGTAGGCCGCTCATCCGCCCCAGATGGGTGACGAACTCGGCGGCGGACAGGTCGGGCGAGAGCGACTCGTGCTCCGGCATGTAGCCGACCCGGGCCCGCACCGCGGCCGCGTCGACGGTGGGATCGAGATCGAGCACGCGCACCCGACCGCTGGTGGGGGCGAGCAAGCCCAGGAGGATCTTTATCAGCGTGGACTTGCCCGCGCCGTTGGCTCCGACCAGCCCGACGATGCCGGGTTCGACGCTGACCGTCAGGTCAGACAGCGCCGTCACCCGGCCCCCGTAGGTCTTGGTGAGCGATTCGGTCGCTATGAGGGTCACGCGGTCAGCGTAGGTAACGGGGAGTGTTCGGAGGTATCAGGCGTAACCCTGGACCTGCCCTCAGGGTCTCCCCCGGCGGGCCTATGTCGCCGGTTGTAGGGTACGGCTCTCGATCTGTACCCCCGGGCTGGTGGCGCGGAGCGCGTCGACGAGCGCCGATCCGGCCTGGGCCAGCGCCTCGTCGCTCATCGGCCCGAGCGCGTCGAGGATGAACACCGCCTTCGTCGTGGTGGGGCCGAGCCGGGTGCGCACGCACTGGCGCCAGTTCCACCGCCGGCAGGTGACACCCTCGTCGTCGCGCCAGACCACCTCGCCGGGGCTGGGGTGCTCGACGGCCGACGCACCGTCCACGATGGTGTCGAACGGCTCGTCGCCGGTGGCCCGCACCAGCCGCAGCGGCCCGCGGTACCGGTCCACGTCCTCGCCGCCGATCGGCACCGCGTGCAGCACGGACACCGCGTTGTACGCGTCCGTGAGGCGGTCGACCCGCGGCAGGCCCTGCGGCGCGCGGCGCACCAGCGCGTCGACGCTCGGCCGGGTGCGCTGCGGCTTGGCGCCGAACGCCCGGAACGCCTCCCGCCACGCCTCCACGTGCGGGTGGTCGACCGGTGCCCCGTCCTCGGCCGCGCGGAGCAGCTTCTCCGTGACGCCGTCGCTCGGGCCGGGCACCAGCCCGTCGGCCAGGATCAGGAAGGCGCGGTAGTCCGGGCGGAGCGCGAACACCGATGGGTCGACGTACGCCTCCGCGAACCACTGGTCACCGTGATGCACCATGCGGTCATGATACTGACCGCAGCGGTAACCGTTTCATAAGGGTCACCGGGCCTGCGCGGGCGGTCTACTGAGGGGGTGTTGCGCAGGCCGGTGATCTGGATCGTCGTCGTGGCCGTCTTCGCCGTGGGCGGGGTATTCGGCCTCTACTGGTTTCAGCCGTGGAAGCTCGTCACCGACAAGGAGGTGAGCGAGACCCTCGCCGCCGTCGAGACGACGCCGCCCGCGGCGGCTCCGGCGGCGACCGGGAGCGCCGCGCCCAAGGCCCCGACCGTCGTCCGGCAGGGCACGTTCATCACCCACGAGCACGAGACCACCGGCACCGCCCGGATCATCCGGAACGCCGACGGCTCGCACCGCCTCGAGCTCGTCGACCTCGACACCTCGAACGGACCCGACCTGCGGGTGTGGCTGACTGATCAGCCGGTCAAGAAGGGCACCGCGGGCTGGCGCGTCTTCGACGATGGCACCTGGCTGGAGCTTGGCCGCCTCAAGGGCAACAAGGGTGACCAGGCGTACGCGATTCCCGCGGATACCGACCTCGACCGGCTGCACAGCGTTTCTATTTGGTGCAAGCGCTTCTCGGTCTCGTTCGGCGCCGCCGCGCTGAGCTAGGTCAGGGCGTCACTTTGAACACCTGTCCGGCGGAGCTGGGGCCGCCGCTCGCGTTGGTGCCGTACAGGTTGCCGCCCGAGTCGCGGACCAGGCCGCCGTAGGAGCCGGTGCCGGCGCCGCTGAAGGTGTAGAGCACGCTCTGCGTCCAGCTCGCGCCCGAGGGCGCCAGCTTGTACACGACGCCGCCCGCGCCGAAGACGCCGCCGACGGTCGTGCCGTAGAGGTCGCCCGCGGGATCGGCGATCACGCCGGCGAACGGCGAGTGACCGCTGGCACCGCCGGGGAAGTTGAAGATGACGCTCTTGGTCCACGTGGACCCGGAGCCGGTCAGCTTGTACACGGTCCCGTTGCTACTGGTGCCACCCTCCGACGTGGTGCCGTAGATGTTGCCGGAGGCGTCCAGCAGGACGCTGCCAAGCGGGTTGGCGCCGTCGGTGCCGCCGGCGAAGTGGTGCAGCACCGTCTCGGTCCACGTCGACCCGCTCGGCGACAGCCGGAAGACGGTGCCGGCGTTGGCGGACCCGCCGTCGACCGTGGCGCCGTACAGGTTGCCGGACTGGTCGAAGACCAGCGCTCCCCGGCCACCCGGGTGCCTGCCGTCCGTGCCGGAGCCGAAGTGGTGCAGCACGGTCTGGGTCCAGCCACCGCCGCCGTTGGGCGACAGCTTGTAGGCGATGCCCTGGCCCCACACTCCGCCGCCGCCCGTCGTGCCGTAGATGTTGCCGCTCGCGTCCAGCGTCACGCCGCCGGTGGGCAGCTGGCCGCCGTTGCCGCCGGGAAAGCTGAACAGCACGCTCTGCGTCCAGGTGCCGCCCGCGCCCGGCGACAGCCGGAACACGGCGCCGATACCGCTCGCGCCGCCCTGGTAGGTGGTGCCGTAGAGGTTGCCGGCGGAGTCGAGGGTCAGCGGACCCTGCGGGAGCCGGCCGTTCGAGGGCTGGAAGGTGTGGATCGTGGTCTTGGTCCAGCCCGACCCGCTGGACGTCAGCTTGTAGGCCGTGCCGTCGCCGGACCCCCCGAAGGTGGTCGTGCCGTACAGGTTGCCGGCGGAGTCGAAGACGACCGGGCCTTGCGGGCTTTCACCGTCGCTGCCGCCGGCGAAGTTGTACAGCACCGTCCCCGTCGCCGCCCAGGCCGGGGCCGCCGACACCGTCACCGCCGCGAGCGCCACCGCTACCGCTGCGGAGATGACCACTGGATACCGGACTCTCACAGAGAACTCCCCTCTTACTGTGAGTGAAAAGCTCGTCTCCGAACGTGAGCGAGCCGCCGCCAACCTAACACGATCAATCGACGCCCATGCATTGATCGGACCGTCGCCTGGGTCACAACGACGACGCTTCTTGTCGATGCGCGCCGCCGGTGCGGGCGAACCGGGTCACGTACCGGTATCGTCGCTGCGTTCCGGTAGCAGACACCGGGGAGCCGTGGCACTCTCGACCGATGAGCGGACGGCTGCGAAACTGTGAGCCGATTCGCCGTTGGGGGTGGGATGAGCAACGGGTGGGTGATGCCCGACGAGGTGCTGCGCGACGCGCCGGCCTACACGCCGCGCTCCTTTGAGCTGGCCGACCTCGAGCTGCTGCTCTCTGGGGCATACACGCCACTGACCGGCTTCCTGGGCAGGGCGGATCTGGCCGGTCTGGCCCGCCGCGGGCGGCTGGCCGACGGCACGCCCTGGCCCGTGCCGGTGACGCTCGAGATCCCCGGCGACCTCGTCTCCGACCTCGACCTGGAAAACCCGCTCCAGCGCGCACTCGTGCTCACCGACTTCGAGGGCGCCCCGGTGGCCGCCGTCGACGTCACCGACGTGTGGCCGACCCGCGAGGGGCGCTACGGCGTGGGCGGTGCCGTGCGGCGGCTGGGCGACGGCGGGCACGGCCCGTTCCAGCGGCTGCGGCGCACGCCCGAGGAGGTCAAGTCGCTGCTGCCGCCGGGCCGCGTGCTCGGCGTGATCGCCGACCGGCCGCTGCACCGTCCACAGTTGGCGCAGATCGCGCACGCCGCCCGTACCCTCGCGGCCCACCTGCTGATCCTCATCCCGGTCGCCGGGCCGAGCCTCGACGGGCTGCCGCCCGAGGTGCTGGTCCGGGCCGTGTTCGCTGCCCGCGACCGGATGCCGCCGGCCACGCTCGTGGCGGTGCCGCTGGCCCGGCGCGGCGACGAGATCCGCGACGCGCTGCTACGCGCCCGGGTCGCCGCGGCGTACGGGGTGACTCACCTGCTCTCCACCGGCGAAATGCTCTCCGGCGGTGGCCCGCGCGTGCTGGTGCCCCGCGAGCTGGCGTACGACAACCGCGACGGCCAGTGGCGCTGGCGCGACGACATCCCTCCGCGCAACAGGCGGTTGGCCCTGCGTCCGGAAGAGATCGAAGACCTGCTCGACCGCGGCTTCCCGCTGCCCGAGTGGCACACGCCGCCGGCGGTCGCCAAAGAGCTGGCCCGGGCCCGCCCGCCCCGCCGCCACCGCGGGCTCGTCGTCTTCTTCACCGGGCTCTCCGGCTCCGGCAAGTCGACCATCGCGCGCGGCGTCGCCGACGCGCTCCGGGAGAGCGGCGACCGCAGCATCACCCTCCTCGACGGCGACGTGGTGCGGCGCGAGCTGACCAAGGGCCTCGGCTTCACCAAGGAAGACCGCGACACCAACGTGCGCCGCATCGGCTGGGTCGCCGCCGAGGTGGCCCGCCACCGCGGGATGGCCCTGTGCTGCCCGATCGCCCCCTACGCCAAGGCCCGAGCCACCGCCCGTGCCCTGGCCCAGGAGGCGGGCGCGGGCTTCCTCCTCGTGTACGTGTCGACGCCGCTGGCCGTCTGCGAGCGGCGCGACCGCAAGGGCCTGTACGCCAAGGCCCGCGCCGGCCAGCTTCGGGGGATGACCGGGATCGACGACCCGTACGAGGTGCCCACCGACGCCGACCTGGTCGTCGACACCAGCGAGATGCCGGTCGACGAGGCGGTGCAGGTGGTGCTTCAGCACCTCACGGAGACGGGGTGGGTCGAGTCGCGCCTCCAGCCGGCCTGACCCGCACCTGGAAGGTGCGCTCCAGCCCGAGCTCGCGGTAGGCGGCCAGCCCGTCCCGCGTGCGGTCCACCCGCGAGTCGCGGCCCCGCTGGTCGCTGGGCGTGTCGAAGTACACCATCGCCTTGACCCGCGGGAAGAGCGGCATCTGGCGGCTGACCGAGCCGTAGAAGCCGGCCCGGTGGCCGGGGTTGCCGTCGTCGTGCCACACGCCCCACTCGCCGAGCATCAGCGGCTTGTCCGGGTGCCGCTCGGCGGCCCAGTTGTAGAACCCGGGCCAGGACGGCTTGCTACTGGACCGGCGGTTCATCATCTCGGCGAAGTCGCCGAAGCCGTACCCGCCGCGCTCGCTGTAGGCGTAGGCGTCCCAGGCGATCCAGTCGATCACGTCGTCGCCCGGGTAGAGGCTCTCGAACCAGGGCTGGGTGTTCAGCGGCACGTACGCCATGTAGTTCATCACCGAGACCAGGTTGGACACTCCCCGCTCGCGGAGCCCCACGAGCACGTGGCGCACCATGGCCGCGTAGTCGGTCGCGGTGCGGCCGGAGCCGGGGCGCGGGTCGACGTCGTTTTCCGGCTCGTGGTGCACGGTGAAGAAGAACGGCTCGGTGAGCGAGCTCTTCAGGCGGGCGGCGAGCTTGTCCAGGTACGCCTCCGTGGCCCGGTCACCCTTGGCGATCTGCGCCCAGGTGGCGCCCAGCGGCTTCCAGTTGAGGAAGAGCACCCGCTCGCGGGCGATCTCGATCTCGTCCGCGGTCGGGAAGTTTTCCTGGCCACGGTGGTACGCGTGGTAGATCGCCTGCTGGCGCCCGGTCTTCTGCTCGAAGTCGCGCAGCGCCCGCGCCCGCGGCGTTTCGGTGTGCGCGCCCGGCGCCACGCCCCACAGCACTCCGCAGCTCGGCACGAGCTTGCTGTCGGTGGTGCAGTTGGGGTCGGGGTTGGTGGGCGGCGGCGTGGGGCTGGGCGGCATCGTCGGCGGCGTGGTCGGCGGCAGCGTCGGCGTGGGCGGGAGGGTCGGCGTGGGCGGGAGGGTCGGCGTGGGCGGCAGGGTCGGCAGTGTCGGGAGATCCGGCATGCCCGGCAGGGTCGGCAGGGTCGGCATGCCCGGCATCGACGGGAGGGTCGGCAGGGTCGGCATCCCCGGTAGGGATGGCAGGGCCGGCAGGTCGTCCGGGTCGGTCTCGTCCGCCGGCAGCCCGGCGGCCGGCGGGGAGCCCGCCGTTGGGGCGCCGCTGGGCGGCAGCCCGCCGGGCAGCCCGGGGATGGCCGGCGTGGAGATGGTCGGCACCGGCACCGACGGCGGGCTCGGCGGCGTGACCGTGCCCCAGGGCAGCACCTTGCCAAACCAGGAGAGCCACAGGGTGGGCTTGACCAGCGAATCGATCGGCGGCACGCCCTCGTTGGCCCAGAAGGTCGCGTAGCCGTCGCCGGCCGGCGCGGTGACCGCGAACGCGTACGTGCCCTCGCGCTGGATCACCCGGCTCACGTCGAAGACCACGCTCTCGTCGTGCGGCCGGGGCGCGGCGCTCGCCACGACGGTGCCGAGCTGGGGCGCGGAACGGGCGTTGAGCGCGCGCTCCCGCCAGTCGGTCGCCGGCACCCGGGTCAGCTCCATGCGGCCGGGCAGCTCGCCTGAGCGGCGGCTCAGCCGCACCTCGGCCCGGACCGGCGCCTTGCCGCCGCGCAGTCCCTTCACGGCGAACTTCAGGTAGGTCACCGCCGCTCCGCCGCCCATCCCGCCGGCGACGAGCTCGGCACCGCCGCCGCTCTCGCGGTGCGGGTCGCTGGTGCTGGCGAACGTGTCCTCAGCAGCCGCGATGCGCTGGTCGGGGGCCCGGCCCAGCTGCCCGCCGGCATAGCCGAGCAGGACGGCCAGGGCAGTCGCGCCGACCGCGATGCCTGCGGTAGCGCCGACGATCTTCGCTTTCGCCATGGGAATACCTCCCGTGCCGCGTGGCGGGTGTGCGGGGTGGTGCCGTCGTGACGGCTGGTGCCCACAGATACGCTATATGGCTTTAGCCCGTTTCACACCTTTTATTTGGATACACGGACCGACACGCCGGGAGTTACGAACTCGGCCGGCCGGCCGTTGAGCCCTGAGACCGAAACCTGCCGAAAGGTCCCTCCCCACCCATGGACTCCTCGACCGACGTCTCCGACTACCTCGGCATGCTCCGGCGGCACTGGTGGGTGGTACTCCTTCTCGCGCTCGCCGGCCTCGGTGGCGCGGTCCTCGTCACCCACGTCCAGCCCAAGGTCTACGAGTCGGCCACCTCGGTGCTCGTCCAGCCGGCCGGCCAGGACACGAACGTCGTCGGCGGGCGGACCAAGGGCGACATCAACCTGGACACCGAGGCCCAGCTGGTCCGCTCGACGGCGGTGGCCGTGGGCGCCGCCGAGCTGCTGCGGTCGGACACCCCGCCGGACGAGCTGGCGCACCAGGTGGCCGTGGAGGTGCCGGCGAACACCGCCGTCCTCGTGGTCGCCTTCACCGCCGGCGACCCGGAGTCGGCGCGGGCCGGCTCGCACGCGTTCGCGGAGGCGTACCTGCGCAATCGGGAGGAGAGCGCGAAGGCCGACCTGAACGCGCAGATCTCCGCCCTCAACGCCAAGGTCAAGCAGCTCAGCAAGACCCTTTCCCAGGTGAACGGCCGCCTCGCGCCCCTGCCCGACGGCAGCCCGCTGCGCCCCAACCTGGAGAGCCAGCGGACTACCACGCAAAACCAGCTCAACAACCTCAGCGGCAAGCTGAACGACCTGACCACCGCCACCGTGACCGGCGGAAAGATCATCAGCGACGCCCGGTTGCCCGAGACGCCGATCAAGCCGGACCCGATGCTCAACCTGGCCACCGGCGCGATGGTCGGCCTCCTGCTCGGTCTCGGCGTGGCCCTGCTGCGCGAGCGGCTGGACCGCCGGGTGCGCACCGCCGCCGACGTGTCCCGGCGCACCCGGGTGCCGGTGCTGGCCGAGCTCACCGCCCCCGCCCACCTCGACGGGGTGCTGCCGCCGCACGAGCCCGGCGGCCGCACGTTCAACCGGCTGCGCAACGAAGTGGTGGCCAGCCTGGGGCCGGACGACAAGGTCGTCGTGGTGGCCGGCGCAAGCCGGGGCGTCGCCTCCACGCTCGTCGCGGCGAACCTGGCCGCCGCCCTCGCCCGCACCGGCAGCGACGTCACCCTGGTCGGGGCCCACCTGCCGGACAGCGTCGCGGACGCCGCGCCGCTCGCCACGATCTTCGGCGTCGCCGCCACGCCCGGCCTCTCGGACGTGCTCGCCGGGCGGGTGGGGCTCGCGGCCGCCGTACAGCACGCGCCGCGCATCCCGTCGCTGCGCGTGATCACCACCGGCAGCACCGCCAGCGCCGCCGGGCTCATGCAGTCGCAGGGCCTGAGCGACGCGCTGGACCTGCTCAGCGCGCGTCCCGGGTACGTGGTGATCGAGGCGCCCGCCACCTCCAGCAGCGCCGACGCGCAGAGCCTCGCCAGCCTCGCCGACGCCGCGATCATCGTGGTCGAGCTGCGCCGCACCCGCCGGCCGGAGGTGACCGACGCGGCTGAGCAGCTGCGCCGGGTCGGTACACCGGTGCTGGGCACGGTGGTGGTGCCCCGGATGGCCGGCGGCTCGACCCCTGGCCCGCGCCCGGCCGCACCGGCCCGCGCCCTGCCGGCGGCGCCCGCGCCCCTTCCCGCGCCCCTTCCCGCTCCCCTGCCCACGGACGAGCCCGCCGACCTCAGCTCCGCCGGGCTCGCCGAGGTGGACCTGACCACGTCTACCGCCGTGATCCGCCTGCCTCCGGGCAACCTCAGATGACCGTCACACTCGCCGCCCCGGAGGTGCCGCGCGCCGCCACGGGACGGCCCCTGCCCGCCTGGCCGGTCGCCGGCGTGCTCCTGCTCTACCCACTGTGGTGGGCGCTCGGCCTCGGCGTACTGATCTTCCCGCTCGTCGCCGTACCGATGGCCGCCCTGCTGCTCCGGGCGCACGTGGCCGGCCGGCCGGTGCGCCTGCCGCCCGGCTTCGCGCTGTGGGCGGTGTTTCTGGCGGCGGTGCTCGTCGGCGTCGCCGTGCTCGGCGCCGAACCGGCCGGCGCGGTCGACGAGCACGCCAGCGGCCGGCTGATCGGCGCCGGCTATCGCGTGATCCAGTACGCGGCGCTGACCGTCCTGCTGATCTACGCGGGAAACCTCACCGAGGCCGAGCTCTCCCGCCGCCGCCTGGTCGGCCTCCTCGCCTGGCTCTTCGCGATCACGGTGGCCGGCGGGCTGCTCGGCATCTTCGCCGGCCACTTCGAGTTCACCTCCCCGGTCGAGCTGCTCCTCCCCTCGCACGTGCGCGACAAGGGTTTCGTCCAGTCGCTGGTGCACCCGTACGCGGCGCAGATCATGGACGTGGTCCGCGACGCGCATCCGCGGCCGGCCGCGCCCTGGGGGTACACGAACACCTGGGGCAACAACTTCTGCCTGCTCGTGGTCTGGTTCGCCGCCTGGGCGTGGGGGTACCCGGCCCGCCGCCGCACCCGGTTGCTCGCGCTGGCCTGCCTCGCCGTCTCCGTGGTGCCGGTCGTCCACTCCCTCAACCGCGGCCTGTGGATCGGGCTCGGTGTCTCGGCCGTGTACGTGGCCGTCCGCCTGGCCCTCGCCGGCCGCACCTGGGCGATCGGCGGCCTGGCCGCCGCCGCGGCCGCGCTGGCCGCCGCGCTCGCGCTCACCCCGCTGGGTGGCGTGGTCGGCGCGCGGCTGGACGACGGCCACTCCAACGGCGTGCGCTCGTTCCTGACGGAACGGGCGGTCACCGGGATGGCCGAGTCGCCGGTGGTCGGCTTCGGGTCGACGCGCACCACGATGGGTGGGCGCAACTCGATCACCGTGGGCGAGAGCGCGGCCTGCGAACGCTGCGGCAACTTCACCGTCGGCGGCAACGGCCAGCTCTGGCAGCTCCTCTTCGCGCACGGCCTGGTCGGCACCGCCGCCTACCTGGGCTTCTTCGGCTACGGGCTGTGGCGCTTCCGGCGCGACCGCGGCCCGATCGGCATCGCCGGCGGCTGCGCCATCTTCGGCGGCTTCGCCGCGATGCTCTGGTACAACGCGCTCGTCACGCCCCTGGCCTTCATGTTTCTCGCGTACACCCTGCTGTGGAGGAACTCCCTTGCCCGTTAAGACCGCACCCGCGCGGCTGACCGCGGGTGACGCGGACCTGCGCGCCCAGTTCCTGGAAGAAGTGCTCCGGCTGCTCTATCCCGAGCCGTGCACCACTCGCGGGAAGTCGCCGGTGGTCACCGAGTACGTCGTCGTGCCGGACGCCCGCCGCCCGCGGCTGCTCGTGCCCACGCGCTCGCGCCGGGTCGCCGCCGCGGCCGTGCGCCGCTACGCCGAGCCGCAGTCGCGGGTCGCCCGCCTCAAGCGCGACGCGGTGGTCGCCGCCCTGCGCACGCCCGGCGCCGCGTCGGTGCTGCTCCGCCATCGGGTACGCATCTGCGGGCCGGCCGGCGAGACCATCGACGGCTACCTGCGCGCGGCACTCGGCACCGACCTGGCCCTCAGCGTCCACATCGGACCGGCACGGGCCAACCGCAAGCCCGTGCTCCAGCTGATCGCGCCGGACGGCGAGACGCTCGGGTTCGCCAAGCTCGGCACCGGCCCGCTGACCCGCCGCCTGGTGCGGGCCGAGACGACCGCGCTCAGCGCCCTCTCCCACGTGGGCATCCGCGACGTGACGGTGCCGCGGGTGCTGCACACCGGCGAGTGGCGGGGGCACCAGGTGCTGGTCCAGTCGCCGCTGCCGGTGTGGCGCCCGCGCGCCCCGCTGGCAGCGGATCGGCTCGCGGCCGCCATGCGCGAGGTCGCCGGCTGCTGCGGCACCTCCCGGAGCTGGCTCGCCACCAGCCCGTACTGGGCGGAGCTGCGGGACCGGCTGGACGCGGTCGCCGACCGGCCGGAGGGCGCCGCGCTGGGCACCGCCGCGCGAACGCTGGTCGAGCGGGGTGGGGACGTCGACCTGCGGTACGGCGCGTGGCACGGCGACTGGTCGCCCTGGAACATGGCAACGCTCGCCGACACGCTGCTGGTCTGGGACTGGGAGCGGTTCACCACCGGCGTGCCGCTCGGCTTCGACGCGGTCCACTACGACCTCCAGCGCCGGATCCAGTCCACATCGGACGCGGAGGCGGCGGTGGAGGCCACGCTCGGTGTCGCGGCGGCGCTGCTCCGGCCGTTCGAGGTGACCGGCGCCGCGGCCCGGCTGACCGCCCTGCTCTACCTCGTCGACCTCGCCGCCCGCTACCTGGCCGATCGCCAGGCCGAGGCCGGCGCCCGGCTCGGCGTGCTCGGCACCTGGCTGCTGCCCGTGCTCGTCCGGCGGGTGGCGGCACTGTGACCGGGCGTGGCGCGCGGGTGCCCGCGCCGGTCAAGCGAATGGTCCACTTCGGATCGAGGTCGTACGGCCGGGTCACCGCGCCGGCCCGGATGCTGCCGTCGTTTCTCATCTGCGGCGGCCAGCGCTGCGGCACCACGTCGCTCTACCGGGCGCTGGCCGCCCATCCGGCGGTGCTGAAAGCGGTGCTGCACAAGGGCGTGCACTACTTCGACACCTCGTACCACCGGGGCATGGCCTGGTATCGCGGCCACTTCCCGCTGCGGCGGACGGCGGTCAAGGTGGAGCAGCGCTTCGGCGTGCCGGCGCAGACGTTCGAGTCCAGCCCGTACTACCTCTACCACCCGCAGGCGCCGGCCCGGATCGCCCGCGACCTGCCCGGCGTGCGGCTCGTCGCACTGGTCCGCGACCCGGTCGAGCGGGCGTACTCCCAGCACGCGCACGAGTTCGCCCGCGGCTTCGAGCCGGAGGCGTCGTTCGCCAAGGCGCTGGCGCTGGAGCCGGCCCGGCTCGCCGGCGAGGAGGAGCGGCTCGCCGCCAACCCGCGCGCGTACAGCTTCGCCCACCAGCACCACGCGTACCGGGCCCGCGGCGAGTACGCCACGTACCTCTCCCGGATGGCGGCCCGCGTCGGGCGCGGCTGGATCCACGTGGTGGAGAGCGAGCGGTTCTTCACCGAACCGTCCACCGTCTACCGCGAGGTCCTGGACTTCCTCGGGCTGCCGCATCTCGGCGACCCACCGTTCGAGCGGCACAACGCGCGGCCCCGTCCGTCCGAAATGGATCCAGGCCTCCGCCGGGAGCTCGCCGCGTACTACGAGCCGCACGACACCGCCCTGACCACGTGGCTCGGCGCCGTCCCGGGATGGCGACGGTGACCGCCGTCCTCGCCCCGGCCAAGCGGCGGGCGACCGGGGGGATGGCCCGCCGCGGGCTCGCCGGGATGGCCGGCGCCGGGTTCAGCGGAGTGGCCGGCGTCGCGGTCACCTGGCTCGTCGCCCGTTCGCTCGGCGCCGAACAGGCCGGCGCGTTCTTCGCCGCCACCGCCGGCTTCGTGCTCGCCGGCGGCGTGGCCCGGCTCGGCACCCAGACCGGCCTCGTGTACTGGGTCGCGCGGCTGCGCATGCAGGAGCGCACCCGCCTGCTCGGCGCGTGCCTGCGGATCGGCCTGGTCCCGGTCGCCGCCGCGTCAGTGGCGCTGGCCGCGGTGCTGTGGTTCGCCGCGCCGGCACCGCTCGACTCGCTCGCGCTCTTCCTGCCGCTCGCCGCGCTCTCCGACGCCGCGCTCGCCGGCACCCGCGGCTACCGCCAGCTCCGCCCCACGCTCCTGCTGGAACGGGTGGCGCGGCCGGCCATGCAGGTGCTGACCATCGGCGCGCTGGCGGTCGCCGCCGTCTCGACGCCCGGCGCGTACGCGGCCGCCTGGGTCGGGCCGTACCTGCCGGTCGCGCTCCTCGCCGGGTACGCGCTGCGCCGCGCCTACCTCTCCGTGCCGACGCCGGTGCGGCGGCCGGGGCACAAGACATATCTGGCGCTGCGCGCGCAGTTCTGGCGGTACACCGGGCCAAGATCGGTCGCCAGCGTCGCCCAGCTGGCCCTCCAGCGGGTCGACGTGCTGCTCGTCGCCACGCTGGGCGGTCTGGCGGCGGCCGCCGTGTACGCGGTCGCCAGCCGCTTCGTCGTGCTGGGTCAACTCGCCAACCAGGGCATCTCGCAGAGCGTCCAGCCCCGACTCGCCGAAGCACTGTCCATAGGGGACAGGCTCGCGGCCAACCACCTGTACCAGACGGCTACCGGCTGGCTCGTGCTGGTCACCTGGCCGCTCTACCTGATGGTCATCACGTACGCGCCGGTCTACCTGGGGCTCTTCGGCGACGGTTACCGCGCCGGCGGCCCCGTGGTGGTCATCCTCGCGAGCGCGATGCTCGTCGCGACCGGCTGCGGCATGGTCGACGTGGTCCTGTCGATGGCCGGCCGCACCCGCTGGAACCTCGCCAACGTCACCGCCGCACTCGCCCTCATGGTCGCGCTCGACCTCGCGCTCATCCCCGCCTTCGGCGCGGTCGGCGCCGCGGTCGGCCTGGCCGCCGCCGTGCTGGTCAACAACATCGTGCCGCTGGTCCAGGTGGGCCGGGCGCTGGGCGTACACCCCTTCGGCCCCGGCACGGTGGCCGCGGGTGGCCTGGCGGTCGCCTGCTTCGGTGTACTCCCGCAGGTGCTCGCGGCCACGGCCGGGACGGGCCCGGTAGCCGTGCTCACCGCCGCGGCCCTGGCCTTCGCCGCCTATGGCGGGGGTGTGTGGCGGATGCGCCGCCGGCTGGGCATCCTCCGGTGAGGCGCGCGCTCCTGGCGGCGGTGCTCGCCCTGGCGGCCTGCGGCGGTCCGCCGCCGCCCGCCGAGCCTCCACTCCCGACGGTCGCGGCGACCCATGCCGGCCCGTACGACGCCGGCCCGGTCGACCCACCGGCCCGCGGCGCGCTGCTGGGCGCGTGGGTGAAGCCGAAGAGCTACAGCCAGTCCGGCAGGCTGGCCGCGATCGAGAGCCTCCAGCACGACCTGGGGCGCCGGCTGGACATCGTGAACACGTACCGGCGCTTCGACGAGGATTTCGGCACCGAGTCGGACGAGGAGTTCATCCGGCAGGGCCTGACCATCATGCTGAGCTGGGCCTCCGGCGACACGCGGTCGATCACGTCCGGGCGCCACGACGACCTGATCCGGGCGCAGGCGAGACGCGTGCGCAAGGCCCGCGTGCCGGTGCTGCTCCGCTTCCGGTGGGAGATGGACCGCCCCAACCTGCGGGCCACGATGTGGTCGGGCGAGGACTTCGTCGCCGCCTGGCGGTACGTCCGCGAAATCTTCGACGAGGAACGCGTCCGCAACGCCTCCTGGGTGTGGTGCCCGACGGCCGAGGGCTTCGCCCGCGGCGAGGCCCCCGCCTTCTACCCCGGCGACGACGCGGTGGACTGGACCTGCGTCGACGTGTACGCGAGCAGCGAGCTGAGGCCGATCGGCGAGCTGATGGCACCGTTTCT
Organism: Phytohabitans sp. LZ39; assembly: GCF_059359075.1. Classification (NCBI taxonomy): domain Bacteria; kingdom Bacillati; phylum Actinomycetota; class Actinomycetes; order Micromonosporales; family Micromonosporaceae; genus Phytohabitans; species Phytohabitans sp. LZ39. The sequence goes on along the minus strand of NZ_JCADBM010000002.1, from coordinate 422,328 downwards.
GCGCTGGGCCGCCGGCCACGACAAGCCCATCATCGTGGGCGAGTTCGGCGTGGCGGGAGCGTGGGGGTCGGCGGCGCGGGCTTCCTGGCTGCGGGACGCCGCCCGCACTTTTAAGGCCAACCCGCAGATCAAGGCCGTCAGCTACTTCGAGTCGGACGACGACAAGGGCCCGACCGGCCACTTCACCCTGACGAACGACTTGCCGGCTTTCGCGGCCTTCGTCGAGCTGGGCAGAGATCGTTGGTTCAACGCACGGTAGTCGTATCACGGACACCAATTGCTTTCGCGAGATCGCCAACGTGTGGCTGAACTGGGATGCAAGAAAATCAGCACACCCAATGATCAAATGCGTCGAAGCATTGATCTCTCGTGTCCACTACACTAGCCGCCAACCGAATAAGGAGAGCGAAGTGAATCCCTCCCGGGTAGCTCGAGTCGAGCGGAAGACGAAGGAAACCAGCGTTCTTGTCGAGGTCGACATCGACGGGCGCGGCCGGGTTGATGTCAACACCGGCGTCGGTTTTTTCGATCACATGCTGAGCCAGTTGGGCAAGCATGGGTTGTTCGACCTGACGGTCAAGACCGAAGGCGATCTCCACATTGACGCCCACCACACCGTCGAAGACACCGCTTTGGCTCTTGGCGAGGCGTATCGGCAGGCCCTCGGCACAAAGGAAGGGATTCGCCGCTTCGGTCACGCGTGGGTTCCGCTCGACGAGGCTCTCGCGCAGGCGACAGTGGATCTTTCGGGGCGCCCCTACGTCATCCACAACGAGCCGGCGGGGATGGCTCCGATGATCGGCGAGTACGACACGACGTTGACCCGACACATCGTCGAGTCATTCTCGGCCCAAGCGCAGATTTGCATTCACCTGCACGTTCCTTACGGACGCAACGCGCATCACATCGTCGAGGCCCAGTTCAAGGCGCTGGCCCAGGCGATGCGCGACGCGTGTGCCTTCGACCCGCGAATCGTCGGGGTCCCGAGCACAAAGGGTGTCTTGTGACCGAGGGTTTTGCGGTGGAGATCAATCGATACGACTTGACGAAGTTGTCTCCAGAGGATCGGCTACGCCTGCTGCGGCGCGCACAGACAAATGTGGAAGCCGCACAAGAGGACGCCCGGCGCATTATCGAGGACGTTCGACACCGGGGAGACGACGCGCTTGTCGAGTACGCTCAGCAGTTCGACGGCGCACGACTCAGCCCCACGGCCCTCGCGGTGACCGAAGACGAGTTCACGCGGGCGGAAGAGGAGCTGAGCCCGATCCTCCTGGAGACCATGCGGCAGGCCGTCACAAACGTGCGTCGGCATCACCAGGCCCAACTCCCACAACCGACCTGGATGATCGAGCCGACCCCTGGGGTGATCACGGGCGAACGCATCACGCCCATCGAATCCGTGGGGCTTTATGTGCCGCGGGGCAAGGGATCATTTCCCTCGGTAATGATGATGCTTTCCGTCCCGGCGGTCCTCGCCGGAGTCCAGACGATCGTGATCTGCACGCCGCCGGGTCCGGACGGCACCGTCGACTCGGCCAGCCTCGTGATGGCAAAGCTGTGCGGAGTTTCGACCGTATTGAAGGTCGGCGGCGCTCAGGCCGTCGCGGCGTTGGCATACGGCACCAAGACAGTTCCCCGAGTCAGCAAAATCATTGGTCCCGGCAATCCGTACGTTGCCGCTGCGAAGCAACTCGTCTACGGCGTCGTGGATCCGGGCCTGCCGGCGGGTCCCAGCGAGTCCTTGGTCCTCTGCGACGATCGCGCCAACCCGGCTGTCGCGGCTCGTGAGCTCATCGTCGAGGCCGAACACGGACCGGATTCCGCGGCGGTGCTGGTCACCACATCACAGACGCTTGCCGACGAAGTGGCGACACTGGTCGGCGAACTGGTCCAGCGGCTGCCGTCGCCACGACGGGAGTTCTGCGAGAAGGTCTTTTCGGGATACGGCGGCATCGTCGTCGCTCCAGACCTTTCCGATGCCATCGACTTCGTCAACGAGTACGCACCCGAGCACCTACGGGTCCTGGTTGAGGACCCCTTCTCGGTGCTCAATAGGATCAGAAACGCCGGCGAGGTGCTGCTCGGCGAATACGCATCCATTCCGTATGGAAACTTCGCCCTCGGAGTCAACGCCATCCTGCCCACCGGAGGAAACGCGCGCTCCTACTCCTGCGTGAGCGTCTACGACTTCCTCAAGAGGTCGTCGTTCAGCTATGTCTCGCCCGCCGGTGCTCGGGCGGTAGGGCCGATCGCGGTGGCCTTGGCCGATTACGAAGGCTTTCCCGCGCACTCGGAAGCCGCACGGTTCGTGCTCGACCGTGCGACCGAAGAGCCTTAGGAGCTCGCGCTGTCGACGAGGGGAGGACGGCCGTGCGAAAGCGCCCGACGATCGCAATCGCGCTGCCGCCGATCGTCCTCTTCCTGCTCCTGCCGGTAGCGACAAATGTCGCCACCACCGGCATTCCGGAGGGGCTCGCACCATACCTGTGGCTTGCCTGGCCGATCGCCCTGCTGCTGGCGACACCGGTCGTGGTGAGTGAGGTTCGCAACCGGCGACTCAGGACTCTCTGGGGAGGTGCCGCGGCGGGTGGCGGGCCTGCGCCGGAAGCGGAGGGAGTCACGCCCCGCAACCTCCCCCGCGACATCCCAGACTTCACCGGACGCGGTCAGCACGTCGATATGATCGCGCGGCACATCGGGGCGTCGGTGATGTCTCCGACCGTCACGATCGCGGCGATCCACGGCATGCCGGGGGTTGGCAAGACGTCACTTGCCGTGCACGTCGGTCACCGCATCCAGGGCCGCTTCCCCGACGGGCAACTGTTCATCGATCTACGCGGGTTCGCGCCCGGCGTCGTCGCGGCCGAGCCGACAGATGCCCTGGAAAGCCTGCTCCACCAGCTAGGGGTCCCAGCCGGCAAGATTCCACCGACCCTCGACGAGCGGGTGAGCCATTTTCGGACCCGGATCGCCGGCCGGCGCCTGCTCATCCTCCTGGACAACGCCAAGAGTGAGCACCAGGTCCGGCAGCTGCTGCCCGGGTCACCTGGCACGGCCGTGATCGTCACGAGCCGGTCACGCCTGGGAGGCCTCGAGGGAGCGCAGCAAATCAGCCTGGAAACGATGCGGGACAACGAGGCCATCGCGCTCCTCACCAAAATCGTCGGGACGGGGCGTCTCGCGGATCGGACCACCCAAGCGTCGGAGATCGCTGGTCTCTGTGGCCATCTGCCTCTGGCCATCCGCCTCGCCGGCGCTCGTATGGCGAGCCGACCCAACTGGTCGGCTTCCACCCTCGCCGACCGGCTCAGATCGCAGCGTCGCCGGATCGAGCAGTTGCGAGCAGGCGACATGAGTGTGGTGGCCGCGTTCGCCGTCTCCTACGAAAATCTCGACCTGCGAGGACGGCTTGTCTTCCGGGCGCTGGGGCTGAGCACGGGCGGCGACATCGACGTCACAGCCGTCGCGGCGTTGGCCGGCATCGACGCCACGGAGGCCGCGGAGTCGCTCGACGAGCTTGTCGACGGGCATCTGGTCGACGAGTCGCCCGACGCCCGCTACCGGATGCACGACTTGTTGCGCCAGCATGCCCGCGACGTAGCTGTCCGGATCGACCCGCCCGAGCTACGCCGGCAAGCGCAGATCCGGATGCTGACGCACTACCTCGCCAAGGCGAGCAAGGCCTGTGCGACTTTGGACCCTACGTGCCGCAGGATCGAGATACCCGGATCCCCGTCCGAGCCTGACCAGGCTTCGATTTCCTACGCGGAGGCCCTGAGATGGTTCGAGGTCGAACGGTCGAATCTTGTCGCCGCGATAAGCCTGGCTGTCGAGATGAGGGCGGACGAATACGTCTGGCGTTTGGCCCTTGCGTTACATCCGTACTTCCTCCTACGTGGTGGCATGGACGACTGGGTCAGCACCAAAAAGCTGGCCGTAGACGCTGCTCGCCGGTTGGACGACGCGGTTGCCGAGGCTGACGCGCTCCTGTCCCTGGGCATCGCTTCGCGCCGGCTCGGCCGCTGTCAGGACGGCGTAAAGTACCAGCTGCTCGCCTTGGAGCGTTACCGGTCGGTCGACGACAAGGTCGGCGAAATGAACTCGCTCGTCAATCTCGGGATCGTCTATCGCCGGCTTGGCCGATATCGAGACGCGGTCGAAGTGCAGGAAGCAGCCATCGAGCTACACGAAGCCCTGCGGGATCAGGTCGGCGAAGCCTCCGCACTGACCAACCTCGGCCTCGTGTATCAACGCCTGGGGCAGTATCCCGAGTCGTTGGCATGCCATCAGAAAGCCTACGAGATGGCGCGCCGCATCAAGGAGCACCACTGCGTCGCCATGGCCGCCACCAACATCGGCATCGTCTACGAGCGGATGAGCCGCCTCGACGAGGCGTTCGCCCAGCACGAGCTGGCCCTGGGCATAGCTCAGGAGATCGGCGACCAGCACGTCGAGGGACACACGCTCAACAACCTCGGCGTCGTACTGTCGCGGTCCGGCAAGCACGACGACGCCATCAAATACCATCGCAGCGGGTTGGAGCTCCTACGGCAGACCGGCAGTCGTGGAGACGAGTGTGAGGCCCTGAACGACATTGGCTACGCGCTGTACGGACGCGGTGACTATCGTGGAGCGAAGACGAACTTCGATGACGCCTTGAAAATGGCGCAACAGATCGGAGACAGATATCTCGAGGCGCGAGCGTTGTACGGCCGCGCACTCGTCCTGCGCCGCAAAGACAGGTCGGGGGCGAGCCGGTCCTACCGGGAGGCCATCGCAATCTTCTCCGAACTCGGTGTGCCAGAGGCGGCCGAGCTGCGCGAGCCGTCCTTCGAGCTGCACTGAACGCGTCAGGCTACTTGCCGCTCGATGTCGTCGAGGCACCGGTCTATCAGGCTCCGCCTCGCCCCGCTCTCCGCACCCATCTCCACGGCCATCGCGAACCCGAGCGCTCTGATCTCCGGCGGAAAAGCCGATCCGTCCGCGAGGTTTTTCGTAAGCAATGGGCAGCAGAACAATGCGGCTTTGAACCGCGCCCGCCAATCCTTCGGGAGCCATCCTCGGCCGCGCAGCTCTGTCAAGATGGGGGTCAGGGTGTGCTGAAGCTTGCTGTGGAGAAACATGTGGCGGATCGGTGGCAGCTCAAAGTCATGGGTGACCACGATGGCCTCGTCGGTGATGTCCAAGGTCAACGTCAGGTCGGCGTTCTTGAGCTCTGGATAATACATCCACATCGCGAAGGTGTTGTGGAAGATCGGCTTCGCAAGATCGAGAAATGGGTCGTGTCGACCACCGAAAGCCGGGTCGAAATAGACGAGCTGCCGCTCGTGCTCGACGAAGAAGATATTGCCGTTATGCGCGTCCCCATGCCCGATCACGGATGCTCCCGGGCGGGACGGCTGGAGCAGTCGATCCGCGTCGGCGATCAAGGATCCTAGACTGCATTTGTATCGCTGGCCATTAACCGACCAGCTCTTGCGGAAGACCTCGGCTATCGGGAGCTTCGCCCCGGGGAGCGACAGCATCTGGCCGGAGCCGTAGTAAGACCTGAAACGGGTGCCGGCGAGGCGGTGATGAAAGAGCTGGTGCACCGGGGCGACAGCCGCAGAATCCGGATCTTGCCACTCGAGACTGCGGACGTAGATCTCGAAGAGCTGGCGGTCGCTGCGGATCTGTGCCTCGGTCAGCGCGCCCAGGCTTCCCACCGGCGCGCTGTCGATCTCGATCTGCCACGCGATGTCGAAAACGGACGGCTCGTCGACAACCTCGTAAATGAGCAGCTGTCGACCGGCCGTGACGGAGCTATGCACCGGCTCAAGCGTCGGGTAGCCCACCTTCGCGAGGAGGGCGGAGTTGTAGAACTCACTTATGACGGCGTGCGGCTCGGTATGGGTCTTGAAGAAGAGCCGGTGACCGTCAGCGAGCGTCAGGAACCCGTTGAACGAGTTGAGCGAAACGGCCAAGGGACGCAGCTCGACGGCCGAAACGTTGAGCGGAAATGTGTCTTGGATGAAGTCGCGAAGTAGCTGCTCGGCACCCGACCTGTCGGTGTGCTGCCGCCGCTGTATTTCGATCAGCACCTCAGTCATGCAACCCCCTGGGTCCTGTCCCCGATGTCAGGATCGCAGAGTCTCGAAGTGAGATCACGGGAAGCCCAAGACGTGGAACGCGGCCCGGATCGGTAGTCTCGATATCGTCGTCGATCTTTGTATTGGTACTCGCACACCACATGAGTTGACTTTCGTACCACCGCTCTCTTGCGCGATGCCATAAACCTTCACGGTGAGGCCTCCGCGCTAGCGGCGTACGGCGTTGCTGGCGAGCAGGCGCAGGGCGTACGGGGCGTCGTGGCGCAAGTAGCGGCTCGCCAGCCGCCGCGGTTCGTTGCCTAGCCGGTGGGCCCACTCCAGGCCCGACTTCTGCATCCACTCCGGGGCCCGCTCGCGATCCCCCGCCACGAAGTTGATCGCCGCGCCGCAGCCGAGGAACCAGCTGAACGGCAGCTCCGGCCTTAGCAGCGACACGAGCCACTCCTGCTTGGGAAAGCCCACGCCGACGTACACCAGGTCGGGCTTCGCCTCCACGACCTCGCGGAGTACCGACGCGAGCAGGTGCGGGTCGTGCTCGAAGCCGTACTCCGGGCTGCGCCAGCCGGCGATGCGCAGGCCGGCGCATTCGGCGGCCAGGCGGGCGGCGGCCCGGCCGGCACCGTCCACCCAGCCCGGGTCCTCGGGCTCGCCGCCGAGCAGGTACACCGAGCGGCCGTCCAGCCCGAGGCCCGCGGAGAGCGACCAGATCAGGTCCGAACCGGTGACCCGCTCCGGCAGCGGCGTGCCGGCCAGGCGGCTGGCCCACACCAGCGGTGTGCCGTCCGCGACGACGAGCGTGGCGTCCTCGAGGTAGGCGCGGATTTCGGGGGCGAGGCGGGCCCGGCGCAGGATGTCGACGTTGGGTGTGACGATCCGCCCACCTTCGCCCCGGTCGAGCGCGGCGCGGACCGTGGCCACCACCTCCGCCTCGGTGATGGCGTCCACGGAGACGCCGTCAAGCAGTATTCGTTCCGACATTGCGGTCCTATGGCTTGATCGTTCGTTATTAGGACAGAACGAGCGAAGGTGGGGAAAGTGGCACAGGTCCTGTTTCTTGGCGGTCTGGGGCGCAGCGGGACCACGCTGGTCGAACGCCTCCTGGGCGAGCTGCCCGGGGTGTGTGCGCTGGGCGAGATCGTGCACCTGTGGCAGCGCGACGTACGCGACGACGAGCGCTGCGGCTGCGGCGCGCGCTTCTCGTCGTGCGACTTCTGGGACGCGGTCGGCGAGCGGGCCTTCGGCGGCTGGCACCAGGTGGACGTGTACCGCGTGCTGGCGCTCCAGAACGCGGTCGAGCGCACCCGCTACATCCCCCGCCTCGCCGCGTCCCGGCTGCCCGAGGAGCACGTGGCACTGATCGAGGAGTACGCCGGCTACTACGCGGCGATCTACGAGGCGGCCGCCGTCGTCTCCGGCGCCCAGGTGGTGGTCGACTCCTCCAAGCACAGTGCGCTCGCCCACTGCCTGCGCTGGTGGCCCGGCCTCGACCTGCGGGTGGTGCACGTCGTCCGGGACGCGCGCGGCGTCGCGTACTCGTGGACCAAGACCGTGGTGCGCCCGGAGGCCGAGGTGCCGTCGGAGATGACGCGCTACTCGCCGGCGCGGTCCGCTCTTCTCTGGAATGCCCACAACGCCGCCTTCGCCCTCCTCGGGCGCCGCGGCATACCGGTGCGGCGGATCCGGTACGAGGAGTTCGTGGCGGACCCGCGGACCGGGCTGCTCGACCTCGCCGCGTTCGCCGGGCTGGACGTCACGGTGGCGGACCTGACGTTCATCGACGGCGAGGAGGCCGAGCTGCGCCCCGGGCACAGCGCGGCGGGCAACCCGATGCGCTTCACCGTCGGCCGGATGCCGCTGCGCCGCGACGACGACTGGCGCGACGCCCTGCCGCCGGTGCAGCGCCGCCTGGTCGGCACGGTCTGCGCGCCGCTGCTGCGCGCCTACGGGTACCCGCTGCGCAGCCGGAGCCTGCCGTGACGCCCTCGGTCGGCGTCGTGATCCCCACCCGGGACCGTCCCGAGCTGCTGCGGCGGGCCATCCAGAGCGTGCGCGAGCAGGACTACCCCGGGCCGGTGCGGATCGTCGTCGTCTTCGACCGCAGCGAGCCGGACCTGCTGCTGGCCACCACCGAGGGCGTACCCGTGATGGTGGTGGCCAACTGGCGCACACCCGGCCTGGCCGGCGCGCGCAACACCGGGATCCTGGCGCTGGACAGCGACCTTGTGGCGTTCTGCGACGACGACGACCGGTGGGCGCCACAAAAGCTGAGCCGGCAGGTTGCGGCGCTCGACAAGGGCGACTTCGCCACGTGCGCGATCGAGGTGGAGTTTCGCGACCGGTGTACGCCGCGCCTCGCCGGCTGCGACAAGGTCACGGTGGAGCAGCTGGCGCGTTCCCGGATGGCGATGCTGCACTCGTCGAGCTTCCTCATCCGGCGCACCGCGCTCGTCGACTCGGGCCGGTTGGGGCTCGTCGCCGAGGACGCGCCTGGCAGCCAGAACGAGGACTGGGACCTGCTCTTCCGCGCCGCCCGCCGCTCACCGATCGTCCACGTCGACGAGCCGCTGGTGCGCGTGCTGTGGGGCCGCACCTCCCACTACGCGTACGAGTACGACACGAAGATCTCCTCACTGCGCTGGATGATGTCCCGCCACCCGGAGATCCACGGCTGCGCGCCCGGCGCCGCCCGCGTGTACGGGCAGCTCGCCTGCTGGTCCGCGGCGACCGGCAACCGGGGCGACGCGTGGCGGTGGACCCGCGAGGCGGTACGCGCCAACTGGAAGGAGCCGCGCGCCGCGATCGCACTGGCCGCGATGAGCGGCGCCGTCAAGGTGGAGAACGTGCTGGCCGCCCTCCACCGCCGCGGCCGCGGGATCTGAGCCGCTAGGGCAGCTGCCCGGGGCGGTCCACGATCGCCACCCGGAGCTGGGCGGACTCGCGCACCACCTGCTCACCGCGGACCACTCGCTCGCCGAGGTACTTGTACGTGGTCGCGTCGAAGACCAGCTCGGTGCGGACGCCGTCGCGCGAGACGCCGACTGACACGCCTCGGCGGCCGGCTGCGTCCGTGACGCCGTCGTCCGCGGTGACGCCTGGCTGCCGGCCCAAAACCTGGAAGAGCGCCACCTGCGACTCGGGGCGCAGGTAGCTGTCCCGGAGCAGGTCGCGGGCGGCCGTGAAGACGTCGCCGCCACGGTCGCGCAGGTACCCCTCCATCGCCGTGGCGTCCGCGGGTGCGGCGGAGCGGTCGGCGCCCCCGGTGGCCGAACGCTCGCAGGCGATCGGGGTGCCCTGCCGGGCGGTGCGCCACACGCCGCCGGGGCAGTCCTCGAGGCTCGTCTGCCACCACCCGCTCTTCGACCCGCGCGGCTGGACGTGCAGCAGCCCGGCCCGCCGGCCGTCCGCGGAGAGCCAGATCCGCCGGCTCATGCCCGCCGTCCCCGGCGTGTCCACCTGGATCGACTCGACGAAGATGAACTGGTCGGGACGGACCGCCATGCCCTGCTGGGCGGCGAGTGCGGCGCCCGCCAGCACCTCGGCGGCGGATCGCGGCGGTGCCGCCACCGGCTCGTCGCGGCTAGCGGTCCACGGTGCGGCGGCCAGCACCAGCACGGTGGCGACGGCCGCGGCGGCCAGGCTCGGCACCGCCGCGAAACGCCACAGCCGGCGAGTCCGGTGGGCCGGCCGGTGTGCCTCGCGCACCAGCCCCGAACGGATCCGCTCCAGCGTGGCGTCGTCCGCCAGTGGGAGGTCGCGGCGCAGGTCACGCACGTAGTCGAGGTCGTTCACGTCAGTACTCCTCATGTGGGTCGAGGTCGGCGAGCGCGCGGCGCAGGCGCTGGCGCGCGCTGTGCAGGCGGGACCGCACGGTGCCGGCGGGGATGTCGAGGGCGCGTGCGACGTCGACGAGGCTGAGCTCCTCGCGGGCGACCAGCAGCAGCACGTCCCGCTCCTTGGCGGGCAGCTTCGCCAGCACCGCGGCCAGCCGGCGGCTCGCCGAAGTCGCCACCACCCGGTCCACCACCTCGGCGTGCGGCTCGGCGACCGGGTCGACGCCGGTACGCGCGAACGCCCGGTACTGGCGCACCTCGGTCCGCCGGTGCCGGTGCACAAGGTTGGTGGCGAGACCGAAGAGCCACGGCCGGGCGTCACGCTGGCTGGTGTCGTAGCGCCCGCGCAGCCGGAAGGCCAGCAGGAACGTCTCGCTGGTCAGGTCGTCGGCCAGTGAGCGGCCGACCCGGCGGGCGAGGTAGCGGTGCACCGCACGCCCGTGCCGATCGAAGACAGCGGCGAAGTCTTCCCCGGCGGCCAGCGACCGCCGGATCAGCTCGCCGTCGCTCGGCTCCGGCGGCGCCACCGTCTCGGGTGCCGCCGCCGTGGTCGCGTCGCTCATACCCGCTATTGCCCGGACCCCCGCTGAGCGTTCGGAAAAGCTACGAGCCGAACCTCGACAGCTTGCCCTTCAGGCGGGCGTAGCGCAGCGAGTAGAGCAGGAAGCCGAGCGCGGCCGCGACGTACACGAGGTCGAGCAGCGCGGCCACGGCAAGGCCACCCCACGACACGCCGCCGCCGGTGAGCACCGCGCGCATCCCTTCGAAGACGTGGCTGGCGGGCACGAGTGCGGCGACCGCCTCCGCCGGAGCGGGCAGCACCGACAGCGGGTAGAAGACCGCCGCGAACGGCTGGAACACGAACACCAGGATGAACGCGACGATCTGAGCGCTCTGCCCGAACCGGATCACGGCACCGATCGCCACCACGCCGAGGGCCCAGCCCATGACCATCAGCACCGCCATGAACGGCACGAGCGCCGGACCGATCGTGAGCACGCCGAAGCCGTAGAAGATGAACGCGAGCACCGACATCACGCCGATCGTCACCGTCACCTTGACCACGCTGGCGAGCAGCAGGCCCGCGACGTACTCGATGGTGGACAGCGGTGAGACGAAGACGTTGAGCAGGTTGCTGCTCCACACGTCGAAGAGGAAGCCGAAGGTCACCTCGCCCTGCGCCCGGTGTAGCACCTGCCACAGCAGCACGGCGCCAAGCAGCATCGCCACCGCGATGTGCACGCGGTTTTGCTGAAGGTAGAGCGAGACGAGGCCCCACAGCACCAGCTCCGCGGTAGGCCAGAACGCCATGTCGATCATGCGGGGCGGGTCGCGGCGCAGCGAGAAGAAGTCGCGGCGGATCACGCTCACTATCCGCCGGCGCCGCGCCGCGGGCCCGTCGAGAAGTAGGGAAGTCATCCTCGTGCCACCCTCAGAAACACCGCTTCCAGATCGTCTACCCCGTACGCCCCGGCCAGCTCCACCGCGCTGCCGGTCGCGACGATCTGGCCGCCCGAGACGAAGTGGATGCGGCTGCACATCCGCTCGACCTCCGGCATGTTGTGCGACGTGATCAGCATCGCCCGCCCGGTGCGGTGGGCCTCGCGAAGCAGCAGCTCGCGGATCCGGTCGCCGACGTCCGGGTCGAGGTTGGCCGTCGGCTCGTCGAGCACCAGCAGCCCCGGCTCGTTGAGCAACGCCTTGGCCAGCTGCACCCGGGTCTGCTGCCCGGACGAGAGCCGCCCGTAGCGCCGGTCGCGCAGCTCACCGAGGTCGAGCAGCTCTATCAGCTGGGCCACCCGGCGGCGCGGCTCGCGCAGCCCGTACATGTGGGCGAAGACGTCGAGGATCTCGCCGACGCGCAGCACCCAGGGCAGGCTCACGTAGCTGGCCGCGAAGTTGACCCGGGACAGCGCCCAGGTGCGGTGCTTGGCCAGGTCGCGCCCGAACATCCGGACCGTGCCGGTATCCGGCGTGGTCAGGCCGAGCACCATGTGCAGTGTGGTGGTCTTGCCGGCGCCGTTGGGCCCCAGCAGCCCCACGATCTCTCCCTCGCCGACGCTGAAGCTCACCCCGTCGACGGCCGTCACGGGGCCGAACCGCTTGGTCAGCGAAACAGCCTCGAGCACGGTCATGACATCGATGCTCCGAGCAATGCCCCGGCCGGGCAACGCATTTACGGGAGGATCAGGTTGACGTCGCCGAACTCGTGCCACAGGTAGCGGGCCTCGATCGCCTCGGCGTAGACGCGGTCCAGCAGCGGGCGTCCGGCGATCGTCTCCAGCAGGTCGAGGTGCGACGCGCGCGGCTCGTGAAAGCCGGTGAGCAGGCCGTCCACGACGCGTACGCCGCGCTCGGGCGTCACCACCAGCTCGGTCCAGCCGCTCGCCGCGGCCACCACGCCGTCCCCGGTCGCCGCGGTCTCCAGCGCGCGCACCGCGGTCGTGCCGACCGCGATCACTCGACCGCCGCCGGCCCTGGCCTGGGTGACGAGCCGCGCGGTGGTCTCCGGCACCACAAACCTCTCCGGGTACGGGCGCTCGTGCGCTTCCGGCGACGCCACACCCGTGTGCAGGACTATCGGCGCGATCAGCACGCCGGCGGCGACGAGCCGGGTCACCACCCGTTCGCTGAACGGGCGGGCCGCGCTCGGCATCTCCGCGCTGCCCGGCTCGGTGGCGAAGACCGTCTGGTAGTAGGACAGCGGCCACGGGCGGGGCACGTAGGAGTACCGGATCGGCTGCCCGTAGGCCCGCAGGTAACCCTCGACCGGCCCGCCGGCGTCCACTGTGGCCGTCCACAGTCGACCCCTCGAGTACTCCTCGCGCAGGCGCACCGACCCGCCGCCGGGCAACGGATACCGCTGCCCGGCGACGCCCCCGTCGTACGGCCGGGTCGCCTTGCCCGCCGCCGCGCGCAGCTCGACGAGCCACTCCCCGCGTTGGAGCTCCGTGCTGAAGTGGACAGTCAGGGCCGCACCCACCACGGGCACCGCCGCGGGGAGCGTGCCCGAGGTGTTCACCACGAGCACGTCCCCGGCGCGGAGCAGGCGCGGCAGGTCCGTGAAGCGACGGTGGGCGATCACGCCGGTGGACACCTCACCGGCGAGCAGCCGCACACCGTCCCGGGCCAGGCCGCGCGCTTCCGGCGGCTCGTGCGCCTCCAGCTCGGCGGGAAGTGTGAACGTCGGCACGGTCATGCCGGCGCCCCGGCCAGCAGGTCGGCGAGGCGGATCCGCCCGGACGGCGGCCGGCTCTCGACCAGCCGCCGGAACGCCGGCACGACGGTGTGCGGCTCGGGGCGGTCGCTGATGTCCTCGCCCGGAAACGCCTCCTGGTGCATGCGGGTGCGCAGGTCGCCCGGGTCCACCCACCACACGCGTACCCCCGGCTCCTCGGCGGCGAGGATGCGGCTGGCCTGCTCGACCGCCGCCTTGGCCGAGCCGTAGCCACCCCATCCCTCGTACGCCTCGACGGCCGCGTCGGAGGTGACGTTGACCAGCGCGCCGCCGCGGGCCCGCAGGCCGGGCAGGGCGAGCTGGGCCAGCGCGAGCGGGGCGACGACGTTCACCTCGTACACCTCGCGGAGCGCGTCCAGCGGGTAGTCGGCGAGCGCCGGCTGCGGGCTGGGACCGAGGATGCCCGCGTTGTTGACCAGCAGGTCGGCGCCGCCCAGCCGGTCCGCGGCGGCGACCAGCGCCAGCCGGTGCGCCGGGTCGGTGACGTCGCCGGCCAGCGCGGTGACGTCCCGCGGCACGGCGGCGGCTGCTTCGGCGAGCGCGGCGGCGTCCCGGCCGTCGACCACGAGGTCCCAGCCGGCTCCGGCGAGTCCGTGCGTGAGCGCCAGCCCGAGCCCCCGGGAGGCGCCGGTGATGATTGCGACAGGCATGGCATTGACGCTAGGTAGCGGCGGGCGGCCTGCCATCGGGCCGCAGCCGGTCCGGTCCTCGGTCTTTGGACCTAGGACCACGGCCCGATCCGGATCGGCGTCACCGTGGGTAGCCTGAGAGTGTGTGCGATCGTGGTGAGCTGCGCGACGTGAGCGCTGCGGTCCTGGCCGTCACCGCGCACCTGTCCGTGCGCGAGGTGCTCCAGACGATCCTCACGTCGGCCCGCCGCCTGCTCGGCGCCAGGTACGCGGCGCTCGGCGTGCCGGACAGCGACGGCGGCTTCGCCGAGTTTCTCGCCGACGGCGTCAGCGACGAGCAGTGGCGGGCGATCGGCCCGCTCCCGCGCCAGCACGGCGTACTCGGCGAGATGCTCCGCTCCCCGCACGCGGTGCGGATGGACGACATCCGCGAGCATCCCCGCTTCGGCTGGTGGCCGAAGGCGCACCCGGTGCTCAAGGACTTCCTCGGCATGCCGATCATCGACGGCGACGAGATCCTCGGCGAGCTCTACCTGGCCAACAAGATCGAGCCGGGCGGCTTCACCGCCGACGACGAGGAGCTGCTCCGGCTGCTCGCCGCGCACGCCGCCATCGCGTTGGTCAACGCCCGCCTGTACGAGCGCAGCCGCGAGCTGTCCATCGTGGAGGAACGCAACCGGATCGCCCGCGAGCTGCACGACGCGGTGACGCAAAAGCTCTTCAGCCTGCGGCTGACGGCGGACGCCGCGGCGACCCTCGTCGACCGCGACCCGGCCGCGGCCGCCGCGCAGCTGGAGACGGTACGCCACCTGGCCGCCGACGCGGCCGGCGAGCTGCGCTCCATTGTGGACGGCCTCCGCCCGGTGGACCTGTCCGGCGACGGCCTCGACGTGGCGCTGCGCAAGCAGGCGGAGCTGCTCGACCGGGTGCACGCCGCGACCGTCCGCTTCACCGGCTCGGCGGTGCCCCGGCTCACCGCCGCACGGGAGGAGGCGGTCTACCGCACCGCGCAGGAGGCGCTGCACAACGCGCTCCGGCACGGCCAGCCGAAGTCGGTGACCGTGGAGCTGCGCGCCGAGGGCGGCAAGGTGGTGCTGCGGGTCGACGACGACGGCAGGGGCTTCGACGCCGCCGCACCGGCGCTCGCGGCCCGCAAGCTGGGCCTCGCCTCGATGCGCGAGCGCGCCTCGGCCGTCGGCGGCACGCTCAAGGTCACGTCGGCGCCGGGCGCCGGCACGAGCGTACGGCTGGAGGTGCCCACCGGTGGCTGAGCCGATCCGCGTGCTGGTCGTCGACGACCACCCGGTCGTGCGGCAGGGCCTGCGCACATTTCTGGACGTGCAAGAGGGCATCGCCGTTGTGGGCGAGGCCGAAGACGGCGCCGCCTGCGTCACCGAGGCCCAACGCCTCCGCCCCGACGTGGTCCTGCTCGACCTGCGCATGCCCGGCGCCGACGGCATCGTGGCTCTGCACGGCCTGCGCGAGCTGGACGACCCGCCGCGCGTCCTGGTGATCACCAGCTTCACCGAGCCGACCGCGGTCCTCCCGGCCGTACGCGCCGGCGCCGCCGGCTACGTCTACAAGGACGTCGACCCGCCCGCGCTGGCCGCCGCCATCCGCGCCGTACACGCCGGCCACGTGCTCCTCCACCCGGACGTGGCGCGCCTGCTCGCGGCCGGCGACACCCCATCGACCGCCCCGCCACTGACCGCGCGGGAACGCGAGGTGCTGATCGAGGTAGCCCGCGGCCGCTCCAACCGCGAGATCGCGAAGGCGCTGGCCGTGTCGGAGAAGACCGTCAAGACCCACGTCAGCGCCATCCTCGGCAAGCTCGCCGTGCAAGACCGCACCCAAGCCGCCCTCTACGCCGTCCGCGCCGGCCTGGTCTAGAAATGGCTTCTTAGAGGCCTTTCGGAGTCGAGGTGGCTTGCCTCTAGTCCCTTTAGGACGGGGATTTTGAGCTACCGCGACGTCCGTCGTGGTCCAGACCGCTGCTCCCGCGGCCTCACCCGTCCGCCGCTGGTCGCGCTCACCCCCTTGCGCGCAACCGGCGGGGCGGATTGAGCTCACGCCAGGCGGTGGTCGACGTTTGTCCACAATGCCCGTTCCCGGATCGGCGATCCGGGAAAGCAACAGGGTTCTCGGCGCCGCGAGTAACCGCCGCGGCGGTGTGAGCGGCGCGAGATTCCAGATCTAGGAGAGTTAGGGCTGAAATAGCGCGCCCTAACTCTCCTAGATCTGGACGTCCCGACCCAGGGCTGGTGACGCTGCGTCAGGATGGCGCAGGTAGCGCCCGCGCGAAGACCCCCGCCGGGGGCTTGTCCCGCGGACCTGCGGTGGACAACCGGAGATTTCGGCCGAGCTGAGCGCACCGATGCGTTCACGCCATCGTGCGTACGGCGGTGGGCCGACCGGGGGTGGCCACTCTAGGGAACGCATCCCGCGCGCACCTACCTCCCGGCCGAGGCCGTAAGGCCCGGCGCAGCCGCCGGGGTGAGCGCGACCAGCGGCGGACGGGCGAGGCCGCGGGAGCAACGGCACGGACCACGACGGGCATCGCGGTAGCTCACATCTAAATAGGGGTCGAAGGCTACCCCGACTCCGAAAGGTCGCTAGATCGTCCACTCCGGACCCGCCGGGGTGTCGCGGACCTCTACGCCCGCGGCGGTGAGGCGGTCGCGGATCTCGTCGGAGGTGGCGAAGTCGCGGGCGGCGCGGGCCTTGGTGCGCAGGTCGAGCAGCAGTGAGACGTAGGGGCCGAGCACTTCGCGGGGGTCGCGGGCGCCGCCGTGGGCCAGCTCGCCGAGGCGCACGACCATCGAGCGGAGCACCGCGCGGGCCTGCTCGCCCTCGTCGGAGATGTTGGTGTCGGCGGACCAGTCGACGATGATCTGCTCGAGGTCGAGGATGGCGGCCACGCAGGCGTCGACGTCTCGGGCGGCCAGCGCGATGTCGAAGCGGGCCTCGAGCGCGTCGGCGGCGGCCTTGAGCGACGACTCGGGCAGCGGCTGGGCCGGCGCTTTGTCGGGTGGCGCGCCGGCTGGCACCGGGACCACCGCGGAACCGCCGGAGGCAAGTGTCGCGATGGCGACCACCGAGCCGGGCGGGTGGATCGTGCTCTGGCCGCCGTGGCGGATCGTGAACTGCCCATTGCCCAGCACCGCGGCCGTGCCCGCGGTGAGGTCGAAGAGCACCGCCGTGTGCTCGTCGACGCCGAGGATCAGCGTCTCCTCCGGCAGCTCGGCCTCCATCGCGCACAGCCGGCCCTCGCCGAGGTAGCAGTAGCGGGTGTCGTGGTGGCCGCCCTCGGCGTTGTCGTAGTGCGGGATGATCACGGCGGGAAAGCCGAGCAGTGGCGAGACAAGGTCGAGGCCGGGCACCCAGTGTGGCTCGACGCCGGCCTTGTAGATCTCGTAGACCGGGATGGCGTGGCTGCCGAGCGTCAGCGCCGCGGCGCTCGCGAAGCAGACCACGCCGCCGTCGCGCAGCTTGCCCGCGATCAGGTCGGGCACGGGGGTGTCTCGCCACTGGCGCAGCGCGTAGGTGGGGCTGCCCGGACCGGCGAACACCCAGCCGGCCTCGCGGAGCGTGGTCAGTGCCCGCTCCCGCTCCAGCGTGTCGGTGGGTGGGCGGCGCCAGGAGAGCACGTCGATCTGCCGCCCCACGCTGGCCGCGAAGTAGCCGACGGCGCGCGCCGAGATGTCGTCGGCGTTGGACTGAAAACCATACGGCGTGTCGAGCAGCACCGCGCGCCGCTCGCCGACCTGCTCCAGGATCGCCCGGTGCGGCTTGACCATCGTCGGCGCGGTCTCGCCCGAGCCCATGATGACCAGGACGCCACTCATGCCAGCCTCAGTAGGTCGGCCGCCAACTCGCGCGGGTGCTGCGCGTGCAGGTCGTGGTCGCCTCCCGGGTACTCCCGGATGGTGGCGTCGGCCAGCGCCCGCGCCGCGGCCTCGACCCGCGCCCGGCTCCGCGCGGCCCGCTCCTGGTCGTCGGGGAGCGCCGGCACGAGCAGCACCGGCATGGCCAGCGCGGGGTAGAAACGCCGCGGCGGGTCGTCCCACATGTCGCGGACGATCTCCATGTGTCGCGGGATGGGCAGCCGCCGCTCAAGCGTGCCGTCGGGCCGGACCCGCAGGTTGGCCACCGTGGCCTCGACCGCCGCGGGCGACCAGTCGGGGTGGGCCCGCCGCAGAAACCCGCGCATCTGGTCGACCCGCAGCCCGTCGAGGTCGGGCGGGCGCAGCGCCTTCGCACATTCCTCCCAGGTGTCGAACTGGGAGGACAGGTCGATCCACCCGCCATCGACGAGCGCGAGGGCCTTGACCAGCGCGGGGTGCTCGGCGGCGAGCCGGACCACGACATTGCCACCCCACGACTGCCCGGCCACCACGACATCGTGCAGCTCCAGCGCGGTGGCCACGGCCGCCAGATCGGCGGCGGCGGTGCCCGCGTCGTAGCCGGTGTCGGGCAGGTCGGACTCGCCGTGACCACGCAGGTCGACGGCATACGACCCGTGGCCGGCTTCCGCCAGCGCGGCGGCCACCTCGTCCCAGAGGAGCGCATTGGACGCGAGGCCGTGCACCAGCAGGAACGACGGCTCGCGCTCGCCGTCGTGCCGGCGCACGCGCAGATGAACGCCCTCACCCACCGCTACGCGCAGATCCACGCCCTGAATCTAGGCGCAGGGTGGGACAAGATTCCAGCGTTACCCGGCTTCGCGCAGGAGGTGGGCGGCTTCTTCGGGGACCACGTCGTTGATGAATACGCCCATCGCGGACTCGGAGCCGGCCAGGTACTTCAGCTTGTTGGCGGCCCGGCGGATGCTGAAGAGCTGGAGGTGCAGGTGGCTCTCCTCGCGGCCGCTGTGCACCGGGGCCTGGTGCCACGCGGAGATGTACGGCATCGGCACGCCGAAGAGGGCGTCGAAGCGGCGCAGCACATCCAGGTAGAGCGGGCCGAAGGCGTCGCGCTCGGCGTCGTCGAGGGCGGGCATGTCGGGTACCCGGCGGTGCGGCGCGACGTGCACCTCGAACGGCCACCGCGCGGCCACCGGCACGAAGGCGGTCCAGTGCTCGTTGGAGGCCACGACGCGTACGCCGGCCGCGCGCTCGCTGGCCAGCAGCTCCGAGTACACCGGACGGCCGCGGGAGGCCGCCAGCATCGCGCGGGTGCGTGGGGTGACGAAGGGGTAAGCGTAGATCTGGCCGTGCGGGTGGTGCAGGGTGACACCGATCTCGACGCCCCGGTTTTCGAAGCAGAACACCTGCTCGACCCCGTCCATCGCGGACAGTGCCAGGGTGCGGTCGATCTGCGCCTCCAGCACCGTGCGCACGCGGGACGGCGGCAGCGTGGCGAACGAGGCGTTGTGGTCGGACGTGAAGCAGACCACCTCGCACCGGCCGTGCGCCGGGCGGGCCACGACGCCCTCGGGGAGCTCGACCGGGCGGTCGCTGAAGGACGGGAAGCGGTTTTCGAAGACCACCACGTCGTAGTCGGACGCGGGGATCTCGGTCTCCTTCCCGTCGCGCGACGGGTCGAGCGGGCACTCGTCGGCCGGTGGCAGAAACGTGCGGGTCTGCCGGTGCGCGGCGATCGCCACCCACTCGTCGACGAGCGCGTCGTACCGCAGCTGGGACGCCGGCGGTGGCGGTGGCAGGTCACGCTTGTCGACCGCGTCGCGTTCGACGTCGTCGCGCTCGTCGAAGTAGATCAGTTCGCGGCCATCGGCCAGTGTGGTGGATGTCTTCCTCACGGGACGATCACCAGCTCCTCGACGTGCTCGGTCAGGGTGGCCTGGGCGGCCTCGGGCAGGGCGGCGTCGCTCACCACGACGTGCGCTTCGGACAGCTCGGCGATGGAGGAGATGCCGACCGTGCCCCACTTGGTGTGGTCGGCGAGCACCACGAGGCGTTCGGCGGCGGCGACCAGCGCCCGGTTGGTGTCCGCCTCCATCAGGTTGGGCGTGGTGAAGCCGGCCCGCTCGCTCATCCCGTGTACCCCCAGGAAGAGCACGTCCAGGTGGAGCGAGCGGATCGCGGTCAGCGCGACCGGGCCGACCAGCGCGTCGGAAGGGGTACGCACCCCGCCGGTCAGCACCACCGTCTGGTCGGGCCGGCCGGCGCGGTAGAAGACGTCGGCGACCGGGATCGAGTTGGTCACCACGGTCAGCTCCGGCACGTCGACGAGCCGCTGGGCCAGCTCGGCCGTCGTGGTGCCCGCGGACAGGGCCACCGCCGTGCCGGGGCTGACCAGCTGCGCGGCCCGGATCGCGATGGCGGCCTTCTCCGCCCGCTGGCGGATCGACTTGGCCGCGAAGCCCGGCTCGTCGGTGGAGCCGGGATGCATGGACGTGGCGCCACCGTGCACCTTGGACAGCAGGCCGCGATCGGCGAGCGCCTCCAGGTCGCGGCGGATCGTCATGTCGGACACGCCGAACTCGGCGGCCAGCTCGGTGACCCGTACCCCGCCGGCGGCTCTGACTCTGTCCAGGATCGCGGCCTGGCGCTGTGGTGCGAGCATCAGTCCTCCCGCAGGACGGCGACGCCACCCGGGTCGAGCCGGCCGGTCCAGGCCGCGCCGGTCAGCAGGTCGGTGCCGGCGGCCTCGACCGCGGCGGGGGTGTCGGTGTGGTTCATCAGGAAGAGGTACGTGCGGCCGTCGGCGTGCCGGCGCCGGACCGCCTCGACGCCGGCCGGCACCGGATGAGTGGGCGCCACGCCGGCCGTCTCCGCCACCGCGCCGAGCCAGCGGGCCAGGTCGGGGTCGGCGAGGCGGGTGCTGGTGTACCAGGCGGTGCCGTGGCGGGTCAGTGCCGGGGCACCGGCGAGCGGACCGGCCGCGTACCGCGCGACGACGTCGGCGCCGTCGCTCTCCAGCGCCTCCGTCCACAGTGTCCCGGTCGAGCCGTCGTCGAGCGGCACGGGCTCGGCCGTCGGGTAGAACTCATCGACGCGGACGCCGAGCAGGCCGGCGAGCGCGCCGGGCAGCGGCGCCGGGTGCACGCGGTCGTGCTCGTCGACGAGCCCGCTGTAGGGCCCGACGGCGAGCGTGCCACCGCCCTCCACATAGGAGCGCAGGTTGTCCGCGGCCTCGGTCGAGAGCAGATACAGTGCGGGTGCGAGCACCAGCCGGTACCCGGAAATGTCGGCACCGGGGTGGGCGAGGTCGGCGGTGACGCCGGCCCGCCACAACGCCGCGTGCCACCGCATGATCTCGGTGAATGCGGTCATGTCGACGCTCGGCTGGTTACGCGCCTCCTGCGCCCACGCACTCGGGTAGTCGAGCAGCAGGGCGACGTCGGCGACCGTGCGCGCACCCTCCACTTCGGACAGCTGCCGCAGATGCGAGCCGAGCCGCACCACCTCGCGCCAGATCTTCGAGTCGGTGCCGGCGTGGGGCAGCATCGCCGAGTGCCACTTTTCCGAGCCGGCGCGGCTGGCCCGCCATTGGAAGAACATCGCGCCCTCGGAGCCGCGCGCCACGTTGCCCAGGCTCTCCCGGATCAGCTGGCCGGGGCGCTTGGCGAAGTTACGTGGCTGCCAGTTGACCGCGCTGGTGGAGTGCTCCATCAGCAGCCACGGCGCGCCGCCACCGAGCGAGCGGGACAGGTCGGCCGCGTACGCGGACTGGGCCGGCGCCTCGCGCGGGTCGTCGCCGACGAGGTAGTGGTCGTTGGAGACGAGCCGGTCGGGGCCGGTCATCTCCCGCCCCCAGGCCCAGTAGTCGAGGTCGAAGCAGGCGGCGGTCATGAGGTTGGTGGTGACCGGCACGCCCGGCGAGAGCTTGTGCAGCAGGTCGCGCTCGGCGGTGAAGTTGGCCAGGTGCTCGTCCGAGCTGAACCGCTTGAAGTCGAGCACCTGCCCTGGGTTGGACGAGGTGACCGTCGCGCGGGGCGGCTGCACCTGGGCCCAGTCGGTGTAGGTCTGCGACCAGAAGGTGGTGCCCCACGCCTCGTTGAGCGCGTCGAGGTCGCCGTACCGCACGCGGAGCCAGTCGCGGAACGCCTCCGCGGAGACCTCGCAGTAGCAGTGGGCGTTGTGGCAGCCGTACTCGTTGTGGACGTGCCACATGGCAAGCGCGGGGTGGCCGTGGTAGCGGCGGGCGATCTGCTCGGCCAGCCGCGCCGCCGCCTGGCGGTAGCGGGGTGAGCTGGGGCAGAACGCCTGGCGGCTGCCGTAGGTCAGGCGCCGGCCGCCGGCGTCGACCGGGAGGATCTCCGGGTACGCGTGGGAGAACCAGGCCGGCGGCGAGGCGGTGGCGGTGGCGAGGTCGACAGATATGCCGCCGGCGTGCAGGCCGTCGAGGATACGGTCGAGGCGGTCGAAGGTGTAGACGCCCTCGGCCGGCTCCAGCCAGGCCCAGGCGAAGACGCCGACCGTGGCCAGGTTGACGCCGGCCTCGCGCATCAGCCGCACGTCTTCCGGCCACACGCTCTCCGGCCACTGCTCGGGGTTGTAGTCGCCGCCGTACCAGAGCGCCACTCGCCGCACCTCCTCCTAACTTAAGTCAACAGAATCGAACACTACCGCACGCCCACCTCGTGTGACATCCTGTGCCCGTGCTCTTCGAGATCGTCGACGAGATCCGGATCGCCGCGGGGACGGCCCGGGTCTACGAGGAGGGCTGGCAGTCCTGGTCACCCACCTCCTGGTACCCCGTCGACGCGCCGCCACCCCGCCCGGCGGCGGAGTGGCGGCGGCGGGGCAACTACCGGCCGGAGATCGCCGCGCCGGACGACGGCTTTCAGGGCGAGGGGCTGCTGGCGGTCGACCCCGGCGACGGCGGGCCGCTGCGCCTGTACACCGCGCCCGACCCGCTGACCGTCCCCTCGATCCGCGCCACGCTCGTCGACGGCCGGCTCGTGGTCACGGCGGACGGGCCGGTCACCGCGCACACCGGCGTGCCGCTGGGCGACTGGGCGTCGGGCTTCGCCCGCACGGCGGGAGCGGACCTGCCCCGGGAGGCACCGACCGCCTGGTGCTCCTGGTACCACTACTTCGACCGGGTCACCGAGGCCGACATCGCCGAGAACATCGCCGTCATCCGCGAGCGCGACCTGCCGGTCGACGTGGTCCAGGTGGACGCCGGCTGGCAGCGCGCGGTGGGCGACTGGCTGCGGCTCTCCGACCGGTTCGACTCGCTGGCGGGCGTGGCCGCACGGATCCGGGACGCGGGACTGCGGGCCGGGATCTGGGTGGCCCCGTTTTGGGTCGAGGAGGGCAGCTGGCTCGCCACCGAGCACCCGGAGTGGCTGATCGCCGGCCCCGACGGCCTGCCGGTCTCGGCCGGCGAGCACTGGGCCGGCCCGTCGTACGGCCTGGACACCACCAACCCGGACGCCGCCGACTACCTGCGCGAGGTCTTCTCGTGGCTGGCCGGACTCGGCTTCGACTACTTCAAGATCGATTTTGCGTACGCCGCCGCCCTCTCCGGCTCGCGCCACACCGGTGTCGAGCCGCTGGCCGCGTACCGCAGCGGCGTCGCCCTGCTCCGCGAGATGATCGGCCCGGACGCGTACCTGCTCGGCTGCGGCGCGCCGATCCTGCCGAGCGTCGGCCTCTACGACGCGATGCGGGTATCGGCCGACACCAGCCCCACGTACGAGCCGCCGGACGGTGACCTCTCCCAGCCGTCCCAGCGCGGCGCCGCGCTCTCCACGGCGGCGCGGGCCTGGCAGCACGGCCGCTTCTGGGTGAACGACCCGGACTGCCTCATCGCCCGCCCGGACGTGGAGCGCCGCGAGGAGTGGGCGTCGGTGGTCGAGCGGTACGGCGGCCTGCGGGTCAGCTCCGACCGCATCTCGGCGCTCGACGAGTGGGGCCTGGAGACCACCCGCCGCCTCCTCGGCGACCCACCGCCACCGACTCCTTTCCCTGAACGAGCGTGACCGTCACCGGCGATCGAGGAGGTCGTTAGCACTAGTGGACGTGGTGCCAGTCACGTCCAGTGAGATCGCCGGTCATGGCCGCCCACCGCGCCGGCCGTCGGTCTTACGGCTATGGCGAACAGCCTGCCGTCCCTTCCCTGCGGGGGGCCCTGTCCCGGGCCCCCCGCGCCCCATATCTCGCGAGATGCGCGATGCCCCTCCCCAGCCGCGCTAAACGGCCGAAGAGGGGCATTTCCAAAGCTCTTTGAGTCCGGGTGGGCGGCGCGAGCGCCACCCACCCGGCCCGGTCAGGCGAGCTTCTTGGACAGGTTCTGGTCCAGCGCGTTCATGAACTCGTCGGTGGTCAGCCACGGCGCCTCGCGCGAGATGAGCAGCGCCAGGTCCTTGGTCATCTGGCCGCCCTCGACGGTCTCGACGCAGACCTGCTCCAGCTTGTCGGCGAACTCGCTCACCGCCGGCGTGCCGTCGAGCTTGCCCCGGTGGGCCAGGCCGCGGGTCCAGGCGAAGATCGAGGCGATCGGGTTGGTCGAGGTCTTCTCGCCCTTCTGCCACTGCCGGTAGTGCCGGGTGACCGTGCCGTGCGCCGCCTCAGCCTCGACGGTCTTGCCGTCGGGCGTCATGAGCACCGAGGTCATCAGGCCCAGCGAGCCGAAGCCCTGCGCCACCGTGTCGGACTGCACGTCGCCGTCGTAGTTCTTGGCGGCCCACACGAAGCCGCCCTCCCACTTCAGGGCGGCGGCCACCATGTCGTCGATCAGCCGGTGCTCGTAGGTGAGCCCGGCCGCGGCGAACTGGTCCTTGAACTCCGCCTCGAACACCTCGGCGAACAGGTCCTTGAAGCGGCCGTCGTACGCCTTGAGGATCGTGTTCTTGGTGGACAGGTAGACCGGGTAGCCGCGGTCCAGGCCGTACCGGAACGACGCGCGGGCGAAGTCACGGATCGAGTCGTCGAAGTTGTACATGCCCATCGCGATGCCGCCGCCGGGAAACTTCGCCACCTCGAGCTCGATCGGCGCGCTGCCGTCCGTGGGCGTGTACGTGATGGTCACCGTGCCAGGGCCGGGCACCACGAAGTCGGTCGCCTTGTACTGGTCGCCGTGGGCGTGACGGCCGATGATGATGGGCTTGGTCCAGCCGGGCACGAGCCGCGGCACGTTGGACATGATGATCGGCTCGCGGAAGACGACACCGCCGAGGATGTTGCGGATCGTGCCGTTGGGCGAGCGCCACATCTTCTTCAGGCCGAACTCCTCCACCCGCGCCTCGTCGGGCGTGATGGTGGCGCACTTGACGCCCACGCCGTGGCGCTTGATGGCGTTGGCCGCGTCGACGGTGACCTGGTCGTCGGTCTCGTCGCGGTACTGGATCGAGAGGTCGTAGTACTCGAGCTCGACATCGAGGTAGGGCAGGATCAGCTGCTCCCGGATCTGCTTCCAGATGATCCGGGTCATCTCGTCGCCGTCGAGCTCGACAACGGGTTTCGCTACTTTGATCTTCGCCATCGAGCCGGCGCTCCTCTCCGGGACTTCTAATTAGCAGTACGAGCGTACTGCACAGCCTAGACTGCCCAGCATGCCACTCACCCGCACCCTCGGCCCAACGACGGTCGTCGCTCTGCACGACGGCGAAGGCACCTTCTTCGAGCCGCGCGAAGAGGCGTTTCCGCAGGTCAGCGCCGAGTTGTGGGCGCGGGCCGACGAGCGGGACCCGGGCGCGGTGACAGCTGACGGACAGTGGCTGCTGCGCTTCCGGTGCTTCGCGGTCCGCCACGGCGACCACATCACGCTCGTCGACACCGGCATCGGGCCGGCCGACTCGCTCGCGGCGAGCTGGGCGCCCGTGCCCGGCCGCCTGCCGGACGAGCTCGCCGCCGCCGGCATCGACCCCGCCGACGTCGACACGGTCGTGCTCAGCCACCTGCACACCGACCACATCGGCTGGGCGGTCGTGGGCACGCCGTACTTCTCCAACGCCACGTACCTCGTCCAGCGGGCCGACGCCGAGGCCTTCCGCGCGGATCGGGAGAGCGTCCTGGGTCCGCTTCGCGAGGCCGGCCAGCTCAGGCTCGTCGAGGGCGATGTCCCGATCGCCGCCGGGGTCACCGCGATCGCGACGCCCGGCCACACGCCGGGCCACCAGTCGGTGCTCGTCGAGTACGGGCAGGAGCAGCTCCTCGTCACCGGCGACCTCCTGGTGCACGCGGTACAACTCGTCGCCCCGGAGACGGCGTACTCGCACGAGGCGGACCCGTCGGCGGCGAGGGAGTCCCGGACGAAGCTGTTGAAAGCCGGCATCACCCTCGCCACACCTCACCTGACCGAGCCGTTCGTTCGGGCGTAAGGGGCGATTCACCGCCATCCACGAGTGTCAGTGCATGGCTAACCCGTACCCCCTAAGCCGGCGACGCTTCGTCGCCGCAGGCGCTGGCCTCGTGGTCGGACCCATGTTGCTCTCCCCCGACGGCCGAACCGAGGCGCACATCCCCTCGACCGCCGGTGGCTCTCTCCCGTCCGGCCTCTTCACCCTCGGCGTGGCCTCCGGCGATCCGCTGCCCGAGGCGGTCGTCATCTGGACCCGCCTCGCCCCGCGGCCGCTCGACGGCGGCGGCATGCCCGACCGCCCCGTGCGCGTGCGGTGGGAGGTCGCCGAGGACGAGCGCTTCCACCGCGTGGTCCGGCGCGGCGTGGCGCTCGCCCATCCCCTGGTCGGGCACTCGGTACACGTGGACGTGCAAGGTCTGCGCCCGGACAGCGTGTACCACTACCGCTTCCGCGCCGGCGACGAGATCTCGCCGGTCGGCCGCACCCGTACCGCCCCCACGCCACACTCGCGTCCGCGGCTGCTGCGCTTCGCGTTCGCCAGCTGCCAGGACTACCAGGCGGGCTTCTACACGGCCCACCGCCACCTCGCCGCGGAAGACCTGGCGTTCGTGGCGTTCCTCGGCGACTACATCTACGAGGGCCCGGCCAACCCGGCCGCCCTCCGGCAGCACGAGGGCACCGGCGAGCCGATGACGCTGGCGCAGTACCGCAACCGGCACGCGCAGTACCGGAGCGACCCCGACCTGCAAAGCTCGCACGCGGCGTTTCCGTGGATCGTCACGTTCGACGACCACGAGGTCGACAACAACTGGGCCGACGAGATCCCGCAGGACCCCGCCCTACAGACGCCGGAGGCGTTTCGGGAGCGGCGCAAGGCGGCGTTCCAGGCGTACTACGAGCACATGCCGCTGCGCCGCGAATCCACACCACGCGGGCTGGACATGCGCCTGTACCGGCGGCTGCGCTTCGGCCGGCTGGCCAGCGTGCACGTGCTGGACACCCGGCAGTACCGCAGCGACCAGCCGGCCACGATCGAGGCGGCCAACGACCCCGCGCTCAGCATGACCGGCGCCGAGCAGGAGCAGTGGCTGGTGCACGGCATGCGCACCTCGGGCAGCCGCTGGAACGTGCTGGCCAACCAGGTCATGTGGGCGTCCAACGACCGCCGGGCCGGGCCGGAGAAGGTCTACGACCTGGACAACTGGGACGGGTACCGGGTACAGCGGCGGCGGCTGCTGGAGTTCTTCGGCTCGGGGCAGGTGGACAACCCCGTCGTGCTCACGGGCGACCGCCACTGCACGTGGGTGTGCGACCTCAAGCCAGACTTCGACGACCCGGCGTCGCCGGTGGTGGCCGCCGAGATCACCGGCACGTCGATCACGTCGGGCGGCAACGCGGACCCGGTGGCGTTCCACAACACGTACGACCCGATCATGGCGGAGAGCCCGCACTGGAAGTACATCGACAACCAGCGCGGCTACGTGGTCTGCGACGTCACCCGCGAGCGCATGCTCAGCTCGCTCCGCCTGGTCAGCACGGTCCGGGCCCAGGAGTCGACCGTCCGGACAGCAGCCCAGTTTCTCGTGGAATCCGGCCGCCCCGGCATCTCGGTCGCCGGGTAACGACCGTGACTCCGGGCCCGCCCGTGCGCGCGGGTGGACCCGGAGTCCTTCACGGCTACAGGGTCGCTACGTCGGCCTGCTTGGCGCGGACCGCCTCGGCGGCCTCCTTGAGACCGGCCAGCTCCGACTCCGTCAGGTCGGTCTCGACGACCCGGTTGACGCCGTTGGCGCCGATCGCGGCCTCGACACCGAGGTAGACGCCGGAGATGCCGTACTCGCCGTCGACCCACGCGCAGACGGGCAGCACGGCGCCGGAGTCTTCGGCGACGGCGCGGGCCATACGGGCGGCGGCCGCGGACGGCGCGTAGTAGGCCGAGCCGGTCTTCAGCAGCGCCACGACCTCGGCACCGCCGTTGCGGGTGCGGACGACCAGCTCCTCGATCTTGTCGGCGGGCAGCAGCTCGGCGAGCGGCTTGCCGTTGACCGTGCACTTCGAGGGCACCGGCACCATCGTGTCGCCGTGCGAGCCGAGCGTCAGCGTCTTCACCGAGCCGACCGGCACGGCCAGCGCCTCGGCGACGAAGTGGGTGAAGCGGGCGGTGTCGAGCATGCCGGCCTGGCCGAGCACCCTGTTCTTCGGGAAGCCGGTGGCGAGCTGGGCGAGCGCGGTCATCTCGTCGAGCGGGTTGGAGACGACGATGACGACGGCGTTGGGCGCGTACTTCGCGACGTTTTCCGCGACCTGCCGCACGATCTTGGCGTTGACGCCGAGCAGGTCCATCCGGCTCATGCCGGGCTTGCGGGGCAGGCCGGCGGTGACCACGACGACGTCCGAGCCCTCGATCACCTCGTAGCCCTCGCCGTTGGGGCCGGTCGTCTGCCCGACGACCTTGGTCTCGAAGCCCTCGATCGGCCGCGACTGGTTGAGGTCGAGCGCGAGACCCTCGGGCTTGCCCTCCACGATGTCGGTGAGCACAACCGTGTCGAAGATGTCGTATTCGGCTAGCCGCTGCGCCGTCGTCGAGCCGTAGAAGCCGGCGCCGACGACGGTGACCTTCTTGCCCATGGTCGTCTCACTCCCTGATACGGACGGCACTCTTTTCCGGACCGTATCAGCCGGCTCAGGTGCAGAGTCCGTTGACCGGGGCGCCTGTGCCGGTCCACACGTACGCGTCGCTCACCCAGCTCCCGTCGGCCAGCTTGTTCCACAGGTCCGTGACGTAGCTGTTGCGGCCGGCGTGCTTGGTACCCCGGGCCGAGCAGGTGATCGTCACCGTGTCGCCGTCGGTCAGCTTGCCCACCACCGGGTTGGCCGTGCCGGGGCCGGAGCGGCGGTTGAGCGTGGTGCCGCCGTCGGTGTCGACCACGCCCTGGGTGAGGCCGAGCGCCCCGTAGTTGTAGAGGCCGCCGCCGACCGCGACCCGCTTCGAGCCGTGCAGCGCGGCGCCGTCGTACGCGCCGCCGGTCGCGACGATCACCCACTTGCCGAACGAGTACTTGTCGATCGGCGTGTACGCCCCGTCGCGCCGCAGCGAGAAGTGCACGTGCTTGCCGGTGGAGCGGCCGCCGCAGGAGACGTCGTTGCCGATGTTGCCAAGGAACGCACCCTCGGCCACCCGCTTGCCGTCCACTTTGATGTTGCCTTCGAGGTGGTAGTAGTCGGTGGCGAAGCCGCGGTCGTGTACCACGCGCACCCAGCCCCGACCGGATTTGCACATCGTGTACGCCAGCCCGGCCCGCGCCGCGAGCACCTTGCCGTCGCCGCCGGCCAGGTCGACCGAGCTGCGCGCGCCGCCGCTCATCGGGTGCGGCCCGCCGGTGTACCGCCAGGTCTGCCCGACCGCGAACGGCAGTCGCATCCCGGTGCGCCGGTCGGTGGTGGACTCGGGCCCGCGCGTGCGCGCCCTCGTCGCACCGAGGGCGCGGCGCTCGTCGCCGGTCAGGATCACGGACGCGGCGCTGAGCGTGGCGAACTCCGCCTCGCCCTCCAGCGCGACCCGCCAGACGCCGGTCTCCCGCCGCGCGACGAAGAGCCACCCCTCCGGGTACGCGGCGGTCGGCCGCACGGCGGTGCCGAAGCCCCACCGGTCGGTGGTGCGGGGAGCGATGTTCACCTGCACGGTCGGGCCGAGCCGCGCGACAACAGCCGCCTCAAGACCCCCGACGGACGCCGCGGCCGCCGGCGTGCCAGCACCTACGAGGGAAAGGGCCAGAAGCGCAATGGGTAGTCGCATAACTCGATCTTGAACAAAAGATACAATTTGGTCACGGTGCCGCGCCGACGCCAGCACCAGCGAACCAACATCGAGCGGGTCTCGAACGGTGGGCCGGATTCGGGCAGGACGCGGTCGAACCGCCCGAGGCATCGGCGCCCACCGATTTACACCTCATCGACCGGTACGCCGGGCACTCCCTGAGGGTCAGGCTACTGGGTTGGCACTTTCAACTGGCATATGTGGCCGAAATGGATCTCCCCGTGGCGCTTCCGTGCCAACAATTTGCCTGACAGGGCTACCGAACGCAACGATGACTGAACGGGCCTTGGCGCCTTAACCTGGTAGATTGAGAGGGGCATCTGCCGTTCGAGGCGGTCCCCCCTTTCTGTCCCCGAAAGGAAGCGCGAGTGGCCTCGGCGCAGTTGTCCCCACCGCTGGTGGTGGTCACGACCCGTGACGGCCGGCGACTTGCCGTCGAAGTCACGGGCGCACCGGATGGTTTGCCGGTCTTCCTCCTGCACGGCACGCCCGGGAGCCGGAGCGGTCCCAAACCGCGGGGCATCGTTCTGTACCGGATGGGCATTCGCCTCATCTCATACGACCGCCCGGGATATGGCGACTCCGATCGCCACGAGGGCCGCAGCGTGGCCGACGTGGCTGGCGACATCGAGGCGATCGCCGACCACTTGAATCTCGACCGTTTCGCGGTCGTCGGCCGCTCCGGCGGTGGCCCTCATGCCCTGGCCTGTGCCGCGCTCCTGTCTGACCGGGTCACGCGGGCCGCGGCGCTGGTCAGCATCGCACCCGCCGACGCGCCGGACCTCGACTGGCACCATGGCATGACCCACCTCAACGTCAACGAGTATCGGTCGGTCGACGCCTCCGGTACGGCATACGCCGCCGAGCTGGCCGCGCGTACGGAGGAAACACACAACAAGCCGGAGAGTCTCGTCGACCACCTGCGTCCGGCGTTGTGCGAAAGAGACCACCGCGTGGTCGACGACATCGCGATGAGAAAGCTCCTCACCGCCAGCTACAGGGAGGCGACCCGATCCGGCCCCGGGGGCTGGATCGACGATGTCACGGCGTTTCGCAAGAGCTGGGGCTTCGAACTCTCGACGATCAGGCCCCCGGTCCTGCTCTGGCACGGCGACGCCGACACATTTTCACCGCTCCAGCACACCAGATGGCTGGCGAAGCAGATTCCCAGTGCCAAGCTGCTGGTCAAAGAAGGCGCGGGTCATTTCGCCGCGGTCGAGATCCTGCCACTGACGTTGATGTGGCTCAGCGGCGTCCGGCAGGCCGCCGCGGACGACGTCCTGCCGGGGCCAGATTGGATGGCTGAGGCGTTTCCGTCAGAATGGGTGCGGATCTAGCACCCGATGCACAAGCCTCTCCGCCTGAAGCGTCTTGACCACCGGATGGTGGCGGCCGATCGCGTCGATCAGACGCCGCACTGATCCCGTCGGGTCGGCGCCCTGATCGGTCCGGCCGAGCCACCTGCCGGTGATCGCCACATGCGACTGACAGCAAAGGGTGTCCGGATGCTCCGGGCCGAGCGCCTCCGCCATCCGCGCCGCCACCTCCTGCATGCGGACGTGTGCCTCCTCGACCTCACCCTGCTCGGCCCGGCAGCTCGCCAGGTTCATCGCCGCCGCCAGGCTGTACGGGTGGTCGGGTCCGAGCGTGTGCTCGAACTCCTCGCTGGCCCGCTGTGCCAGCTCCACGGCCCGCTCAACCTGACGCGCCGCGCTGGCGGCCGCCGAGAGGTTGGTGAAACACACGAGCGTGTGGGGATGGCTAGGGCCGAGGAACTTTTCGTAGGCCTCGGTCACCTCCTCCATCTCCGCCATGGCCTGCGCCAGCGATCCGGTCGCCAGCAGGTTGGCCGACCGGCTCAGCCGGCAGGCGAGCGTGTCCGGGTTGCCGGGACCAAACCGTTGCTGGAGCCGGTCGTAGGCCTCGTCCAGGAGGGGCGCGGCGTCGGCCGCCTTGCCGGCGCTGCGCATCGAAACGGCGAGGTTTGCCTGCGTTTTCAGCGAGTCTGCCGCCTCCTTCCCCAGCACCGAGTGCAGGCTGCTCAACACGTTTTGGAGAAGCAGCACCGATTCCTCGTATTCACCGGCCTCGCGGAGATCACGGCCCAGGCAGGACGCCGATGCCAAGGTGCTGGGGTGGTCGGTGCCACGCACGATCTGAAGCCGGGCATAGACCTTCTCGTCGCGGCTGCGGGCGTCGCGGAAGTTGCCCACCGCGCGGAACGAGACAGCGAGGTTGTTGGCGGTGACCAGGGTTTGCGGGTGCAACTCGCCGAACACCTCCGCCCACACGCGATAGGCGTTCTCGTCCATTTCCAGCGCCTCCGCGTACATGCCGAGCCCGCGGAGGTCGGCGGCCAGGCCGCGGGCGGTCATCAGCGTGTGCGGATGCTCCGCGCCGAGCAGCGCTTGCTGCGCCGCGTGGACCTCCTCGTTGATCTGCCTCGCTTCCTCGAAACGACCCTGCGAGCGCAGGATGTTGGCGAGGTTGAACCGGAGGTGGAGCAGGTGCCGGCGCAGCGCGTCGGCCTCGTCCTCGTCCGACATGGAGTTCAGCTGCTCGAGCCAGGCTGCCTCGACCTGACGGCCGAACTTCTCGCCCTCGCTGAAGTCGCCGCCGAGCCAGAGATATCGCAGGCGGCTGACGATCAGCTGCCACATCTTCTCGTCGGTGCTGTGCAGGGCATGTGAGACCTCGAGGTGGGGCCAGAGCGTCCGGTAGCGGGCCCAGGTGGCCGGACTGTCGACCTCGCCGTCCGGCCGAGACCCGCAGAGCACTCGGTGGACCTGCTGGCGCACCTCCGCCAGCTCCTCGTCCGTCATCCGCGCGCGGACGACGGCCTGCAACAGGCGGTGGATGGCAACCTGCTGGTTGTGGGGGTCGAGCTTGACCAAGGCGAGCCGATTGGTGCGCTGGATCAGCGCGGACCGCACCATGGGCTCGATGACGGTCGCGTCGTACGGCTTGAGTGCGGCGGCCATCTCGTCGCTGTAGACCAGGCTCAGCGCGATTTCGGGGGCCAGCACCGAGCAGAGTTGGAGCAGGCGGTACGCGGCCTCGGACTGGCTCCGCAGGCGGGTGAGCGAAAGGTCCCACGTCGCCTCCACCGCGGCGCCGCTTCCCTTGTCGTCCGAGCCGGACAGCGCGCGTGGACCGTGGCGTTCGATCTCGCGCAGGTACTCGGGCACCGAGGTGAGGGTCTCCGCGAGCCACGCACCGGCCGCGGCGATCGCGATCGGCAGGTCACCGAGGATCTCCGCCACCTGGTCGGCCTCTTGCGCCGTCATCTCGGTCACGCGCTGGCGAAGGTGCGCGACGCTTTCCGCCCGCCGGAACACATCGACGGACATCCCCTTGGCATAGTCAGCCCACGCCTGGTTTCGGGACGTGATGATGATGTGGCCGTTTCCCTCCGGCATGAACCGCATGACCTGCTCCAAGTCCTCGGCGTTGTCGAGGACCACAAGCCAGCGACCGAACGGCTCGCCTCGGCGCAACGCCTGTAGCGCCCAGCGCGCCTTGTCGATGGTCTTGGACTCGGGTGGCACGGCGAGGCGGTCGGCCAGGTCGGCCAGCGCCGTGTCGATGAACTGGGGCAGTTCGGCGTTGACCCACCAAACGATGTCGTACGCGTTTCGGAACCGGTGGACATACTCCAAAGCGACCTGGGTCTTGCCCACGCCGCCCATCCCTTGCAGCGCCACCGGGAGTGCGGATGTCTTGGGCAGCACGATCGCCGTGCGATCCGACTGTAGGTGGGCACGGAGGCGCACGAGCTCCTCTTCCCGTCCCGTGAACATCGCGTTGCGGGTCGGCGCGGAGAAGATCCTCGGCTCCGCGCCCGGGAAGCGGGCCAGGTGGGGAGGTCGCTCCTTTATGGCCGAACCTTGGCGCCCGAGCAGCCGGAGGACGCGTTCCTCGGCGCTCTGCTCCGAAAGCCCGACGATGGTGGCTGACGTATCGCTCGGAAACGCGGGCAGCGGACGCAGCTCGCCGACATAGATCGCCAGCGGCGGTCGTGTGCTGACCTCCTCCCGCGGAGAGGTCGCCAGGGCGTCCGCCGCCACGTACGCACCGGAAACGACGGCCAGCCGGCGCGGCTTGACCCGGCGCCCCTCCGCGGTGAGGTGGACACCTCCGCTCGCGTGGACGCGTATGTCCGCGCTTTGCAGGACCGCCCCGATCCACTCCGCCCACAGCTGATCGGCCGGTGCGTACTCGAGGACGACGTCCTTTTCGATGTACTCGGGCACCTTGCGGATGAAGCGTGCCTTCTGGTGCAGGCGGGTGGCTTCGTCCATCGGCGGCAGCGCCCGGACCTCGCCGCCGGTGATGTAGTGGGTCAACGTCTCGAACGCGGCCAGCAACGAGGTGCGCGACCCCGGCTCGTCGCCGAATGTGGCGAGCGTCTCCTCGTAGGCGTAGTACGGCTTGTACGGCACCTCCACGGCGGCCCAGTACGCGTCGCGCTCCTCGTCGCTCATCCGCGCCGGCAGCGAGCCGAAACTCCGCTTGGCGAAGGCGCGGCCGGCGTCGACCTTCTCCTTTTCCGCGGCGTCGACGCGCATCGGCACGGGCAGGATCTGGATCTCGCGTTTGATGTAGTTGCGGACCCGGCGAGCGACCCATGCCGCCCCCTCGATGCCCTGGTCGCTGAGTGTGAAGCAGTCGACCAGGAGATCGGGAAGGTGCATCGTGCAGATGTCCGCGACGTCGCTCAGCCCGGTACGGCTGTCGATCAGCGTGTAGTCGTACCGGCGTTTCATGTCGTCGCGCAGTGCGTCGAAGAACGCGGCGCCGTCGAGCCGGTCGTAGAAATTGTCCCAGTCGAGGCCGCTGAGGGTGGCGGCGTAGTGGTCACTCTGGCGTCCGGCGGAGAGAAAGGCGAGCGAGCCGCCACTGGGAAATTGCCAGCCCACCGTGAAGGCACCGCCGAC
Organism: Phytohabitans sp. LZ39; assembly: GCF_059359075.1. Taxonomy (NCBI): domain Bacteria; kingdom Bacillati; phylum Actinomycetota; class Actinomycetes; order Micromonosporales; family Micromonosporaceae; genus Phytohabitans; species Phytohabitans sp. LZ39. The sequence goes on along the minus strand of NZ_JCADBM010000002.1, from coordinate 387,572 downwards.
CTTGACGTACTCCTTCTGCCAGCCGTCGTCGCGATGCCGGTTTTTGATCGCCTCGTCCTCGTAGGCCCGGACAAGGTCGATGATCCCTTCGGTGCCGCCGATCACATCGGGATCGAGAAACGGCTTGTAGAACCGATGCAGGCCGGGCGACTCGAGATCCCAGTCGGTGACCAGCACGCGCTTGCCGCTGGCCGCCAGGATCCACGCGACATTCGCGACCGCCATCGTACGCCCGGTGCCACCCTTGTATGAGTAGAACGTGACGATCTGACCCACACGTGTGTCTGTCATGGTCTTTCCTCAACCGGCAGAGTTTCGGCATCCGGATCGATCAGCTTCGGACGCTTGACCGACTTGGTCGACGTGGGAACGGGCACATTCTTCAGGTACTGACGGCGTGCCTTGGCGATGAGACTGGGCATGATGCGAACGAACTCGCTCAGCTGACCCACCCGCTCCGGACGCCGACCGCCTTCCGCATAGAGGATATCCGCCGCTGTGCCTGCGAGTTTCGCGCCCCGCGCCAGATACTCGGGATCTTCTTCGTCCGCCACGATGAGCGGAATCACCCACTCGGGGAGCTCCCGCGCGAGGTCGCTCAACACCCGCGCGCCGTCTCGCGCGGCAATCACCCATGGATCGATGAGCAGCACGGCCGGACGCCCCGGCATCGGCCCGCCCGCGTCGGCGTAGTCGCTGACCTTGGTGGACAGCCCGAGCCGCTGCGCCGTGTTCGCGGCGTCGTCCGCGACCGGCAACGCCTGGCGGTTGCCAAACGGCCGCCACAGCACACTCGTCTCGCCGTAGCCGTCCGTGGCACGCTCCGGTGGCAGGTCCACAGTGGCGGGTGCGAGGACGGCCACCTCGAAAGCCGCGTCGACTCCGACACCCTGGTACGGGTCGGGTGTTGGCGACGGCCGCAGTGGGGCCCGTTCGGCCAGGTCCACGATGCCGCCGGCGATACGCCCCAGGACCGCTCGGTACTGGTCCTCGAAGTAGCTCAGCATTCGCAGCCCGCGCATGCCGTTCTCCAGGTACTCCGGAACGTCGTGCGCCAGCTTTCGGGCACGGCGAATCTGCGCCACGTGCGCCTCTCCGGGGTCCTCCCAGGACATGAACGGCACCCAGAGCACCGGAAGGAGCCGATCCGAAGGCGATCGTTGCTCGGCCACCCGCGCCCCGAACGCCTCCTGCTCCCTCGCCGACCAGGAGTTGCGGATGTAGCCCGGCGAGTACAGCGCCACGAACACCTGTGCCGAGCCGAGCGCCCGGAGGAGCGCGGTCCGAGCGTCGGCCGCGGGAGAGACCTCCAGGTCCAGAAAGCCGACCTCGGCGCCCACGTCGTGGCGGGCCCGCCGTCGTACCTCGAGGGACAGGTCCCGGAAGAACTCACGGACCCATGAGTCGGCGTCCGTACGCGCGCTGTCTGTCGGCGGTGCCACACGCGCATGGCTGAGGAAGAAGTACGTTTCCGGCGTCGGACTCATGGCACCCCCCGGTCACGGAAGACGTTGCGTAGCTCCTCCGGGCCTTCGGGAATCAACGAAGTCACCCAGTGGGACCGGAAAATCGACATCACGTGCTGCGCGAGCCGCCAGACGACCGCGCGATATTCCTTTTCCATGCCGAGCCGGAGCAGCCCCAGGAGACCCTCCCGCTCGTACGCCTCGACGATCTTCTGATCGGGTAGGCGTGCCGGAGTGAACCATTGGATCCCGCGGACGACATCGGGAAGATCGCCTGGCTCGATCGGCGACCACCGGACCGGCACGATCCCGGTCGCGTTGTCGGGCCGGCCGTCCGCACGCCGCACCCTCGTCCTGCGAGCGAAGGCGTGCCACTCCATGCCGCACCAGTCGCTCGTGATCAGCGAGGCGGAGAGCAACGGCACGAAGACCTGGCAGGTGCCGGCGGCCCTCAACAGCTCCGGACTCCACCGCTCGCCGCCGCCCATGACGGTGTCCATGAATCCGGGATACGCGCCCACCACACGGCCGAGGAGCTCGCTGATATCCGTCGAGAAGTCTTCGAAGAAGCGGGCGACCTCGTCGCGCGTCGCGGTGATATGCGCGTAGCTCATGAAGAACAGCGGCTCCCCCGGCTCGAGCTCGAACACGGGGCCGTCCATGGCGCTGCTCTCCCTGCCGACCGGGCGTGCCGTCCGCCACCATGGTAGGTATCCCTCCAAACCTCGGCGCGAAACGTGCTTTCTGATCGACTGTCAGCTATCCGACCACGTATTGAAGATCGCTACCAGCCATCCGCGCGCTGAAGCATTCGGCCGACGAATCGTTCGCCTTCGACCGTAAGCGCACCGGTGCCGACGAGCTGATCGATCGCCGCGTGCACCCAGTCTCGGTAGCGTCGAAAGGTCGCGCTCGCCCGGTCGCGGGTGCGCCAGATCTCGGCGACCGCCAGGTGCGCATAGGTCCCTTGCAGCACGGCTTCGAGCGGCCGCGGGTCCGAACGCCATCCCACCCGAAGGCGCAGATCGCGGGTGGTGTCGACAAGATCGCACAGATCCAGCACGGCGCCGAGCTTGAGATGCTGGATCTCATGCACCAGCAGGACGGCCAGCGCGTCGCCGTCCGGGACTTCCGCCACTCCCACGGCGCCGAACGCCAGTCTGCTGGTCGCGCTGCGCTGGAGACCACCTTCGCCGGGCAGCAGCGGGGTCAGCGCACGCAACCCGACACGCAGGGCGGGCATGTGCCCAGGCGCGTACTCCCGGATGCTCTTCCAGGCGACGTCCTGCAACCGCTGCCAGGAGTCCACCGCGGTGCCGTCCAGTCGGGTGGCCACCGGCGCGCCGTAGCAGTCGCGGTAGGGATCGGTGTCTTCGAGCTCGACCACCAGCCCATCCCCATCGAGCCGCCGGACCGGATGCCAGTTCGTGAGGCGCGGAGCCGCACCCACGACGGGTGCCGTGTGGACGGTGCCGCCCGCCCGAACCTCGAACCCGCCGGTGACGGACCGGAGCGTCGCTACCTCACCGACGCCGGGGCCGAGCACCAACCGGCCGAGCGTCGGCAGATACACCATCTCGTCGTGCACCGGCAACGCGATCTCGACAAGCTCGCCGGCCCGCACCGCGGCGGCCGCGGCCAGACAAGCCAGGTAGGCCGGATCCGCCTCTCGTCTCAGGCACCGCACCGCCCATGCCTTCACGTACGGATGGGCCAGCACCTGCTCGACTGCCCGTGGACGCTCGCCGTCGAGCCGGCCGAGCAGATCCCATCCGTCGACCGCCACCTGGTTGTCCGTCGTCGCGCCGAGCACCGCCAGCAGCGCTCGGGTGATGGAGAGTTGGGAAGCGGCCAGATACCTCATGGTGGCCGCGTCGCCGTAACCAGAGCCCAACTCGTCCAGGACGGTCTCGGGCACCGAAGTGCTTGCCCGCGCAGGTGTGCTGTCCATACGGGAGATGAACTCCTTGAGGTCGGAGCAGTAGACCGAGGGATTGTCGTACCCGTTGGCGGACCGGAACCGGTGGGCGTACAACCCACCGCCGCACCGGTGCACCACCTCGCAGTCGCGGCACGTCTCGCACACGCCCCTGATCCCCGACTGGCGGACGGCGATACCCGGGTGCCGGGCCGTGTCGTCGACCGTGTGCCGAAACACGTCGAGGCCGGTCGCCGCCGCTCCGTCGTAGGCCGTCTTCAGCGAGTCCGCCTGCTCCCAGGTCCCGTCAGTCTCGATGACGGCGACGTCGGCCGGGTCGAGGCCGACCGCTTCGGTAAAGCTGGGGCCGCCGCCGGCCGTCGACAGCAAAGAGTCGAAGAGGCGAATCGGAACCGGCCGCCCGTCGCGTATCCAGCGTTCGTAGATCCTGCCGAGCCAGGTCGCGTACGGCGTAGGATCGGCGTGCGGCCGTGGCGGAGGGTGATCCCACGTGGCATGCGGCAGCAGCAGGTCGATGCGGGGCGGATCCTCGGCCAGCAACGCCTCGTACACCTGGATCGGATCGCTTTCGGCGTCGACGGTGCAGAGAATGCCGCCATAGATCTGTCGGTGCTTTCGCAGCAACGCGAGCGCGCGGAGTGTCTGTCGATGACTGCTCGCGCCGTTGGCGAATCGGCGGTGCCGGTCATTGGCCACGCGATCGCCGTCCAATGAGACTCCCACGTGGACGCGGAAGTCGGCGAGGATCGCACAGAATCGTTGCGAGAGCAGCACGCCATTGGTCTGAAGGTGCAGCCGCAGGTCGGTGACGGGCGCAATCGTGGCGTGGAGCACCGTGAGTACGTCACGTAATCTGGCCGGCCCCAGGAGGAGCGGCTCGCCGCCGTGGAGCACGACATGCACCTGGCCGAGCCGGTGGGAGCGCACGTGTTCGGCGATCCGCCTCGCCGCAGCCTTTACCGTGCGGAGGTCGATCGCGTGGGGACGTTTGCGCCAGCTGTGGTCGCCGTGCTCGTAGACGTAGCAATGGTCACAGGCAAGATCGCAACGGCTGTGGACCTTGAGTACGTAGTTGGTCAGGGCAGGGGTCGGCGACGGCTGGACAGCGTCCGCGATCGACACGACGGAGACTAGATGGCGGACTGGAACCGCGTGGGATCATGATCCGGTAAGACCCGACGACAGACCGCCGCCACCAATCCAGGGTGCTGGTCGAATATCGCGTCCAACCGGGTGAGCTGAAGGTCCTTCAACTCAGTGGGATCGAGACCTGGTGGGCCGGTGTCCGGCAAACGCGCTCCGACTTGGTTCACGACGGTTTCCCCTTAGTTCAAGCAACATCGATCCCCCTGGTTAGGATAGGCAATACTCGCCGTGATGTCACGGTTGCGGGAGAGTCAACTTCGACATCCGCCGATGCGAGAAAAATCGAGTATTCGGCCGATTCCCAGAGTTCCGGAGGCCAGGCGGCGTGCGGGCGGCGCGTGAGCTTAGCCGGCGTCCCGCTCCGCGCGTTCGACCACATTGGTCAGCAGCATCGCGCGGGTCATCGGGCCGATCCCGCCCGGCACCGGGGCGAGCGCGCCGGCCACCTCGGCCACGTCTGGGGCCACGTCGCCGGTGTAGACACCCTTGCCGTCCTCGCCGACCACGCGGGTGATGCCGACGTCGATTACGACCGCGCCGGGGCGCACCATGTCGGCGGTGACCAGCCCGGGCACGCCAGCCGCGGCGATCACGATGTCGGCGCTGCGGGTGTGCGTGCCCAGGTCGCGTGTGCCCGTGTGGCACAGGGTCACGGTCGCGTTTTCGCTCCGGCGGGTGAGCAGCAGCCCGAGCGGGCGCCCGACCGTCGTGCCGCGGCCGACCACGGTGACCTCGGCGCCGCGCAGCTCCACCCCGTATCGCCGGAGGATCTCCACGATCCCGCGGGGCGTGCAGGGCAGCGGCGCCGGGTAGCCGAGCACGAGCCGGCCCAGGTTGACCGGGTGCAGGCCGTCGGCGTCCTTGTCCGGATCGATCAGCTCCAGCACCCGCTGGGTGTCGATCTGCGGCGGCAGCGGCAGCTGCACGATGTAGCCGTGGCAGGCCGGGTCGGCGTTGAGCTCCGCGACGACGGCCTCGACCTGCTCCTGCGTGGCGTCGGCGGGCAGCTCGCGCTGGATCGAGGCGATGCCCACCTCGGCGCTGTCGCGGTGCTTGCCCCGCACGTACGCATGTGACCCCGGGTCGTCGCCCACCAGCACGGTGCCGAGCCCTGGAATGATGCCTCTTTCGGCGAGAGCCTTGACCCGCGCCCGCAGGTCGTCCTTGATTGCGGACGCTGTTGCCTTACCGTCCAGGAGTGTCGCGGTCACGCCGCAAATGGTCTCATAAGGAGCCGACGAGAAACTGATGAGGGATGTCATGCAGCTACGCGCGATCGCCGTCTGTGCGATCCTCCCGGCGCTGGCCCTGACGGCGTGCGACCCGCTCGGCGGCGAGTCGGCCAGCGGCACCGGCCCGCGCTCGGTGAGCGTGCAGATCGCCCAGCCGCGACACCTGCTGCCGACGAACACGAACGACCCGGACGGCGCCCAGGTGCTCTCCGCGCTGTTCGCCCCGCTGGTCACCTACGACGGCGACCACCGCCCGCGCGAGCTGGCCGCCGAGTCGATCAAGTCGACCGACCGCCGGGTCTGGACCATCACGCTCAAGGACGGCTACACGTTCCACAATGGCGAGAAGGTGACCGCCGACAGCTACATCAACGCGTGGAACTACGGCGCCTACGCGCCCAACAGGCAGAGCAACGGCTACTTCTTCGCCAAGATCGGTGGGTACGCGGACACCCAGCCCACCGACCCCGACGGTGCCGGCCCGCAGCCGGTCGCCGAGCCGAAAGCCAAGACCCTCTCCGGCCTCAAGAAGCTTGACGACCGCACCTTCCAGGTCACGCTCTCCACGCCGTTCACCGAGTTCAAGGCGATGCTCGGCGACACCGCTTTCTACCCGCTCCCCACCTCCGCGTGGAAGGAGCCGGGCGTGCTGGCCGACGGCTTCGAGGACGCGATCGTGGGGCAGGGGCCGTTCAAGCTCAAGGGCGGCTGGCGAGACAAGTCGGCGATCGAGGTCGAGCGCTTCGACGCGTACCCGGGCGACAAGCCCAGCGTCGAGAGCGCCGCATTCCGGGTCTACGACAACCTCGCCAAGGCGTACGAAGACGTCCGCGACGGCGACCTCGACGTGATCCGCACGATCCCCGCCGAGCAGGTGACCAGCGCGGCCAAAGACCTCGACGGCCGGGCCGGCAGCAGCCCCGACTCGACGATCCAGTTCCTCGCGTTCCCGGCGTACCGGCCCGAGTTCTTCAAGGGAAGCGTGCGGCGCGCGGTCTCGATGGCGATCGACCGGGACGCGATCGTCACGTCGGTGTTCCACGGCGCGCAGCGGCCCGCCCGCTCGTTCGTCGCGCCCGTCGTGACCGGCTACCGCGAAAACAGCTGCGGCGCCGCCTGCGAGTTCGACCCCGCCGAGGCCAAGCGCCTCTACACCGAGGCGGAAGGCCCCGCCACGCTCCAGATCAGCTACAACGACGACGGCGGCCACAGGGCCTGGGTAGAGGCGACCTGCGCGCAACTCCAGGCCAACCTGGGCGTCCAGTGCACGGCGGTGGCCGAGCCACGCTTCGGCGACCTGCTCGCCAAGGTCGAGCAGCACAAGGCGGTCGGCCTGTTTCGGATGGGGTGGCCGATGGACTACCCCTCGATGGAGAGCTACCTCGCCCCGCTCTACTCCACCGCCGGCTCGTCCAACTACGCCGGCTACCGCAACGCCCGCTTCGACACCCTCGTCAACGACGCGATGCAGGCGCCCGACGAGGCGGCGACGATCAAGAAGTACCAGGAGGCCGAGGACATCCTCGCCCGGGACATGCCGGTGGTCCCGCTCCGCTTCGGCCAGAACAACTACGGCTACTCAGCCCGCGTCGGGGGTGTCGAGCTCGACATCTTCGGCCGGGTGAGCCTCACGAAGATCACCGTCAGCGCCGCCGCTTGATCGAAGAAGATTCGAGCTACCGCGACGTCCTCGCCTGCGGCCTCCGCGGACGTGGCGGTAGCTCGAATATCGATGTCGCGGTAGCTCGGATATCGATCAGTGGAAGAAGTGGCGTGTCCCGGTCAGGTACATGCTTATGCCGGCCGCGTTGGCGGCGGCGATGACCTCTTCGTCGCGGACCGAGCCGCCCGGCTGCACGACCGCGCGGACGCCCGCCTCGGCCAGCACCTCCAGCCCGTCGGGAAACGGGAAGAACGCGTCCGAGGCGGCCACCGCGCCGGCCGCCCGGCCGCTGGAGCGGGTCACCGCCAGGCGTGCGGAGTCGACGCGGTTGACCTGGCCCATGCCGACGCCCACGGCGGCGCCGTCGGCGGCGATCAGGATCGCGTTGGACTTCACGGAGCGCACCGCGCGCCAGGCGAACGCGAGGTCACGCAGGTCGTCGACCGGCTCGCCGGCCACGAGGCGCCAGGTGGCGGGGTCGTCGCCGGGCGCGCCGATGCGGTCGCTGATCTGGACCAGGACGCCGCCGCCGACGGGGCGCCACTCCGCGGGCAGCGGCTGCCACGGCGGGGCGACGAGGATGCGCAGGCTTTTCTTGGCGGACAGCAACTGCACCGCACCGTCCTCGTAGGACGGTGCCACGATCACCTCGGTGAAGACGTCGGCCACCTGCTTGGCCATCTCGACCGACACCGGGCGGTTGACCGCGATCACGCCGCCGAACGCCGACACCGGGTCGCACGCGTGCGCCTTGCGGTGGGCCTCCGCGACGTCGGCCGCGATCGCGATCCCGCACGGGTTGGCGTGCTTGATGATCGCCACGGCCGGGTCGCCGAAGTCGTTGGCGGCGCGCCAGGCCGCCTCGGCGTCGACGTAGTTGTTGTACGACATTTCCTTGCCGTGCAGCTGCTCGGCCTGCGCCAGCCCGGGCGGCGAGTCCGGGTTGAGGTAGAGCGCGGCCTCCTGGTGCGGGTTTTCGCCGTAGCGCAGCACGTCCGCCCGGCGCAGCGCCAGCCCGGCGAAGGCCGGCCAGCCGCGCGGGTCGGGGTCGAGCACGGCCGCCGTCCACTGGGCCACCGCGATGTCGTATTCCGCGATGTCCGCGAACGCGCGAGCCGCGAGCGACTTGCGCTGCGCCAGCGTGAAGCCGCCGCCGTCGAGGGCCTCCAGGAGCATTGGGTACAGGGAAACGGAGGTCACCACGGCGACCGAGGCGTGGTTTTTCGCGGCGGCGCGCACCATCGCCGGCCCGCCGATGTCGATCTGCTCGACGCAATCGTCTTCGCTCGCGCCCGAGTCGACCGTCTCGCGAAACGGGTAGAGGCTGGAGACCAGCAGGTCGAACGGGCGCACGCCCAGCTCCGCCAGCTGCGCCTCGTGGGCCGGGAGTCGCAGGTCGGCCAGCAGGCCCGCGTGGATCGCCGGGTGCAGCGTCTTCACCCGGCCGTCGAGGGTCTCCGGAAAGCCGGTCACGTCTTCGACCCGGGTCACCGGCGCACCGGCCGCCTCGATCGCCGCGGCGGTGGAGCCTGTGGACACCAGCTCGACGCCGGCCTCGTGCAGCGCCTTGGCCAGCTCCGGCAGGCCGGTCTTGTCGTACACGCTGATGAGGGCGCGCCGGATCGGACGCCGCCCCTCCGCGGAGCGCTGTGCCTGCCGCGCTCCGTCGCTCGGCGCTCGTCCTCCGTCGTGCCCAAGGCCCGTAGCCTCGCGACTCCCGCTCATGGGATCGTGACCTTTCTTCCCGTGATGGTCCAGCCCTCGCGGACCAGGCGGCCGACCGACTCGACGAGCTGGCGCCGCTCGGCCTCCTTGATCCGCTCGGTGAGCGTCTCCTCCGTGTCTTCGGGCAGCACGGGCACCGCGACCTGGGCGATGATCGGCCCGGTGTCGACGCCGGCGTCCACGAAGAACAGCGTCGCGCCGGTCACCCGCACCCCGTAGGCGAGCGCGTCGCGCGGGCCGTGCATGCCGGGAAACGCGGGGAGCAGCGAGTTGTGCGTGTTGATGTAGCGGTCGCCGAAAGCCTCGAGGAACGCGGCGCCGACGAGCTTGAGGAAGCCCGCGGAGATGACCAGGTCGGGCTTGTACTCGGCGACGTGCGCGGTGAGCGCGGCGTCCCACTGCTCGCGCGTGGGGTAGGCGCGGACGGAGTCGACGAAGGTGGGCACACCCGCCGCGGCCGCCCGGTCGAGGCCGGCGATGGCGTCACGGTCGGCACCCACGGCCACCACCCGGGCCCCGTACGCCGGGTCGCCGGCGGCGTCGAGCAGGGCCTGGAGATTGCTGCCCGAGCCGGATACCAGGACCACGAGACGAGCGGGATCACGCACGTCGAAACCCTACCGGGACCTCGCGGAGTGGCGATGACCAGGTACGCTGCCGGTCGCCGTGGGTCACCCGGCAGGAGGACCCAGCACCCTCGTCATCAAGGAGCTCCGATGCAGCCCGGCTATCCAGGCCAGGACCCGTACGGCCAGCAGCCTCAGGACCCTAACGCGCAGCCACCCTACGGCCAGCCCCAGTACGGTCAGCCGCCCACCTCTGGCCAGCCTTACGGTCAGCCGACCTCTGGCCAGCCGAGCTCCGGGCAGCCGTACCAGGACCCTTACTCCGCGCCGCAGCAGCCCTACCAGGACCCGTACGCCGCTCAGCAGCCGTACCAGGATCCGTACGGGCAGCAGCCCACCTCGGGCCAGCCGTACCCGCAGGCGCCGATCTACCCGGGCACGGGCTACGGCCCGCCGGCGCCCACGGGGCAGAACAACACGCAGGGCCTGCTCGCCATGATCTTCGGCATCGCGTCGATCCCGCTGGCCCTCTGCTGCGCCCTCCTCGGCCTGGGCCTCGGCATCGCCGGCGCGGTGCTCGGCCACCTGGGCCGCAACAAGGCCGACCAGGGCCTGGCGAGCAACCGCGGGCAGGCGCAGGCCGGTTTCATCACCGGCATCATCGGCGCCGTCATCGGCGTGGCCAACGGCATCCTCGGGCTGGTGCTCAACATCAGCTACTACTAGCGACTCGCCCAGGCGGCGGGGCTTGACGAGCATGTGATCAAACGCGAGCATCGTCCAGCCACGTCTATCCATCGGAGAAAGAAATTGGGGAGGAACAGAAAGTGACATACCCGCCACCCGCCGCGCAGCCGGCCAACGACAAGACGACCCTCTGGGGCGTTCTGGGCATCGTCCTCGGCCTCATCTGCTGCTGGCCCGCCGGCGTCGTTTTCGGCATCCTGGCTCTCCAGGAGGCGAAGAAGGCCGGCAAGCCGCCGACGCTGGCCTACCTCGCGTTCGCCGCGAGCGCGCTCAACCTGATCGTCGGCATCATCTACATCGCCGGTCGCTGACCTCAGGCGACCGCGTCGGGGCGTTCCGGGTGCACCGGGGCGCCCCGAGCTGTTTATGGCCCGGTGAACGCCCTCGTGCCGGCCGCGCCGATCACCGCGCCGACCGCCACGACCACCGCGGACATGACCACCACCTGCCACGCGACCGGCCCGATCTCCGCCATCCGCCCGCCGCCGAGCGAGCCGCCGGAGACGAGTGCACCCGCGCCTAGCACCAGGCCGGCGACCGGCCCGGACAGCAGCGCCGCGCCGAGGACCGCCCGCCAGCGGGCCGACCGGTCCGCCCGCAGCATGCGACGGGCGAGCAGCCAGCCGGCGGCCATCCCGGCCACGACCGGCACCGCGAGCAGGGCCGCGCCGGCACCGCCCAACGGGCCCTCCGGCAGCCCGGCCAGCAGCGGCACGGCGGGCAGCGCGCCGATCGACACCTCGGTGGTCCGCACGACCGTGTCGGTGCCGACCGCGAACCCGGGGCCGAGCAGGTAGGCGGCGGACCAGACCGCGGCGTTCGGCGCGTAGGCGACGCAGACGAGCGTGATGCCGGCCTGGCCGGTGACCCCGGTGCGGTACGCGCCGAGCATCTCGCTCGCGTCGCCCCCGCCCAGCGCCACGGCGAGCCCGGCCGCGCCCGCGCCCGCGCCGAACACCAGGAACGCGGCCACCACACCGGTGCGCAGCCCGTCGCGCAGCACGCCCGGCATCCGGCGGGCCACCAGCCGGAGCGCGCCGGTCGTGCGGAGCGCGCCGACCAGCGCGGCGGCGGCCCCGAACGCGGCGAGCGTCAGCCCGGCCCGGAGTGGCGAGGCGGAGACGTTTCCGGTGTTGAGGATGACGGCGGCGAGCAGGCCGATCACCCCGTACGCGAGGCCGACCGCGCCCGCGACGGAGAGCGCCTGAACCGGCGTGCCGCGGTGACGCGCGCCGATGGCCCGGCTGACGTGCACCCCCGCGCGGGATACCCGCCACGCCGCGAGCGCGGCCAGCGCCAGCGGGGCGAGGCCGATCGGCCCGGTGGGGGTGTCCAGCGGTACGCCGTGCCCGAGCAGCCAGCCGGCCAGGCCGAGGCGGGCCGCGCCGGGCGGTGAGCCGGCGTCCTCGGCGAACTGGGCCATGCCCAGCACGACGGCCACCGGCAGGTACGAGATGAGGGCGGCCCAGAGCGTCGCCACGGCGACGGCCACCGGGAGCGGGGCACGGCGGGCTCGCCGGACGGGGCGGCCAGGGTGGGCGCCGCGGCCCGGGCCAGAGCGCTGGCTAGGCAGCCGGACGGTTTCCTGCTCCCGGACCGTGATGCGCACAGTCTCCCTGTTGGCCGGGTTTTCCGGCTCGGGCTGGTCAGGGGTGGTGGCGGACATCAGGCCCTACTCTGACACGCGGCGGGCCCCGCTCGATGGCGACACCACCGTCGATCATGGTGTTCTCGGGGCAATATGCGGGCATATCAGGACGTTTTCGCGCTAGCCTCTGCCCAGGACCGCGATCATCGGGGGTCGCGGACGTGACCCGCGGAGATCAGCATGAGCGAACCATATCCGCCACCCGCGGCGGCTCCGTCCAACGACCGCACGACGCTCTGGGGCGTGCTCGGCATCGTCATCGGCCTGATCTGCTGCTGGCCGGCCGGTCTCGTCTTCGCGTTCCTCTCCTTCCGCGAGGCACGGAAGGTGGGCAAGCCGCCGACGCTGGCCTACATCGCGTTCGCCTGCTGCGCGATAGGCATCATCTGGAACATCATCTACGCCGCCACCCGCTAGCCGGCCACGAGAAAGTCCAAACCCAAGAAGCTTTGGGCTACCGCGATATCCGTCGTGGTCCAGACCGTTGCTCCCGCGGCCTCACCCGTCCGCTGTTGGTCGAGGTGTCGTTTTCGCGACGCCTGGCGGGTTGGGCTTGTCGCGCGGACCCGGCAGCGGAGGTCGGGGGTTTCGGCTCGCCCCGCGAGCCGCCGACCTCCGCGGTCTCCGGCGGGAGCGGCGGTCCGCAGCTGACGCGGCCCGGGACATGGGTTCTCGCAAACGATCAGGCCCGGACCGCTGTCGCGGGCCGGGCCTGAGGCGGTTCTGAGATCAGCTCATCAGCTCGCGCATGAGGCGGGCTGTCTCGCTCGGGGTCTTGCCGACCTTGACGCCGGCGGCCTCGAGCGCGACCTTCTTGGCGTCGGCCGTGCCGGACGAGCCGGAGATGATCGCGCCCGCGTGGCCCATGGTCTTGCCGGGCGGCGCGGTGAAGCCGGCGATGTAGCCGACCACCGGCTTGGTCACGTTGGCCTTGATGAACTCGGCGGCCCGCTCCTCCGCGTCGCCACCGATCTCACCGATCATCACGATCGCGTCGGTGTCGGGGTCGTCCTGGAACGCGGCCAGCGCGTCGATGTGCGTCGTGCCGATCACCGGGTCGCCACCGATGCCCACGCAGGTGGAGAAGCCGATGTCGTTCAGCTCGTACATCATCTGGTAGGTGAGCGTGCCGCTCTTGCTCACCAGGCCGATGCGGCCGGCCCCGGTGATGTCGGCCGGGATGATGCCGGCGTTGGAGGCGCCCGGCGAGGCGATGCCGGGGCAGTTGGGCCCGACGATGCGGGTCTTCTTGCCCTTCGAGACGTTGTACGCCCAGAAGGCCGCCGTGTCGTGCACCGGGATGCCCTCGGTGATCACCACGGCGAGCGGGATCTCGGCGTCGATCGCCTCGATGACCGCCGACTTGGCGAACGCCGGTGGCACGAAGATGACCGTGACGTCGGCGCCGGTCTCCTTCATCGCGTCGGACACGGTCGCGAAGACCGGCAGCGCGGTGCCGTCGAAGTCGACCGTCTGCCCGGCCTTGCGCGGGTTGGTGCCGCCGACCACGTGGGTGCCCGCGGCGAGCATCCGCCGGGTGTGCTTGGAGCCCTCGGAACCGGTGATGCCCTGGACGATGACCTTCGAGTCCTTGGTCAGCCAGATTGCCATGATCAGACTCCTGCCGCGGCGAGCTCGGCGGCGCGCTTGGCCGCCCCATCCATAGTGTCCACCCGCTCGACCAGCGGGTTGTCCGCGCCGTCGAGGATGGCTCGACCCGCCTCCGCGTTGTTGCCGTCGAGGCGGACGACAAGCGGCTTGGTGACCCGCTCGCCGCGCTGCTCGAGCAGGGCGAGCGCCTGCACGATGCCGTTGGCCACCTCGTCGCAGGCGGTGATGCCGCCGAAGACGTTGACGAACACGCTCTTGACGGCCGGGTCGGAGAGCACGATCTCCAAGCCGTTGGCCATGACGGACGCGCTCGCGCCGCCGCCGATGTCGAGGAAGTTGGCCGGCTTGGCGCCGCCGTACGCCTCACCCGCGTAGGCGACCACGTCGAGAGTGGACATGACCAGGCCCGCGCCGTTGCCGATGATGCCGACCTCGCCGTCGAGCTTGACGTAGTTGAGGTCCTTCTCCTTGGCGCGCTGCTCCAGCGGGTCGACCGACGCCTGGTCGACCAGCGCCTCGTGCTCCGGGTGGCGGAAGTCCGCGTTGCCGTCGAGCGTCACCTTGGCGTCGAGGCACAGCACCTGCCCGCTGTCGGTCTTCGCCAACGGGTTGACCTCGACCAGCGTCGCGTCTTCGGAGACGAACGTCTGCCAGAGCCTCACCGCGATGTCGACGACCTGGTCGGCCACGTCGGCCGGGAAGCCCGCCTGCGCGACGATCTCGCGCGCCTTGGCCTCGGTGACGCCTTCGACCGCGTCGATGGCGACCTTGGCCACCTTCTCCGGCGACTCTTCGGCCACCTGCTCGATCTCCATGCCGCCGGCGACGCTGGCGATGCAGAGGAAGGTGCGGTTGGCGCGGTCGAGCAGGTAGGAGAAGTAGTACTCCTCGGCGATGTCCGCGGTCACCGTCAGCATGACCTTGTGGACCGTGTGACCCTTGATGTCCATGCCGAGGATGTTCGTGGCGTGGGCCACCGCCTCCTCGGCGCCATCGGCGAGCTTGACCCCGCCGGCCTTGCCCCGGCCCCCGACCTTCACCTGGGCCTTGACGACTACGCGTCCGCCAAGGCGCTCGGCGATCGCGCGGGCCTCCTCCGGGGTCGTGGCGACGCCACCGGCCAGCACGGGCAGCCCGTGCCGGTCGAACAGCTCGCGCCCCTGGTACTCGTACAGGTCCACGTAGCACCCTCAGCGTGAGAAAACGGTTTGACGCCTGTCATCGGAAAGAAACAGGCCATTGGGCGCAGCCTAGCGACAGCCGAACAGCTGGCAACCGAACGGGTGACCGGTGTGCGGTACTGCACAGCAGCGGGGTTCAGGTGACGTGCATCCGGCCGCCGGAGAAGTGCGCGACCGCCGCGATGATCTCGGCTTCGGGGCGGTCGGCGAAGTTGAGCGGCGCGGTGAAGCCGGTGCCGAAGACCATCTGCTGCATGCCCGAGTCGAGCGCGGTGAAGGCGCCGAGGTTGGCGCCGGTACGCGGGTCGCGCGGCTTGACGCAGAGGTTCTTGTCGAACGCCCACCGCCGCTGGTAGACCCGCTCGATCGCCTCCCACGGCAGCCAGATCGCCTGCCCGCGAGTGGGACGCGTCTTTATCCAGAGGCCGGCCGGGCCGATCGCGAGCACCGGGCCGCCGGAGGCGAGCAGCCAGATCTGTAGGCCGAAGACGAGCCCGAAGAAGGCCGCGAAGCAGCCGAACGTGGCGAGCGCGACGAGCGCCTCTCCGGACGAGACGCCGATGCACGCGGCGAGGACGAAGGCGATGCCGCCGAAGATGCCGCCGACCAGGAGCACCCGCTTTTTGACGCTGTGCCGGGCGACGAAGGGCTGGTCCTCGGGGATCCGCTTGGTCACCGGCGGCGGTGGGGGCTGCTGGTGCCACGCCTGCGGCTGTTGGGGGTAGCCCTGCGGTGGCTGCTGTGGATACGGCTGCTGGTGCGGGTGGCCCTGCGGCTGTTGTGGGTAAGGCTGCTGCGGGTATGGCTGCTGAGGCGGGTATCCGCCTGGCTGCGGCGGCTGCCAGCCGCCGGGAGGGGGCTGCGGAGGGACGGTCACGAGCGCACACGTTACGCGGGAATCTTTTTGCGACGGCCGCGTAACCCCCTGTGAAGGGCGTCGTTGATTCAAGTGTCTGAGCGATACAGCGACGACGAAGACGGCCGATGCCCTGTCGGTCGAGGGGTGGCGGCGGGGCATCGTGCATAGAGAGGCCGGACGTGTGAGGGGTGCGTCCGGCCTCTCCCTTTTCGTCTACAGCGTGTGATGCTATCCCACTGGCTGAGTAACGTTCGCCCGTACCCATTCGACGATGGACTGTGTCGTGGCACCGGGCGTAAATATCTTCGCTACACCGAGTCGCTCAAGTTCTGGAATGTCGGCGTCAGGAATGATGCCGCCACCGAAGACGACGATGTCGCTCGCATCCCGCTCGGCCAGCAGCTCCAGCACCCGCCGGAAGAGCGTCATGTGCGCCCCGGAGAGCACCGAGAGGCCGACGGCGTCGGCGTCCTCCTGGATGGCGGTCTCCACGATCTGCTCCGGCGTCTGGTGCAGCCCGGTGTAGACGACCTCCATGCCCGCGTCGCGCAGTGCTCGCGCGACAACCTTCGCACCGCGGTCGTGCCCGTCAAGACCCGGCTTGGCGACGACGACCCGTATCCGAGAACTCATCAGCACTGCACCTTCCCCGACCGCATGCTCGGCCCTGACCGCATTGCTCACCTGAACGAACGGTAACCCCTCGGACGCGCAGCGAAGCAGCAGGGGCCGCGAACGTCCTATGAGGAGGGCAAGCATTTACGACTGTTGAATGGGTCACATAACTATCAGTATTATTCGATGTGACGGAACGCTACTAACGAGCCGGCTCGCAAATAGTAACGAATTCCGGCATTCCACAACGGACAGTACGCAGTTCTGTAGCGAATTTGCCTGTTCGGGTTGTGACACGCCCACTCGCTTAGTTACGGTGTCCCACGGCTGTCATCCCGGCCCCCACGAGATGACAGCGCGGCGACCGAGCGTTCACCCCCCTCATTTGAGACGCTCGTCAGCCGCCAGCCTATGGATCACGGAGGATGTGCGTGCGCCAGCGCTTGTCGTCTGAGCCCGACCGCTACCGCGGTCGACGGCGCGTCCCCACACCCCCGCGCAGCCGCTACGCGGCAGTTGTCACGACCGCGTTTGTCGGCGCTGGGATCGTGGCGCTCGGTGCGGGCGCCATGCCGGACGCGAAGACCGTCGACCCGTCGGCGATCGCCGACCTCGACCAGGCATCGACCCAGCAGGATCTCGCCGAGCGCGCCGAGGACGCCAATCGCGCGTCCCGCGACGGGCGGTCCGACACAGCCGCCCAGCCGGCCTCTGACGACGTGTGGCGGCTTCCGCTGCACGGCTACGAGTTCACCTCGGCCTACGGCATGCGCTGGGGCCAGCTGCACGCTGGCGTCGACCTGGCCGCCCCGGAGGGCACGCCGTACGTCGCGGTGCACGCCGGCACGGTCAAGCTCGCCGGTTACTACGGCGGCTACGGCTACGCGGTGATCGTCGACCACGGCAATGGCATCGAGACCATCTACGGCCACTCGTCGCAGGTCGCGGTGCAGGCCGGCGAGCAGGTGAAGGCGGGCGACACGCTCGGATACGTGGGCAGCACGGGCCACGCCTACGGCAACCACCTCCACCTCGAGGTGCATGTCAACGGCCAGCCGCGCGACCCGATCCCGTGGTTCCGCGACCGCGGAGCGGACATCAAGCTAGAAGTCGAGGCAATTTCCACCGACGTAGCGGCCTCCTGACCCTGCGTATTGTGCCTCCAACCGCCCACGCCTGCCGGTGTGGGCGGTTTTTTCATGCCCTCGACCACGCAAAGTTTCCCTGGTCACAGCCTTGATTGTGACCGACGCCACCGCTGAGCCCAAGGGAATTACCGGGTAGTAACCCGCAAATCCGGGCAAAGTGGCGTACCCTCCGGCGAACTCCTGTCGATGGCTCCTCCCACCCCTTCCCGTGGTGAACGGCCGGCAAACAAACATTTCCCGGTCCGACAAACCACGGAGGTCCCCCCGTGCAAAGCACGTCCCCCCATGTACCAACCCACGCCCGCCCCCGCGGTCGTGAGGTCATCCGGCACCGGGTACGCACCCGGCTCAGCGGTCGCGGCCGCTTCGTCGTGCCCGCCGCGATCCTGCTCCTCGGCCTGCCCGTCGCCGCCGTCTCCGCGGCCGTGAGCGGCGGCGAGCCCGAACCGGCCAGCACGCTCGCGGTCGCCGCCGGCCAGCAGGCCCGCGCCGAAGCAGCCGACCGCGCGGACCGCGCCGAACGCCCCCCGGCGTCCGCGTCGCCCTCGGCCTCCACCCAGGCTCCGGCCAAGGCAGCACCCCCGAAGGCCGCCGCCCCCGCCGCGCCCGCCCCGAAGGCGACGACGGCCAAGCCGAAGGCCGCCATCCCCGCCTGGGTCACCCCGATGCCCGGAGCCGAGATCACGTCGTGCTTCGGGCAGCGGTGGGGCGTACTGCACGCGGGCATCGACCTCGCCGCCGACGAAGGCACTCCGATCCACGCGGCCGCCGCCGGCACGGTACTCGCGGCCGGCTGGGTCTACGCCGGGTACGGCATCTCGGTGATGATCGACCACGGCGGCGGTGTACAGACCCACTACGCCCACCAGTCGCGCACCGTCGTGCAGCCCGGCCAGAAGGTCAAGGCCGGCCAGGTCATCGGCTACGAGGGCTCCACCGGCGACTCGACCGGCCCGCACCTGCACTTCGAGGTGCACCAGGGCCTCTGGAACCAGATCAACCCCGCACCGTTCCTGCGCTCCCAAGGGGTCAATCTGGGCTGCTGAGCAAAAGCGGATCTGCCCGCGTCCGCGTCACCTGCGGACCGCATGCTCCCGCGGGCCGCCGGGTCCGCGGGTCAAGCCCAGGCCGGAGCTGGTCCGGCCTCGCCCGATTGGCGAAGATGCGCGTTGCTGTCGCCCGCGACGTGTCAATCGCCCTTCCATCAACGGATCGTGGTACCGAACTGCCCCTGGAGGGGCAGGAAAGTACCACGATCCGTTCGCGCGACGCCCTTTCTCCCGCCGATCAAGGAATCCTGCCGCAGCGTCGTCCTGGTCAGGACTCGACGTGGCATTCACTCGCGGCGACCACGCCTCCATGGCTACCCTCGCCGCGTATCCGCCAGGAACATTGTGGACAAAACGTCTACCGCCCACCGGGAGCCGCGAGTCAAGCCTTCAGGCCCTACGGTCACCAACCCCGGGCCGCCCGCGGCTGCCTCTCGCCGTGGCCTGAGGCCGGCCTCGCCGGCCACCGTTCGTGACGCGGCGTCAGCAGGCTAAGGCAAGAAACTTCGAGATCTAGGAGGGTTAGGGTTGATATGGCGCCCGAACTCTCCTAGATCTCGAGTCTCGGACCGCACGCACAGCGACGATGGTTACTCAGGGCGACGAAGTCCTCGTTTGCGATCTCGCCGCATGTTCGGCGACGGGCATTGTGGACAAACACCGCCGCACCGCAGGCCGCGCATCCGCCGGGCCAAAGGGGTGACCGCGACCACACGCGAGGGTGAGGCCGCGGGAGCAGCGGTCTGGGCCACGACGGACGTCGGCGCAATTCGGGTCAGGGTCTGTGGCCGCCGCCCACCGAAGCCACCGCGACCCCGGAAGCGCTCTAGATCTTTTCGATCGGAGCGTGCCGGAGCACGATCCACATGATCTGGTCGCCGAAGTCGACCTTTGCCTGGGCCCTGGCGCCGTAGCCCTCGACCTCGACGACGCGGCCCATGCCATAGCGCTGGTGGTTGATGCGGTCGCCGGCGGCGACGCTGGGCACCTGGGGCAGGTCGCTGGCGGTGGCGAGCTTGGCGCCGTCGACGCCCAGGCGCTCGGCCAGGCGGGCGGCCTTGGCGGTGCCGCCGGTGAAGGTGCCACGGCTCGCCCCGGCGCCGGACGACCGGCCGCCGATGCCGCCGCCGGTGCCGGACCACGACGTGTACGCCGCGTCGGTGCGCTCCCACCGCACCAGGTCGCCGGGCAGCTCGGCGAGGAAGCGGGAGGCCGGGTTGTATTGCGGCTGGCCCCACGCGCCCCGGGTCATCGCGCGGGAGATGTAGAGGCGCTGGCGGGCGCGGGTGATGCCGACGTACGCGAGGCGGCGCTCCTCCTCCAGCTCGCGGGTGTCGCCCAGCGAGCGCAGGTGTGGGAAGACGCCGTCTTCGAGCCCGGTCAGGAACACCACCGGAAACTCCAGGCCCTTGGCGGTGTGCAGCGTCATCAGCGTGACCACGCCCTGGTGGTCGGGGTCGTCGGAGGGCACCTGGTCGGCGTCGGCGACGAGCGCCACCTGCTCCAGGAAGCCAGCCAACGTGGCCCCCTCGCCGCCCTCTTCGGCCTGGGCCTCGGCACGCTCGGTGTACTCCCGGGCGACGCTCACGAGCTCCTGGAGGTTTTCCACCCGGCCGGCGTCTTGCGGGTCGAGGCTCTCCTCCAGCTCGGCGAGGTATCCCGAACGCTGGAGCACCGCCTCCAGCACCTCCTCGGGCGGCGCGGTCTCGGCCAGCTCGCGCACGGTGTCGAGGAGGGCCACGAAGTCGGCGATGCCGTTGGCCGCGCGGGTGGAGATGCCGGGCGCCTCGGCGGCGCGGCGCAGCGCGGCACCGAACGAGACGCGGTCGCGGCTGGAAAGGGCCTCGACGCACGCCTCGGCGCGGTCGCCGATGCCCCGGCGCGGGGTGTTGAGGATGCGCCGGATGCTCACCGTGTCGTCGTCGTTGACTACCGCGCGCAGGTAGGCCAGCGCGTCGCGGACCTCTTTGCGCTCGTAGAAGCGCACGCCGCCGACCACCTTGTAGGGCAGGCCGACCCGGATGAAGACCTCTTCGAACACACGCGACTGGGCGTTGGTCCGGTAGAACACCGCGACGTCGCCGGGGCGGGCCTCGCTCGCGTCGCAGAGGCGGTCGATCTCGCGGGCCACCCAGTCGGCCTCGGCGTGCTCGGTGTCCGCGACGTATCCGACGATCTGCTCGCCCTGCCCCTGCTCGCTCCAGAGACGCTTGGGCTTGCGTGAGCTATTGCGGTCGATGACGGCGTTGGCCGCGTTGAGGATGGTCTGGGTGGAGCGGTAATTCTGCTCCAGCAGGATCGTGCGCGCGTCGGTGAAGTCGCGCTCGAACTCCAGGATGTTGCGGATCGTGGCGCCGCGAAACGCGTAGATCGACTGGTCGGCGTCGCCGACGACACATAGCTCCGCCGGCTCCAACCCCGGCGTGCCCGAGACCAGCTCTTTGATCAGCACGTACTGCGCGTGGTTGGTGTCCTGGTACTCGTCGACGAGCACGTGCCGGAAGCGCCGCCGGTAGGTCTCGGCCACGTGCGGGTGTGACTGGAGCAAGTGGACGGTGGTCATGATGAGGTCGTCGAAGTCGAGCGCGTGGGCCTCCTTGAGGCGCCGCTGGTAGAGCGTGTATGCCTCGGAGATCGCCCGCTCGGCCGGACCCTTGGCGCGCTCGGCGAAGCTCTCCGGGTCGATCAGCTCGTTTTTCAGGTTGGAGATCTGGTGGGCCAGGCCACGCGCCGGGTAGCGCTTGGGGTCGAGGTCGAGCTCACGGGCCACCATCTGCATCAGCCGGCGGGAGTCGTCGGCGTCGTAGATCGAGAACGTCGACTTGAGCCCGGCGTGCTCGTGCTCGGCCCGCAGGATGCGCACACAGGCGGAGTGGAAGGTCGACACCCACATGAGCCGCGCCCGGCCGCCGACCAGCGCGGCCACCCGCTCCTTCATCTCACCGGCGGCCTTGTTGGTAAACGTGATCGCGATGATCTGGCCCGGGTGCACGTCACGGGCGGCCAGCAGATAGGCGATCCGGTTGGTGAGCACGCGGGTCTTGCCCGAGCCGGCACCCGCCACGATCAGGAGGGGCGAGCCGGCGTGGACCACCGCGTCCCGCTGCGGCCCATTGAGCCCCTCCAGCAGCTTTTCCGGCTCGAGCCGAGGCCGCCTGGGCCGCTTGGGCTGCGCCTCCGGCTCCTGAGCGGCGGAATCGCCGCCCTCCGCCTGGGCGTCCGTCTGGGGGGTGTCGAAGAGAGCATGCATCGCTCAGCGAGTCTATGCCGCCCCTCCGTCAGTTTCGGGCGCTGGTTGTCGCGTCGCGGGTCCGCGACGCGACAACCAGCGCCAAGTAGCAAGGTCACATCCCGTTCGCGCGCCGTATGGCTACTAAACCGTCACCCGGGGGCCCTGGTGCGATCATGCCGCGACGAGAAATATGGCCTCTGTTGTTCTCGCACATGCACATATGCACATTAGGGAGAGACACCATGACCCCATCGCGCTCGCGCGGCTGGGGGGTGCTGCGTAACCTCGCCGTACCCGCCCTCGCGCTGGCCGTTGTCGCAACAGTGCCGTTCAGTTCTCCCGACTCCGCCGAGTCCGACCAGGCGGCCGCCGCCTGGACCCCGATGTCCCCGGTCTCCGTGTCGTACGAGCTGGCCGGCCACGGCAAGGGCGACCGGACCGCCAAGGGCAACCTGCTGGGCTTCAACGACTTCCACGGCGCGATCGACCCGCCCACCGGCAGCGGCGGCCTGGTCAACGGCACCCCGGCCGGCGGCGTGGAGTACCTGACCACCTGGATCAAAAAGCTGCGCGCCGAGGCCACGGCCGAGCGGCGCACCTCGCTGACCGTCGGCGCGGGTGACCTGGTCGGCGCGACGCCGCTGGTCAGCGCGGCGTTCCACGACGAGCCCGCGGTCGAGCTGCTCAACAACGCGGGCCTCCAGATCAGCTCGGTGGGTAACCACGAGTTCGACGAGGGCACCACCGAGCTGCGCCGCCTCCAGCGCGGGGGCTGTCACCCGGTCGACGGGTGCCAGGACGGCGACGGCTTCAAGGGCGCGAAGTACAACTACCTCGCCGCCAACGTGGTGAAAAAGGACTCCGGCCTTCCACTGCTGCTGCCGGTCGACATCCGCATCGTCGACGGCGTCCCGGTCGGCTTCGTGGGCATGACGCTCAAGGGCACGCCCTCGATCGTCAACCCGGCGGGCATCACGTCCGTCGAGTTCCGCGACGAGATCGAGACCGCCAACAAGTGGGCCACCCTGCTCCGCTTCGTCGGCGTGAAGTCGATGGTGCTGCTGATCCACGAGGGTGGCGCCCAGTCGGCCCCGCCTACTCCCCAGCCCGTCGACGGGTGCGCCAACTTCGCCGGCCCGATCACCAACATCGTGGCGGGGCTGCGTCCCGAGTTCGGCATCGTGGTCTCCGGCCACACGCACCGCTTCTACTCGTGCCAGCTGCCGAACTCGTCGGGTGCCCCGACGGTGGTGACGAGTGCCGGCAGCAACGGCGTGCTGGTGACCGACATCGACTTCACGCTCGACAGGCGCAGCGGCAAGTTCGCCGAGATCGCCGCCCGCAACGTCATCGTGGAAAACGGCGTCCGCAACCCGGACGGCAGCTGGCAGACCGACGCGGGCGGCGCGTTCGTGCGCAACCCCGCCCTCGTCGACGCGAGCGCGAAGAAGATCGCCGACAAGTACCGCACGGCGGTCGCGCCCATCGCCAACCGTGTGGTGGGCAAGATCACGGCAGACATCACCAACACCGCCAACGCGGCCGGCGAGAGCGCGCTCGGTGACGTGATCGCCGACGCCCAGCTCGGTTACACCGCCGCGGCCGGCGCCCAGATCGCCCTGATGAACCCGGGCGGCATCCGCGCGTCGATGACGTTCGCCAACTCGCCCGGCGGCGAGGCACCCGGCGACGTCACGTACGGCGAATGCTTCACGGTGCAGCCGTTCAACAACCTGGTGGTCACCCAGACACTCACGGGTGCCCAGCTCAAGGAGGTGCTGGAGCAGCAGTTCGTCGGGTTCGGCGGGCAGACGGTGCAGCGCATCCTCCAGGTTTCGGCCGGCTTCACGTACTCGTACAACTCCACACAGGCGCCCGGCTCCAAGGTGAGCAACCTGGCGCTCAACGGCACGCCGATCGACCCGGCGGCCACCTACCGCGTCACGACGAACGACTTCCTGGCCAACGGCGGCGACGGGTTCTCCCGGCTCACCGCGGGCACGGATCGGGCCACCGCGCCCGGGTTCGACATCGACGCGCTGGTGGCACACCTCGGCGCCGGCGCTCCGGTGGCGCCCGGCCCGCAAAACCGGATCACGAAGACCGCCTGAAAACGGGTAGGAGCGGCCTCGCCCACGCGGGGCCGTTCCTTGCACCCGGCCAGAGCCGCTGGCATACTTCAGCGCGTGATCCAGCAGGTGCGGCGTTACTTTAGCTACGGCTCCGGGAGTCCGGCAGCCGTAGGTCGCGCCTGATCACAAGACCTACCAAAAGCCCCGGGCTCCTGGAGCCCGGGGCTTTTGGCGCTCTGGGCACCAGCTGACCGGACAAACACCCAGGGAGTACCCGATGGCCACCGACGTGGCGGAACAGCCCGGCACC
Source organism: Phytohabitans sp. LZ39 (assembly GCF_059359075.1). Taxonomy (NCBI): domain Bacteria; kingdom Bacillati; phylum Actinomycetota; class Actinomycetes; order Micromonosporales; family Micromonosporaceae; genus Phytohabitans; species Phytohabitans sp. LZ39. Next base: position 363,363 of record NZ_JCADBM010000002.1, on the reverse strand, counting down.
CCGGCGAGCAACGGCGATACGGGCACGAACGCCCCAGACGCGGCGGAGAGCATCCTCGCCATGCGTGAACGCATCGACGAGATCGACAGCCAGCTCATCGCCCTCTGGCAGGAGCGCGCGCGCCTCTCCCAACGCGTGGGCGCCACCCGCCTGGCCTCCGGCGGCACGCGGCTCGTCCTCTCCCGCGAACGCGAGATCGTCGACCGCTTCCGCTCCGCCCTGGGCGCCGACGGCACCCAGCTCGCCCTCCTCATCCTCCGCGCTGGCCGAGGGCCTCTGTAGGCCTGATCGGGGGCTCAGGCGACACAACCCCGATGGTCTCGGTGGCGGGCCGGATCCTCGCCGCCGTAGGGGCGGGGTGGGTTGTGAACCGCGGAGGGTGAGGCCGCGGGAGCAGCGGTCCGGACCACGACGGACATCGCGGTAGCTCAAATCTTCTGGATCGGGCTTTGCGGCCGCTCGACTGGCGCGGTTCGAGACTGCTGGGGCCGTGGGGTAACCCCGCGGCCCCAGAACCTCACAGCGTGCGAGTCGGAAGCTCCGTCAGGTCGCTCGCCTCGTGCGACACCACGATCTCGCGCTTTTCGGCGAAGTGGCAGGCGCTCGGGTGGTCGGAGCCGGGGCGGGCCACGAGCTGCGGCACCTCGACGGCGCAGATCTCCTGGGCCTTCCAGCAGCGCGTGCGGAAACGGCAGCCGGACGGCGGGTTGGTGGGGCTCGGCACGTCGCCGGTAAGCCGGATGATCGCCTTGCTCTTTCGGCTGTTGGGGTCGGGCACCGGCACCGCCGAGAGCAGGGCCTGGGTGTACGGGTGGGTCGGGCGCTCGTAGATCTCGTCTTCGGTGCCGAGCTCGACGATCTTGCCGAGGTACATCACCGCGACGCGGTCGGCGAGGTGGCGGACCACGGACAGGTCGTGCGCGATGAAGATGTACGACAGGCCGAACTCGTTCTGGAGCTTCTCCAGCAGGTTCATCACCTGGGCCTGGATCGACACGTCCAGGGCGCTCACCGGCTCGTCACAGACGATGATCTCGGGCCGCAGCGCCAGCGCGCGGGCGATGCCGATGCGCTGCCGCTGGCCGCCGGAGAACTGGTGCGGGTAGCGGTTGATGTGCTCGGGGTTGAGCCCGACCACCTCCAGCAGCTCCTGCACCTTCTGGCGCCGGCTGCCCTTGGGCGCCACCTCAGGGTGGATCTCGTAGGGCTCGCCGACCAGGTCGCCGACCGTCATGCGCGGGTTGAGCGAGGTGTACGGGTCCTGCATCACCAGCTGGATGTTGCGGCGCAGCCGGCGCAGGCCGCCGGCGCCCAGTTTGTAGATGTCCTGGCCGTTGAAGGTGACGCCGCCGCTCGTCGGCTTTTCCAGGTGCATCAGCACCTTGGCCAGGGTCGACTTGCCACAGCCGGACTCGCCCACGATGCCGAGCGTCTCGCCCTTGTGCAGGTCGAACGAGACGCCGTCGACCGCCTGCACGTGGCCGACCGTCTTCTTGAACACCACGCCGCGGGTGACCGGGTAGTACTTGACCAGGTCGCGGGCCTCGAGGATGGTCTCAGTCACGTTTCACAAGCTCCTCGGCGAAGTGGCAGGCGCTGGCCCGGGTCGGGCCGAGCTGGAGCAGCGGCGGCACCTTCTCCTGGCAGACCGGCTGCGCCATCGGGCAGCGCGGGTGGAAGGGGCAGCCGGGCGGGATCTTCAGCAGGCTCGGTGGGAGCCCGCGGATGGTCCGGAGCTGCTGCCCCTTTTCGTCGATGCGCGGGATCGACTCCAGCAGGCCCAGTGTGTAGGGATGCGCCGGCTTCGCGTACAGCTCGTGGACGTTGGCCTCTTCGACGATGCGGCCCGCGTACATCACCGCGATGCGGTCGGCCACGTCGGCCACGACACCGAGGTCGTGCGTGATCAGGATCAGGCCCATGTGGCGCTCGCGCTGGAGGTCGGCGAGCAGGTCCATGATCTGGGCCTGCACGGTGACGTCGAGCGCGGTGGTGGGCTCGTCGGCGATCAGCACCTCGGGGTCGAGGGCCAGCGACATCGCGATCATGACGCGCTGCCGCATGCCGCCCGAGAACTGGTGTGGGTACTCGTTGACCCGCTGCTTCGCGTTGGGGATCTTGACCTGGTCGAGCATCTCGGCCGCGCGCTTTTTGGCGTCCTTGCGGCTCATGCCGCGCCGGATCCGGAACTGCTCGGCGATCTGGAACCCGACGCTGAAGACCGGGTTGAGCGCGGACAAGGCATCCTGGAACACCATCGCGATGCCCTCGCCCCGGATGCGGCGCCGCTCCTCGGTCGACATCTTGAGCATGTCTTTGCCGTGGAAGCGGATCTCGCCGCCGGTGACGAACCCGGGCGGCGTGTCCAGGATGCCCATGATCGTCTGGGCGGTCACGCTCTTTCCGGAGCCGGACTCGCCCAGCACGGCGAGCGTCTCACCCGCGTCGACGTGGTAGGTGACACCGTTGATGACCTTGGCAACGCCGTCGCGCGTGCGGAACTCGACGCGCAGATCCTCGACCTCGAGCAGGCGCCCGGTCGGGTGCCCCACGGTCGCGGCTTCGGGCTGGTCGGCCACGTACAAATCGGACAACTGGGTCTCCTACCGCATCTTCGGGTCGAGAGCCTCGCGCACCGCTTCGCCCAGCATGACGAAGCTGAGCACGGCGAGGACGAGGGCCGCGGCCGGGAACAGCAGCATGTACGGCGAGACCCGGATGAGGTTCTGCGCGTCACTGATCATGACGCCCCAGGACACCACCGGTGTCTGTAGCCCGACGCCGAGATACGACAGCGCGGCCTCGGCGCTGATGAACGCCCCGACCAGGATCGTCGCGTACACCAGCACGGGTGCCAGGCAGTTGGGGATCAGGTGCCGGAAGATGATCCGGGTGTTGCTGGCCCCGAGCGCCCGCGCCGCGATGATGTAGTCCGCGTTTTTCGTGGCGAGCACCGTCGACCGCATGATCCGCATGGACACCGGCCACGCCAGCACGATCAGCGCGAGGATCACCATGCCCATGATCGACCACTCACCACGGTGGGCACCCGGCCCGTTGAACGTGCTGAGGATGACGATCGCGCCGAGGATGAACGGAAGGCCGAAGAACACGTCGGCGATCCGGGACAGGAGCTGGTCGATCCAGCCGCCGCGGAACCCGGCGATGACTCCGACGGTCGCCCCGATCAGGACCGTGCCGAGCGTCGCGGTGAGCGCGACGATGATCGACGCGCGGCTGCCGTAGATCACCCGGGCGTAGATGTCTCGCCCCTGGATGTCGGTGCCGAACCAGGCGTCGCCGGATGGCCCCTGGCGGCTGCGCGACAACGTGCCGAAGTCGGGATCGGTCTGGGTGAACAGCCACGGGAAGGCGGCCATCACCACGAAGAACAAGATGAACCCGGCCGAGATCCAGAAGAGCGGCTTGTGCCGCAGGTCGTACCAGGCGTCACCGAGCAGGCCGCGAGGCTTTTCCTTGCGGTCGCCGGGCTTGCCGGCGTCGGGTGGGGTGGTCTCGCTGACCGGACCGGGTAGCTCGGCCTGCGGTGCCGTGACCATCGCAGCAGTGGGGTCACTCATAGCGGATCCTCGGGTCCAGGGCGGCGTAGAGGAGGTCGACCAGCAGGTTCATCAGCAAGTAAACCATCACCAGGACCACCACGATGCCGACCACGGTAGCGCTTTCCTTGGTGACGATCGCCCGGTAGACCGCGCCGCCGATGCCGTTGATCCGGAAGATGCCCTCGGTGATGATCGCGCCGCCCATGAGCGAGCCGAGGTCGGTGCCGAGGAACGTGACTACGGGGATCAGCGAGTTGCGCAGCAGGTGCACACCGACCACGCGGCGCATCGGCAGCCCCTTGGCGATGGCCGTGCGCACGTAATCGGCCCGCCGGTTTTCCGCGATGCTCGTGCGGGTGAGCCGGGCGACGTACGCCATGGAGCCGCTGCCGAGCACGAAGCCGGGGACGATGAGGTCTACCCAGGGCGCCCCGTCGCGGACCGTCGGCTCGATGATGCCCAGCTCGACGCCGAGCAGGAACTGGAGCACGAAGCCGAGGACGAAAACCGGGATCGCGAGCAGGAAGAGCGTGGAGACCAGGACCAGGTTGTCCAGGAAGCCGTTGCGCCGCAGCCCGGTGAGCACGCCCGCGGTGAGCCCGATCACGGCCTCGATGGTGAGCGCCATGGCCGCGAGCTTCAGCGTATTCGGATACGCCTGAATGATGATGTCCGAGATGGGCCGCTGACCGAACGTTTCGCCGAAATCGCCGGTGAGCAGGTTGCCCATGTAGTGCAGGTACTGCAACGGCAACGGGTCGTCTAGGTGGTACTTCTCAGTCATGCTCGCGATGAATCCGGGCGAGCACGGTCGTTCGCCGCATTTGCCGGCAAACGGGTCACCGGGTACGGACCACACAAGCCAGTAGATGAGCAGCGTTGTTCCGAAGAACACGGGGATGAGTTGGAGCAGCCGCCTCAACACGTAACGGCCCATGGGTTCCTCCAGGACGGGGGCGCCGCGCCGGCGCCCGACACGGTGTGGGTCACACGCCGGGGGTGATGACGCGCTTCCACGTGTGAACTACCCCAGGTCCGGCCCGCAAACGCGGCGAGCCGGACCCGGGGCTGAGCCGCCGTTACGCGATTTCGACCTTGGAGAGGTCGAGCTCGCCCACGTTGGTGGTCTCAACGTTCTTGAGCTTGGTGGAGTAGCCGGACTGCTCCTCGACCGTCACGATCGGCATGGACGGGGCGTCCGCGTCGATCAACTTCGTGGCCTCGGCGAACTTGGCGTGCGCCGCGTCCACGTTCGCCGCGCCGACACCCTCCTTGAAGAGCGCGTCGACCTGCGGGTTGCTGTAGCCACCGTCGTTGGAGGAACCACCGGTGACGTACAGCGGGCCGACCCAGTTCTCCACGTCCGGGTAGTCCTGCTGCCAGGCCGCACGGTACGGGCCGTCCATCTTCTTCGCGTTGATCCGCTCACGGAGCGCGGCGAAGGTCGGGATGCCCGTGGCGACCGCGTCGATGCCAAGAACGTTCTTCACGCTGTTGGCGACGGCCTCCATCCAGGCCTTGTGGCTGGCGTCGGCGTTGTAGTAGAAGGTCATCTTGCCCTGGAAGCCACCGGCCTTCTGGTAGAGCTCCTTGGCCTGCGCCTCGTTGAACGTGCAGATCGTGCAGTCGTTCGCGCCGTTGCCCGGAGCGAGGGGGTTCGACCACGTCGTCGCCGGCTTGCGCGAGTTGAAGAAGATCTTCTCCGCGATCTCCTGCCGGTTGATCGCGAGCGATACCGCCTTGCGCAGGTCGGGGTTCTGGAAACGCTTGTCGTACAGGGGGAAGGAGATGATCTGGGTCACCGGGGTGGCCTTGCTGATCGCCCGCTCGCCCAGGTCGGTCTTCCACTGGTCACCGGCCAGCGCCGTGACCGGGACCTGCTGCATGAAGTCCAGGTTGTTGGCAAGCAGGTCGTTGTAGGCCGCGTCGTCCGACTGGTACAGCTTGACCTTGACGTCCTTGATCTTGACCTTGTCCGACAGGTTGTAGTCGTCGAAGCGGGTCAGGTTGATCTCGACGTCGTTGGTCCAGCTGACGAACTTCACGGCGCCGTTGCCGATCGGCTTCTTGCCCCACTCGGCCTTGTCCGCCGCGGCGAAGAAGGCGTCCGGCATCGGCACGAACGCGCTGTAGCCCAGCTTGACCGGCCAGATCGAGAACGGCTCGGAGAGCGTCACGGTGAACGTGTGGTCGTCCACGACCGCCAGGCCGGACATCGTCTTGGCCTTGGGCTCCGGCGCCTTCTGCGGGCCGTCGTCGTCCGGGTCGGCACTCGTGACGTCCTGGTAGCCCTGGATCTCAGCGAAGAAGCTGGCACCCTGCGCGCCGTTCGGCGTGTATGCCGCCCAGTTCCACGCGTCGACGAAGTTCTTCGCCTTCACCTCGGTGCCGTCGTGGAACTTGGTGCCCTTCTTGATCTTGATCGTGTAGACCTTGGAGTCGGTCGTGTCGATCGACTCGGCAAGCAGGTTGCTCGACTCACCAGTGGTGTTGTCGTACTGAGTCAGACCGCTCCACAGGTAGTCGACGACCTTGCCGCCACCGGTCTCAGTGGTGTTCGCCGGCACCAGCGGAACCTCTGGCTCGGTGCCATTGATCGTGATAGCGGCGTTGGCGTTCTTGTCGCTGCCTGTGTCCTCGCCGCTATCGTCTCCGCCACTGCAACCTGCCGCGACGAGCGCGAGGGCAGCCACTGCCGCGGCCGCACTCGCACGCCTCGAGACTCTCATTTCTCAGGGCCTCCCTTGTGTCATTGCTGTTGTTCCTCGGTATTCGCACAGCTACGGGTCGGTGCCGGCCGATGGTCCGCGGCAAATCGTGCTGCCAGCACGCTACCGCCGGGGATCGGCGGGGCCCTGACAGGTCGATGATCCGCCGAGATCGGCCGCCACCACCGCTGACGCGCGGAACGCCGCGGAGGCTCCTGAGTCGCGGACAGCCTTGGGTGCGGCGTCTGCGTGCATGACCTTGCCTCCTGGGCGCGGTGCTGGGCGGGTGAGGTGCTGACACTGTGACACCACGCGCCCACGAACGTGAAGGAGCGTTATCAACCCGATATTCGGCCGGGACGCTGCCGATACGGTGTAGAGATCGTTTTGGGGCCCGAAAAGTGGCCTCTGACCTGCCCTTTTTCCGACGAACGGCCAGACTTGTCGCCGACGTACCATGGGTTGTCGTGACGTTTCCACCCTCCGCTCCCGCACTCTCCGACGTTCGACGCGCACTTGCCGTGTTCGCTCATCCCGACGATGTCGACTTCGGTGCGGCGGGCACCGTGGCCGGATGGGTCGACAGCGGGATCGAGGTCGCCTACCTGATCGTCACCCGCGGCGACGCCGGTGGCTTCGACGACACCCCGAGGGGACAGATCCCCATAATTCGACAAAAGGAGCAGGAAGCAGCGGCGGCCGCCGTCGGAGTCGGGCAGGTCGACTTCCTCGACGGGTATGCCGACGGCGCCGTCACGCCCAGCCTGGCGCTCCGGCGGGACATCACGGCGGCGATCCGCCGGTGGCGGCCGGACCGGATCCTCACCAGCGCGCCGCTCCGTCGCTGGGAGCGGCTGGCTGGCCCGAGCCACCCGGACCACCTCGCGGTGGGGGAGGCCACGACGTGCGCCATCTACCCGGACGCACGCAACCCGTTCGCCTACCCGGAGCTGCTCCGGGACGAAGGGTTGGAGCCGTGGGTGGTGCGGGAGGTGTGGTTCTCGGGCGGACCGGACCCTGACCATGCCGTCGACGTCACGGAGGCGTACCCGAAGAAGATCGCGGCGCTGCACGCACACGCATCGCAAACCTCCCATCTGGACCTTGACGCCCTGCTGCGCGATCGACTGGCCGCCGTCGCGAAGGCCGCCGGGCTGCCCGCCGGCCGGCTCGCCGAAGCGTTCACGGTCCTACGTACGGAATAGAACGCCGACCCAGGCACAGATGGTTGTCGTTGAAATGAGGCTCTGTTTCCCAAAAGGTTCGTCGAGGCGAGCCGGTCTCCGGCGGTGAGTCACGCGGGAGGGGTCGGGGTCCGTTCGAGACAGGTTTCCCGGATCCGCGTCAGCTGCGGACCGCCGCTCCCGCCGGAGACCGCTACGGCCGGCGGCTCGCCAGGGCTCGCCGAAACCCCGGCCTCCGCTGCCACGCCCGCGCGGCAAGCCCTGGCGAGGAGATCGTTGTCCTTGAGACCCCAGCCGGGGCCGTAAGGGCCCGGCGCAGCCGCCGGGTTGAGCGCGACCAGCGGCGGACGGGTGAGGCCGCGGGAGCAACGGCACGGACCACAACGGGCATCGCGGTAGCTCACATCTTTTGTCCAAGCAGGGATCCAGAGGCCGAAGCCACCCCGACCCCGAAAGGTCTCTAGACGAGGCGGCGGTCGGCGGCCCAGCGCGAGAGCTCGTAGCGGTTGGACATCTGGAGCTTGCGCAGCACGTTCGAGACGTGGGTCTCCACCGTCTTGATGGAGATGAAGAGCTCCTTGGCGATCTCCTTGTAGGCGTAGCCCCGGGCGAGCAGGCGCAGCACCTCGCGCTCGCGGTTGGTGAGCTGGTCGAGCTCGGGGTCGGCCACCGGAGCGTCCGGCCGCGCGGCGAACGCGTCCAGCACGAACCCGGCCAGCCGGGGGCTGAACACCGCGTCGCCATCCGCCACCCGGCGGATCGCCGCGGCGAGCTCGTCGGGCGAGATGGTCTTGGTGACGTAGCCGCGCGCGCCGGCCCGGATCAGGCCGATGACGTCTTCGGCCGCGTCGGAGACGGAGAGGGCGAGGAAGCGGACCTGCGGGTGGGTGCGGCGCATCGCCTCGAGCACGGCGCGGCCACCGCCCTCGGGCATGTGCACGTCGAGCAGCACCACGTCGGGCTCGAGCGCGGCGATCCGGGAGACCGCCTCGGTCACGGTGCTCGCCTCGCCGATCACCTCTACGTGCACGCCGAGCTCGGCGCGGACGCCGGCCCGAAACATCGCGTGGTCGTCGACGAGGAACACCCGCAGCCGCCGCTGCTGCTCGGTCTGGTCGGTCATGATCCGTCCTTCCCAGTGGTGACGGTCTCTCGGCTCGTCGGCATGAACAAGCGCACCTCGGTGCCGTCGCCGGGCTCGCTAATGATCTTCGCGCGCCCGCCGTGCCGCTGCATCCGCCCGATGATGGAGCCGCGGACGCCATGCCGATGATCCTCCACCGTGGACGGGTCGAAGCCGGCGCCCCGGTCGCGCACGAACACGCTCACCTGGTCGGGCTCCACCTCCGCGTAGAGGGAAACGGTCTGCACCTTGGCGTGACGGGCCGCGTTGACCAGGGCCTCGCGGGCGGCGGCGACCAGCGCGCCGACCTTCTCGTCGGTCTCCCGGTCGCCCACCACGACGGTCTCCACCGTGATCGCGTACGTATCTTCGACCTCGGCCGCCACCTGCTCCAGCGCGGCGGAGAAGCGCTCGTTGGGCGAGGCGATCGGCTTGTACAGCCAGTTGCGCAAGCTCCGCTCCTGCCCGCGGGCCAGCCGCTGCACCGCCTTGACGTCGCCGGCGTTGCGCTGGATGAGGGCGAGCGTGTGCAGCACCTGGTCGTGCACCATCGCGGCCAGCTCGGCCCGCTCCATCTCCCGGATGCGCCCCTCGCGCTCGGTGCGCAGCTGGTTGTACGTACGCCACAGCACCGGACCGGCCACCACCGCCACGCCGGCGAGGCCCACCAGCGCGAAGATGATGCCGTTGATCACGGCGCCGAAGTTTTCGGTCGGCGAGTAGACCGCGATGACCCCGATGATGCCCACCGAGACGAGCACGCCGCCGCCGATGAAGCGGAGCAGGAACGCCCGCCGGTCGCTCTCGTCGACCACCGCGCCCAGCCACGGCACGCGCGGCAGCGTCTCGCTCCACTGGCGGCGCCGCTCCGGGTCGGACTCGTGCCAGATCACGCCGGCGCCGACCGCGATGATCGCGACGAGCCAGCCGGCCAGGCCGGTGACGCCGAGCGCGCCGAAGCCGAACACGAGCGTCTGCACCAGGATGAGGCCAAGCCCGATCGCGACGAACGGCAGCAGGTGCATGAAGTTACGCCGCGGCGGGGCCTCGGCCGTGCGCACCTGGAGGGGCAGCACCGCCCAGAACGCCGCATATAGAAGCAGCCCCAGGCCGCTGAGCGGGAGGAGGACCACGAAGGCGATGCGCACCCGCACCGGGGGGATGCCCAGGTGGCGCGCGATGCCCGAAGCCACACCCGCGACCACCCGCTGGTCGCGGGAGCGGGTGAGGCGGGGCTGCTGGGTCCCGACGGTGACGATCGCTCTGCTCCCTCGCTGCTCGATGCCTGTTCACCGATCGTCACACGCCGGACAGGCCCCTGGCCACGGGGACGCCCCGGACATTGGCCACGAAGATCTCAGGGTGGCGTCAGGGTTGCCGCCTGAGGCTGTTCGGGTGGGGTAGCGGCGAGGATCGAACACATGACGGATGAAGGTGCCCAGGCCCGCCGACCGGAGGGCGACGACACGACCAAGCCCTCGCCCGGGACGCCCGCGCCTTCGGAGGCCGGAGCCTCGGCGGGTGCCGCCTCCACGGCGGGCGACGAGCCCACAGCCGAGGTGCGGCCGGACGAGCCGACAGCCGAAGTGCGGCCGGACGAGCCCACAGCCGAGGTGCCGGCGGGCGACCGCTGGGCGGCTGACCCGACGCTCAAGGACACGCCCGTCGGGGCCGAGCCGCCGGGCGCGGGCCGGCAGGCGCCGCCACCTCCCGGCGCGGCCACTCCGCCGCCGCCACCACCGCCACCGCCGGGCGCGGGCCGGCAGGCACCGCCACCTCCCGGCGCTGCCACTCCGCCGCCGCCACCGCCGGGCGCCGCCTTCACTTCGCGGTACGGGCTGGTCCGGCCACGCCAGGGCCGCTACGTGGCCGGTGTGTGCGCGGCGATCGCCCGGGCCACCAACACCGACCCGGTGCTGTGGCGGGTGCTCCTCGCCGTGCTGGGCTTCTTCGGCGGCATCGGCATCCTCGTCTACCTCGCCGCGTGGCTCATCATCCCGGCCGAGGGCGACACGGCCTCGCCGGTGGAGTCGATGCTGGGCCGCGGCCGGTCGAGCATGTCACCGATCATGGTGATCATCCTCGGCATCCTGGTCGTGGTGATGTTCGGCCTGATCGTGACGGACGGCTTCCGGGCGGTGGTGCTGGGCGCCGCGGCGCTCATCGGTGGGGCACTGCTGCTCAACCGGAAGCCCGGCCGCTCCGCCCCGGCGGCACCCGGCGGGGGTGGGGTGCCGTTCGGGGCGGGGCGGCCATGGCAGCCGACCCCTCCGCCGTACCCGCCGCCGCACGGTCCCGGCGCTCCCGCGCCGGCCGCCGCCGGGCCGTACCCGTCGACGGCCACCTTCCCTCCCCCGCCCTCGGCGCCGTATCCGCCGGTGCCTCCGAACCCTCCGGTGCCGCCAATGCAGCCTCCAAGCCCGCCGCCGATGTCGCCGCCCCCGCCGCACCGGTCGGGCCCGTATCCGCCGGCACCGCCCCGCCCGCCCGGACCGCCCGGGCCCCCGCCGGGTGGCTACCGCCCGCCGTTCGCCCCGCACGGGCCGTACGGCGGACCCGGTCCCTACCCGCCCAGCTACAGCGGGCCGCCGGCGCCACCGCCCAAGCCGCCCAAGCCACCGAAGGAGCGCTCGCCGCTCGGCGCCGCGACATTCTCGATGATCTTCGTGGCGCTCGGCGTGGTGGCCGCGTTCGATCTGGCCAACGTCATGCCCATCAAGCCCTCGACGTACTTCTTCGGCGTGCTCCTGACGATCGCGCTCGGCCTGCTGGTCGGGGTCTGGTTCGGCCGGGCCCGCTGGCTGATCGCGCTCGGCTTCATCGCCGCGGCCGCGCTCGGCATATCCACGATCGCGGAGTCACAGGTCGGCCAGTACCAGGCCACCGGTGGCGACCAGTACTGGCAGCCGGTCAGCGCGCAGGACATGCCCACGCGGTACGAGCACAACTTCGGCAACGCGGTGCTCGACCTGTCCAAGGTGGACTTCACCGACCAGGACAAGGTGCTGAGCGTGCACCTGAGCTTCGGCGACCTCGAGGTCATCCTGCCGCCCGACGTGGACGCCACCGTGCGCGCCGAGGTCAACGCGGGTGACGCGGACATCTTCGACAGCAAGACGAGCGGCTTCCAGAACTCGCCCACCGACATCGTCGACCTCGGTGCCGACGGCGAGGGCGGCGGCAAGCTCAACATCACCCTCAAGGTCAACGCGGGCTCGGCGGAGGTGCACCGATGAAGCCGCACCGTACCGATGGCGTCTCCCTGACGTTCGCTCTGGTATTCCTCTTCATCGCCGGCTGGTGGTTCATCGCCCAGCTTTTCCACCTGCCGCTGCCGGCCGTGGGGTGGTTCGTGGCCACCGCGCTCATCCTCCTCGGGGCGCTGGGGCTGATGGGCGCGCTCCGCTCCGGCAAGGGTGAGCCACCGCCGCCGGCCGAGCCGCCCGCGCCGGAGCCGGCGCTCGTCCCGGTCAGCGGCCTACCCGCCGAGCTGCACGCCGACATCGTGCGGGAGCTGCTGGCCGGCCCGCAGGTGCCCTACCTGCCGCCGGTCAGCGCGGCCCCGGCTCCGGAATCGGCTCCCGAGGCACCGAAGCGCGACAAAAACCCGGGCTGACGGACCATCACGATCATCAGGGCGTCTCACACATGTGGGACGCCCTGATGGCGTAAGGAATGCCGCCTATGCTGGGCGCGTGACTCAGACCCGCACCGCCGCCCGCGCCGCCCGCACCCTCGCCTCCGAGCTGGCCCGGCACAACGGTCCGAAGACCGGCCTCGTGGTCGGCGCGCACGGCCGCTCCGCCGTGCTGACCGCCGCCATCGAGGGCATGTTGCCCGGCGACACGCTCACCGTCGTGCCGGCGGAGGCATCCGGGGTGGGCGCCCTCCGCGACCACGTCGCGGCGCAGAGCCGGTGGGTGACCGAGCGGGTACGCGTCGCGGACTCGCTCGCCGAGGCCGACCCGGCCCACGTCGTGATCGTCGCCGAGCCGCTGGAGGGCTCCGCCGAGGAGGCGCGGGCGTCCATCGAGGGCCTCACCAAGTACCTCGTGGAGGGCGGTGTGCTGGCGGTGGCCACCGGGCTCACCGGGAGCGCCGCCGCCGAGCTGGGCCGGCAGGCCGCGCTCTTCGGCGTCGGTTCCGACCTCGTGGTGCGCAACAACCCGCCGCTGCGCGTCCACCGCCTGCGCTTCACCACCGCGGAGACGGCACTGGCCAGCCACCTCGCGCCCGCGTACCGGCCGTCGAGCGTGCCGATGAGCCGCGCCATGCACATCGACTCCAACGGCGTGGCCGCCGCCGGCATCGCGCTCGGCCTGGCCGCGCTGACCCGGGTCGCCCGCCCCAAGTCACGGCTGTGGCTGGTGCCGGCCCTGGCCGCCGCGCCGGTGGCCGCGTTCTTCCGCGACCCGCAGCGCGACGTGCCCGAAGACCTGTCGGCGGTCGTGGCGGCCAGCGACGGCAAGGTGCTCTCCGTCGAGCGGATGCGCGACGACCGGTTCGGGCCGGACGAGTTCCTGCGGGTGGCGGTCTTCCTGTCGGTGTTCGACGTGCACGTCAACCGCGCCCCGGTGGCCGGCCGGGTGGTCGACTACTTCGTCACTGACGGCGGCTTCGCCGCGGCCATGCGGCCGGAGGCCGAGCACAACGTCGCGGCGTACACGGTGCTGGACACCGCCCGCGGCACCGTGGTGGTGGCCCAGCGCACCGGGCTGGTGGCACGCCGGATCGTGCAGCGCGCGCCGGTGGGCGCACTACTGGCGAAGGGCGAGCGGTTCGGCCTGATCCGCTTTGGCTCCCGGACCGACGTCTACCTGCCCGCCGAAGCCGCCGAGCCGCTGGTTGCACCCGGCGACCGCGTACTGGGCGGCGCCTCGGTGATCGCCCGCTGGCTCTGACCCTTCGCCGCCACGGGGGATGAGCAGCACGGCAGGTCTCCGCGCTGCCGACCACTCGCGGGGCGAATCATCGGCAAAGCCGGCTGGTGCGGGGGCCAGCCGGCCTCGACGAGCTTGTGGCGCTACGCGGCGTGGCGGTGGCGGAGCCAGAGCACGGGGCCGCTGAGCAGGTAGCCGACCACGATCGCGGCGAAGGTCAGGCGTGGGTCGACGAGCGCGCCGACCACCGGCAGCAGCCAGAGCCACGGTGGCAGCCGGAACAGGCGGCCGATCTTGGCGTACGGGAAGCTGGACACCATCGCGAACGCCAGCAGTGCCACGCCGGCCAGCTGGGCCGGACCGGACAGGGGCAGCTCGATGAGCACCCCGACGGCGAGCACCGCCGCGACCATCGTGGTGGGCACGCCGCAGAAGAAGCGGCCGTCCTTGGGTGAGACGTTGAAGCGGGCCAGCCGGATCGCGGCGCATCCGGCGACGAGCGTGCAGCCGGCGGCGGCGGCCGCGGTGGGCACCGTGCCGGCCAGTGACGCGTACACCACCACGGGCGCGGCCAGGCCGAACGAGCACATGTCGGCGAGCGAGTCCATCTGCGCGCCGAACGGGCTGACCACGCCGAAGCGGCGGGCGAGCGCGCCGTCGAGGCCGTCGAACGCCACGCAGGCGACGAGGCACACGGCGCCGGCCCGCACGTCGCCGCGCATGGCCAGGAAGATGGCGAGCAGGCCGAGCGTGAGGCTGCTAAGGGTGCAGGCGTTGACCAGCGCGAACATGGCCCGCCGGGCCGGCGTGTGCTCGCCAGGGAGGAGCGGGATCGGGCCGCCGCTGACGGCCGCACCCGCGGGAGCCGGGCTCACCGGCAGAAGCGACTCGATCTCGTCGTCGGTCACCGACTCGTAGTGGGCCGGCACGACAACCGTGGAGCCTGCGCTCGACTGCGGCCGGCGCCGGCCGACGCGGACCAGCAGGACCTGCCGGGCGAACGAGCCGCTGCGGCGCAAACGCCCTGCCCAGCGGCGCCCTCCAGGGCGTGGACTGTCCGTCGCACGACGCCGGCGCCAAGGGGCTCTCGGCACGTATCCCTCCATGACCGGATCGGTCTCTCCGCCGCCTCGGCGGCCGTCCGGTCGCATGCGGCCTACACCATCGCACAGTCCGGATGGGCTTGGCGATAGCCTCGCCAGCGTGCCTGGCGGGCCGCTGACTACGAACGCAGCCACATATTCTAGCCGGTGCCGCCCAAACCGGCCGTCAGGTGCGATAACCCGGCAGCCGCGACGTCGGTCAACGGCAGCCGCGCCGCCTCGGCCACGCTCCACCAGGCCGCCCGCGCGGTCGACCCGCCGGCCGCCTCGGTCACACGGGGCTCGGTGGGCGTGTCGACCCGTACCCGATAGGTGGCCCGCACGGCGTGCCAGTCGATCGGGTAGCCCTCGGGGCCCAGCGCACGCGGATTGCGGTGGTGGGTCACGTCGAGCAGGTCGGTTACCCGACCGACCTGGTCGGTCTCCTCGGCGAGCTCACGCAGCAGCGCGGCGGCCGGCTGCTCGCCGTGGTCGGTCCCGCCGCCGGGCAGGTGCCACTTTCCGGCGCCCGGGTACCCGTCGGCGATCAGCGTGAGCAGCAGGCGGCCGGCCGGGTCGGTGGCGACCCCGTACGCCGCGAACCGCTGACCCTGTGACGGTCGCGGGTCCACCGGCGGCGGGGTGGCACGCGCGGGGGCCGTGACCGGCTCCGGGGGCTGGCCGAGCAGCTCGGCCGAGAACGGCAGCAGGGGCAGGCCGGGCAGCTCCGCCGGAGCGATCCAGGCCGCCAGGTCGGTGGTGCCGTCCGGCTCGTCGCGCAGTGTGCCGCCACGCACGGCCACGTCGTAGACCACGCGGTCGGTGTGCTTGTCCCACAGCACGTCGGAGACGACGGCGCGCAGCCCGGTGACGGTCACGGTGAGGCCGGTCTCCTCGGCGAACTCGCGTACCACCGCGTCGGCCGGGTGCTCGCCGTGGTCGATGCCGCCGCCCGGAATCTGCCAGACCCCCGGCAGGTCGGCGGCCGACGAACCGCGGACCAGCAGCACTCGCCCCTCGCCGTCCCGGCAGACGCCGTAGGCGGCGATCCGTCTCAAAGGCGCGCCGCGCGCATGGCTTCGGCCGTGACCTCGGTCAGCTCGTGTGCGGCCAGCGCGTACAGCTCGTCGGGGCGGAACCAGCGGGCCTCGGACGTGGAGCCGCCGACGTCGCCCACGCTCGGCGGGGCCGGCGCCTCGACCTCCACGCGGTAGAACGCGCGCACGCCGTGCCAGTCGATCGGGTAGCCCTCCGGGCCGAGCGAGGCGGCGTCGCGGTGGCTCGCCACGCCCAGCAGCTCGACGAGCCGCCCGCGCTGCCCGGTCTCTTCCAGCAGCTCGCGGATGAGCGCCGCGCCGGGCTGCTCTCCGTAGTCGGTGCCGCCGCCGGGCAGGTGCCAGCAGCCCGCGCCCGGGTAGCCGTCGGCGACCTTGGTGAGCAGCACACGGCCGGCGGGGTCGGTGGCCACCGCGTACGCCGCGAAGCGCTGCGCCCGGTGCAGCCCGTCGGGCCCGGGCACGGCGTAGAACGAGGGGAAGTCGGGTGCCTCGTCGGGGCGCACGTCGACCGCGGCGGCGGGGAGCCCCAGCGCGCTTGCCGTGAACGGCCGCAGCGGCAGCCTCCCCGCGGCGTCGATCGTGTGCCAGCGGGCCAGGTCGGTGGGCTGGCCGACGCGGTCGCAGAGCGTGCCGCCACGCACCGCCACGTTGTAGATCAGCCGGTCGGTGTGGATCGTGATGCCGCGGTGCGGCAGCGCCCGCATGTCGGCCAGCACGTCGCGCAGCCCGGTGACGCTCACCGAGAGGCCGGTCTCGGCCGCGGTCTCGCGGACCACCGTGTGGTTGGGGTCTTCACCGTGGTCGACCGCCCCGCCCGGCAGCGACCAGACGCCCGGCGTGCCGGAGCGCGGGGAGGCGCGCACGAGCAGCACCTGACCGTCGGAATCGGACACGACGGCATAGGCCGCGATCCTGCGGAGCGGCTCGAGCGCGGGGGTCACAGGGGGGCATTCTTCCCGAATGAGGTGACAAGTCTATGACCACAGTCAGATTCCTGACAGAAGGCTAAACCGGAATTCGGGTCCAGCACCGTCGTGCTCACCCGCGGCCCCCATCCCTTTCGATAGGTAACGTCAGCCCGTCGGGGACGTTTCAGGGTAGTCATCCGGGCGCTCACCGAGGTCGCCGAGCGGCCCGGCGCGGACCGTTGAGACATGACCGAAAACCCTCCCTACAAGCAGCTCAGGCGGCCCACCACCGACCGCATCATCGCGGGCGTGGCGAGCGGCCTCGGCCGTTACTTCAACGTCGATCCGGTGCTCGTTCGCGTCATCTTCGCGGTGGCCGCGCTGCTCACCGCCGGGGTGGCCGCGCTCGCGTACCCGGTGATGTGGTTTCTGATGCCGGAAGAGCCCGCGGACGCGCCCGCCTGGCCGGTGCACCCGCCGACCGGCCCGAGCGCCTAGCTACTCCCACTCGATCGTGCCCGGGGGCTTGCTGGTCACGTCCAGCACCACGCGGTTTACCTCGGGCACCTCGTTGGTGACGCGGGTGGAGATCTTGGCGATCACCTCGTACGGCAGGCGCGACCAGTCGGCCGTCATGGCGTCTTCGCTGGAGACCGGGCGCAGGACGATCGGATGGCCGTACGTACGGCCGTCGCCCTGCACGCCCACCGACCGCACGTCGGCGAGCAGCACGACCGGAAACTGCCAGACGTCGCGGTCGAGCCCCGCGGCGGTGAGCTCCTCGCGGGCGATCAGATCGGCGGCGCGCAGCACGGCAAGCCGGTCGGCGGAGACGGCGCCGATGATGCGGATGGCCAGCCCCGGCCCCGGGAATGGGTGGCGCCACACCATCGCCTCGGGCAGGCCGAGCGAGAGGCCCAGCTGGCGCACCTCGTCTTTGAAGAGCGTGCGCAGCGGCTCGACCAGCGAAAACTTGAGGTCGTCGGGCAGACCGCCGACGTTGTGATGTGACTTGATGTTGGCGGTGCCGGTGCCGCCGCCGGACTCCACCACGTCGGGGTAGAGCGTCCCCTGCACCAGGAACTCCACGTCGCCCGCCGCCGCGACCTCCCGCGCGGCGGCCTCGAACACCCGGATGAACTCACGCCCGATGATCTTGCGCTTGTCTTCCGGGTCGGTGACCCCGTCGAGCGCCGTGAGGAAACGGTCGGCCGCGTCGACCACCTTGAGCTTGATGCCGGTCGCCGCGACGTAATCCTGCTCGACCTGCTCGGCCTCGCCCGCGCGCAGCAGCCCGTGGTCGACGAAGACGCAGGTGAGCTGGTCGCCGACGGCCTTGTGGACGAGCGCGGCGGCCACCGCGCTGTCGACGCCGCCGGAGAGCGCGCAGATGACCTCCTTGTCGCCCACCTTCTCGCGGATCGCGGCCACCTGGTCGTCGATGATGTTGCCCATCGTCCAGGTCGGCTCGATGCCGGCGATGTCGTACAGGAAACGGGTGAGCATCGCCTGCCCGTGCGCCGTGTGCGCCACCTCCGGGTGGAACTGCACGCCGGCACGCCGGCCGGCCACGTCTTCGAAGGCGGCCACCGGCGCGCCCGGCGACCCGGCGGTGACCGTGAACCCGGTGGGTGCCTCGGTCACGCAGTCGCCGTGGCTCATCCACACCGACAGCTCGGCGGGCAGGTCACGCAGCAGCACGCCGGCCTCGGGACGGGCGGCGAGCGCCGTGCCGCCGAACTCACGCCGGCCGGTGTGCGCCACCGTGCCGCCGAGCGCCTGCGCCATCGCCTGGAACCCGTAGCAGATGCCGAAGACCGGCACGCCCGCGTCGAAAAGCTTGGCGTCGATCTGCGGCGCGCCCGGCTCGTACACGCTGGAGGGCCCGCCGGACAGGATGATCGCGGCGGGGTCTTTGGCCAGCATCTCGGCGACCGGCATCGAGTGCGGCACGATCTCGGAGTAGACCTTCGCCTCGCGCACCCGGCGGGCGATCAGCTGGGCGTACTGGGCCCCGAAGTCGACGACCAGGACCGGGCGCGGTGTGCTCATGCCCGTCCTCGCTTCGCTGCGGGCGGGCACGAGACTCCCCACGCGCTGAGTTTGATGATTCGCTCGCTCCGCTCGCTCATGTGCGTGAAGCCTACCGGCGCAGTGCCGCCGGGGCGTGTGGCGGCACGGCTGGTGTCGCGGGCGCCACTGGGGCGATCCGCGCGTAGGGCGAGCCGAGCGGTGGTCGGGGATCGATGCCGCCGCGGTTGGGCCAGAAGGACATGGCGCGCTCGGCCTGGGCCGTGATCGTGAGCGACGGGTTGACGCCGAGGTTGGCCGTCACCGCCGCGCCGTCGACCACGTGCAGGCCGGCATGGCCGTAGACCCGGTGGTACGCGTCCACGACGCCGTCCTCCGGGGTGGCGCCGATCGCCGCGCCGCCGAGGATGTGTGCGGTCATGGGCACGTTGAACGCGTCGGTCACCGCGCCGCCGGGCAGGCCGCCGATCTCCTCGGCGAGCAGTCGCACCGCCTCGTTGCCGGCCGGGATCCAGGTCGGGTTGGGCGCGCCGTGGCCCTGGGTCGTGCGCAGCCTGCCGCGCTTGTACAGCGTGGTCAGCGAGTTGTCGACCGACTGCATGACGAGCGCGATCACCGTGCGCCTGGACCAGTCGCGCACCGAAAGCAGCCGCAGGTAGGTGAGCGGGCGGCCGGCGATCGTGCCCAGCCAGCGCAGCGGGCGGCGCGGCCCGCCGTCGACGAGGGCGGACTGGAGCAGCCCCATCACGTTCGAGCCGCGGCCGTAGCGCACGGGCTCGATGTGCGTGTGCTCGTCGGGGTGGAAGGAGCTGGTGATGGCCACGCCCTCGGTGAAGTCGAGCCCGCGCCGGCGCGCGTCCGGGCGCAGCACGCCGGCGCCGAGGATCGCCTCGGAGTTGGTGCGGGTGAGCGCGCCGACCCGGTCGGAGAGGTGGGGCAGCGTGCCGGACGCCTTCATCGCGTGCAGCAGTCGCTGGGTGCCGAGCGCGCCGGCGGCGAACACCACCTGGTCGGCCTCGAAGACCCGCCGGGAACGGCGGAACCACGCACCGGTGCGGGCCGTCTCCACGCTATAGCCCGATCCCGCCGGGCGCACCGCGACCGCCGTGGTCAGCGGGTGCACCTCGACGCCGAGCCGCTCGGCGAGCCAGAGGTAGTTCTTCACCAGCGTGTTCTTGGCGCCGTGGCGGCAGCCGGTCATGCACGACCCGCAGTGCAGGCAGCCGGTGCGCTCCGGCCCGGCACCGCCGAAGTACGGGTCGGCGACCCGCTCACCCGGCCGCCCGATGTGGACACCGACGGGCGTGGAGTGGAACGTGTGCCCGACACCCATCCGCTCGGCCACCGCGCGCATCGCCCGGTCCGCGGCGGTGTCATGGGGGTACGTGGTGACGCCGAGCATCCGCTTGGCCTGGTCGTAGTGCGGGGCCAGCTCCGCGCGCCAGTCGGTGATGTCGCGCCACTGCGGGTCGGCGTAGAACGGTGGCATCGGCTCGTAGAGCGTGTTGGCGTAGTTGAGCGAGCCGCCGCCCACCCCGGCGCCGGAGAGCACGAGCACACCCGCGCCGGCCTCGCCGCGCGCCGAGCGGAGCAGCGTGATCCGCTGGATGCCGAAGCAGCCCAGCTTGGGTGCCCAGAGAAAACGCCGGGTGCGCCACGAGGTCTCTGGAAACTCGCTGTCCGCGAAGCGCCGCCCCGCCTCCAGCACAGCGACCGAGTAGCCCTTTTCGGCCAGCCGCAGCGCGGCCACGCTCCCACCGAAGCCAGACCCGATCACCACGACGTCGTAGCGCATATCAGCCATCATTACTCACCAGTAGCTAGCACACCAGAGCACCGACCGGGCACGATGCCACTCTATGACTCGGCGACGATGGATCATCTTGGGCGCGGCGGCGCTGGCCGCGATCGTGCTGCTGGGTGGCGGCGCGGTGGCGGTGGGGTACGCGCTGCGCGACCGGTACGAGATCGGCACCGCCGACCTCTTCGGCACCGCCAGCCCGTCTCCATCGGCAACCCCCAGCCCCACGCCACCGCCCGGCGCCGACATCACCGGCCCGCTCAACATGCTCATCGTCGGCGTGGACACGCGCGAGGACGATCCGACCTGGGAGCCGCACGCCGACGCGGTGACGATCCTGCACGTGGAGCGCGGGCTGAAGACCGGGTACATGGTCTCGCTCCCCCGCGACCTGCTCGTCGACGTCCCGGCCTTTCCCAAGTCGAGGTACCGGGGCGGGCGCACGAAGCTCACCGAGGCGATGAGCAACGGCAGCCGGCGGGGCGACGCCAGGCCCGACGTGGCGCAGGGGTTCCAGCTGTTGGCCCAGACGATCAGCCGGTACACCGGGATCAAGCGGTTCGACGCGGGTGCGGTGCTGACGTTCACCGGCTTCCGCAAGCTCGTCGACGCGCTGGGCGGGGTGGACATCTACGTCGACCAGCGCACCCCGTCCCAACACCTGCGCCCGGACGGGCGCGGCCGCTCGGCCGGCGGCGGGCCGGCCGGCTACGGCGGCCCGCAGATGGTGTACGAGGTGGGCATGCGCCATCTGGTCGGCTGGCAGGCGCTGGACTTCTCGCGGCAGCGCTACCTGCCCGGCGGCGACTACACCCGGCAGCGGCACCACCAGCAGCTCGTCCGTGCGGTCCTGGCCAAGGCGCTCAGCCTCGACGTCGCCCGCAACCCGCTGGAGTTCGACCGGGTGCTGCGCGCGCTCGGCAAGACCCTGACCTTCGACGGGCGGGGTCGGCCGGCACTCGACTACGCGTCCGCGCTCAGCGGCCTGCGCCCGGAAGGGCTGAAGCTTGTGGTGCTGCCCGGCGCCGGCGTGGGGCGCGGCTCGGGCTACCGGGGCGAGCAGCTCACCGCGGAGGGCCGAAAGTTCTTCCCCGCGCTGGTGGCCGGCCGAGCGGACGCGTACCTGCGCACCCACCCGGCCGTGGTAACCAAGAAATAGCGCGCCCTACCCGGGGATCTCCGGGGGTGACTGGCCGATCAGCCATGCGTCGAAGAGGCGGTCCAGCGACTCGCCGGAGACCCGCTCGGCGACCGTGATGAAGTCGGCGGTGGTGACGTTGCCGTTGCGCTTTTCCGCCGTCCACGTCTTGAGGATGCGGAAGAAGTCGGTGTCGCCGACCTCCAGCCGCAGCGCGTGCACGGCCAGCGCGCCGCGCTTGTACACCGCCCGGCCGAAGAGGCCCGCCCGGCCCGGGTCGGCGGTGGGGTTCTTCCAGTCGGTGTCGGCGTACTCGCGCTGGAAGCTCTCCTGCACCGAGAGGCCGCCCTCCTCCTCGGTCCACAGCCACTCGGCGTAGCTGGCGAAGCCCTCGTTGAGCCAGATGTCCCGCCACTGCGCGACCGAGACGCTGTCGCCGAACCACTGGTGGGCCAGCTCGTGCGCGACCACCTCGGTGAACGGGCCCTGCTTGAAGAACAGGCCCCCGTAGACCGGCCGCGACTGGGTCTCCAGCGCGTACCGGATGCGGTCGTCGTCGACCACCACGCCGCCGTACGCCTGGAACGGGTACGGGCCGAACTGGGTCTCCAGGAAGTCGGCGATCTCGGTGGTCTGTGCCATCGCCTGGTCGGCCGGGCTGCCCGGTCTCAGCTTCGAGTCGATGGCGGTGAACACCGGCTTGCCCTTGTGCTCGCCGGTCTCCACCCGAAACTTGCCGATCACCAGGAACGCCAGGTAGCTGGCCATCGGCACCTTCTCCGACCACTTCCAGGTGGTCCAGCCGCCGCTGTCGGCGTCGCCGCCCGGCACGCCGTTGCTGAGCGCGGCCAGCCCTTCCGGCACGGTCGCCTCGACGTCGTACGTGGCCTTGTCGATCGGGTGGTCGTTGACCGGAAACCAGGTGCTGGCCGACTCGGGCTGGCCGAGCGCGATCGCACCGTCGTCGGTGTGCAGGAACCCGCCTTCGCCGAAGTCAGGGCTCTTGATCGGCACCGGCTTGCCCGAGTATCCGATCTCGACGGTGAACTCGGCGTCCTTGGCGATCCCGCCGGACGGCGTGACGACGAGCTCGGCGTCTTCGCGCTTGTCCTCGGCGTCCGCGCCGTCGACCTTCACCGAGCTGACCGACATGCCGACGAAGTCGAGGTTGAACCTGGACAGGTCTTCCGTCGCGGCCGCCGTGATCGTGGCGGTGCCGGTGAGCTCGTCGGTGCTCGGGTCGTACTTGACGACGAGCTTGTAGTGGCGCACGTCGTAGCCGCCGTTGCCGTACGTCGGGAAGTACGGGTCGCCGACGCCGTCCTCGCCCGGCTTGAAGTCGCGCTTGGCCGCCTGAGGCGAACTCGGCGGCGATTCGGGAGCGGAGTCGGTGCAGCCGCCGGCGGCCAGCGCTACGACGGCCGCGGCGGCCAGGATCCTGCGATTCACGTAGGGAGCGTCCTCTCTCGCGCCGAAAGCGACAAGAAAGTCCATCGTCTCGTCGCGGGCAGGCGCCGCGACGATATCGCTACCTGTCGAGGACCAGGCCGACCCGCTGGAACTCCTTGACGTCGCGGTAGCCGCACTTGGCCATCGCCCGCTTGAGGCCGCCGAAGAGGTTGAGCTGCCCGTCCGGCGCGTCGGCCGGCCCGTACAGCACCTTTTCCAGGCTGCCGAGCGGCTCGTCGGCCACCCCGAACGCCCCGCGCGGCAGGTTGGGGTGGCTGGCGGCCGAGTGCCACCACGCGCCCATCCCCGGCGCCTCCTCGCTGAGCGAGAGCGGCTCGCCGAGCATCACCGCGTCGGCGCCGCAGCCGAGCGCCTTGGCGATGTCGCCCGATGTCTGGATGTCGCCGTCGGCGATCAGGTGCACGTAGCGGCCACCGGTCTCGTCGAGGTAGTCGCGGCGGGCGGCCGCCGCGTCGGCGATCGCGGTGGCCATCGGCACCCGGATGCCCAGCACGGTGTCGGTCGTGGACCACTCGTCGGCGCCCACGCCCACGATCACGCCGGCCGCGCCGGTGCGCATGAGGTGCAGCGCCGTCTTGTAGTCGGTGCAGCCACCCGCGATCACCGGCAGGTCGAGGTCGGCGATGAACTCCTTGAGGTTGAGCGGCTCGTCCGTGGTGGAGACGTGCTCGGCGGAGACGAGCGTGCCCTGGATGACCAGGATGTCGACTCCGGCATCGAGGATCACCGGGGCGAGCGCGAGCGTGTGCTGCGGCGAGACCCGCACGGCGACGGTCACCCCACCCTCGCGGATCGCACGCACGCGCTCGGCGATCAGCTCGGGGCGGATCGGCTCGGCGTACGCCTCCTGGAGGCGCCGCGTCGCGGGTGCGTCCTCGTCGAGCGAGGCGAGCTCTTCGAGGACCTTCGTCGGGTCTTCGTAGCGGGTCCACAGGCCCTCGACATTGAGCACGCCGAGGCCGCCGAGGCGCCCGAGGGCCACGGCCGTCGCCGGGCTCATGGTGGCGTCGGAGGGGTGGGCCACGCACGGGATGTCAAACGGGTACGCGTCGAGCTGCCAGCCCGTGGACACGTCGTCGACGTCCCGCGTGCGGCGGCTCGGCACGATCGCAATATCGTCGAGGTGGTATCCGCGCTGCGCGGTCTTACCCAACCCGATCTCCACCACGTCACGCACGGGTCGCTCCTATCGCGTGTGGTAGTTGGGCGCCTCGACGGTCATCTGGATGTCGTGCGGGTGGCTCTCCTTGAGCCCGGCCGCGGTGATCCGGATGAGCTGACCGCGACTGTGTAGCTCGGGGATGCTCTCCGCGCCGACGTATCCCATGGCCAGCCGGAGGCCGCCGATCAGCTGGTGGGCGACCTGCGACAGCGGCCCGCGGTAGGGCACCTGGCCCTCGACGCCCTCGGGCACCAGCTTTTCCTCGCTGAGCACGTCGTCCTGGAAGTAGCGGTCCTTGGAGTAGGACCGGGCCTGCCCGCGCGACTGCATCGCGCCGAGCGACCCCATCCCCCGGTATGCCTTGAACTGCTTGCCGTTGATGAACAGCAGCTCGCCCGGGCTCTCCTCGCAGCCGGCGAGGAGGCTGCCGAGCATTACCGTGTCGGCGCCGGCCACCAGGGCCTTGGCGATGTCCCCGGAGTACTGGATGCCGCCGTCCGCGATCACCGGAACGCCGGACGGACGGCAGGCCCGGGTGGCCTCCATCACCGCGGTGATCTGCGGCACGCCGACACCGGCCACCACCCGCGTGGTGCAGATCGCGCCCGGCCCCACGCCGACCTTGACCGCGTCGGCACCGGCGTCGACCAGCGCCTTCGCACCCGCGAACGTCGCCACGTTGCCACCGACCACGTCGACCGTGGTGTCCTTCTTCAGCCGGGCGACCATCTCCAGCACCGCGCGCTGGTGACCGTGTGCCGTGTCGACGATCAGCACGTCGACGGCGGCCTCGACGAGAGTCCGGGCCCGCTTGTACGCGTCTTCGCCCACGCCGACCGCGGCGGCCACGCGCAGCCGGCCGGCCGGGTCCTTGGTGGCGTCCGGGTACTGCTCGCTCTTGGTGAAGTCCTTTACCGTGATCAGCCCGCGCAGCCGGCCGCCGTCGTCGACGATCGGCAGCTTTTCCACCTTGTGCTGGCGCAGCAGGGCGAGTGCCTCGTCCTTGGAGACCCCGACCCGCGCGGTGACCAGCGGCATCCGGGTCATGATCTCGTGGACCGGCGTGCCGCCGTCGGTCACGAAACGCATGTCGCGGTTGGTGACGATGCCGAGCAACGTGCCGTTGGCGTCGGTGACCGGCACGCCGGAGATCCGGTATCGGCCGCAAAGGGCGTCGACGTCGCGGAGCGTGTCGTCCGGGCTGCACGTGATCGGGTTGGTCACCATGCCCGCCTCGGAGCGCTTGACCTGGTCGACCTGGAGCGCCTGGTCTTCGATCGAGAGGTTGCGGTGGAGCACGCCCAGACCGCCCTGACGCGCCATCGCGATCGCCATCCGCGCTTCGGTCACCGTGTCCATGGGACTCGACATCAGCGGGATTGCCACGCTGACGTTGCGACTCACCTGGGTAGCGGTGTGCACCCGGCTCGGGATGATCTCGGATTCGGCGGGCTGGAGCAGCACGTCGTCGAACGTCAGCCCGATCGGCACAGCCTCGGCGGAAGGCAGGTTATCCACAATTGGGTCCTCTCGGTGGCACGATGGTTCATCGTACCCATCGCCCGGTCCGCCCCTCCGCGCCTACCTGCGGCTCGTCGGGTTACGACGCCGTCTGATCGTGCGGC
The DNA here is from genome assembly GCF_059359075.1 of Phytohabitans sp. LZ39. Classification (NCBI taxonomy): domain Bacteria; kingdom Bacillati; phylum Actinomycetota; class Actinomycetes; order Micromonosporales; family Micromonosporaceae; genus Phytohabitans; species Phytohabitans sp. LZ39. The sequence goes on along the minus strand of NZ_JCADBM010000002.1, from coordinate 337,630 downwards.
CAGCGCCGCGTGTCATCACTGAGCCTGATGGTTGTGCTCGCAAGCTCGCACAACTCAGCATGCGCGGCACACGCGGAGAGCTGGGTTGCGACTACGGTGGAGGGGTGCAGCACGACGAGCCGATCGACCCGTTCAACGGCGATCCCGCTGACCCGTCCGCGGGCCTGGAGGACCTCGGTGAGGACCCCCAGCTCGACCCGCTGTCCGACGCGGAGCGGCAGGACGTGCTGGAGGACCTGGCCGACCTCGAGATCTACCAGGCTCTGCTGAGCCCCATCGGCATCCGCGGGCTCGTGATCGAGTGCGAAGACTGCCACGAGCCGCACTACTTCGACTGGGACCTGCTCCGGGGCAACCTGCGCCATCTGCTCAACTCGGGCCGCCCGAGGGTGCACGAGCCGGCGTACGACCCGGATCCAGACCACTACGTGACCTGGGAGTACGCCCGGGGGTACGCCGACGGCGTGCACGACACCCTCTCCGAGGGCACCGACGAAGACTAGGGGCTAGGCGACCAGGCCGGCGCGAAACCCGGCCGCCACGGCGTGGGCGCGGTCGCGCGCGCCCAGCTTGCGAAACAACCGCCGGGCGTGGGTCTTGACCGTGTCTTCGGAGACGAAGAGCTCGCGCCCGATCTCGGCGTTGCTCTTGCCGTCGGCCATGCCGCGCAGCACCTGGAGCTCGCGCTCGGTGAGCGTCATGCGCCGAGCCACCACCTCGGGCCGGTCGCCGGCGCGCGGGCCGACCCGCCAGCTCGGGCCGGTGTTGGGGCTGCCACCGGGCGGCCGGCCGGGGCCGCCGGGGCCTACGTCGAGCTGGTCACCGCGCTGCACCGGCACCATCGAGGGCGGTGGCTGGGTGCGCGAGAGCGGGCCGTTGGTGGGGCGGGCGGCGGGGGCGCCCGCGGCGGGTATCGCCTGGTCGGCAGGGGGTTCGCCAGCCACGGCCACCGCTTCGCCGGACCGTGACACGGCGGGACGGGTGGCGGCTGGTCGGGCCGGCTCGGGCAGGCAGAGCAGCAGCGCCTTGGCGACGATGCTCACCAGGTCGTGGTCACCACCGCCGCGGAGCACGCCACGGGCGCCGGCGGCGATCGTGGCTGCCGCCACGCGGGGATCTTCGGCGCCAAAGAGGATGATCACCGCCCCGGGCGCCCGTACTAAGGCCCGCCGGGTGAAGCCGACGCTGTCCCGCCGGGTCAGCGCGGTATCCGCGAGGATTATGTCGGCGGGGCGCTCGGCCAACCGCATTAAGGCTTCGGTCTCCGACACGGCCGTTCGCACGGCGCCGCTCATCCCGAGACGGGCGGCGGCGGACGCGACGGTCTGGGCCGCGAGCGGTGTCCGGACACACACGAGGACGGTACGCACTGTGATCCTCCTCTTCCTCTGAGGAGGAGACCACGGAAGCAACTGATCATTACGGGCTTTCGGACGAAAGAAGTTGAAAGTTCCCGACAGTAGACACGCCGGTTTCCCTACGCGCGCGGGCGGGTAATCCGTGATTCGCGTGGCCGGAGCGCCTCGTGGGAGGAGTGTCGATGTCCAACGTGAGCAGATTGCCCGGTCCCATCTCTGACATCTGGGACTGGCAGCGGCTTGGCGCCTGCCGGGGTAGAGACAGCGCGCAGTTTTTCCACCCCGACGGTGAGCGCGGTTCCTCGCGCAACCGTCGTGAGGCGAAGGCGAAGTCGTTCTGCCACTCCTGCCCGGTACGCCCGGAGTGTGCCGCGCACGCGCTGTCGGTACGGGAGCCGTACGGCGTGTGGGGCGGCTTCAGCGAGTCCGAGCGGCTGCGGCTGCTCGCGGTGGGCTGGGAAGACCTGGCCGACCGCCACCAGAGCCGCGTCGACGTGACCCGGCTCGAAGCGCGGCTGGGCAAGCCGCACAAGTCCGTGCCGTCGGTTATCCCACCTCAACGTCAACCGAGTGCCACCCGGTAGCACCGTCCGGGTCCGGCGGCCGCTCCTCCTCCGGCTGCACCGCTCCGGTCGCGTCGGTGGCGCGTACCTGTAGGCGGTGCATGCCCCGTGTCGCGTCCCATCGCCACGACCACTGCACCCACGTGTCGATCGACACCGTGCGGGCCAGCGTGGCCTCCTGCCACGGCCCGCCGTCGACGCGTACCTCCACCTTGCGGATGCCGCGGTGTTGCGCCCACGCGACCCCGGCCACCGTGACGGCGCCGGCGGTGAGGTTGTTGCGTGAGCGGGGCGCGTCGATCCGGGACTGGGTCTTGATCGGCGCCTGCTGCGACCAGCCGCGCGGAATCCAGTACGCGTCGAAGTCGGCGAAGCTGGTCAGCTCCATCTCCACGATCCACTTGCACGCGGACACGTACCCGTAGAGCCCCGGCACCACCATCCGCGCCGGGAAGCCGTGCTGGATGGGGAGCGGCTCGCCGTTCATGCCGACGGCCAGCAGCGCGTCGCGGCCGTCGCGGAGCACGGCGGTGGGTGTACCGCAGGTCCAGCCGTCGGCCGAGCGGCCCACGACCTGGTCCGCGCCGTCGAGCGGGCCGGCCTCGTCGAGCAGGTCCTTCAGCGGTACGCCGAGCCAGCGCGCGTTGCCGATCAGGTCGCCGCCCACCTCGTTGGAAACGCAGGCGAGCGTGACGTACCGCTCGACCATGGGCCGGGCCAGCAACTGCTCGAAGGTGAGCGTGATCGGGTTGCGCACCCGGCCGTGGATCTTCAGCGTCCACGAGTCCGGGTCGACCTGCGGCAGCACGAGCGCGGTGTCGATGCGGTAGAAGGCCCGGTTCGAGGTGACGTACGGCGCGAGCTGGGTGATCTCGAGATCCGACCCGGCGGGCACGGCCGGCGCGGGACTGGCCGGCGCGGGCAGCCGCACCGCCCTGCGCGCCTCCGAGACGGTGCGGCGGGTGGCCAGCCAGCGCCCAGCGAGCCCGCTCGCGGCGGCCGCGCCGGCCACGACGGCGGCCTGGGTGAGAAAGCGCCGGCGGTCGGCGGAGTCCATCTCGGCGGGCTCGGCGGATGAGCGCGGTGGGACCAGCCGCCACAGCACGACACCGGCCACCGCCGCGCCGAGCACGGACGGCACCGCCGCCTCCGCACCGGCGTCCGGCCTGGTCAGCGCCGCCGCGACACCGATCACGCCGAAGAGGGCGATGCCGGCCACGCCGTACCAGATATTGCGGAGGCTGAGCCAGCCGATAAGCGCGGCGAACGCGGCGAGCAGCACCACCGTGCCGGTCAGGAGGGCGGTCTTGTCGTGGGTGCCGAAGGTGTCGATCGCGAACTGCTTGAGCGGTTCGGGCACGTGATCTACGACAAACCCGCCGACCGCCACGAGCGGGGCCGAGCGGGCGCCGGTGAACACCGCGACGAACTCCGCCAGCCCGAGGGCCACCGCGGCGGCGGCGATCCCCGCCAACGCACCGCGCACGCCATTTCGCATGGGCCCAAGTGTGCCGCGCCGGATGCCCCGGCGAGCAGCGCCGTAAGGCGCCTGTAATGAGAAGGGGCGCTCCCGAAGGAGCGCCCCCGTCAAACGCGAGCTAGAACCCGGGTCCGTGCTGGTGACCGTGGCCGTGGCCGTGGCCACCGGCGGGTGCCGGCTCGGGCTTCTCCGGCTTTTCCACGATCAGGCTCTCCGTGGTGAGCAGGAGACCGGCGATCGACGCCGCGTTGGTGACCGCGTTGCGGGTCACCTTGACCGGGTCGATGATGCCGGATCCGGCCAGGTCGACGTAGTCGCCGATGGCCGCGTCGAGGCCGAAGCCCCAGTCGTTGGCGCGCACCTTGTTCACCACGACGTAGCCGTCGTGGCCGGCGTTCTGCGCGATCCAGCGCAGCGGCTCGTCGAGCGCCTTGCGGACGATCGACACGCCGGTCGCCTCGTCGCCGGTGTGGCCCAGCCCGCCGTCGAGGGTCGCGGCCACCTGCACCAGCGCGGCGCCGCCGCCCGGCACGGTGCCCTCCTCGACCGCGGCCTTGGTCGCCGAGATGGCGTCCTCGATGCGGTGCTTGCGCTCCTTGAGCTCGACCTCGGTCGCGCCGCCGGCCTTGATCACCGCGATGCCGCCGGAGAGCTTGGCCAGCCGCTCGGCGAGCTTCTCCCGGTCCCAGTCGGAGTCCGAGGCCTCGATCTCCTTGCGGATCTGCGAGACCCGGTCGGCGACCTCGACGTCGTTGCCGCCGCCCTCGATGATCGTGGTGTTGTCCTTGTCGACGACGATGCGCCGGGCCGAGCCGAGCACCTCCAGGCCGACCGAGTCGAGCTTGTAGCCGAGCTCGGGCGCGACCACCTCACCGCCGGTGAGGATGGCCATGTCCTGGAGCATCGCCTTGCGGCGGTCGCCGAAGCCGGGCGCCTTGACCGCGCAGACCTTGAACGTCTTGCGGATCGCGTTGACCACCAGCGTGGCCAGCGCCTGCCCCTCGACGTCTTCCGCGATGATCAGGAGCGGCTTGCTGGCCTGGAGCACCTTCTCCAGCAGCGGCAGCAGCTCCTCGACCGCGGAGATCTTCTGCGTGGTGATCAGCACGTAGGCGTCTTCGAGCACCGCCTCCTGCGCGTCCGGGTCGGTCACGAAGTGCGGTGACACGAAGCCCTTGTCGAACTGGAGGCCCTCGGTGACCTCGAGCTCGGTCGCGAGGGTGGAGCCTTCCTCGACGGTGATGACGCCGTCGCGGCCGACCTTCTCCATCGCCTCGGCGATCAGGTCACCGATGGTGGCGTCCTGGGCCGAGATCGTGGCGACGTGCGCGATCGACTTCTTGTCGGCGACCTCGACCGCCTTCTCCAGCAGCGCCTTCGACACGGCCTCGGCCGCGGCGTCGATGCCCCGCTTGAGGCCGGCCGGGTTGGCGCCGGCGGCAACGTTGCGCAGGCCCTCGCGCACCATGGCCTGGGCGAGCACGGTGGCGGTGGTGGTGCCGTCGCCGGCGACGTCGTTGGTCTTGGTCGCCACCTCCTTGACCAGCTGCGCGCCGAGGTTTTCGTAGGGGTTGGCGAGCTCGATCTCCTTGGCGATCGTCACGCCGTCGTTTGTGATCGTCGGGGCGCCGAACTTCTTGTCCAGCACGACGTTGCGCCCGCGCGGACCGAGAGTGACCTTGACCGCGTCCGCCAGCGCGTTGACGCCGTGCTCGAGCTGGTGCCGGGCGTCATCCGAGAAACTCAGGATCTTCGCCATGTAAGTCCCTTCAGGCAGTACGCCCCGGACCGTGGTTCCGGCCCGGGGCGTATCAGCGTTCAGTCAGTCACTTCTCGATGACGGCGAGGACGTCGCGGGCGGAGAGCACCAGGTACTCCTCACCGGCGTACTTGACCTCGGTGCCACCGTACTTCGAGTAGATGACCGTGTCGCCGACCTTCACGTCAACCGGGATCCGGTTGCCCTTGTCGTCGACGCGGCCGGGGCCGACAGCGAGGACGGTGCCCTCCTGCGGCTTCTCCTTGGCGGTGTCGGGAATCACGATGCCCGACGCCGTGGTGGTCTCAGCCTCATTTGCCTGGACCAGAATCCGGTCCTCGAGCGGCTTGATCGCAACCTTGGTCGCGGTAGTCACGGGCATACCCTCCTGGGGTACTGGTCTGGTAGCCACCCGGATCGCTCCGGACGGCGGTCATACTGCTGCCTCATGCCACCGGGCGATGCCGTCGTCGCGGGTGCCGGCGTGCCCGAGAGCTAGCACCCTCGGTTTGAGAGTGCTAACCCGCAGGTTATGCCGGCCGCTAGCACTCCGTCAAGGAGAGTGCCAGCGTGCCCCGAACCGATGGCGCGCCGGAAGGTTTTGCGGGATCGTCAGAGGGAGTACCCCGCAGCCCATTCGCGCGGAGGCGATGACATGCAGGCCACAGTTGGTGACCGCTTGCACGTGCACAGCAATACGGTCGGCGCCCGCGATCGGATCGCCGAGATCGTCGAGGTCCGCGGGGCCGACGGCCATCCGCCCTACCTCGTCCGCTTCCCAGACGGCCACGAAAGCCTGGTCTTCCCCGGCCCCGACTGCGTGGTCGAGCCCACCGCACACTGATCCGGCGAGCACGGCCCGCTGACGACCGGCGGCCGGGCGGGGCCGACAATCGGGCGGTGCATCCCGACCAGCTCGCCGCGCTGCGTACCCCGGAAGGGGTGAAAGCCCTCGCGGCGGCGGCCGAGCTGGCCGGCGGTGACCCGCTGGCCGCGGCGGCCGCGCTCCGTGGTGCCGGCGTGCCCGCCGACCTGGCCGCCGCCGCGCTCACGCAGGCCGAGCTGCGGCGGCGCGCGGTGGCCAAGTTCGGTGTCGACGCTGGCCGCATGTTCTTCACGCGCGCGGGGTTGGAGCAGGCGACGCGGTCCGCGGTGGCCGAGCGCCGCGCCGCGCGGTTGCGCGCCGCCGGGGTGCGCACACTCGCCGACCTGGGCTGCGGCATCGGCGCGGACGCGATCGCCGCCGCCCGTGCCGGCATCGTCGTGTACGCGCTGGAAGCCGACCCGAGCACCGCGGCGATAGCCGCCGCCAACGCGGAAGTCCTGGGGCTCGACGGGATCCGCGTGAGACACGGTGACGCCACCGCGGCCGACCTGTCCGATGTGGACGCGGTCTTCTGCGACCCGGCCCGGCGGCGGGACGGGCGGCGGGTCTTCGATCCGAAGGCCTACTCGCCGCCGTGGGACTTCGTCACCTCCCTCCCCGAGCGGGTCCCGCGCACCGTGCTCAAGCTCGCGCCCGGGATAGACCACGCCCTGATACCTCGGGGCGCGGAGGCGGAGTGGGTGAGCGTGCGGGGCGAGGTGGTGGAGGCCGCCTTCTGGTGCGGCCCGCTCGCGGAGGTGCCCCGCCGCGCGGCGCTGCTGGGCGCCGCGGAGCTGCCCCGCCCCGCAGAGTTGGCCGGCGCGGCGGAGCTGACCGGCTCTGGCCTGGCGAGGGCGCCGGTGGGCGGCGTGCGGCCTTACCTCTACGACCCCGACGGCGCGGTGGTCCGGGCGCACCTCGTCGCGGAGTTCGCCGCCACGGTGGGCGGTCATCTGGCCGACCCGGAAATCGCCTACGTCTACGCGGACTCGGCGGTCGCGACTCCGTACGCCCGCCGCTTCGCGGTCGAAGAGGTGCTGCCCTTTTCGCTGAAGCGACTGAGGGCACTCCTTCGTGAGCGGGGCGTCGGCCGCCTGGAAATCATGAAGCGCGGCTCGGCGCTGGAGCCGGAGCGACTCCGCCGCGACTTGCGCCTGTCCGGCCCGGCGGCGGCCACGCTCGTGCTGACCCGGGTGGCCGGCGCACCCACCGCCCTGATCTGCTCCACGCTCAGCGGTACCACGAGTACCTCATAGCGCCGCCATAACGTACTTGTGGTACCGCTGAGCAAGGGGGCAGCATCCTTGGCCATGGCGGGCCACCGCATGTGCCTCCGCAGCTACGCGCCGTGGGCTGGCGGGTCCTGCGGTTCACCGCGGACGACGTGCTGCGCCATCCGGACCGGACCGTGCGGCAGATCGCGGGCGCTGTCGAGGAGCGGCGGTAGTCTTCGCAGTCGTGGCAGGCCAAGGCACCCCGGCGACGTCGCTCCTCACGAAGCAGAAGGTCGCCCACACCACGCATCCGTACTCGGTGTCGCCCGACTCGCCCAACTACGGCGCCGAGGTCGCGGCCGTGCTGGGGGTGCCGGCGGAGCGGGTCTTCAAGACCTTGGTCACCGAGGTCGACGGCGCCCTGACCGTGGCGGTCGTGCCGGTCACCGGCGACCTTGACCTCAAGGCGCTCGCAGCGGCCGCCGGCGGCAAGCGGGCGGTGCTGGCCGACCGGGCGTTGGCCGAGCGGACCACCGGGTACGTGCGCGGCGGGATCAGCCCGCTCGGGCAGCGCAAGCGCCTGCCGACCGTCGTCGACGCGACCGCCGCCGATCACGACACGATCTACGTATCGGCAGGTCGTCGAGGACTCCAGGTAGAGCTGTCGCCGCGCGACCTGGTGCGCCTCACCGCCGCGACACTCGCCGCCATCGGCAGCTGAGCGATTCGCCCTTTTTGCCCCGATACCGGGGTTAAAGTGGCTGATGATCGAGTCGGACATGATCCACGAACGGGCACATGTCGATCGCGTTGCTGAATTGTTATCGCCGCCAACAAACTCGTGGCGTCGGTGGTCTTGTGCGATCGCTCCGTGCCGCAATACGTTGCCGGGCACAACAAAAGTACGTGCCCACGACGCTCATCGCGCCTCGACGCGCGAAACACCCACCAAACCCACATTTCGATGAAAGGGCCCATGCAATGCGCAAAGGGATCCTCTCCATCGCTGCCGCCAGCCTGTTGGCAGTAGGGTCGCTCGCCGCGTGTGGCGACGACTCCGGCAGTGACACCGGCTCTGGCAACAACGGCGGCGGCAAGACCCCCAAGATCGGTGTGATCCTGCCGGACAGCAAGTCTTCCGTCCGCTGGGAGACGGCCGACCGCAAGTACCTCGAAGAGGCCTTCAAGGCCGCGGGGGTTCAGTACGACATCCAGAACGCCCAGGGTGACAAGAACACCTTCCAGACCCTGGCCGACCAGATGATCACCAATGGGGCCACCGTCCTGATGATCGTCAACCTCGACTCCGGCACCGGCAAGGCGGTCCTCGACAAGGCCAAGTCGCAGGGTGTCGCCACGATCGACTACGACCGGCTGACGCTCGGCGGCTCCGCCTCCTACTACGTCAGCTTCGACAACGTGGCCGTCGGCAAGCTCCAGGGCGAGGGCCTCGTCAAGTGCCTCACCGACATGAAGGTGCAGAAGCCGGTCGTGGCCGAGCTCAACGGCTCGCAGACCGACAACAACGCCACCCTCTTCAAGGAGGGCTACGACTCGGTCCTCAAGCCGAAGTATGACTCCGGCGAATACCAGAAGGGCCCGGACCAGTGGGTGCCCGACTGGGACAACACCCAGGCCGGCACGATCTTCGAGCAGATGGTGACCCAGACCGGCGGCAAGATCAACGGTGTGCTGGCCGCCAACGACGGCCTCGGCAACGCGGTGATCTCCGTCCTCAAGAAGGACAAGCTGAACGGCAAGGTCCCGGTGACCGGCCAGGACGCCACCGTGCAGGGCCTCCAGAACATCCTCGCGGGCGACCAGTGCATGACCGTCTACAAGGCGATCAAGCAGGAGGCCGACGCGGCCGCCGAGCTGGCGATCGGCCTGGCCAAGGGCGAGCAGAAGACCACCTCGCAGACGGTCAAGGACCCCGAGGGCGGCCGGGACGTGCCGTCGGTGCTGCTGACTCCGGTAGCGATCACCAAGGAAAACGTGAAGGACGTCGTCGCGGACGGCTTCGTCACCAAGGAAGAGCTGTGCACGGGCAGCTTCGCCGCCGCATGCACAGCGGCCGGCATCAGCTGACCTGAGATACGGTCGATCTAGGGCATATCGGCGCCAACCGATTTGGTTGCGCGCCGGTGTGCCCTAGATCAACGCTAAGGAGATGGCGTGACACCGCTGCTGGAAGCGCGCGGGATCGTGAAGCGGTTCGGCCCCGTACAGGTCCTGCAAGACGTGGATTTTTCCGTACCGCCCGGCGAGGTCACCGCGCTCGTCGGTGACAACGGCGCCGGCAAGTCGACGCTGATCAAGTGCATCAGCGGGATTTATACGAGCGACGAGGGCGAGTTCCTCTTCGAGGGCAACCCGGTCACCATCCATGGCCCGCGGGACGCCGCCGCGCTCGGCATCGAGGTCGTTTACCAGGACCTGGCGCTCTGCGACAACCTCGACATCGTGCAGAACATGTTCCTTGGGCGGGAAAAGCGCTCCGGCCTGGTGCTGGACGAGCCGACCATGGAGCAGATGGCCGCACAGACCCTGGCCGGTCTCTCGGTGCGCACGGTGAAGTCACTCCGCCAGCTCGTCGCCAGCCTCTCCGGTGGCCAGCGGCAGACGGTGGCGATCGCCAAGGCCGTGCTGTGGAACAGCAAGCTGGTCATCCTGGACGAGCCGACCGCCGCGCTCGGCGTGGCGCAGACCGCCCAGGTGCTCGAGCTGGTCCGCCGCCTGGCCGACAACGGACTCGCCGTCGTGCTGATCTCGCACAACATGAACGACGTCTTCGCGGTCTCGGACAACATCGCGGCCCTTTTCCTCGGCCGCATGGTCGCGCAGCTGCGCACGACCGACGTGACCCATGCCCAGGTGGTCGAGCTGATCACCGCCGGCCGCAGCGGCAACCTCGGCCTGCCCCCGGCGGACAACGGTGCCGAGCTCATGGACCCGACCATCCCGGGAGCTAAGGAATGACCATCACGGCGCAACACATCGAACCGGCGGCCGTGACGCCGAAGCCCACGGTGACGAGCATCGTCCGGGACTACATCGCCCGCATCCGCGGCGGTGACCTGGGCGCGCTGCCGGCCGTGCTCGGCTTGGTCGTGCTCTGCGTGTTCTTCGGCCTCATGCGTCCGGCGTTCTTCTCGGAGCGCAACTTCGCCAACCTGTTCACCCAGGGCGCCGGGGTCGCGGTGATCGCGATGGGGTTGGTGTTCGTCCTGCTGCTGGGCGAGATCGATCTTTCGGCCGGCTTCGCCGCCGGCGTCTGCGCCGCGGTGCTGGCGCAGGTCGTCGCCGTGCACGGTTACCCGTGGTACGTCGCGGTCCTCGCGGCCCTCGCGACCGGCGTTGTGATCGGTCTGGTACTCGGATTCCTGGTCGCGAAAGTCGGCATACCGTCGTTCGTGGTGACACTGGCCGCGTTCCTCGCGTTCCAGGGCACCGTGCTGCTGCTGATCAAGGGCGGCACCAACATCTCGATCGGCGACGACGTGATCGTCGCCATCGAAAACAACAACATGCCACCGTGGCTGGGCTGGGCTCTCGTGGCGCTGGCCGGCGGCGGCTACGCGGCGGTACAGCTGCTGAGCCACAGCCGGCGGCAGGCACGCGGGCTGGTCGTCGAGCCGATCGCGATCCCACTCGCCCGGATCGCCGGGCTCGTGCTGATCCTCGGTGGCTCGGTGTACTTCCTCAACCTCGAGCGCAGCATCAACCCCGTGATCAACTCGCTCAAGGGCGTGCCGATTGTCGTGCCGATCATCGGGATCCTGCTGATCGTCTGGACGTTCGTGCTGCGGCGCACCGCGTACGGCCGGCACATCTACGCGGTCGGCGGCAACCGGGAGGCCGCCCGCCGGGCCGGCATCAACGTGGACCGGATTCGCATCTCGGTCTTCGTGATCTGCTCGTTCATGGCGGCGATCGGCGGCAAGGGCCGCGTGATGGACGCCGTCCTCGGCGGCGCGGTGATCGCCGTGATCGACAATGGCATGGGCCTCATGGAGCTCAGCTCCGGGCAAAAGTTCGTCTTCACCGGCTCCGTGCTGCTGCTGGCGGCCGGCGTGGACGCTCTTTCCCGGCGGCGGGCGGCGGCCACCGGCATCAGGTAACGCCGTTCATCATCGGGGAGGCTGGGCAACGGATGCGCACGGGACCAAGCCAGGAGGAGGTGCGCCGGCAGAACCTCGGTGCGCTCCTTCGGTACGTGCACATCCACGGTCCGACCTCGCGCGCCGAGCTCACCTCCGAGCTGGGTCTCAACCGCAGCACCATCGGGGCGCTCACCGCCGACCTGGCCGGCGTCGGCCTGGTGACGGAGGCGGCGCCCCGGGAGACGGGCCGGGCCGGGCGACCATCGCTGGTCGTCCGGCCGGAGTCCGAGCGGGTGTACGCGTACGCGTTCAGCATCGAGGTCGACCAGCTGCGCGTGGCACGGGTGGGGCTGGGCGGCGAAGTGCTCGACCACCGGGCCGACGACCGCCCCTCCGGCCAGCCGGCCGCCGAGGCGGTGCCGCTGCTCGCCGAGTTCGTCAAAGACCTTCAGCAGGCGGTGCCGGACGGCGCCGTCTACGTCGGCGGCGGCGTATCCGTGTCGCGGGTGATGCGCCGGGCGGACGGCAAGGCGGGGCTGAGCGGTGGCGCCGACAACGCCGCTGTGGCCGAGCCGCTCAGTGCCGTGCTCGCCGCCGAGCTGGACGCCGATCGACCACTGGTCGTCGGCAACGCGGCCGACGTGGCGGCGCTGGCCGAGCACGCCAGAGGCGCCGCGGTCGGTTGCGACAACGTTATCTACCTGCACCGCGATGCCGGCGTCGACGCCGGCATCATCGTCGGCGGCCGCCGGCTCACCGGCCACGCCGGGCAGGGCGGGCAGGTCGGCCACATGGTGGTACTTCCCGGCGGGCGGCCGTGCAGCTGCGGCTCGCGCGGCTGCTGGGAGACCGAGATCGGCGACCGCGCGCTGCTCAACGCCGCGGGGCGCGACAGCGAAGGCGGCCGGGGCGCGGCGCTGGCCGTGGTCGACGCGGCCTCTCGGGGCGACGCGAGCGCGCAGGCGGCGGTGCGGCAGGTCGGTGACTGGCTCGGCTTCGGCCTGGCCAACCTCGTCAACATCTTCGATCCCGAGATGGTCATCTTCGGTGGCACCCTCCGCGACGTCTATCTCGTCGCCGCCGCGCAGGTGCGCAGCCGCCTCAACTCCATGGCCCTGATCGCCGCGCGGGAACACGTACGCCTGCGTACCCCGCAGCTGGGCGAGGACGCCGCGCTGATCGGCGCGGCCGAGCTGGCCTTCGAACGACTTCTAGCCGATCCCCTGTCCAGCTGAGCCGGCGCTACCCTGAGCCGGTGGGTAGCGAGCTGCGGGCGTCGGATGAGGATCGGCACCGCGTGGTGGACGCTTTGCAGCGCCACACGGAGGCCGGGCGGCTGAGCCTCGACGAGTTCACCGAGCGGGTCGACAGCGCCTACGCGGCCCGCACGCTGGCCGAGCTCGCCGCGGTGACCCGCGACCTACCCGCCGAGCCCGTCACCGCCCCGGCGGCCGCGGACACCGGACGGCGAGACCTGCTCGTCATCTTCGCCGTCGCCGGTGTCGCGCTCGTGTTGCTCCTCGTCTTCATGGCCCTGACCCGCTGAGCGGTCCATCTCGCGCCAGGCCGGCGAGACGAGCGGCACCAGCGTGACCGCGAGGTAGAGGGCGCCGAAGAGCAGCCACGCCGTGGTCAGCCCGAGCAGCTCCACCGACCACCCGCCGAGCAGCGCGCCGAGCGGGATGCCGCCCCACGCGATCGCCAGCGTGATACCCAGCACCCGGGCCCGCATCGCGTCGGGCACCCGCTGGTACTGCACCGCGCTCAGCACCGGGTTGACGCCCCCGATCGAGAAGCCGGCGACCAGCGCGACCGCGTAGACCAACCACGTGTCGCCGGCGAGCCCCAGTACGACGAAGCGGGGCGCGCCGCCGATCAGCATGCCGACAACGAACGTGCCATAGCGCGGCAGCCGCGGCGCGAGCACGGCGAAGACCGCGCTGCCCGCCACCGCACCCACGCCGAAGACGCCGAAGAGCAGCCCGAGCGCGGTGGCGGAGCCGGCCACGTCGCGGGCCCAGACCGGCGCGAGCACCGCGGAGTACGCCTGGTCGAGCAGGTTGGTCGCGAAGATCATGAGGGCCAGGCCGATGATCAGGCGGTCGCGCGCGATAAACCGCCAGCCGGCGCGCAGCGCCCGCAGGTACGGCTCGCGCCGCTGCTCCGCCTCGCCGCCCGGCACCAGGAGCGCGACGAGGACACCGGCGATCGCGAACGACGCGGCGTCGAGCAGCAGCACCACCGTCGCGTCGAACGCGGTGACGAGGACGCCGGCGATCGGCGGGCCGAGCAGGGTGGAGAGTCGGTACATGCCGTCGTGCAGGCCGGTCGCGCGGGTCACGTCGATGCCGGCGGTGGCGATGGTCCGCGGGAGCAGCACGCGCTTGGCCGAGTCGCCGAAGCCGCGCAGTGTGCCGACCATCGTCACGAGCGCGACGAGCCCGGCGTAGCCGAGCCCGGGACCGTGGTGCAGCAGCGGGATTGCCGCCACCGTCGCCGCGCTGCCGATGTCGCCGAGCACGGACACCCGGCGGTGGCCGAGCCGGTCGAGGAGCGGGCCGCCGAACGCGCACACCAGCACGTACGGCAGCATCTCGGCGAACACCACGATGCCGGTGCGGGCGGCGCTGCCGGAGGTGGCGAGCACAAACCAGGGCAGCGCCACGAACGACATCCGGGTGCCCACAAAGGACACTCCCTCGGCGGCGAGCAGGCCGGCGAACCCCCGCCTCATCCGTCGTCCGCCCTTCGCACGAAGGGCATCAGCTGCACCTGGTAGACGACGAGCTCGGCGTCCTCCGGCGGCTCGGGCTCGGCGTGCTGCCGGTAGCGCTGGATCACCGCGTCGAGCTCGTCGCGCAGCCGCGCCGCCTCAGCCGGGGTCAGCCGCAGCATGGCGTTGCTGAGGGTGCTGCCGGGGCGCCACTCCTCCGGCAGCACCTGGCTCTCCCCCAGCCACCGCTCCGTGGTGTCCGCGTAGCTGGCGGCCACCGCCCGCATGTAGGTCTCCGCGTCGGCCGGCGCCTCCAGGACCGTCTTCTCGTCGAGCAGCGTGCGCTCGTGGGCGGCCCGCCACCAGCGCTCGCGGCCCACGCCGCGGCCGGTCTCCTCCACCACGAACCCGTATGTCGCAAGCTGCCGCAGGTGGTAGCTGGTCGCGCCGCTGGAGAGCCCGAGGCGCTCGGCCAGCGTGGTGGAAGTGGCCGGCCCGTCCTGCCGCAGCAGCCCGAGGATGCGCACCCGCAGTGGGTGTGCGACCCCGCGCAGCGACGTCGGATCCAGCCGTACGCGGCTTTCTTCAGACATGTTTGCAAAGGTAGCCTTGCAAAGACTTCTTTGCAAGACGTGTGTCTATGAGCCGTGCCAGCTCCGCCACAGCGCGGCGTACGAGCCGCCCGCCGCCACCAGCTCGGCGTGCGAGCCGAGCTCGGTGATCCGGCCGTCTTCGACCACCGCCACCCGGTCGGCGTCGTGCGCGGAGAAGAGCCGGTGCGCGATCGCGATGACCGTGCGCCCCTCCAGCACCGCCGCGAGCGAACGCTCCAGGTGGCGGGCCGCCCGCGGGTCGATCAGCGAGGTGGCCTCGTCGAGCACCAGCGTGTGCGGGTCGGCCAGGACCAGCCGGGCGAGCGCCAGCTGCTGCGCCTGCGCCGGCGACAGCGGATGGCCGCCCGCGCCCACGACCGTGTCAAGCCCGTCCGGCAGGGCCCGCGCCCACTCCAACGCGTCGACCGCGGCCAGCGCGGCACGGACCCCGTCGTCGGTGACCGAGGGGCGGGCCAGCACCAGATTTTCGCGGAGCGTGCCGATGAACACGTGGTGCTCCTGGGTGACCAGCGCGACGTGCGAACGCAGCTCGTCGAGCGGCAGCTCCACCAGCGGCGCGCCGCCAACGGTGACCGAACCCGCCCGCGGCCCGTGTATGCCGGCGAGCAGCCGGCCGAGCGTGGACTTGCCCGCGCCGGACGGACCCACCATGGCCAGCCGCTCACCCGGCGCCACCGCGAGCGAGACACCGTGCAGCACGTCGCGTCCCTCCACATAGGAGTACCGCACGTCGCGCGCGGCCACGCCCTCGCCATCCGGCCGCGCGTCCGACGGGATCCTGTCGTCCGGCACCTCCGAGACGCCGAGGATCCGGGCCAGCGAGGCGCCGCCCACCTGGAGCTCGTCGAGCCAGGACAGGAAGCGGTCGAGCGGGTCGACGAGCAGCTGCACGTACAGCGTCGCGGCGGTCACTTCGCCGAGCGTCACCCACCCCTCCAGGTAGAACCAGCCGCCCACGACGAGCGTGGCGACGACCGGCAGCACGTACGCCACCTCGGTCAGCGGCCACCACACGGTACGCAGCTTGAGCGTGTACAGCTCGGCCGAGTACTGCCGGCGGATGTCGTCGTCGGTGCGCCGCCGGCGGCTCTCCTGCCGGCGCAGCGCCTCCGTCGTCCGCGAGCCCTCCACGGTCTCGGTGATGCCGTCGGTGATATCCGAGTACGCCGCGTTCTCCCGCAGGTAGCCCTCGGGCGCGCGGCGCAGGTACCACCGGGTGCCCACCCACAGGATCGGCACCGCGATCAGGCAGGGCAGGCCCAGCAGCGGGTCGACGAGCAGCAGCGCGCCGATGGCGAAGACGCCGGTGGCGAACGCGATCAGCGTCT
Organism: Phytohabitans sp. LZ39; assembly: GCF_059359075.1. Lineage (NCBI taxonomy): Bacteria > Bacillati > Actinomycetota > Actinomycetes > Micromonosporales > Micromonosporaceae > Phytohabitans > Phytohabitans sp. LZ39. The sequence continues at coordinate 321,633 of NZ_JCADBM010000002.1, read as the reverse complement.
CCGGCACCGCGAAGCGCACCGACTGGGAGAGCGCCGCCACGTCGCGGGAGGTGCGGGTCACCAGGTCGCCGGTGCCCGCACGCTCCACCGTGGACAGGGGGATGGCGAGGATGCGGTCGACGAAGTCTTCGCGCAGCTCGGCCAGCACCCGCTCGCCCAGCCGGGCCGACGCGATGTGTGCGAAACGCGTGACCACGGACTGCACTACCACGAACCCGGCGATGGCCAGCGCGATCCGGTCGACCGTCACGGTCGTGGTGCCCCGCTCGATCGCCTCGACGAGGTCGCCGATGAGGCGGGGCGCGGCCAGGCCGGCGACCGCGGCGAACACGTGCAGGCCGATCGCCCCGGCCAGCGCACCGGGGTGGCGGCGCATCAGCGCGCGGGCGTACCGCCGCACCTGCCGCGCGTCCGCCACCGGCAGTGCCGCGCTCACGTCTCCTCCCCTCGGGTCACCACCGCGGCGTACCGCGGCTCGTTTTCCAGCAGCTCGCGGTGGCCGCCCTCGGCGGCCACCTTCCCGTCTTCGACGAAGACCACGTGGTCGGCCCGATCCAGCACCAGCGGGCTCGTCGTGCAGACCACGGTGGTGCGGCCGGCCCGCGCGCCACCCAGCCGGGCGGCGATCCGCGCCTCGGTGTGCGCGTCGACCGCGCTCGTCGGCTCGACGAGCACCAGCACCCGCGGGTCGGCCAGCAGCGCCCGGACCAGCCGCAGCCGCTGCTGCTGCCCGCCGGAGAACTCCCGGCCGCGCTCCGCGACCACGGTGTCCAGCCCCTCGGGCAGGGCGTCCACGATGTCCGTCGCGCTCGCGGCCTCGAGGGCGGCCGGGATCCGCCCGTCGTCACCGCCCAGCTCGCCTCGGAGCGGGCCCGAGAACAAGCGCCCGTCGTTGTCGGCCACCATCACCCGCTCGCGCACGGTCGCCAGCGGCAGGTCCCGCAGGGGTACACCGGAAAGCGTCACGTCGCCGTCCACGTACCGCCCGAGGCGGTCGGCGATCTCCGCCGCGTCTTCGGGCGCCGTGGCCGCGATCGCGGTGAGCCGCCCGGGGCGCACGACCACGCCGGACTCCTCGTCGACGAGGTCGCCGTCGCCGTCTGGCAGCGACGCCGGGCGGGCCGGCTCGGCGAGGTCGCGGCGCAGGTCCAGCATCGCCACCACGCGCCGGGCGGCCACGTGCCCGCGGGTCAGCTTGTCGATCGTCTCGGTGATCGTCCTCAGTGGAGATATCAGGAACGACGCGTACCCGTAGAACGACACGAGCTGGCCCGGCGTGATCTCGCCGCGCAGCGCAAACCGGGCGCCCAGCCACACGACCAGCACCACGAACGCGCCCGGCACGAACACCTGGGCCGCCTCGAGCACCGACTCGACCCGCGCCACGCGTACCCCCGCGGATCGCAGCGACTGCGACTCGGCGCGGTAGCGCGCCGAGAAGGTCGCCTCGCCGCCCACGCCGCGCAGCACCCGCAGCCCGGTCACGATGTCGCCGGACCGGGTGGTGAGCTGACCCTGCTGGTCGCGGTATGCCTGCTGGCGGTGGTGCAGCGGCCGGATCAGCCCGCCCACGAGCGCCATCAGCAGCGGCACGCCGATGATGACGACGAGGCCGAGCGGCACCGAGGCGCTGAAAAGGATCGCGGCGATCGTGACGATGGCGGCGACCGCGCCGGCGCCGCGCGCGGTCACGTCGAGCGCGTTGCCGATGTGGCTGATGTCGGCGGTGCCGATGCTCACCACCTCGCCGGTGGCCAGCCGCTTGGTCAGCGTGGCGCCGAGGCGGTTGGCCTGCGCGATGGTGAGCTGGATGGTCCGGTAGGCCGCCGCGAGCCAGTTGAAGACCGCGAAGCGGTGCCGGAGGATGCCGGCTGCTGCCTGGATGAGGCCGAGTCCAAGAAGGACAGTGCCCCAGGTCAGCAGCGCACCGTGGTCGCGGTCGGCGAGGCCGGCATCGACCGCCTTGCCGATCACCGCCGGCATCAGCGCCTGGCTGACCATCCAGACGACGCCCCAGGCGAGGCCGGCCACCATGGACGGCCACGTACGCACGGCCAGCCACCACAGGAAACGGGTGGCTGACCGGTGATCGGGCGCGCCGGGATCGGCGACCGGTAAGGAGCGCATAGTATCCGCGAAATTACAAGATCAACACACCGCAACGCCACCGATTTTCGCTGCTCCGGGGCCTCCCTATGCGACGCAGCCCGCCGTCGGCACGCCCGCCACCCGCCAGCGGTTGTTGGTCCAGTCGAGGCTCACCATGCAGTTGGCGACGGTCAGTCCGGCCAGGCTCCCCCGCTCCACGCCGGTGCGGTCGAGGGTCGCGCGCGGGCTGCGGTCGAGGGTCGCCTCGTAGATCGGGCTGTCGAGGGTGAAGAGCCCGTTGGTGGCCACGTTGCGCACCACGTAGACGCCGCCGCGCATCGAGCCGCCGTCGCCGTACGCGTCGCCGATGGTCTCCACCACCGTCTCGCACTCCCGGCAGCCCGGCCCGGTGGCCTCCCGCAGCGGCGCGGTCTCGCCCGTGCCCTGCGCGTGGTTGAGCAGTGTGAACCAGTACCTGACGAACGCCGCACCGCCCTCCCGGGTGTGCGCGCCGGCGGCGGACGGCAGGGGTGGCGCCTTCGAGGTGCCGGTCGCGGACGCGGCGCCGCCGGTCGAGCCGGCGGGCGGGCGGGTGCCGCCGCCACCACCCTGCTCACTCGCCGGCTCCCACGGCCTCGTCACCGCGAAAGCGGCCAGCACCAGCGCCAGCGCCACACCGAAGGCGACGGCCAACCGAGTCGGGCTGCCGAAGAGCCAGGCCGGGCCGCGCGCGCCCGGCCGGCTCTGGCCGCGCGTACGCGCCGGGCCGGCACCGATCGCCGCGCGGGACGCGGGTGCCACCGCCGCCGGCGCCGTCGCCAGCCGCGTCGCCAGCGTGCCCAGCTCGTGACCGATCTCGGCCGCCGAAGGACGGGCGCCGGGATCGGGGCGCACGCACTCTTCCGCGATCATGCGCAGCCGCGCCGGCGAGTTGCCGGGCAGCATCTCGCCGAGCATCGCGCCGAGCGCGTAGACGTCGCTGGACGGCACCGGGACCGCCCCGTCGGTCACCTCCGGTGCGCGGTACTTGAGCCGCTCGAACGGCTCCGGGTAGCGGCGCCCGGCCCGTACCAGGAGCATCACCGAGAAGTCGGTGACGCACGCCGGCCCCTGCCCCTGGACCGGCACCACCACATTGGACGGTTTGATGTCTCCATGCACGACGCCGATCTGGTGCGCGGCGCTCAGCGCGTCGGCCACGGCGGCCCCCACCGCCGAGGCGCTGCCGGCGTCGAGCGGCCCCTCACGGGCGAGCCGCCGCCCGAGGTCGACGCCGGGCACGAGGTCGGTCACCAGCGCCAGCGTCCCCTCCTCCACCACGATGTCGAGCAGCCGGGCGATGCTCGGGTGCCACAGCATCGTGAGCTGCCCGCGGGCGCGCACGAACCGGTCCACCAGCCGCGGGTCCGCGGCGAGGTCGGGATACATCAATTTGACGGCGACGGCACGGTCGGTCCCGAGATCGACCGCTTGCCACACCTCGCCGGTATCCCCACCCGCCATGAACTCATACAGCCGGTAACGGCCTCCCACCGTTCGAGTCACGTACCTCGTCCCCCAATATGACCATTGGCCTGCTGGATTGTGACCGTGATGGCCACCAACCCAACCCCCCGGGACCGTATGTTCGTATCACTGTGCAACCAACGCGGCGATAAGTCATCCTCGTGTACTGAGCGCGATCATGACATCGCTGGGCGTCATGCGATGTGGGGTGAATAGCCTTGGCGGAATCCGTCCTCCGACACCGGCGTTCCAGCCGCAACGGCCGGCTGGCCGTGACCGCGGGCGCCGTCGCGCTCGCCGTCGGCGGCGGCACCGTGGGCTACTTCCAGCTGACCGGCGAGGAAGAGGTCTGCACCGGCGCGCCCGTGCAGATCAGCGTCGTGGCCTCACCCGACCACTACCCCATCGTCAACGAGCTCACCGACCAGTGGAACGACGCCGGCCCGGTCGTCGACGGCCACTGCGTCTCCGCCACCGTGCGCGCGATGCCGTCGAGCGCGGTGGCCGCCTCGATCGGCCCAGGTTGGGACGAGGCGCGTGACGGACCCCGGCCCGACGTGTGGGCACCCGACTTCAGCGCCTGGCTCTCACTCGCCGCCGGCCGCCCCGACGCCGCGGCCGTGCTGCCGCAGGAAAAGTCGCCGAGCCTGGCGAGCTCGCCGACGGTCATCGGCATGCAGCGGCCGATGGCGGAGGCGCTGGGCTGGCCCAAGCGCGCGCTCGGGTGGACCGACCTGGTCGGCGCCTTCCAGGGCGGCAAGACCTGGGCCAACTACGGCCACCGCGAGTGGGGCGCGATGCGGCTGGGCATGGCCGACCCGACCCGTTCCGGTGCGGGGTTGGCCTCCGCGATGACCATCATGGATCCGGACAACAACCAGACGCAGACCAACGAAGAGCTGTACATCGCCCTCTCCGCCTCGCAGCTCACCACGACGACCGCGGAAGACCCGGCGGCGCTGCTGCGCAAGTACTCCGACGCGGGCGCGGCCGGCGTCGCCACGCTGCCCGCGGCGATTCCCGTGCTGGAGCGCGAGCTGGCGGAGTACGCGGCCGGCTCGCCGAAGGTGCCGCTGGTGCCCGTCTACCCCAAGGAGGGCGCGGCGTACGCCGACTACCCCTTCGCCGTGCTGCGCGCCCCGTGGGTCGACGAGGTACGCCGGCAGGCGGCCGCGGGGCTGCTCGCCCACCTGCAAAAGCCGGAGAGCCGCCAGGCGTACGAGCGCGCCGGCTTCCGCGACACCGGCCACGCCACCCGCGACACCGGCCTGCTCAACGCCGAGCGCGGCTTCCAGACCACGGTCACCTCGCCGGAACGCACGCCGACCGCGCAGGCCCTCAGCCAGATGCTCGCCGTGTGGGGCGTGCTCCAGCGCTCCAACAACGCGCTGCTGCTCCTCGACGTCTCCGGCTCGATGAACGACCCGGTGCCGGGCACCAACCAGACCCGCCTACAGCTCATCCAGAAGGCCGCGATCGCCGGCGCCGGGCTGCTCAACAACGGCACTGTCATCGGCCTGTGGGCGTTCGCCACGCAGCTGACCCCGACCACCGACTACCGCGAGCTCGTCGCGCCCGGCCCGGCCGGCGGCATCGTCGGCGGCGTCCCACGCCGCCAAGCGGTGGCCGGCGCCGTGCAGACCCTGAAAGCCTCGGGTGGCACTGGCCTCTACGACTCCATCGGCGCGGCCTACGACCGCATGCAGAAGGCGTGGAAGCCCAACGCCCAGAACATGGTCGTGGTCATGACCGACGGCAAGAACGAGGACGAGTCCGGCCTGTCGCTCCAGCAACTGCTCGCCAAACTGAAGACCTCGGCGCGCGCCGACCGCCCCCTGCCGATCCTGGCCATCGCGGTAGGCCCCAAGGCCGACGCGTCGGCGCTGGAGCAGATCACCAAGGTCACCGGCGGCCGCACCTTCGTCGAACGCAACGACGTCAGCGCCATCCAGCAGATCATCCTGGCCTTCGCCGGCAGGGTTTCCTGACGATCTCGAGAGCTTGCCGGGTGTGGCTTGGGGATCGTGGAGGATTCGGGTCGCTATGACGACCTGAATCCTTCACCTAGAACCGTGCCGATCAAGGTCTCGTGGTGTGGTGCCGAGAGCGCTGCCAGCGAGGGGGTAGATCTTGGTATGAAGGTGCCCCTCTGAGGGCCAATTCGTACCAAGATCTGCTCAGCGCCGGCCGGGAGCGGCCGGCGTGGTTTCAGCGGTCGACTTGGGTGAAGTCCCAGGCGTGGGGCTTGCGAGCAACCAGGTCGGCCGGCGGGTCGGGCAGCTGCACCGGGGTGCTGCCCCGCCACTTCGAGACGACCACGACGCGGTGGTCGGTGGAGGAGAAGACCTCGCTGGAGATGTGGAGCGGCTCGACCTCGATCCGTGGCACCGCCGTGTCGCATACCCACGAGATCAGGTCGGCGAACCTGGCCGGCTCGCCGCGTACCTCCCACATCCGGACGATCACGTCGCCGGACACTACACGCTCACGATCGTCAGCGGCATGGCCGAGTCGGCGGGAAGGTCGAGCCGGCTCGGGGCGACGCCGCGCGCGACGAGGTGGGAGCCGAGTGCGGCCACCATGGCGCCGTTGTCGGTGCAGAGCTTGGGGCGTGGTGTGCGCACGGTGATGCCGTGCTTGGCGCAGCGTTCCTCGGCCATCGCGCGCAGCCGCGAGTTTGCCGCCACGCCACCGCCGATCACCAGCGTCTCGATGCCCCGGTCGCGGCAGGCGTCGACGGCCTTGGCGACCAGGACGTCGCAGACCGCTTCCTGGAACGAGGCCGCCACGTCTGCCACCGGCACCGGCTCGCCGAGCCGCTCGCGTGCCTCGACCCACCTCGCCACCGCGGTCTTCAGGCCGGAGAACGAGAAGTCGAACCGGTGCGCGGCCAGGTCCTTCGGCGCGGTGAGCCCGCGCGGGAAGGGGATCGCGCCCGGGTCACCCTCGCGCGCCGCCCGGTCGATCGGCGGTCCGCCCGGGAACGGCATGCCCAGCAGCCGGGCCACCTTGTCGAACGCCTCGCCGGCCGCGTCGTCGATCGTCGCGCCGAGCGGCGTCACGCCGGTGGCCAGGTCGTCGACCTCCAGCAGCGACGAGTGACCGCCGGAGACCAGCAGCGCGATCGCCGGCTCGGGCAGCGGCCCGTGTTCCAGCGTGTCCACCGCCACGTGCGCGGCCAGGTGGTTGACGCCGTAGATGGGCTTCTCGGCCGCCACCGCATACCCCTTGGCGGCGGCGACCCCGACGAGCAGCGCGCCGGCGAGACCGGGGCCGGCGGTCACGGCGATCGCGTCGACGTCGGCGAGCGTGACGCCGGCCTCCTTCAGCGCACGCTCCATTGTGGGCACGATGGCCTCCAGGTGCGCGCGGCTGGCCACCTCGGGCACCACACCGCCGAAGCGCGCATGCTCGTCCACACTGGACGCCAGCGCGTCGGCGAGGAGCGTGTGCCCGCGGACGATCCCCACACCGGTCTCGTCGCAGGAGGTCTCGATTCCCAGTACCAGCGGCTCAGTCATCGTGTCTCATCATCACCAGGGCGTCGGTGTTGCTCGGTTGGTAGTACCCGCGGCGGAGGCCCACCGCCTCGAATCCGTAGTCGCCGTAGAGCTTCTGCGCCGGTCCATTGTCGACGGCGACCTCCAGCAGCACCTTGCGTACGCCGCGCCGCGCCGCCTCGGCCAGCAGCGCCTCCAGCAGCGTGCGCCCGATGCCACGGCGCTGCGCGTCCCGCCGCACAGCGATGTTCTGCACCCAAGCCTCGTCGGGCGGCTGCACGGCGAGCCCGGCGTATCCGAGGACCTCACCCTCGTCGCCGGTCGCGGCGAGGTAGTGGTGGCCGTTGGCCAGCTCGTTCCAGAACATGGCCGCCGACCACTGCTCGGCGCCGAAGAGGTCGGCCTCGATGGCGATCACCTCGTCGATGTGCCACCAGCGGAGCGGCAGGATCTTCATCGCAGGACCGGTTTGCGCCCTGCCGCCGCCACCGCGTCCGGGCGCCGCAGGTAGAGCGGGGTGAGCCGCTCGCCCGGCCCTTTCGCCCGGATCCGCTCGGCCGCCAGCTCGACGAGCGCGGCCGCCGGCGGGTATCGCGGCTCGTCGCGCACCGGGAGGCCGAGCACGTCCGCGTACTTGAGCGCGCCCTCGCCCACCGCGCCGGTCACCCCGAGGCCGGCGACCCGCTCGGCCACGGCGGCCGGCAGGTCGACGTCGGGCTCGGTGACCCGGGCGCCGCGATCGTAGACGGCCCAGTAGATCTCCTTGCGCCGCGCGTCGGTGGCGGCGAGGACGCGGCCGCCGCGGTCCACGCGGCCGAGCGCGTCGAGCGAGCGGCCGGCCTGATCCGCGCGGCCGGCCTGATCCACGCGGCCGAGGGCGTCGAGTGAGCAGACGCCGTACGTGGGGATGTCGAGTGTCTGCCCCATGCTGGCGGCGGTGACGAGCCCGACCCGTAGGCCGGTGAACGGCCCCGGTCCGACGCCGGCCACGATCGCGTCGAGGTCACGGGGGGCGGCGCCGGCCTCGCCGAGCACGGCCTCGACGGCGGGGGCGAGCAGCTCGCCGTGTGCCTTGGCGTCGACGGCCTGCCGCTGCGCGCGCATGACGACGCCGTGGTCGGTCACCTCCGCGAGGGCGGCCGTGACCGCCGGGGTCGACGAGTCCACCACGAGTACAAGCACGATATGCACCCTATCCGGGCCGCCAGGGGCTAGAGGCGGGACCAGTCGATGGGGTCGAGGCCGGCGTCGGCGAGGGCCTTGTTTGTCGCGCTGAAGGGCCGGGTGCCAAGGAAGCCACGCGGGTTCATCGGGCTCGGGTGGCCGGCCTCCAGCACCACGTGCGCCGGGTTGGTCACCAGCTCGGCCTTCTTGCGCGCGTATCCGCCCCAGAGCAGGAACACCACCCGCTCCGCGCGGTCGTTCAGCGCACGGATCGTGGCGTCCGTGAAGTCTTCCCAGCCGCGGTTGGCGTGCGAGCCGGGCTTGCCCTCGCGGACGGTGAGCACCGCGTTGAGCAGCAGCACGCCCTGGGCCGCCCAGCCGGTGAGGTCGCCGGAGCGGGACGGCGGCACGTCGAGGTCGGCGGCGAGCTCCTTGTACACGTTGCGCAGGGAAGGCGGCACCGCGATGCCGGGGCGCACGCTGAAGCTGAGCCCGTGCGCCTGGCCGGGCTTGTGGTACGGGTCCTGGCCCAGGATCAGCACGCGGCAGGCCTCGGGCGCGCAGAGCCGGTACGCCGAGAAGAGGTCCTCCAGCGGCGGGAAGCACGGCCCGGCCTGGAACTCGGCCTCGACGAACGCGGCCAGCTCCGCCATGCGCGCGTCGTCGAGATACGGCTTGACCACCGCCTGCCACGACGACGGCAGCAGGGTCATCAGGTCGAGAGTCACAAGTCCTCCACGCGTGCCGTCCAGTCCCCACCGTGGGGCTCGAGTCGGACCTCGCGGGAGTCGTCGTCGCGGCGGTCGATGCGGACCTGGAGGTGCGCGTCGGACAGCTGCTCCACCACGCCCTCGCCCCACTCCACCACGGTGACCGAGTCGTCCACCGAGGCGTCCAGGTCGAGGTCGTCGATCTCCGCCCGCGGGTCGATCGCAGAGCCTAGCCGGTACGCGTCCGCGTGTACGAGAGCGACGCGGCCGCCCTTGGCCGGATCCGGCCGGTGTACGCGGGCGATGACGAACGTGGGCGAGGTGATGTCGCCGCGCACGCCGAGGCCGGCGCCGATCCCGCGGACCAGCGCGGTCTTGCCGGCGCCGAGCGGGCCGGTGAGCACGACAAGGTCACCGGCGCGGAGCACGGCGCCGAGGCGGCGCCCGAATTCTTCGGTATCGGAGACAGTGGACAGAGTGGTCACGCGGTCAGTTTCTCCAGAAACGCGATGAGCACGGCGTTGACCTCGTCGGCGTGTTCCAGCATCACCACGTGGCCGCTGTCGGGCACCTTCACGAACTCGGCGTCCGGCACGTGTCGCAGGATCTCCTCCGAATGGGTGACCGGCGTGATCATGTCTTTGTCGCCGACGATGACCAGCGCGAGCGCCGACCGCAGCGCCTTGAGCGCCGGGTAGCGGGCGTGCGTGTAGAGGGTGCGCAGGTAGCGCGCGACGGTCTCGGTGGAGGTGCGGGAGTTCATTTCCTCCACATAGGACACCAGGGCGGGGCTGGGCTTGGTGTCGCCGAACCCGTACCTGCGGGTGAGCAGCCAGGCCAGGTCGGACGACGCGTGCCGGGCCCGGTCGATCACGCCGCCGCTGAGCCGGGTGGCGCTGTTGACCAGCGGCATCAGCGGCGAGCCGGCCTTGGCGATCAGCGCGGGCAGCCCGAACTTGGTCTCCTCCAGCCGCCCGCCCGAGGTGGACATCAGCACGGTGGCCACGACCCGGTCGCCGAAGTACTCCGGGTGCTGCTCGGCGAAGGCCATGATGGTCATGCCGCCCATGGAGTGTCCGATCAGCACGATCGGGCCCTCCGGCACGGTCTCGTCGAGCACGGCCTTGAGGGCCTCGCCGAGCGCGGGCAGCTCGTACTCGCCGGACTCCAGCTTGCCGGAGTGGCCGTGTCCGGGCTGGTCGTAGAAGACCATCCGGTAGTCGCCGCGGCGGGTCAGCTCCTTGCGCTGGAAGTGGAACGTGCCCATGTCGAGGCAGAAGCCGTGCACGAAGACGAGGGTCGGCTCCAGCGAGGTCATCGCGCCGGTCACGTCCGCGACGAAGTCGGCGTCGAGCTCGACGCCGTCGGTGGGCTCGACGATCTCCACGTAGAGGTCGGTGCCGTCCGCGGTGGTGACGGTGAGTGCCTCGTCGTATGCGAGGCGACCGAAGTCCTCGTTGGCGTACGGGTCGTCGGGCGCGCGCTTGGAGCGGCGTACCAGGGCGCGCTCGGCCACCACACCGGCCGCCACGCCGACGGCCGCGATACCCACGACGGCGCCGAGCAGCCCAGCCCGTTTGCGCATCGACCGACTGGCAAGACTCATGCGCCCGCTCCGTCGTAGATCCGCGGCACCCGCACCCCGCCGAAACGCGTCACGATCTCGTAGTTGATCGTGCCGACGGCCTCGGCCCAGTCGTCGGCGGTGGGCTCGCCGTTCGCGCCGCTGCCGAATAGCGTCGCCACGTCGCCGGCGGCGACCGGGTCGTCGCCGCAGTCGAGCACCACCTGGTCCATGCAGACCCGCCCGGCGATCCGCCGCACCTTGCCGCCCAGCTCGATGGGGCCCGAGTTGGAGGCGTGGCGGGGGATGCCGTCCGCGTATCCGAGGGGCACGACGGCGAGGGTGGTCTCCCGCTCGGTGAAGTACGTGTGGCCGTACGACACGCCCTGCCCCGCCGGCACCCGCTTGGTGAGCATGACCCGGGCTCGCGCCGTCATCGCCGGCCGCAGACCGTAGCGCTCTCCGATCACCGGCGAGAGGCCGTAGACGGCGATGCCTGGCCGCACCAGGTCGAAGTGGGCGTCGGGGCGGGTAAGGGTGGCGGCCGAGTTGGCGATGTGCTTGTAGGGGGCGTCGACGCCGAGGCGCTCGGCGGTCGCCACGCCCTCCCGGAAGACGTCGAGCTGGCGGTCGATGGTCTCGTGGCCGGGCGCGTCCGCGTACACGAAGTGGCTCCAGATCCCGACGATCTCGATCGATCCGTCGGCCTCGGCCTTCGCGGCGGCTTCGACCAGCGCCGGCCAGTCGGACGGTGTCGCGCCGCCGCGCGCCAGGCCCGTGTCGATTTTCAGGTGTACCCGTGCGGGGCGGCCGGCCGTGCGTGCCGCGTCGATCATCTCGCCGAGCTGGGCGAGGCCGCCGACGCCGAGGTCGACTCCGGCGGTGACCCCTTCGTGCAGGGGCAACCCGGGCGCGAACAGCCAGGCGAGCACCGGTGCGGTGATGCCGGCGCGCCGTAAGGTGAGCGCCTCGTCGAGCGTGCACACGCCGAGCCAGCTCGCGCCCGACTCGAGGGCCGCTCGAGCCACCGGCAGCATGCCGTGCCCGTACGCGTCGGCCTTGACCACCACCATGACCTCGGCGGTCGTGCCGGCACGCAACAGGGCCACGTTGTCGCGGATCGCGTCCAGGTCGACGCGCACTTCGGCCTGCCACATGCGGATCAGCCTACTGGCCCGTCAGCACGTAACATCCTGTACATGCGCCTGTCCGTTGTGGTGCCGTGCTTCAACGAGGAGGCGTCCGTCGAGCGGCTGCACGCCGCGGTCAAGGCCGCCACCGAAGCGCTGCCCGCCGAGATCGAAATCGTCTTCGTCGATGACGGCAGCGACGACGGCACGCTCGTGGCGCTCCGCGGGCTGGCCACGCGGGACGAAACGGTCAAGTACACGTCCTTGAGCCGAAACTTCGGCAAGGAGTCGGCCATGTTGGCCGGTCTCGAGCGGGCCAGTGGCGACGCCATCGTGATCATGGATGCCGATCTCCAGCATCCGCCGCACCTGCTGCCCCGCATGGTCGAGCTCTTCGAGCAGGGTTACGACCAGGTGATCGCCACCCGCGACCGGCGGGGTGACCACTTCTTCCGCTCGTTCGCCTCGCGTGCCTTCTACCGGATGGTCAACCGCCTGGTCGACGTGCAGCTGACCGACGGCGCGGGCGACTTCCGGCTGCTCTCCCGGCGGGCGGTCGACGCGATCCTGTCGCTGCCCGAGTACAACCGCTTCTCCAAGGGCCTCTACTCGTGGATCGGCTTCAACACTGTCGCGTTCGCGTACACGAACGAGGCGCGTCAGGGCGGCCAGAGCAAGTGGACCATCGGCAAGCTGTTCAACTACGCGCTCGACGGGCTGCTGTCGTTCAACAACCGGCCGCTGCGCCTGGCGATCTACGCCGGCATGGCGCTGACGGTGCTGGCCGTGGCGTACATGACATGGGTCGTGATCAGTGCGGTCGCGCGCGGCATCGACATGCCCGGTTACACCACGATCATCGTCAGCGTCATCGGGCTGGGCGGCATCCAGATGACGATCCTCGGGATCATCGGCGAGTACATCGGCCGCCTCTACTACGAGGCCAAGCGGCGGCCGCACTATCTGGCCAAGGAGACCGAGGCCTCGACCATCCGACCACCCAGCGCCCGCCGTCCGTCCTCGGAGTCCACCCGTCCGTAGTCACCCGGTCACTGAGCCTTGACATGCGCGCTTGACCAGGGGCTACGTTCGAGCAATGTGACGTGGACCACACGCGTCGCAGGCACGAAGGGGGGCGCTATGGGAAGCAATGTCGAAACCCACCGCGCGACGATGGAGGCCTTCAACAACCGGGACTGGGCGGCCGCGGCCGGGCCGATGCGGGAGGACGCGATCTACACCGACCATCCGCGCGGCGAGTCGGTGAAGGGCCCGGTCGAGTTGGTCGACTGGATGAAAGAGTGGGCCGCCGGGTTTTCCGACGGGCGGAGCGTCGACCACCGGTTCATCGACGGTGGCGACTACACGGTCTGCCTCTTCCGCGCGCAGGGCACCAACGACGGGCCGATGGGGCCGCTGCCGGCCACCGGGCGCCGGATCGACGTGCCGTTCTGCGAAGTGTTCCACTACGACAGCGACGGCAAGATCGTCTCGGGCGAGATGTTCTACGACGTCATGACGATGATGGTGCAACTGGGCCACGCCGAGCCCATGCCGACCAGCTGACGGACTTTTCGAGGGGGGATACCGGGCTGGGGAGGCTTCGGGGTTAGGGGGAGTCATGAGCAACATCGAGATCAAGACCTTCGACAAGGCGGACGAGACCCGCACATTCGAAGGCCAGGGCTGGGCCGACTTCGTAACCGTCGGCGGCCGGACGGTAGCCAGAGGCCACTTCGAGCCGGGCTGGCGGTGGTCCCGCAACGTCAAGCCGATCGTGGGCGGTGACCTGTGTCAGGTGTCGCACCTCGGCTACTGCCTCGAGGGCCGCATGCGGGTCACCATGGGCGACGGCACCGAGCGGGAGCTGACGCCGGGTGAGGTCGCGGCGATCCCGCCCGGACACGACGCCGAGGTGGTGGGCAGCGAGACCTGCGTGTTCCTCGACTTCGGGGAGATCGCCGAGTACGCACTGCCCAAGTAGCGCTTTCAGAACGAGGCGGGCACCACGTCGCGGAGCGCGGTGGCCACGTCCGGCGCGGTCACCGGGCCGCGCCGGGCGGCCTCCCGTCCGGCCAACCCGTGCAGGTAGGAGGCTGCGACCGCCGCCCGCTCCGGTGACACCCGGGCGGCCAGCAGCGAGCCGAGCAGCCCGGCCAGCACATCGCCGGTGCCGCCGGTGGCCAGTGCCGGCGTGCCGGTCGGGTTGGCCCACGCGTGGCCGGCCGGCGTGGCGACGACCGTGCGGTCGCCCTTGAGCAGCACGACCGCGTTCATCCACGAGGCCAGGCGGAGCGCGGCGCCCACGCGGTCGTCGCCGGGCTCTCCCCCGGCCAGCCGGGCGAACTCACGGTCGTGCGGGGTGACCACGATCGGCGCGTCGCGGCCGCGCAGCTGGTCGGCCATCGAGCCGTCGACGAGCAGCGTCAGCGCGTCGGCGTCGAGCACGACCGGCAGCGAGGTCGCCAGCACGGTACGTAGCTCGGTGGCAGCCGACTCGTCGGTGCCGAGGCCCGAGCCGCACACCCACGCCTGCACCCGCCCGGCGTCGGCCACCCGCTTGGTGGCGATCACGGAAGGGTGGTGGCGAAGCACGTGGCCCGCGGCGCCGCCGGCGTACCGGACCATGCCCGCCGGGCCGGCCAGCGCGCCGCCGACGGAGAGGACAGCCGCGCCCGGATATGTCGCCGAGCCGGTCGCGATGCCCACGACGCCCCGCGTGTACTTCTCCGAGGCGGCGTCCAGGCGCGGCCACCACTCCTCGATGTCCGGCCACTCGGCCACGGCCAGCGCCGCGTCCGCCCGCAGCCAGGGCCCGAGGCCGATGTCGACGAGCTCGACCTCGCCGGCGCACGGCGCGGCCGGCCCCACCACCAGCGCCGGCTTGAGGCAGCCGAACGTGACGGTCACGTCGGCCCGCACCGCCGGCCCGCTCAGCCCGCCGCTGTCGACGTCGACGCCGCTGGGGATGTCGACCGCCACGATCGTCGTACGCCGCGCGGTGAGCAGGCGCACCGCGGCCTCGGCGGCCGGGCGCAGGCCACCCGACCCGCCCAGCCCCACGATGCCGTCGACGGCGAGGTCGACCTCGCGCGGCACCGCGTCGACCACCTGGCCGCCGGCGGCCCGGAGCGCGGCGAGGCCGCCCTCGTGCACCCGCTCGGGCGCCAGCAGCAGCACCGAGACCGCCACTCCGCGGCGGGCCAGGAAGGCGCCGGCGTAGAGGGCGTCGCCGCCGTTGTTGCCGGCGCCGACGAGCAGCAGGACGCGGGAGCCGTACACGCCGCCCCGCTCGGCGAGCAGGAGCGCGCACCGGCGGGCCAGGCCGGCGGCGGCGCGCTGCATGAGCGAGCCCTCCGGCACGGTGCGCATCAGCGCTTCCTCGGCCGCGCGCACGTCGCTGACCCGCCAGGCACGCCTCATGGGGTCGCCACCTCTTCCGCCAACCGCTCCGCTACCACCATGGCGGATGCGATGCCCCCGTCGTGCGACAACGACAGATGCCAGCGGGTGATCCCCCGGTCGGTGGCCACGGCCTTGACCGTGCCGGAGACGGTCAGCCACGGCCGGCCGTCGGGGTCGGTGACGATCTCGCAGTCGTGCCAGCGCAGCCCCACCGGCGCGCCCAGCGCCTTCGCCACCGCCTCCTTGGCCGCGAAGCGGGCGGCGAGCGACTCGGGCGAGCGCGGGTTGCCCGACGCCGTGAACCGCTCGGACTCGGTGAAGAGCCGGTCGGACAGCAGCGGTGTGCGGGCGAGCGCCCTGGTGAACCGTTCTACGAGGACGACGTCGATGCCGACAGCCACGATCACGGGTTAGACCCTATCGGCGGCGGCTCACTCCACAGTGACGGACTTGGCCAGGTTGCGCGGCTGGTCGACATCGTGGCCGCGGGCGGCGGCGATCTCGCAGGCGAGCACCTGGAGCGGCACGGTGGTCACCAGCGGAGCGAGGAGCGTCGGCGTGCGGGGCACCCGGACGAGGTGGTCGGCATAGGGCACGACGGCCTCGTCGCCCTCCTCGGCGATCACGATCGTGCGGGCGCCGCGGGCGCGCACCTCCTGGATGTTGGAGACGATCTTGTCGTGCAGCACGCCGCGGCCGGCCGGCGAGGGCACCACGCACACCACCGGGCAGCCCTCGTCGATCAGCGCGATCGGACCGTGCTTGAGCTCGCCGGCCGCGAAGCCCTCGGCGTGCATGTACGCCAGCTCCTTGAGCTTGAGCGCGCCCTCCAGCGCCACCGGGTAGCCCACGTGGCGGCCGATGAACAGCACGCTCTTGGCCTCGGCGAGCGAACGGGCCAGCTCGCGCACCGGCTCCATCGTGGCGAGGACCTCCTGCACCTTGCCCGGCATCTCCTGTAGCTGGGCGACGACCGCGGCGACCTCGTCGGCGTACTTGATGCCGCGCACCTGGGCCAGGTGGAGCCCGACGAGGTAGCAGGCGACGAGCTGGGTGAGGAACGCCTTCGTCGAGGCGACCGCGATCTCCGGCCCGGCGTGCGTGTAGAGCACGGCGTCGGACTCGCGCGGGATCGTGGAGCCGTTGGTATTGCAGATCGCGAGCACGCGCGCCTTTTGCTCCTTGGCGTGCCGCAGCGCCATCAGCGTGTCCATGGTCTCGCCGGACTGGCTGATCGCCACCACCAGCGTCGACCGGTCGAGCACGGGGTCGCGGTAGCGGAACTCGCTGGCCAGCTCGACCTCGCAGGGGATGCGGGTCCAGTGCTCGATCGCGTACTTGGCGACGAGGCCGGCGTGGTACGACGTGCCGCAGGAGACGATGAAGATCTTGTCGACGTCGCGCAGATCCTGGTCGGTGAGGCGCACCTCGTCGAGGATGATCTCGCCGTTTTCGCGCAGCCGGCCGATGAGCGTGTCGGCGACCGCCTGCGGCTGCTCGGCGATCTCCTTGAGCATGAAGTAGTCGTAGCCGCCCTTTTCCGCGGCAGAGGCATCCCAGTCGATGTGGAAGTCCTTGCCGGTGGCGGGCTGGCCGTCGAAGCTGGTGATCTCGATGCCCTCGGGGGTGATGAGCACGACCTGGTCTTGCCCCAGCTCGACCGCGTCACGGGTGTGCTCGATAAACGCGGACACGTCGCTGGCCAGGTAATTTTCCCCCGCACCGCGGCCCACCACCAGCGGCGAATTGCGCCGGGCGCCGACCACCGCGCCGGGCACGGCCGAGTCGACCGCGAGCAGCGTGAACGCGCCCTCCAGCCGCTGGCACACCCGGCGCATCGCGGCCGCCAGCCCCTCGGCGCTCGGCACGCCCTGGTCGGCCAGCTCGGCGGCGAGCAGGTGGGCGGCGCACTCGGTGTCGGTGTCGCTGGCGAACTCGACGCCGTCTGCCTCCAGCTCGGCGCGGAGCTTGGCGAAGTTTTCGATGATGCCGTTGTGGATCACGGCCACCCGGCCGTCGCGGGACATGTGTGGGTGAGCATTGCGGTCGGTCGGGCCGCCATGGGTGGCCCAGCGGGTGTGGCCGATCGCCGTTGCGCCGTCGCTCATGCCGGCGGTGGGCGCGTCGACCAGGATCTTTTCCAGATTGGCCAGCTTGCCGGCGCGCTTTTCGGTCAGCAGGCGGTCACCGACCACCACGGCGACGCCCGCCGAGTCATACCCGCGGTATTCCAACCGGCGCAGACCGTCCAGCACGATGCCCAGCGCCGGCCGCGCGCCGACGTAGCCCACGATTCCACACATGGCCCGCAGCGTAACCCACTTTCGCTCACGACGCTTGCTCGAAAGGCCCCCTATCGCTCATCCGACATGAGCGTTTGCGGCAATCCGGGGAAGAATCGGACACCGGACTTGCCCCGCGGGGCGATCGTGGAACACCGTGACTCGCCGCAGTCTCTATCCGGGGGGATAACGCTCGATGACCTACCCGCCGCCGCCCTACGAGCAGCAGCCGGGCGCCTACCCGACGCAGCCGGTGCCGCCCCCGCCGACCTCGTCCCCGCCCACCTCGCCCTACCCGACGTACCTCGGCCCACCCACCCCACCGCGCCGGTCCAACCGGCCACTGCTCGCGGTGGTGATCGTGCTGGCCGTGCTGCTGGCCGGCGGCACCGTGACGACGTGTGCGCTGCTGGGAAGGACCCCCGACCCCGGCACCACCGCGGGAGACAACACCCGCGACCCGCAGACGCCACGGGCGGAGCAGACGACGCCGGAAGCCGAGCCCTCGCCGAGCAAAGACGGCGGCTACGGCAGCGGCGCCAAGGTGGTGTACGAGGTCACCGGCGACGGCCCGGTGAGCATCGTCTTTCTCAAGGACGACGGCGTCACACCCGAGCGGGCCAGCGACACCGACCTGCCCTGGCGCAAGGAGCTGACGCTGTCGGAGGACGCCGCGCTGGTCACGGTGACCGCCATCCGCAGCGGCGGCGGCAAGGGCGCCATCGAGTGCCGCATCACGATCGACGGTGAAGAGGTCGCCAAGAAGAAGGCCAGCGGCACCTTCGCCACCGCCACGTGCACCAAGCTGATCCTCTGACAACCTTGAGCTGCCGCGACGTCCGCCGTGGTCCAGACCGCTGCTCCCGCAGCCTCACCCGTCCGCCGCTGGTCACGGTTCCACCTTTGCCTCCGGCGGTAGCTCAAATCTTTGATAGGGGCTTTCCGCGTGCGGGCCGAGGTCACGCCGCCCCGATGGTCGCGGGTCGCACGCGGCGTGGCGGACGGCCCGCCGGACCGCGGCCGGCATCGGCCCGCGCCGGATTAGGCTGGCCGCGTGACCACCATCGACAGCGATCCCGGCGTGCGGCGGATGCGGCCGTTCGGCACCACGATCTTCGCGGAGATGTCGGCGCTGGCGGTGCGCACCGGCGCGGTCAACCTGGGCCAGGGCTTCCCGGACACCGACGGGCCGGCCGAGATGCTGGAGGCGGCCGCCGAGGCGCTGCGCACCGGGCACAACCAGTACCCGCCCGGCCCCGGCGTCCCCGCGCTCCGCGCGGCCGTGGCTCAGCACCAGCGGCGGTTCTGGGGTCTGGAGTACAACCCGGACGGCGAGGTGCTGGTCACCGCCGGCGCGACCGAGGCGGTAGCGGCGGCGATCCTGGGGCTCTGCGAGCCGGGCGACGAGGTGGTGTGCTTCGAGCCCTACTACGACTCGTACGCGGCCTCGATCGCGCTCGCCGGCGCGGTGCGGCGGCCGGTCACGCTCCGCCCGTCGGCCGGCGGGCGGTACGCGTTCGACCCCGACGAGCTGCGCGCGGCGTTCGGCCCGCGTACCCGGCTGGTGCTGCTCAACTCCCCGCACAACCCGACCGGCAAGGTCTTCACGCGCGGCGAGCTCGCCCAGATCGCCGAGCTGTGCCAAGAGCACGGGGCGTACGCGGTGACCGACGAGGTGTACGAGCACCTGGTCTTCTCCGACGCCGCCGAGGCGCACATCCCGCTCGCCACGCTGCCCGGCATGCGTGAGCGCACCCTGCGCATCTCCTCGGCCGGCAAGACGTTCTCCTGCACCGGCTGGAAGATCGGCTGGGCGAGCGGCCCGGCCGAGCTGGTCACCGCCGTCATGCGGGTAAAGCAGTTCCTGACGTACGTCAACGGCGCGCCCTTCCAGCCCGCCGTGGCGGTGGCGCTCGGCCTGCCGGACAGCTACTACGAAGGGTTCCGCGCCGGGCTGGAGGCGCGGCGCGACCAGCTCGTGGCCGGGCTGACCGACGCCGGCTTCGGTGTGCTGCCGTCGGAGGGCACCTACTTCGTGACCGCCGACATCACCCCGCTGGGCGGCACCGACGGCATGGACTTCTGCCGCTCACTGCCCGAGCGCTGCGGCGTGGTGGCGGTGCCGACCCAGGTCTTCTACGACGACCCGGAGGCGGGCAAGCGGCTGGTCCGCTTCGCGTTCTGCAAGCGCCCGGAAGTCATCGACGAGGCCGCCCGGCGCCTGCGGGCGTGAGGCCGGGGCGGGCAGACCGCGGGGCGTAGCGACTCAGGCCGGGCTGACCGACCGCACGACCGCCGCGATGCGCTCGGCGACCGAGCGGGCCGTCTCCACCGTGGCCGCCTCGACCATGACCCGCACCAGCGGCTCGGTGCCGGAGGGGCGCAGCAGCACCCGCCCGGTCTCGCCCAGCTCCGCCTCCGCGTCGGCCGTCGCGGCCAGCACGGGCGCGGCGGTGGCACCGGCCGCGCGGTCGCCGACCGGCACGTTGACGAGCACCTGGGGCAGCTTGGTGACCACCGAGGCGAGGTCGGCGAGCGACCGGCCGGTGGCGGCCATCCGGGACATGAGGTGCAGGCCGGTGAGGACGCCGTCGCCGGTGGTGGCGTAGGCCGGCATCACGATGTGCCCGCTCTGCTCGCCGCCGAGCGCAAGGGCCGCGCCGCGCAGCTCCTCCAGCACGTACCGGTCGCCGACCTTGGTCTCGATCAGGCGGATGCCCTCGCGCGACATCGCCAGGCGCAGGCCGAGGTTGCTCATCACGGTGGCGACGAGCGTGTCCGCGGTCAGCGCGCCGCCCTCCCGCATGGCCAGGGCGAGGATCGCCATGATCTCGTCGCCGTCGACCTCGGTGCCGTCGGCGGTGACGGCCAGGCAGCGGTCGGCGTCGCCGTCGTGCGCGATGCCCAGGTGCGCGCCGTGCTCGAGCACCGCGGCCTTGACCGGCTCGAGATGGGTGGAGCCGCAGCCCTCGTTGATGTTGAGGCCGTCGGGCTCGGCGTGGATGGCGATCACCTCGGCGCCGGCCTCGCGGTAGGCCAGGGGTGCGACGTCGGAGGCCGCGCCGTTGGCGCAGTCGACCACGACCCGCAGCCCGTCGAGCCGGTGCGGCACGGTGCCGACGAGGTGCTGCACGTAGTGCTCGGCACCGTCGAGCAGGTCGTGCACCCGGCCGACGCCGCCGCCGGTGGGGCGGACGAACGACGCACCCGCCTCGATCGCCGCCTCGATCTTGTGCTCGACCTCGTCGGGAAGCTTGTGCCCGCCGGCCGCGAAGAGCTTGATGCCGTTGTCGGGCATCGGGTTGTGCGAGGCGGAGAGCATCACGCCGAGGTCGGCCTTTGCCTCGCCCACCAGGAAGGCCACGCCGGGCGTCGGCAGCACACCCACCCGCACCACGTTGGCGCCGGCGCTGGCCAGGCCGGCCACGACCGCCGCTTCGAGCATCTCGCCGCTCGCCCGCGGGTCGCGGCCGACGACCGCGAGCGGCGGGTGGCTGCGGTCGGACTCGGCGAGCGTGCGGGCCGCGGCGACCGCCACCGCCATCGCGAGCTCGGGCGTGAGGTCGGCGTTGGCCCGGCCCCGTACGCCATCAGTGCCGAAGAGACGAGCCATGACCCCTACTTCCTCGCAGCCGAGCAACAGAAGCGGCCGGCGCCGCCCCACTGTGTCACAGGGCGGCCCGGCCGTCTTTCAGCAGTACAAAACGCGTCAGCGCTTGGAGTACTGAGGAGCCTTGCGGGCCTTCTTCAGACCGTACTTCTTGCTCTCCTTGACGCGGGCGTCACGGGTGAGGAAGCCGGCCTTCTTCAGCGCCGGGCGGTCGTCGAGGTCGTTGGCGCAGAGCGCGCGGGCGATGCCCAGCCGCAGCGCGCCGGCCTGGCCGGTGATGCCGCCACCGCGCAGGTTGGCGATCACGTCGAAGGCCTCGAGCTTTTCGGCGGTCACCAGCGGCTCCTTGATGAGCTGCTGGTGCACCTTGCTGGGGAAGTAGTCTTCGAGCTCGCGACCGTTGCAAGTGATCTTGCCGGTGCCGGGCACGATGCGCACCCGGACGATGGCCTCCTTGCGGCGACCCACGGTCTGGATGGGACGGTCACCACGGGGCACGCGAACGACCGCGGGCGCCGGGGCGGTCTCGACGACCGGCGGCGCCGGAGTCGGGACGATGGTGTCGGTCATGCTGCTTCCTTCGTCCGCGCTCACTGCGCGATCTGCTTGATCTCGAACGGCACCGGCTTCTGGGCGGCGTGCGGGTGCTCGGCGCCGGCGTAGACCTTGAGCTTCTTGATCAGCTTTCGGCCCAGACGATTGTGCGGGAGCATGCCCCTGACGGCCAGCTCGATCGCCCGGTCGGGCCGCTTGCTCAGCAGCTCTTCGTAGTTGACCTGCTTGAGACCGCCCGGGTAACCGGAGTGCCGGTAGGCGATCTTGGTCTGCCGCTTGTTACCGGTAAGCGCGACCTTGCCGGCGTTGACGATCACCACGAAGTCACCGGTGTCGACGTGCGGCGCGAAGGTCGGCTTGTGCTTGCCGCGCAGCAGCGTGGCGGCGTGGGTCGCCAGACGGCCCAGCACGACGTCAGAGGCGTCGATGACGTGCCACTGACGCTCGATCTCACCCGGCTTCGGGCTGTACGTACGCACAGGTTTACCTTGTCTCGTCGTCGGTCTGGGGGCGCACGCCGAGGACGCCGCTCTTCGGCAGCGCGTCCGGCATTAGCACAACAGCAGGCAACGATACCCGGTCGCCACCCCGGGACGCAAAACGGGTCCGGCTCCTCACAACCTCCGGCGCCGTCGTGGTGCGGCTCGGTTTACCGCCCGGGTACGTCGAACGGAATCACGCGGCAAAGTCTCCTCCGTAACTTGCCCGCCATGAGTACGACACTGACCCCCACCGTGGCCGCCGCCGCGGCCGCCCCCGCCGGTAAGGGCCGGTGGCTCACCCACTGGGAGCCGGAGAACGAGGAGTTCTGGGCCACCACGGGCCGCCGGGTAGCCCGGCGCAACCTGGTGTTCTCGATCTTCGCGGAGCACCTCGGCTTCTCCGTCTGGACCATCTGGAGCGTCGTGGTCGTAGCGCTCCCGCAGGCCCAGTTCCCCTACTCCGTGGACCAGCGCTTCTGGCTGGTCGCGCTGCCCAACCTCATCGGCGCGCTGATGCGCATCCCCTACACGTTCGCGGTCACCCGGTTCGGCGGGCGCACCTGGACCATCATCAGCGCGCTGCTGCTGCTCATCCCGCTGGCCGGCCTCACCTACGCGGTGACCGCCAAGCCGTCGTACTGGGTGGTGCTGGCCTGCGCCGCCGCGGCCGGCTTCGGCGGCGGCAACTTCGCCTCCTCCATGACGAACATCTCGTTCTTCTACCCCGAGCGGAAGAAGGGTGCCGCGCTTGGCCTCAACGCCGCCGGCGGCAACATCGGCATCAGCACGATGCAGCTGTTCGTCCCCGTGGTGATCGCGGCCGGCCTCGTCTACGGCGGCCTGATGTGGGTGCCGCTGGTGCTGGCGGCGGCCGTCGGCGCCTACTTCTTCATGAACAACCTGGCGGTGGCCAAAACGCCCTTCCGGGCCCAGTTCGCCACCGTCAAGCGGCCGCACACCTGGGTCATGTCCTTCCTCTACATCGGCACGTTCGGCTCGTTCCTCGGCTACTCGGCGGCGTTCCCGCTGGTGCTCAAGCTCCAGTTTCCGGACGCGCCGACCGCACGCTGGGGCGCGGCGACAATCACGCTGGCCTTCACCGGCCCGCTGATCGGCTCGCTGGCCCGGCCGTTCGGCGGCTGGCTCTCCGACCGGGTCGGCGGGGCCCGGGTCACCGCGGCCTGCTTCACGCTCATGGCTCTGGGTTCGTACGGCGTGGTCAGCGCGGCCGGCGCCAAGAACATGGGGCTGTTCCTCGCCTCGTTCTGGCTGCTCTTCACGGCCGCCGGCGCCGGCAACGGCTCGACGTACCGGATGATCCCGGCGATCTTCGCGGCGAAGTCACCCGATCTCGCGACCGCCAAGCGCGAGTCGGCCGCGACGCTCGGCATCGCCGGCGCGATCGGCGCGATCGGCGGCTTCTACCTGCCCCGGGCGATAGCCGACTCGTACAACGCGACCGGCGGCGTCTCGACCGCCTTCACCTGGTTCGGCGTGATGTACGGCACCTGCCTCGCCGTCACCTGGTGGTGCTACCTGCGCCGCCGCGTCCTGATCACCCAGGTGCCGAGCCTGGCCCACGCCTCCATCTGACCGCACGCGAGTCTCGGGCCGCTCCCGCACCGGGGGCGGCCCGAACTTCTTATTTCCCCCACCACCGCGGACGTCGCGGTAGCTCGGATTGTCTCGATCTTCTACAGGTCTTGGATGATGCGGAGCGCTCTCGACACCCGCTGCATGGTGTCGGTGTCGGCGTAGTCGACGCACTCGGTAAACCACTTCTTCATGGGCGAGGAGAGCCGGTCGGGCATCACCACGTACTGGCCCATGGAGACGGCGAGTGGGGAGTCGCGCAGCAGCTCCTCTTCGACCACCTCGGCGACGAGGACGATCGGCACGTCCGTGCTGTTGTAGACGTCTGAGCTGATCACCAGGCCCAGCCGCTCGCGGGCGCCCTCGACGCGCCAGACCTCGCCCCTACGCAGCACGGAAGATCGCTGCGTCCACCATCGCCACCTCGCGCTCGTCGGCCAGCGCCGCGGCCTCCAGGTCGAAGCCGGCGCGCTGCACCGCGGCGGCGTGCGCGGCGAACACCTCGCGCAGCGCCTTTTCCCTCGCGGCCTGGTCCATCCAGGCGGACAGCGTCAGGCCGTCGCGCTCGGCGAACCGCCGTGCCTCTTCGATCGTGTCGTCGGGGAACGACAGGGTCACCTTTTTGGTCATGCGCCAGAGCTTACTCCCGGTATGACCGGCCGCCATCCGGACCGGCCACCTCGTCATATGCTGGGCAAACAGGCCGCGCGCTCACTCTCCGCGACCTGTCCCTCTTCCAAGGGTTGCGGTGAACGCCTCTTAGCAGGCCCGAAACAATCGGGACCCGGCCGCGAAACCGCCCCTGGGCACGCTTTGCGGCATGGCAGGCGCGGTGGAGAGTCTCGTGGCGACCCGGGAGGTCGCCACCCACTGTCCCTACTGCGCGCTCCAGTGCGGCATGACCCTCCGGGCGGCGCCGGAGGGTCCGGTCGAGGTCGTGGCCCGCGAGTTTCCCACCAACCGGGGCGGTCTGTGCCAGAAGGGTTGGACCGCGGCCGAGCTGCTCGACCACCCCGACCGGCTCACCACGCCGCTGGTCCGCGACGGCGGCGAGCTGCGCCCGGCCACCTGGGCCGAGGCGCTCGACCGGATCACCGCCGGCATCCGGCGGATCCAGGCGGCGCACGGGCGGGACGCGGTGGCGGTCTTCGGCGGCGGCGGCCTCACCAACGAGAAGGCGTACGCGCTGGGCAAGTTCGCCCGGGTGGCGCTCCGCACGAAAAACATCGACTACAACGGCCGGTTCTGCATGTCGTCGGCGGCCGCCGCGGGCATGCGGGCGTTCGGCGTCGACCGGGGGCTGCCCTTTCCGCTCGCCGACATCGGGCAGGCCGACACGCTGCTGCTCGTCGGTGCCAACGTCGCGGAGACGATGCCGCCGTTCGCGCGCTACCTCACCGAGCAGAAGGCGCGCGGCGGCACGCTGATCGTGGTCGACCCGCGGGCCACGGCCACCGCCCGGCAGGCCACGCTCCACATCCAGCCAACGCCCGGCACCGACCTGGCGCTGGCCAACGCGCTGCTGCACATCGCGCTGGGCGAGGGCTGGGTCGACGAGGCGTACATCGAGGACCGCACCAGCGGCTTCGACGAGGTGCGGCGCACGGTGGCGAGCTACTGGCCGGCCCGGGTCGAGCGGATGACCGGCGTGCCCGTGTCCGACCTGGAGGCGGCGGCCCGCGCGCTGGCCACCGCGCAGACGGCGATCATCCTGACCGCGCGCGGCGCCGAGCAGCATGCCAAGGGCGTCGACACGGTCACCGCGTTCATCAATCTGGCGCTCGCGCTCGGCCTGCCCGGACGGCCGGGGTCCGGCTACGGCTGCCTCACCGGCCAGGGCAACGGGCAGGGCGGGCGCGAGCACGGCCAGAAGGCCGACCAGCTTCCCGGCTACCGCAAGCTCGACGACCCGGCGGCACGCGCGCACGTGGCAGGAGTGTGGGGCGTCGACCCCGACGACCTGCCCGGCCCCGGCCCGTCGGCGTACGAGCTGCTGACCGGCGACGAGATGCGTGCCCTGCTGGTCTTCGGCTCCAACCCGGTGGTCTCCGCGCCCCGCGCCGGCCGCGTCGAAGCGCGCCTCAAGAGCCTCGACATGCTCGTCGTCGCCGACTTCGTGCTCTCCGAGACCGCGGCGATCGCCGACGTGGTGCTGCCGACCGCACAGTGGGCCGAGGAGGACGGCACGATGACCAACCTGGAGGGCCGGGTGCTGCGGCGCCACGCCCTCCGCGAGCCGCCGCCAGATGTGAGGACGGATCTGGCGGTGATCGCCGAGCTGGCCTCCCGGCTCGGCGCCGGCGCGCGGTTCACCACCGAGCCGCGAGCCGTGTTCGAGGAGCTGCGGCGTGCTTCTGCCGGGGGCACGGCCGACTACGCAGGCGTGACGTGGGAGCGGGTCGACGCCGAGGACGGCGTGTTCTGGCCGTGCCCATCGGTGGACCGGCCGGGTACGCCGCGGCTTTTCCTCGACGCCTTCGCGACGCCGGACGGGCAGGCCCGCTTTCTGCCGGTCGAGCACCGGCCGGTCGCCGAGGAGGTCGACGCGGAGTTTCCGCTCTACCTCACTACCGGCCGGGTCCTCGCGCAGTACCAGTCAGGCGCGCAGACCCGGCGGATCGAGCCGTTGCGCCGCAGCGCGCCCAACGCGTTCGTGGAGCTACACCCCGACCTGGCCGCCCGCCTCGGCATCGAGGCCGGCGACGAGGTCGTGGTCACCAGCCGGCGCGGTGAGATGCGGGCACCCGCCCGCCTCACCGAGACGATCCGGCCGGACACCGTTTTCGCGCCGTTCCACTGGGGCGGCGCTGCCCGGGCCAACTCACTGACGAGCGACGCCCTCGACCCGACGTCTCGAATGCCGGAGTTCAAGGTGTGCGCAGTCAAGGTACGAGCAGCATGAACGTCGTCATCATCGGATACGGCATGGCCGGCTCCCGGCTCGCGGCGGAGCTGCGTGACCGCGGCCCCCACATCAAGGTCACGGTGCTCGGTGCCGAGCCGCACCGCGCGTACAACCGGATCATGCTGTCGAGCGTGCTCGCCGGCAAGGTTCGCGAGCGCGACGTGGAGATCACCGAGGCCGCCGGGCACGGCATCGACCTGCGGCCGGGCGTGACCGTCACCGCGATCGACCGCGGCGCGCGCATGATCACGACGGATGCCGGCGACCGCATCGAGTACGACCACCTCGTGCTCGCCACCGGCAGCCGCGCGCTCATCCCGCCGCTGTCCGGCCTCGACCGCGAGCACCTGCCCGAGCGGGTCGCGGTGTTCCGCACGCTCGACGACTGCCGGCGCATCCTCGCCACCGCCTCCGGAGCGCGCACCGCGCTCGTACTCGGTGGGGGTCTGCTCGGCCTGGAGGCCGCGCGCGGGCTCGCCGCCCGGGGCATCGCCACCGAGGTCGTGCACGCGGTCGGCCACCTCATGGAGCGCCAGCTCGACCCCGGCGCCAGCGCGGTGCTCGTGCGCACGCTGGCCGGCATCGGCATCACCGCACACCTCGACGCGATGGCCGCCTCGGTGGCCGCCGACGCCGACGGCGTGACGCTCGGCCTGGCCGACGGGCGCGAGCTCCGCGCCGACCTGCTCGTGGTGGCCTGTGGCGTGCGGCCCGAGACGGCGCTGGCCGCCGAGACCGGCCTCGCCGTCGAGCGGGGCGTCGTGGTCGACGACCACATGCGCACCAGCGACCCGCACATCTCCGCGATCGGCGACTGCGCGCAGCACGAGGGCGTGGTGAGCGGTCTTGTCGCGCCGGCGTGGGAGCAAGCCCGGATCGTCGCCCGGGTGCTCGGCGGCGAAGACCCGCTCGCGAGGTACCGGCCGCTTCCGGTGGTGACCCGGCTCAAGGCCGCGGGCATCGACCTCGCCGCGATGGGCACGTCGATGCCGGCCGAAGGCGCCGAGGAGCTGAGCTTCGCCGACCCGGCCCGCGGCACCTACGCGAAGCTGACGATCGTCGACGAGCGGCTCACCGGTGCCATCCTGCTCGGTGACAACCCGTCGGTCGGCGCGGTGATCCAGCTCTTCGACCGCGGGGCGCCGGTCCCCGTCGACCGGCGGGCGCTGCTCCTCGGCCGCGCAATCGGGGTGCCGGCCGCGACGCAGGCGGAGTCGCCGGCACTGATGCCCGACGCCGCCACGGTCTGCCAGTGCAACACCGTCAGCAAGGGGGCACTCGTGCGCTGCTGGCGCGCGGGTGCCCGGTCCGTCGACGACGTGGTCGCCGCGACCAGGGCCACGACCGGCTGCGGCACCTGCCGCGACGCGGTCGAAGGCATCGTCGACTGGCTCTCCACTGTGGACTCGTCGGAGGTCGCCGCATGAAACAGCTCGTGGTCGTCGGCAACGGCATGGTGGGCCAGCGCTTCGTCGAGGCGCTGCGCTCCCGGGACACGGCGGGCGAGTGGCGGGTCACCGTACTGGCCGAAGAGGGCCGCGCGGCATACGACCGGGTGCGGCTCTCCGCGTTCTTCGACGGGGTATCGGCCGAGGAGCTGAGCCTGCACACCGCCGACGACGGCGTCGACCTGCGGCTCGGCGAGCCGGTCACGCGGATCGACCGCGCGCGGCGGGTGGCGTTCACCGGCGGCGGGGAGTACCCGTACGACGCGCTCGTCTTCGCCACCGGCTCGTACCCGTTCGTGCCGCCGGTCGACGGCACCGACCTGCGTGGGGTCTTCGTCTACCGCACGCTGGACGACCTCGAGGCGATCCGCGACCACGCCAAGGGCCGCCGCACCGGCGCCGTGATCGGCGGTGGCCTGCTCGGGCTGGAGGCGGCCAACGCGCTGCGGCTGCTCGGGCTCTCCACCCACGTGGTGGAGTTCGCGCCGCGGCTGATGCCGGTGCAGGTCGACGAGGCCGGCGGCGCGATGCTGCGGCGCTACGTCGAGGAGCTCGACGTCAAGGTGCACACCGGCACCGGGACGACCGCGATCCGCCCGCGCACCGACGGCGACGGCGTGCACGGCCTCACGCTCTCCGACGGTTCCTGGATCCAGGCCGACATCGTGGTGGTCGCCGCCGGCATCCGGCCGCGCGACGACGTCGCCCGTGCCGCCGGGCTCGACGTGGGCGAGCGCGGCGGCATCCTGGTCGACCCCGCCTGCCGCACCTCCGACGAGCGCATCTGGGCGGTCGGCGAGTGCGCGGCCGTCGAGGGGCGCTGCTACGGGCTCGTCGCACCCGGATACGCCATGGCCGAGGTGGTGGCCGACCGGCTGCTCGGCGGCGAGGCGACGTTCCCCGGCGCGGACCTGTCCACCAAGCTCAAGCTGCTCGGCGTCGACGTGGCCTCGTTCGGCGACGCGCACGGCACGACCGAGGGCTGCCTCGACGTCACGTTCACCGACCCGGCCACCCGCGTGTACGCGAAGCTGGTGCTCTCCGACGACGCGAAGACGCTGCTCGGCGGCGTGCTCGTCGGTGACGCGACGGCATACCCGACGCTCCGGGCAAGCGTCGGGGGGCCGTTGCCCGGTCCGCCGCTGGCGCTGCTGGCCCCCGAGTCCGACGGCGCCGGCACCGGTGCGGGCATCGCCGCGCTGCCGGGCGGGGCGCAGGTCTGCTCGTGCAACGCGGTGACCAAGGACCAGATCGTCGGCGTGATCCACGAGGGCTGCACCGACGTGCCGGCCATCAAGGCGTGCACCCGCGCCGGCACCAGCTGCGGCTCCTGCGTGCCGATGCTCAAGCAGCTGCTGGCCGTCTCCGGGGTGCAGCTGTCCAAGGCGCTGTGCGAGCACTTCGAACACAGCCGGCAAGAGCTCTTCGAGATCGTCCGAGTGCGCGGCATCCGCACGTTCTCGCAGCTCGTGACCGAGCACGGGCGCGGGCGCGGTTGCGACATCTGCAAGCCGGCGGTGGCCTCGATCCTCGCCTCGCTCGGCAACGGGTACGTGCTGGACGGCGAGCAGGCCGCGCTCCAGGACACCAACGACCACTTCCTGGCCAACATCCAGCGCGACGGCACGTACTCGGTGGTGCCACGCATACCCGGCGGCGAGATCACCCCGGAAAAGCTCATCGTGATCGGCGAGGTGGCCCGCGACTTCAACCTGTACACGAAGATCACCGGTGGCCAGCGGATCGACCTGTTCGGCGCGCGCGTGGAGCAGCTGCCGCAGATCTGGCGCCGGCTCGTCGACGCCGGTTTCGAGTCCGGCCACGCGTACGGCAAGGCACTGCGCACGGTCAAGTCCTGCGTCGGCTCCACCTGGTGCCGCTACGGGGTGCAGGACTCGGTCGGGCTCGCAGTCGCGCTGGAGCTGCGCTACCGCGGGCTGCGCGCGCCACACAAAATCAAGTCGGCGGTCTCCGGGTGTGCCCGCGAGTGCGCCGAGGCGCGGAGCAAAGACTTCGGCATCATCGCCACCGACAACGGGTGGAACCTCTACGTCGGCGGCAACGGCGGCTTCCGCCCGCGCCACGCCGACCTCTTCGCCAGCGATCTGTCCACCGAGGACCTCGTGCGGTACGTCGACAGGTTCCTCATGTTCTACATCCGCACGGCCGACCGGCTCCAACGCACCGCCGCGTGGATCGAGGCGATGGAAGGCGGCCTCGACCACCTGCGCGCGGTCATCGTCGACGACTCGCTCGGCATCTGCGCCGACCTCGACGAGGCGATGGCGCGCCACGTCGACAAGTACGAGGACGAGTGGCGGGCCACCGTCGACGACCCGGAGCGCGTGCGCCGGTTCACCTCCTTCGTAAACGCGCCGGACACCCCCGACCCCACCATCACGTTCGAGGTGGAGCGGGGCCAGCCGGTACCGGCACTGGGCGAGCGCCGACCTGTGGTGCTCGGTCTACCGACGATGGGAGTACGCCAATGACGGACACTCTGACGGCGCGCTGGGAAGTGATCTGCCCGCAGCAGCGGGTAGAACCAGAGCGGGGTGTGGCCGCGCTGGTCGGGGGTGAGCAGGTCGCCATCTTCCGCACGTTCGACGGCGAGCTCTTCGCCATCGAAAACCGCGACCCGATCGCCGGCGCGAACGTGATGTCGCGGGGCATCGTCGGCAGCCGCGGCGACGCGCCGACGGTCGCGTCCCCGCTCCACAAAGAGGTGTACGACCTGCGCACCGGCGAATGCCTGGACGTGGCCGGCGTGGCGGTACGCACCTTTGCGGTGCGGGTGCGGGACGGCATGGTCGAAGTGAGCGGCGGCTGATGTCCGAGGAGCTCTCCGGCTTCACGGTCGGGGTGACCGCGGACCGGCGCCGCGACGAGTTGGCCGCCCTGCTGGAACGGCGCGGCGCGCGCGTCGTGCTCGCCCCCGCGCTGCGGATCGTGCCGCTGGCCGACGACACCGAGCTGCGCGCGGCCACGAGGGCGTGCCTGGAGCGCCCGCCGGACGTGGTGATGGCCAACACCGGCATCGGCATGCGCGGCTGGCTGGAGGCCGCTGAGGGCTGGGGCCTGGCCGAGCCGCTCCGCTCGGTGCTGGGCCACGCGTACATCGTTGCCCGCGGCCCCAAGGCCCGCGGCGCCATCCGGGCGGCCGGGCTGCACGACGAGTGGTCACCCGCCTCGGAAAGCTGCGACGAGGTCATCGACCATCTGCGACACCGAGGCGTCGACGGCCAGGTCGTCGCGATGCAACTCCACGGCGAACGCCAACCCGAGTGCACCGCCGCCCTGGAGGCCGCCGGCGCCACGGTCATCGAGGTGCCCGTCTACCGCTGGGCACCGCCCACCGACCCCGCTCCGCTGCACCGCCTGGTAGACCTGATCACCGGCCGTCTGGTCGACGCGGTCACGTTCACCTCGGCACCGGCAGCCGGCGCACTCCTGCGGGCGGCCGGCGCCAGCGGCGACGCGGTCCTGGACGCGCTCCGCTCCGACGTGCTGGCGGCCTGCGTAGGCCCGGTGACCGCCGCCCCCCTGCGCCGCCACGGCGTGCCGGTGATAGCACCCGCCCGCGCACGGCTCGGCGCGCTGGTCCGCACGATCGTGGACGAGCTCCCCCAACGCGCGGTAAACCTCAAGGTGGCCGGCCACGTCCTCACCCTCCGCGGCCACGCGGCGGTGGTCGACGGCGAGCTCCGCCCACTGGCACCGGCACCGATGTCGGTGCTCCGCGCCCTAGCGGCAACCCCTGGCCGCGTGCTGTCCCGGGCCGCGCTACTACGCACCCTCCCGCGCGGCGCCGACGAACACGCCGTGGAGATGGCCGTGGCCCGCCTCCGCGCCGGCCTGGGCGCCCCCGGGGTGGTCCAGACCGTCGTAAAGCGCGGCTACCGCCTACCCGTCGACTGAATCCGCTCCGTGGCCTTCGACTGAACCGAGACCCGAGCTACCACGACGCCCGTCACCGCAGGTCGAAGGTGGTCTGGTCCGCTGCTCCCGCGGCTCACTCTCGCGTTGGGTCGCGGCCGCCCTCTTGCCCCGGCGGATGCGCGGTTTGTCCACAATGGCTGTTGCCGACCAGGCGGTAGCTCGTCGCCTGGGTCAGCCGACCGGGGTGGGGCGGCGGCCGCCGCCGCGTTCGGCGCGGAGGGTCATCATCGCGTGCTCGACGACGTTGACCAGCACCTGCTTGACCGAGTCGCGGTGGCGGGCGTCGCACATCACGAGCGGCACGTGGGGTGCGATGGCGAGCGCCTCGCGTACCTCCTCGATCTCGTACTGCGGGGAGCCGTCGAAGACGTTGAGTGCCACCACGTACGGCAGGTGCCGGTTTTCGAAGTAGTCGAGCGGGGCGAAGGCGTCCGCGATCCGGCGGGTGTCGACCAGCACGGCCGCGCCTACGGCGCCTCGGATGATCTCGTCCCACATGAACCAGAAGCGGGTCTGGCCAGGGGTGCCGAAGAGGTAGAGGATCAGGTCTTCGGCCATGGTGATGCGGCCGAAGTCCATCGCGACGGTGGTGGTTTCCTTGCCGGGCACGTTGGAGGGGTCGTCGATGCCGACGCCGGCCGCGGTCATGACCGCCTCGGTGGTCAGCGGGGTGATCTCGGAGACGGCACCGACGAGCGTCGTCTTGCCGACGCCGAAGCCTCCCGCGATCACGATTTTGGCGGACGTGATCCCTCGGTTACGGCGCGCTCCTGCGGCGTTATAGCCTGCGAAGTCCACTCAGCACCCTCTCAAGCAGTTCCATCCGCTCCTCATAGGCTTCGACCGGAGCGGCACTGTGCAGCGTCAGCAAGCCTTCCGCCACCATGTCGGCGACGAGCACCCGGGCGACGCCCAACGGGAGCCGGGTGTAGGCCGCTATCTCCGCCAGCGACTGCGCGCGGTTTTCGCAGACGGTGGCGATGCGGTGCTTGTCGTGGCCCGCGAACCGCGACTCTTGCACGGCGGCCGGGTCCGCCACGAGCACCGCTTCGAGGGCGATGTCCTGGCGGGGTTCGGTGCGCCCACGGGTGACAGCGTATGGCCGGACCAGCGCACCTCTCGGATCTTCTCGCGGTTGGTCCACCATGACGCGGTCACCTCCTTCCGTGTTCGTCGTGGCGTCACCGTCATTATCTACTTAGGACTAGCGCGCGACGGCCTCTCGGGTCGCCGGCGACAGGGCCGCGCCGACCCGCTCGACGAGCAGCGCCATCTCGTACCCCACTTGACCGACGTCGCAGCTGCGCGCGGCCAGCACGGCCATCGAGGAGCCGTCGCTGATCGACATGAGGAAGAGGTAGCCACTGTCCATCTCGATGACCGTCTGGAGCACTCCACCGGCGCTGAACATCCGCGACGCGCCGTCGGTGAGGCTGACCACACCGGACGTGATCGCGGCCAGCTGGTCGGCCCGGTCGGCCGGCAGGTCACGCGACGACGCGAGGAGCAGGCCGTCGGCCGACACCGCGACGACGTGGGCGATCCCGGCCACGCTGTCGGCGAAGTTGCTGAGCAGCCAACCCATGTCCTGCATCGCTGCTGGCCTCGTCATCAACTGGTCTCCTTGGTAGAGGTGCTCCCGTTTTCCTGGCTGCCGGCCGAACGGCCGCGCTGCACGCCCCGGTGGTACGCGGATAGCAGGCCGCGGACCTCGTCGGGCGTACGCCTGGCGCGCTGCTGGGCGGCCGAGTTGTCCACGCCGCCGGGCACGAGCTGGGCCTGCGGCACGCGCTTGGGCAGGCCGGAGCGCGTCGTGCCCCCGTTTACCGGCTCGGCGGCCCGCTCGGCGCGCCGCCAGCCCTCGTCGGCGGCGGTGCGCCAGCTCTCGTCGGCGCCGCTCCTCGGGCGGGGCACGGCGCCGGCACCGGCGTCGCCGGCGCCCTGGGTCGCGGCGGGCGGCACCACCGGCGGCGCGTACGCGGCCGGCGGCGGCGCGGCGGCCGGCGGCGGGGTGGGTGTGCGGCTCGGCAGCGAACCGCCGAAGCCGGAGCCGCTGTTGAGCCCGCCGTTGCCGAGGCCGGACCCTGCGCCAGGGCCGCCGTTGCCGAGGCTGGAGCCGCCGGAGAGCCCCGAAGACCCGCCGGACAGGCCGGAAGACCCGGAGTAGCCCGTGGAGGCGCTGGAGAGGCCTGAGGCGGCCGGTGCGGCGCTCGCCGAGGTGTAGCTGCCGCTCGGGCTGGCCGCGGTGCCGCCCGGGCTCACCGCGGAGAAGATCTGCGTGGAGGCCTGGCCGTGTGAACGGAACCAGACCGCTTCCATCTCCCGGTAGATCGGCACCTCGCCGCCGTCGTCAGGACGCGGGACGACACCGGGCGAACCGGCCACCGGGCCAGCCGGCAGGCCGGAGGGTGGCAGCACGGCGGGTGTCATCGGGTGGGCCGTCGCGGGGATCGCGCCACCCCGCTGCGGCAGCGGTGAAGGCTGCACGGTCGGGTACGCCACCGTTGGCGAGCCGAACCCACCCTGCGGCTGGCCGACCGTGGCGCCGGCCGGCTGGTTGATCGTCGGGAACGCGCTGGTCGCCGCCGTCGCGTTGACCGGCACGGCGGAGGTGTCCCAGGAGGGCTGGGTCTGCCCCGGCCGCGGGTCGGAGATCGTGGCGGCGGACGAACGCATCGGCGCGGCCGGCTGCGACCAGCCGCCGGACACCGGGGCCGCGGCGGCCGGGCTGGTCTCGACCGCGAGCGGCGAGCGTGGGCGGGTGAGCACCTGCTCGCGGGTACGCGGCGCGGGCAGCACGACGATGCCGCTCGGCAAGGTCACCTGCGCGACCGTGCCGCCCTCGACGTTGGGCCGCAGCTCGACCCGGATGCCGTATCGGGAGGCGAGGCGGCCCACGACCGCCAGGCCCATCAGCCGGAACGCGGCCACGTCGACCGCGGGCGGCTGGCTGAGCCGGTGGTTGAGCGCGTCCAGCTGGTCTTCGGTGAGGCCGAGGCCGCGGTCTTCGATCTGGATCAACACGTAGTCGCGGATGCGCCGGGCGTCGGCGACGACCACCGTGTTGGGCGGCGAGAACCGGGTGGCGTTGTCGAGCAGCTCGGCGACGAGCCGGACGACGTCGTTGACCGCGTGCGCGGCGATCGAGATGTCGGTGTCGACGGTGCCGAACTCGATGCGGTTGTAGAGCTCCACTTCGGACTGGGCGGCGCGGAGCGCGTCGACCAGCAGCGCGTCGTCGCGCCGCGGCGCGGTGGAGTCGGCGCCGGCGAGCACGAGCAGGTTTTCGTCGTTGCGGCGCATCCGGGTGGCGAGGTGGTCGAGCTGGAAGAGCTGTGCCAGCCGCTTCGGGTCTTCCTCGCCGCGCTCGATCATGTCGAGCTCGCCGATCATGCGGTCGACCAGCGCCTGGCTTCGGCGGGCCAGGTTGAGGAACATCGCCGAGACGCTCGTGCGCAGTGCGGCCTGCTCGGCCGCGATCCGGACGGCTTCGCGGTGTACGACGTTGAACGCCTGTGCCACCTGCCCGACCTCGTCGCGGTTGGGCAGTCGGATCGCGTCGCGCACTTGGCGCACGATCTCGTCGGGCCCGCCGTCACCGATGCTGCGCACGTCGCGCAGCTGGGCGACCGCGTCGGGCAGGTCGCGGTTGGCCACGGCGAGC
This sequence comes from Phytohabitans sp. LZ39, assembly GCF_059359075.1. Taxonomy (NCBI): domain Bacteria; kingdom Bacillati; phylum Actinomycetota; class Actinomycetes; order Micromonosporales; family Micromonosporaceae; genus Phytohabitans; species Phytohabitans sp. LZ39. The sequence goes on along the minus strand of NZ_JCADBM010000002.1, from coordinate 286,088 downwards.
GCACCTTCGCGGAGGCGGCGCAGCGAACGGTTGAGCGACCGGGCCAGGACCACGGCGAGGGCGACGGCGATGAACAGCGTGATGAGTACGAGGATCGACTCGACGACGGCCTGGCGGACCACGGCCGCGCGGACGTCGTCGGCCTCGGCCAGCGCGCGCTCTTCGAGCTTGACCTCGGCGTAGCGCATGAGGTCGACCACCGAGCCGACGGCCTGCTGGGCCGCGTCCGCGCCGACCAGTGCGGTGCCGCCGACCGACCGGTTGATCAGGGCCTCGACGCTCTGTGCCAGGTTGACCGCGTCGCCGGTGACGGTCGCGTCGGCGATCGACTGCTGCGCGCCGCTCGCGGCCAGTTCGAAGCTCGCCTGCGCGGCCTCCTGGCTCTTCAGCGCGCCGAGGAACGAGTTGAGCTCCTCTTCGGCCAGGCCACCGCCGCCGGCGAGGGAGGAGTAGATGACCGCTTCCTCGTCGGCCTTGGCCGCCTTGGCCTTGGCAAAGGCGGCCGCCGCGCGCAGCTCGTCGGCCAGGTCGCCCTCGCCGGCGAGCTGGCCGACCACGTCGCCGTACGCCACGAGGTCGGTGAGGATGTTGCCGTAGCGGAGCACCGCCTCGGCGACCGGACGCTGGCCGGCGAGCATGTCCCGGCGGGTGCCGTCGAGCGTGGCGATGTGCCCATCGATCTTGACGAGCCGGGTCTCTACGGAGTTGGGAACGTCGCCGACGTCCTGCCGCTCGCTCGTGTATCCGGCGACGGTCTGGTCGGTGCGGCTGACCGCCTGGTTGTAGGCCTGCTTGGCCTTGTCCTTGTCCCGGTTGTTCGCGGCCAGGTACTTCGCCGCGGCCATGCGCTCCTTGTGCAGGTCCTGGTTGAGGGACGAGACGTTGGTGGAGAGGGCGGTGAGGTCGCGGATGAGGCTGGCGTCGAGGGCGCCGCGGCCGACGTCGACGAGCCGGACCGTGGCGAGCGCGAGCACCGCCGCGACCGGCACGACCAGGATGAGCGCGAGCTTCGACCTGATCCGAGCGTCGCGCAGACGCGGAAACCAGCGGCGCGCAGCACGGCGGGCCTGCACACCTTTTTCGGGCAGGGTCGTAGGTCCCGTGCTCACGACATCGCCTCCGTCGTCGTCTCCACGCGCGACTCGCTCGACCGACGCCTGGGTGCACCGGTCAGCGCCGCACGCGGCACGGCCGCGATTTCACCAGAAACGGCACCCACTTGGGAAGCCTCAGTCAGGCAGGAAACGGTCGCACCATCCCCAATACAAACTCCGCCCACTCCGCCCCTTCCCAAGAATGTGGCCGTGACCTGCGCAAACAGTAACCCGCAAGGCATTGATGTCGATAAAGTTAACGAGTGCAAACTTCTTCGCAAACCACTATGTGGGATAGCCGTCCCGTGGAACAGGTACCCCGTCAGCTTGACCCCGGCGTCCGCCGTTGGCATGGTTTCCACGTTCGAATGACTGCGCGCTCACACCGTACGGCAGGCCCGTCCGCGTCGCTCCACAGGGGACGGACAGCGGTAGCCAGCCCCTAAAACACCAGCTCTGCTGGGTCGTCCACCTGGAGGACCACCTTGAGGCCCATACGCTCCGTGACGCTGTCTGCGCTCACCGCAGCCGCGCTGGTCCTGTCCGCGTCCGCCTGCCAATCCAGCGATGACGCCGGCGACGACGTCGAGGAAATCATCATCGGTGCCGACCTGGAGCTGTCCGGCCCGACGGCGGCCATCGGGCAGGCCTACCAGCGCGCGCTCGACCTGAAAATCAGCCAAGTCAACGACTCCGGTGTGCTCGGCAACCGAAAGCTCAAGCTCGAACCCAAGGACAACCGCTCCGACTCCAGCCTGTCCCTGACCAACGTGGGCGCGTTCGCCAACAACTCCAACGTGGCGGCCATCGTGATGGGCACCTGCGCGGCGTGCGTCGACGAGGTGGTGCCAACCGTCGAGCAACGCGGGATCCCCACCATCGCGCTCGCTCCGGCCAGCGCTGTGGCGGCGCCGGTCAGCGAGCGGCGGTGGGTGTTCAAAATCGGCCCCAACGCGACCGACAACGCCGCCGCCCTCACCGCGGAGCTCGGCAACGCGAAGAAGAAGCGGGTCGCCGTCCTGTACACCGACGACGCCTACGGCGTCGAGGGATACGAGGCCCTCAGGGACGCGCTGGCGAGCGCGAAGATCACGAAGACCGGCGAAGCCAAGATCCGCCCGACGGACACCGACGTGAGCCAGGCCGTGCAGTCGCTGCTCGACACCGAGCCGGGCCAGGAGCCGCAGGCGATCGTGGTGTGGACGTTCGCGGAGCAGGCGGCGCTGGCGGCCACCAGCGCGAAGCAGGCGGGCTTCACCGGCTCGCTGTTCTTCGACGGCGCGGCGGCCGGCGACCTCTTCCTGTCCGGGCAGGGGGCCTCCAACGGCGCGACGATGGTGTTCACCCAGACGATGGTGATCGACGACGTCATCGCCACCACGCCCGCGACGGCGGCCCGCAAGCAGTGGTTCCGTGACTACACCGCCAAGTACGGCAGCTACAACGGCTTCTCGTCGTTCGCCGCCGACGCCATCCAGATGATTACCAACGCCCTACAGCAGAGCACCTCGCTGAGCCGCGACAGCATCCGGTCCATTGTGGAGACGTCGCAGTTCGACGGGTTGTCCGGGCCGATCCGGATCACCCCGGACAACCACTCCGGCCTGATGCCGCAGGCGCTCACCGTGCTCGTGGCCCGCAACGGCCGCTGGCGGCTGGCCAGCTAGGAGCCTGTCGAAACCCTTTCCAGGCAAGAGATTTGGGCTACCGCGACGTCCGTCGTGGTCCGGACCGTTGCTCCCGCGGCCTCACCCGTCAGTCATCCCGGGAGGTTTGACCGTGACCAACGGCGGACGGGTAAGGCCGCGGGAGCAGCGCCGCGCCCAGGGTGGGCTTGGCGCGCGGAGCTGGCAGCGGGGGCCGGGGATTTCGGCTCGCCCCGCGAGCCGCCGGCCACCGCGGTCTCCGGCGGGAGCAGCGGCCCGCAGCTGACACGGACCCGGGAAACCTCTTGAAACTCAAGGGTCAACTCAAGCCGAGCGGAATCGGGTCTAGACCACGACGGACAGTGCGGATGTAAGGGCGGTCAGCGGTCGGTGGTGGCGCGCACCCAGGGCAGCAGCAGCCGCTCGAGCCCGAGCAGCGCGGAGTAGAGGAGGATCGTGGTGGCCGCGATCAGCACGAACGCGGCGAACGCGGTCGCCGACTCGCCCTGACCGAGCGTCTGCACGATGATCGAGCCGAGACCCGGCCGTTCGGCGTCACCGGCCTGAAACTCGCCGATGATCGCGCCCACCGAGGCGAGCGGCAGCGCCAGCTTGAGGCCGACGAGGAGTTGCGGCATCGCGGCGGGAAGCCGGACCTTGAGAAACATCTTCAGCCGGGACGCGTCCAGCGCGCGGGCCATCTCCGCAAGGTCGCCGGGCGTCCTGGTCAGCCCGGTCACCGTGGAGAGCACGACCGGGAAGAAGCACATGATGAAGATCATGAACTGGATCGAGGGCTGACCCCAGCCCAGCCAGATGACCAGCATCGGCCCGAAGGCGATCTTGGGCACGGCGTTGACCGCCACCAGCAGCGGCGAGAACATCCGCTCCAGCACGGCGGAGCTGGCCAGCACGATGCCCATCAGGAAGCCGACGAACGACGAGATCACGAAGCCGAACAGCGTTTCCAGCCCGGTCGTCAGCGTGCCTTCGAGGATGAAGCTCCGGTTGGCGTTGAAGCCGCGCAGCACGTCTTCCGGCGGGGGCAGCACGACCGGGTGGGCCAGGCCGAGCACGCTTGTCGCCAGCCACCACACGAAGACCGTGACAACCAAGCCGGCGATGGGATAGACGAAACTGGGTACCCGTATCCCGGACCGGTCGGCCGCCGCGATGGGCGGCGCGGCGACTGACGTCTCGCTCATCTCACGCTCCTTGCGGGTCTACCTCGGGTGTGGCGGCCGGGTCAGCCGCCACACCCGCTTGGTTCGATGGGTCAGACCTTCGGCACCAGGTCGACGGAGATGATCTGCTCGGGCGTGATGCCGGCCGGGATCTGACCGGCGCCCTGGAGGATCGCGATGCTCCGGGCCACGCGCTGGGTGTCGATCAGACCGATCTTCTCACCGGAGCCGGCGGAGCGGACGAAGGAGCCCATCAGCTCCAGCTCGGCCTGCGCCGCCTTGTCGTTCGCGGCCTGGTCCTTGGCCTTGAGGATCTTGGCCGCCTCGGCGGGGTTGGCCAGCGAGTACTCCAGGCCCTTGAGCAGGGCGGCGGTGAACTTCTTGACCTCCTCCGGCTTGTCCGTCGCGTTCTTCGTCGACGTGATCAGCACGTTGCCGTACAGGTCGATGAGGTAGTCGCTGTACGGGAGGAAGAACGGCTCCTTCTTCGTCACCGCGGCGATGGTCGGCCGGCCCACCACGAACTGGCCGATGCCGTCGACGTTCTTGTTGTTGAGCTGGCCGATCAGCGTGGCGGGCTCACCGTTGTTCCAGGTGACCTTGTTGTAGTCGATCTTCGCCAGCTGGGCGTACACCGGGAAGAGGTTGCGCACGACGGACCCCGGCGCGTCGACGAGGGTCTTGCCCTCCAGGTCCTTCGGCGTCTTGATGCCCTTGTCGGTCGTGGTCGCGATGGCCGCCATGGTGCGCTGCTGGATCGCCGCGACGGCGGTGAAGCCCTTCGTGCCTTTACCGAAGTTGAGCAGGCCGCCGGTCAGGTCGATCGGCGTGTAGTCGGCGGCGCCGGCGACGATCTTCTGGATGTTGCCGCCGGTGCCCTCGCCCTTCTGGATCTCGACGTCAAATCCGGCTTCTCGGAAAAATCCTTTTTCGAGCGCGACCCACCCGTACGCGTCACGCCCGAAGTTGCCGAAGGACGTGAGGTACCTCACCTTCACCAGCTCACCACCGGTGCCGGCGTTGTTTGTCGCTTCCGGTTCGTCGTCGGAGCTGCAACCGGCCACGACGGCCAGAGCCGTGGCCAGAGCGGCTACCGCGAAAGAACGGGTAACCCTTCTCATGAACAGATTCCTTCCAACTGGAGGGGGCGTTGGAGCGACGGCGCCGAGACCGAGGGGAGGCCGCGAGGCCGTTCATGAATGTCGCGCCACAGCGTAGGCGAAAGGCTGGTTTGCGACGCAAGGCGTATCGGGTTACGAACCGATCCCGGCCGGGGTATCGCGCCGTAACGGGATGCCGATAGCCTGACCGCGACCAATCACCCGGATCCGATCGACTCAGGCGGTTACCGTGCGCGTCTGCGTGTTCACAGAGCCACACCGTGGAGCCACGTACGACGACCAGCTTCGCCTCGCCCGGCTCGCCGAAGACGCCGGGTTCGAGGGCTACCTGCGGGCCGACCACTACCAGGCAATGGGCCTCGAGGCCGGGCTGCCCGGGCCGACCGACGCCTGGATCACGCTGGCCGGCCTGGCCCGCGAGACCTCCCGCATCCGGCTCGGCACGCTCGTCACGTCGGTGACGTTCCGGCAGCCCGCGCCGCTGGCGATCGCGGTGGCGCAGGTCGACCAGATGAGCGGCGGCCGGGTCGAGCTCGGCATGGGCACGGGGTGGTACCAGCGCGAGCACGTCTCGTACGGCATACCGTTCCCGTCCACCGGCGAGCGCTTCGACATCCTCGCCGAGCAGCTCGCGGTCATCACCGGCCTGTGGGGCAGCCCGGTCGGCGAGCCGTTCAGCTTCAAGGGCGAGCACTACCAGCTCGTCGACGCGCCCGGCCTGCCCAAGCCGGTGCAGGTGCCCGGTCCGCCGATCATCGTGGGCGGGCGCGGCCCCAAGCGCACGCCCGAGATCGCGGCGCGATACGCGGACGAGTTCAACATGCCGTTCAAGACCGTCGCCGAGTCGAAGGCGGCGTTCGACCGGGTGCTGGCGGTCTCCGACCGGGTGGGGCGGGCCGAGTCCGGCAAGGCGCCGCTGGTGATGTCGGTGGGCATCGTGGTCGCCATCGGCCGCACCGACGCGGAGGCACACCGGCGCGCGGCACCCCTGCACGCACCGAGTGCCCTGCCGCCGGAAGACCCGGTGGTCGGCTCGCCGGCGCAGCTCGTCGACCGGATCGGCGAGTTCGCGGCGATCGGGGTCACCCGGGTGCACCTGCGGTTCATCGAGATCACTGACATCGACCACCTCGAGCTGGTGGCTTCCGACGTACTTCCGCAGGTTGTCGCCCTGTGATCACAGAGCGCGAAAATGACCATGGCACCGTGGGCCGCGGCCGGCCTTCCCGATAGCCTGGCACCTGCGGTGCGCGCGAGCGAAGCGAGCACCAACCAAGGCGGCCCCGGTAGGGAGCACACGATGATTCGACTGGCCGGAGTTTCCCAGACGTTCCAGGCGCGATCGGGCGCCGTGGAGGCCCTGCGAAACATCAACCTGACCGTCAGCGAGGGCGAGTTCATCGCCATCATCGGCCGCTCCGGCTGCGGAAAGTCCACTTTGCTCCGGCTGATCGCCGGGCTCATCGCGCCGAGCGCCGGCGAGGTGTCGGTCGGCGACACGCGGGTCACCAAGCCGCGCAAGGACATCGCGATGATGTTCCAAAAGCCGGCGCTGCTGCCGTGGCGCTCGGTCCTCGACAACGTGCTGCTGCCGATCGAGATGTTCGGCTGGAAGCGCGCCGAGCACCGCAGGCGGGCCGAGGAGCTGCTCGACATGGTCGGCTTGGCCGGCTTCCACCGCAAGCAGCCGCACGAGCTCTCCGGCGGCATGCAGCAGCGCGTGGCGCTGTGCCGGGCGCTGATCCAGCGGCCCAAGGTGATGCTGATGGACGAGCCGTTCTCCGCGTTGGACGCGCTCACCCGCGAAGAGCTCTCGACGGAGCTCCAGCGGGTCCACATGGACCTCGGCGCCACCACCGTCTTCGTCACGCACTCCATCAACGAGGCCGTGCTGCTCGCCGACCGGGTCGTGGTGCTGAGCCCGCGCCCGGGTCGGCTCCGGCGGGTCGTCGAGGTCAAGATCCCCCGGCCCCGCTCGCTCGGTCACAACGCCTACCTGGACGAAGTCGCCCGGTGCAGCGCCGAGCTGCACGAGCTGCTGCTCGCGCCGGATGGCCCGCCCGCCGCGCCGACCGCCCACCCGGTGCAGCCCCAGTCGCAGCGCACTCGCCAGCGGGTCTGATTTCTTAAGGGACCTTCAGCGGGTTCTGGGAAGTGCGTCAAGCCACGACCGGCCGGGTAGCGAGGCGGGTCACGGAGCCGTAACGTGCCTGCCATGGCCATCCGTACGTGGAGCAGGGTGCTCCTCGCCGCGCTCGGCGTCGCCATGCTCGCCGCCGCCAGCCAGCTCGGTGTGGCCTTCGGCCTCGGCGTCGTCCGGCTCAGCCGCACCTTCCCGGTCGACCAGGAAAACCAGTGGACCGCGCAGATGGCGTGGGTGGCCTGGTTCGCCATGGTGGCCGCGGTGGCCGGCGCGATCGCGGCCGACCGGATGGCGCGGCGCCGCGGATACGAGGGCGGCACCGGCTCACGGATCGCCTACGCCCTGTGCGGCGGCATCGGCGCGGCCGTGCTGGTGCCGCTGTGCATGCAGCCCGCCCGCTTCGCCATCGTGCGCGCCACCGACCCGGTACTGGTCATCGGCCTCTCCGCGACGCTCGGGGCGGTGGCCGGGGTGTTCGTCGCGATCGCCGCGCTGAGCTACAAGCCTCTTTTGTGGAACGTCGCGGCCGTCACGGGCGCCACCTGGGCGCTCGCGCTGATCTCGGTGATCCCCTCGCTCGGCCCCGACGACCCGCTGCCCAACCTGCGCCTGGGCGTGCTCGACCTGGCCTCGTTCAGCACGGGCGCCGCGCAGAGCTCGGCGGTGGTGACGATGCCGCTGCTAGCGCTGGCTCTCGGCGCCGCCACCGCGGGGCTGGGCCGCTGGCTCGGCCGCCCGCCGGTGACGATCGCGGCCTCCGGCATCATCGGGCCGGCGATGCTGTGCCTGGCCTACCTGGTGGCCGGCCCCGGCAGCGACACCGACAAGTTCCAGGCCGCGCCTTACTGGGGCGCGCTGGTCGCGGTCGGCGCCGGCACGCTGGGCTCGGTCCTGGCCACGGTCGCCCGGCGCCCCACCTTCGGCACGGCCACGCCCGCCGAGGAGGCACCGGCGGCCACGCCCGAGGAGCAGCGCCCGGCCCGCGACACCACCATCGAGCCGGTCTTCCGCGAGCCACCGACCGGCGAGTGGACCGTCCCGATGCCCCGGCACGGCGAGAAGGCGTCCACATCGGCCTCGGCGGCCGACGAGACCACCGCTTCCCTGCCGACGGTCGACACGTCCGCCGGCCGAGGCGGCGGGTTCTTCGACGAGCCGACCTCCGCCCGCGAGCCGGCGCGCGGCCGCTTCGACGAGCCGACGGCCGACCTCTCGCCGCAGTCGCCCCCGCCACCCGCCGCACGCCCGGCCCCGCCGCCGCCGGTGGTGCCACCACCGCCCCCGCTGGTGCCGCCGCCCCCTCCGCAGGCGGCGCCGCCGAAGACACCCACCGCTCGCCCGCCGCGCCGCTCTCCGGCCGGTCGTGACCCGGGCGCCGCCGGAGCCGCCACCGCCTTCTCGGCCGGCCGCCGGGCGGCCGAGTACTCCACCGGCGAGATCCCGATCTACTCCGGGCCGGAAGACGAGCCCGCGGGCGGCCGGGCCGACGATGCCGGCGACGAGCCGCGCGGCCGCAAGGCCCGCAGGCGCGCCAAGGAGACGCCACCCGCCGCTGAGGAAGCGGTCCCACGCCAGCGCCGGGGCCTCTTCGGCCGCCGTCGCTCCGCGCCCGAGCCCACGGAGCCGACCGCCGCGCTGGACGTACCGGTCCAGCGCGGCGGCCAGGACCGGCCTGAGCCACCCCTGAAGCCACGCGACGAGGAGTATGTCGACTGGGTCAGCGGCCTCTCCGGCCGTGACACCGACCCTCGCGACCCGGCCCGCTGACGACCGTTACGGCTTGCGGGCCACCACCACGCCGTTGGCGCCGGGAGCGTCGAAGTGGACCACGTGCGCGTCCACGAAGCCGGCGCCGCTGAGCCAGTCCGCGTACTCGGTCTCCGAGTAGTTACGGCCGCCGACGGTCTCGACCAGCATGTTCATGCCCATCAGCGCGGCCGAGGCCGGGCCGGTGCGGTCGGCGTTGAGCAGCAGCTCGGAGATCACCACCGCGCCGCCGGCGGGCAGGGCGGCGAAGCATTTGGCGAGCAGCTCGCGGTTTGTCGGCTCGTCCCAGTCATGCAGGATCATGCTGAGCAGCATCACGTCGTACCCGGACGGCAGCCCCTCGTCGTGCAGGAAGTTGCCCGCCACCGTGTCGATCCGGTCGGCGAGCCCGGCCGCCGCTGCCTTCTCCGCCGCGATGGGCACGACGTGCGGCAGGTCGAAGACCGTGGCCCGCAACGACGGGTACCGGCGGCAGAGTTCGATCGGGTACGCGCCGGACCCGCCGCCGACGTCGAGCAGCCGCGAGTGCGCGCCGAAGTCGTACGCCTCGCCGAGCGCGCGGGCGGTGAAGATGGACGTCGAGTACATCGCCTCCCAGAAGAGCGCGAGCAGCTGCGGGTCCTCGGTCTCGAACATCGACTCCTGCGTGTCCGGGTCCCAGGTCAGCGGGCGGTCGGTGCGCAGCGCGTCGCCGACCCGGTGCCAGGCCAGGTAGGTGCGCCGGTCGCAGTAGCGCACCTGCCCGCCGAAGTAGTACTGCTTGCCGGCCACCAGGAACTCCTCGGCCAGCGCGGAGTTGCGGTAGCCGTCGCCGTCGCGCTAAGAGAAGGTCCGCGGGGCGTTCGGCGAGGCCCAGTTCGGCCACGGCCTTCTCGACGGTGATGCTCTTGCCGCCGGCAAGCCGGGTGAAGAGATCCAGCTCGACGGCGGCGGCAAGCGTCTTGAAGCTCCAGAAACCGGACACGAGGCCCATGAGTGGCGTTGGCGTCAGCATTCGGGCATGCTACAAAGCTCAACTAACGCCAGTCACGCCTACGGATGTGAATTCTTGAAAGTCTCAGGTCAGCGGCAGGTACACCCGCCCGCCGGCCTCGACGAACTCCTCGGACTTCTCCTTCATGCCCTTCTCGGCGTACGCCTTGAGCTCCTGGGTGATCTTCATGGAGCAGAACTTGGGGCCGCACATCGAGCAGAAGTGCGCGGTCTTGGCGGGCTGGGCGGGCAGCGTCTGGTCGTGGTACGCCCGCGCGGTCTCCGGGTCGAGCGCCAGGTTGAACTGGTCCTCCCAGCGAAACTCGAAGCGCGCCTTGGAGAGCGCGTCGTCCCAGGCCTGCGCACCCGGGTGGCCCTTGGCGAGGTCGGCCGCGTGCGCCGCGATCTTGTACGCGATCACGCCCGCCTTCACGTCGTCGCGGTCCGGCAGGCCCAGGTGCTCCTTGGGCGTCACGTAGCACAGCATCGCGGTGCCGTACATGCCGATCATCGCGGCGCCGATCGCCGAGGTGATGTGGTCGTACGCGGGCGCGATGTCCGTGGTCAGCGGCCCGAGCGTGTAGAACGGCGCCTCGTGGCACACCTCCTGCTGGAGGTCGACGTTTTCCTTGATCTTGTGCATCGGCACGTGGCCGGGCCCCTCGATCATGACCTGCACGTCATGCTGCCAGGCGACCTTCGTCAGCTCGCCCAGCGTCCGCAGCTCGCTGAACTGGGCCTCGTCGTTGGCGTCCGCGATCGAGCCGGGCCGCAGCCCGTCGCCCAGCGAGAACGTCACGTCGTAGCGCGCCAGGATCTCGCACAGCTCGGCGAAGTTCGTGTACAGGAAGTTCTCCTCGTGGTGCGCGAGGCACCAGGCCGCCATGATCGAGCCGCCGCGGGAGACGATGCCGGTGACCCGCTCGACGGCCAGCGGCACGTACCGCATGAGCACGCCCGCGTGCACGGTCATGTAGTCGACGCCCTGCTCGCACTGCTCGACCACCGTGTCGCGGAAGACCTCCCAGGAGAGCTTCACCGGGTCGCCGCCGACCTTCTCCAGGGCCTGGTAGATCGGGACGGTGCCGATCGGCACGGCCGCGTTGCGAATGATCGCCTCGCGGGTCTCGTGGATCCGCTTGCCGGTGGACAGGTCCATCACCGTGTCCGCGCCCCACCGGGTCGCCCAGGTCAGCTTCTCCACCTCCTCCGCGACCGACGAGGTGACCGCGGACGTGCCGATGTTGGCGTTGACCTTCACCAGGAAGCGCCGCCCGATGATCATCGGCTCGGACTCGGGGTGGTTGACGTTGGCCGGCAGCACCGCCCGGCCGGCCGCGATCTCGTCGCGCACGAGCTCGGCCGGCACGCCCTCGCGGATCGCCACGAACTCCATCTCCGGCGTGACCGTGCCGGCGCGCGCGTAGGCCAGCTGGGTCGGCCGTGCGCCCGCCAGCGGGGTACCGCCGCCCCGCACCGGGGCCACGTCTCCGCGCTCCGCGATCCACGGTCCCCGCAACGGCGGCAGCCCGACGGCGGGATCCGAACCCGGGCCCGAGGTGTCGTACAGCCTGACGGGCGGCTCGCCACCGGTCAGGTCCACCTCCGCGAACGGCACCCGGACATCCGGCCGGGACCCCTCGACGTACACCTTCCGACGTGCTGACATCGAGCCTCCTTAGATCGCTTTCCAATCGAGGTGGTCGAGCGGACCCGTGCCGCCGCCCAGCTTCCAGTCGCGGGCGCCCGACAGCGCCCGCGCGACGTACTGCTTCGCGAACGCCAGCGCGTCGAGCACCGAGTCGCCCAGCGCCAGCCGCGCGGCGACCGCCGCGGAGAACGTGCAGCCGGTGCCGTGCGTATTGCGGGTGACGATGCGCGGGTAGCGCAGGAAGCGAGTGCCCGCGTCCGTCCACACCGCGTCGACCGCCTCGTCGCCAGCCACCATGTCGCCGCCGGTGACCACGACGAACTTGGGCCCGCCGGCGGCGAGCTGCCCGGCCGCGCCCGCCATGTCGGCCGGTGTGGTGACCGGCCAGCCGACCAGCGCGGACGCCTCCTCGCGGTTGGGCGTGGCGACCAGCGCGTACGGCAGCAGCCGCTCGATCGCGCCGACCACGCCCAGCCGGCGACCGCTGGACGAGGCGAGCACCGGGTCGACGACGAGGTTGGGCAGCAGCCCCGCGCGCGCCTTGGCCAGCACGGCCGCGCCGACCTCGGCGGTGGCGAGCATGCCGGTCTTGGCCGCGGCCGCGGGCAGGTCGTCGAGGAGGGAGTTGAGCTGGGTGCTCACGACGTTGCCCGGCATGGGGTAGACGTCCTGCACGCCCCGCGTGTTCTGGGCGGTCACCGCGGTGACGACCGACGTGCCGTACACCCGCAGCGCCGCGAAGACCTTGAGGTCGGCCTGGATGCCAGCACCGCCGCCCGAGTCTGAGCCGGCGATGGTGAGCGCGATCGGAGGTGTCATGACCACACCCCACCCCGGCCGGCTGGGGTTTTGACGGACAGCGTCGCACCGCGAAGGTCATGAACCACCGCCGCGGGGTCGTCCGCTCGCATGACCGCGCCCATCACGGCCACTCCGGCGGCGCCGGCGGCCAGGCAGCCGGCCGCGTTGGCGGGCGTGACGCCGCCGAGCGCGAGCACCGGAACGGGCGAGCGGGCGACCAGCCGGGCCAGGCCGTCGAGCCCGAGCGGCGGACCGTATCCGGGCTTGGACGGCGTCGGGAAGACCGGCGACACCATCGCGTAGTGCTCGCGCGTCAGCCGCGCCAGCTCACCCTCGTCGTGGCACGAGCGCCCGACGAGCGCGAGGTCGGGCGGCGGGTACGGGCCGGCCGCGGCGAGGTGCACCGCGCTGCCGCCGAGCGGGTCCGGCCCGGCCACGATCAGCTGACCGTCGACCTGCGCGAGCACCGCGCGCAGGGCCTCCGCCAGCGCCACGCGCTCGTCGCGGGGGAGATCCTTTTCCCGCAGTACCACCTGGCGCAGCCCGCCGTCGACCGCCGCCTCGACCACCTCGACGAGGGGGCGCCGCGCCTGCCTGCGGTCGGTGAGCAGCACTATCAAAGGTGCGGCCTGCCCTCGTCCGGTGTGGACGCGAGCGCGTGGAAGCGCCGCGGGATCCGCCCCGCCTCGGCGGCGAGCCGTCCGGCCTGGATCGCGTGGCGGATCGCCGCGGCCATGCGCACCGGGTCGGCCGCCCGGGTGATCGCGCTGGCCACCATCACCGCGTCGCAGCCGAGCTCCATGGCGAGGGCGGCGTCCGAGGCGGTGCCGATGCCCGCGTCGAGGATCACCGGCAGGTCCACCGACTGGCGGATCAGCTGGATGTGGTGCGGGTTGGAGACCCCGAGCCCGGAGCCGATCGGCGAGCCCGCCGGCATCACGCCCGCGCACCCCGCGTCGACGAGGCGGCGGGCCAGGATGGGGTCGTCGGTGGTGTACGGCAGGACCTGGAACCCGTCCGTCACCAGCTCTTCGGCTGCCCGCAGCAGCTCCACCCCGTCGGGCAGCAGAGTCCGCTCGTCGCCGATCACCTCGAGCTTCACCCACGGCGTCTCGAACGCCTCGCGGGCCAGGTGGGCGACCTTCACCGCTTCGCGGGCCGTGTAGCAGCCGGCGGTGTTGGGCAGCACGCGAACGCCGCAGCGGTCGAGCATGTCCAGCAGGCCGCCGTTCATGGTGGCGGCGGTGTCGACCCGGCGCAGCGAGACGGTGACGAGCTCGGTGCCGCTCTCCTTGACCGCCCGCTCCAGGATGTCCAAATTGGACGCCCCGCCGGTGCCGAGGATCAGCCTCGACCGCAGCTCCACGCCAGCAATCTGCACGGCTAACCCCCCTGCGCCGCGGTCAGCACCTCGACCTGGTCACCGTCGCGCAGCGCCGTGCCCGGCCAGCCGGCGCGCGGCACCACCTCGCCGTTGACCGCGACCGCCACCCCGCGCGCGACCGACGTCACGACCCGTACGACGTCGGCGACGGTCGCGCCGTCGGGCACGGCCTGCGGGTTGCCGTTGACGACCACCTTCATGCGAACCTCCCAGGTGCGAACGGCCCCAAAATCGGATCCGGCACCCCGGTCTCCACCAGGTCGGCGACCAGGTCGGCGGTGAGCGGGGTGAGCACGATGCCATGGCGGTGGTGGCCGGTCGCCACGATCACGCCGTCGCCGAGCGGGCCGATCAGCGGCGCGTTGTCGGGCGTGCCGGGGCGGTGGCCGGCGATCGCCTCGGCCAGCTCGTACTCGTAGATCTCCGGCACCAGGTCGGCGGCGGCGCGCAGCAGCTCCACCACCCCGCCGGCGGTGACGTGCGCGTCAGCGCGCTCCTCGACGGTGGCCCCGACGACCACCTCGCCGTCCAGTCGCGGTACGAGATAGATGTGCCTACCGTCCGCGTACCCGCGAATGACGTGGGAGAAGCCCGGCGGTTGGTGGCCGGGCGCGCGGAGGCGGAGGATCTGGCCCTTGACCGGACGGACCGGAAGGCCGGTGAGCGCGGCCGAGCCGGTGCCGGCGGCGACGACGGTGACCCGCGCGGGCCCGGGCTCGCGGACGGTGGTCACGCCCGCGGCGGCCGCGGCCCGGCGCAGCGCCGGCACCAGCCGGCGCGGGTCGACCTGGTGATCGCCGGGCGCGTGCGCGCCGCCACGCACCCGCGGCGACAGGAGCGGCTCGCGGTCGCGCAGCTCCGTGGGGCGCAGCGGCGTGATCGGGAGTCCAAGACCCGCCTGGTACTCGCGCAGCCGCTCCGCCTCGGCCATGTCGTCTCCGGTCAGCGCGACGACGAGCGTGCCCTCGGCGCGGTAGCCGATCTCCTCGGTGCCCAGCTCGGCCGCGAACGCGGGCCACCGCTTCGCGGACTCGACGAGGAGGGCGGTGAGTGCGGCCTCGCCGAAGTACGCCTCGGCGACCGGCCCGAGCATGCCGGCCGACGCGTGCCACGCGCCCGGCCGCCCGTCGTCGACCACCTGCACCGCCATGCCACGCGCCGCGCACCGCCAGGCGATCGCCAGCCCGATGGGGCCGGCACCGACGACGGTGACGTCGTTCATTTCAGGGCGTCCCAGAGCGCCCTGGCGGCCTCGGCCGGATCCGGGGCCCGGGACAGCGCGCCGATCACGGCAACTCCGTGCGCGCCCGCCGCCCGCAGCTCGGGTATCCGCTCGGCCGTCACCCCCGCGATCGCGATCACGGGCACGTCCACCGCGCTGGCCACGGCGGCGACCCCGTCGACCCCGATCGGCGGGGGGAGGCCGTCTTTCGTGGTGGTCGCGTAGGCCGGCCCGACGCCCAGGTAGCTGGCCCCGGCGTCGACGGCCGCCTTGGCGGTCGCCGGCTCGCGCGCGGTCGCGCCGAGGATCGCCCGCGGCCCGAGCACCCGCCGCGCCGCCGCGACCGGCAGGTCGAGCGCGCCCACGTGCCCGCCGTCGGCACCCACCGCCAGGGCGATGTGCAGGCGGTCGTTGACCAGGCAGGTCGCCCCGGCTTCGGCACAGAGCGCCCTTACCCGCGCGGCCAGCTCGTAAGCGTCGCGGTCGGTCGCGTCGTCTTCCACCCGCACCTGCACGGCGAGCTGGTCGCCGGCGGTCTCGAGGGCGGCGGCCACCACAGCGAGCGGCTCACGCCCGGGGCGGGTGTCGGTGATGAGGTGAAGCCGGGGAAACGGCCGCATGCAGCACTCCTCCCTGCGCCGGCATTACCCGGATCAGGTTCGACGGTCGAGGGCTGCATGCCCTCCTCTCAGCCCGGTGCACCGGGCTCCCGTGGGTCACTCCTTCGGCGAGAGTACGACGCCGTTAACGCCGCCGTAAAGAGGACGGCGAGTGAGACGCGCGTTACGCCATGATGCCTGGGTGCCCCGCCGCGCCCGCGTACCGAGGTCGATGGGCTTCGTGCCGTTCAGGGCCAGCACCGCGATCGCCGAGGGCCGCCTCACCCGCGCGATGCTGCGCGGACCGGCGTGGCGACGGCTTCTCCCGGACGTGTTCGTCAGTGCCGAAACGCCGCTCGACCATCGCCTGTGGTGTGACGCGGTAGCCCTGCTGCTGCCCGAGGGCGCGGCCATCGCTGGTTTGAGCGCCGCCTATCTGTGGGGCGTCAACCTGCTGCCGCCCGATGCGCCGGTGGAGGTGGCGATGCCACCGGATCAGCGGATACGCACCCATCCGCGGTGTTCCAGTCGTCAGCTGGCGGGCACTTCCACCGTGGTGCGGACGGTCGCTTGGTTGAGGTCGTCCAGGCGGATGGTCAGGGTCAGGTCCCACTTGCCGGGGTAGGGGAAGGTGATCGCGCCGATGCCCTGGTTGCCGCGGAGCGAGACCACGGCGTTGGGGATCGGCGGGATGCCTTTGTCCGGGAGGGCGGTCGTCACCTTCCACTCGGCGACCTCGACCGGCTTGCCCGCGGGCGTGTAGACGAACGCGTGCAGCGTGTTGTTTTCACCGATCTGCACGGGAAAGATCTCGAACTGCACCGAGTAGATCGGGCTGTTGAGCGTCGTGGAAAAGCCGACGGCCTCGGCGGCGGCCTGTGCCTCGATGTCGGCCGAGCGGCCCGGCGTGGTCTGCACGAGCATCGAGCTCGCCGCCAGCACGACCGCCGCCAGCCCCAACTCGGCCGCGACAAGGCGGCCCAGGCGGGCCGGCGAGCGGCGCATCACCAGCCGGCGGGAGAAGAACGCGACCGACAGCACCGCGCCCAGCAGGCCGGCCTTGAGCAGGATGAGCTGGCCGTAGCGGGTGTCGAAGAGCGCGCCCAGCCCGCCGATCTCGATGACCGCCTGCACGACGCCGCCGAGTACGAGCCAGCACACCGCGACGGCCGCCCAGCGTGACCAGACGGGCAGGATCACGCCGAGCACGCGCTGGTCGGCCCAGCCCTTGCGCAGCACGAAGCCGACCAGCGTGACGAGGCCGCCCAGCCACACCGCCATGCTGGCCAGGTGCACGGTGTCCGCGACCGCCGACACGGGTGGCAGCGGGGATGCCGCCGCGTGCCCTGCGAGCGGCCAGGTGAGCAGCCCGAGCGCGCCGAGCAGTGCCAGCGGAAACGGTGACCGCCGCACCCTGGCCGGGGCTTGCGTCGCGCTCTGCACGGGCGGACCGCCGGCGCCGACGAGCGTGCGGGCGCGCACCGTCACCGGGAACGGCGCGCGCACCGGCGAGTGGACACGCAGCAGCGCCACCACCGCGACGAGCACGGCAAGCCGCACCGCGGTCCAGAGGCCGAACGAGCTCAGCGCCACGTCGCGCAGCTCGCCCAGCGACACGTCGAACGGGCCGGCGCCCGAGGTGTACGGCGCCTGGAGCCAGAACGTGCCCACCGTGCTCACGCCCACGAGCCCCAGCCCGGCCAGCACGAGCCGCATGGGGCGGCGGGTGGGGGTGCGGCGCGGCCACAGCACCGCCAGGAAGAGCAGCGGCCCGACGGCGAGCGTGAGCCCGACGTAGCCGGCGTACTTGGTGATCGCCAGCAGCACGCCCACCGACGGGTCGTCCTCCAGCGCGGACGGCGCGGTCTGCGAAGGTGCGCCGACGGAGAACATGAAGCCGCCCGAGAGCGGGTGCCCGTCGGCGGAGATGATGCGGTAGCTGACCAGGTAGGTGCCGAGCGGGCGGTCGGCGACCCGCACGTCCAGCGTGAGTGTGCCGCCCGACGCGACCGGGTCGCCGGTGTTGATCCGCTTGCCGTCCGGTGCGATGACCTGCGTCCGGCCGGGGATCACGCCGACCGGCTCGTTGAACGTGAGCGTGACCTTGGTCGGTGACGAGCCGATCACCGAGCCCTGCTCGGGCGTGGTCGACACGAGGGCGGCGTGCGCGCTGGCCGGGGCGGCCGGCACGAGAAGGGCCAGGCACAGCCCAGCCAGCAGCGCCGCCGCCCAGCGTCTCATGCAGTGTGGTTCGGATTTGGCCGCCGGATGGTTCAATCCCAGACCGGCTCGGGCGTCTCCTTGACCTCACCGTCGTCACCGAAGACCACAAACCGGTCGAACGACCGCGTGAACCACCTGTCGTGCGTCACCGCCACCACCGTGCCCGCGAAGGCGGCGAGCCCTTCTTCGAGGGCCTCCGCCGAAGCCAGGTCGAGGTTGTCCGTGGGCTCGTCGAGCAGCAGCAGCGTCGCTCCCGACAGCTCCAGCAGCAGTACCAGGAAGCGTGCCTGCTGCCCGCCGGAGAGCGTGCCGAACCGCTGGTCGCCCTGCCCGGCCAGGTCGTACCGGTTGAGCGCCTTCATGGCCGCGTGGCGGTCCATCCCGTCGCGGTGGTCGTCGCCGCGCCACAGGATCTCGACGGGCGTCTTCTCCTGAAGCTCCGGACGGTCGTGCGTCTGCGAGAAGTGTCCCGGCCGCACCCGCGCGCCGAGCCGAGCGGTGCCCGAGTGGTCGACGGCGGCGTGCAGCGCACCGTCCACCGAGGACGGCTTGCCGTCGGAGCCGCCACGCGCCAGGAGCCGCAGGAAGTGTGACTTGCCGGTGCCGTTGGCGCCGAGCACGGCGACCCGGTCGCCGTACCAGATCTCCAGGTCGAAGGGGTAGGTGAGGCCGTCGAGCTCCAGCTGCTCGCACATCACGGCGCGCTTGCCGGTGCGCCCGCCGCTGAGCCGGATGCGGATGTCCTGGTCGCGCGGTGGCAGCGGCGGCGGCCCGGCCTCCTCGAACTTGCGCAGCCGGGTCTGCGCGGCCTGGTAGCGCGAGGCCATGCCGTCGTTGTACGCGGCCTTCTGCTTGTACATCAGCATCAGCTCGCGCAGCTTCTGGTGCTCCTCGTCCCAGCGCCGGCGCTGCTCCTCCAGCCGGTCGTGCCGGGCCGCCCGCGCCTCGTGCCAGGAGGCGAAGCTGCCCGGGTGCACCCACGCGCTGCCGCCCTCGACCGCGACGACCCGGTCGGCGGTGTTGGCCAGCAGCTCGCGGTCGTGCGACACGTACAGCACCGACTTGGCCGACTCGCGCAGCCGCTCCTCCAGCCACCGCTTGCCGGGCACGTCGAGGAAGTTGTCGGGCTCGTCGAGCAGCAGCACCTCGTCGGTGCCGCGCAGCAGCAGCTCCAGGGCGAAGCGCTTTTGCTGCCCGCCGGAGAGCGTGCGCACCGGGCGGTCGCGGACCTCGTCCCAGGGCTTGTCGAGCACCAGGGTGGCCACAGTGTCGAAGAGCACCTCGGCGTCGTACCCACCGGCCTCACCCCAGGCGGCCAGGGCGTTCGCGTACGCGATCTGCTTGCGCTCGGTGGGGTCGGCGTGGACCGCGGCCTCGGCGGCGGCCAGCCGCTCGCCCGCGGCACGCAGCGGCGGCGGGGCGAGCGAGAGAGCGAGGTCATGCAGGGCGGTCTGGTCGCCGATCATGCCGATGAACTGCCGCATCACGCCGAGCCCGCCGGCCCGCGCGACCGCGCCACTGGTAACGGGCAGGTCGCCGGCCACCATCCGCAGGAGCGTGGTCTTGCCGGCGCCGTTGGGGCCGACCAGCGCCACCTTCGCGCCCTCACCGACCCGAAACGAGACGTCGTGAAACAGCTCCCGGCCGTCCGGGAGTGTGTGCCCGACTCCGGCGACGTCTACGTAACCCACGCGGGCATCTTCCCTGATCGGTGGCCCGCCGGTCACCCGACTTTCAGGACGCGGTATCCCTTCTGGCTGGCGTGCCGGGCGACCCGGTGGCCGCGCTCTTCCAGCCACTTCTGGAGCGAGTCGCCGCCCAGGTGTCGGGCGACCACGAGCCACGCCACGCCGTCCGGCGCCCGGCGGGGCAGCCACCGGTCGAGCATCGCGTGCAGCTCGGGCTTGCCGATCCGGATGGGTGGGTTGGACCAGATCTCCGCGAACCGGACGTCCTCCGGCACCTCGTCGGGCGCGGCGACCCGCAGGTTGGCGGCGCCGAGCCGGGTCGCGTTTTCGGCGGCGAGCGCGCGGGCCCGTTCGTTGACGTCGACGGCGTACACGGTGGCGCTGGGCGCGGACGTCGCGAGCACGCAGGCGATGGGGCCGTAGCCGCAGCCGAGGTCGAGGAGCGGACCGGTGGCGCCTGCGCCGGGCAGCGCGGCCTTTCGCAGCAGGACGGCCGTGCCCGGGTCGAGGCGGTCGGCGGAGAACACACCGCCGGCGGCGACCAGCGCATACTCCCGGCCGCCGGCGGTGAACTCGACGTCGCGGCGGCGCACGCCCACGCTGGGTTGCGCGCTGAAGTAGTGCTCTTCGGTCACGCCGAGCATTCTCACACGTGGGTTTGCGTGTCCTGAAAGTTCCCTCTTCCGGGGATGTGTCCTGCTATTGCCATATCTGGCGAAACATGTTCTATTAACCTGTCCGGCATGGTTCACGGGCATCGGGGTGGATTCGCCGGTCGACACGCGCACACCGGCCCCCGCCACGCCCGTCCCAGCTCGATCTCGGAGCTGCTCGCCCGCCCGCAAAAGCACACGTGGCAGGCGTTCACCACCGCGCTCACGGTCTTCGCGATGCTCGGGGTGTGCGGGCTGAGCTCGTTCTTCATCGTGGCCGACGAGCGGCAGGGCCGGGACGCCCAGGCGTCCGGGGCGGCGCCGCCGGTCACCGTGTTTCGCGACATCAGCTCCCGGGCGGCCGACCCGGCACCGCTCACGCCCGCCGAGGTCTTCCCCGGCGGTGAGGTGGTGGTCGACCCGGCGCGGCCGTCGTACCGGGTGCTCAAGACCCGCGTGGAACGCCGCTGCGCCGCGGCCGCGAGCGGCGAGATCGGCGAGTTGCTCACCGACCTGGGGTGCGATCAGGTGGTACGCGGGACGCTGCGCGCGCCCGCCGGCGGATACCTGGTGACCGCCGGCATCTTCAACCTGGACGACGTCGAGGGCGCCAACTGGGCGCGCCTGAAAATCAAGTCGATGGTCGACGGCGGCCGCGGCCGCTTCCAGGGCATGGTGGCCGGCCGGGGCACCGAGGCGATCGCGCTCTCGTCGGCCCACGTCGGGTGGCACGTCCGCGGCCACTACCTGGTCTACTGCGTGGCCGCACGGGTCGACGGCCGGCCGATCCCGGCGGGCGACGCCCAGGCCGGGCAGATCCTCGCCGACATGCTGGAGCTGTACCTGCGCGGGACGGTGCTGGAAAGGCGGGCCGTCCAGTCAGCCTCGTAGCCGCCGGGTCAGCTCGGCGCGGCTAGCGTACTCCTCCGGATCTTCCGGATAGCCCACGGCGACGAGGGTCAGCCCGTGCGCCGGCGCGACGGTCACCTCGCTGGAACGCTCGCGGCGGCTGAGCAGGCCGGCCGGCCAGTCGGCGGGGCGGCGGCCGTCTCCGGCGACGAGCATCGCCCCGACCAGGCTGCGCACCATCGCCTGGCAGAACGCGTCCGCCTGCACCGTCGCCACCACCGTGCCGTCCGGGTCGCGGCGCCAGTCGAGGCGGGTGATCGCGCGGATCGTGGTGGCGTGCTCCTTGTGCTTGCAGTACGCCGCGAAGTCGTGCTCGCCCAGGAAGCCCTTCGCGGCGGCGTTGAGCGTGTCCACGTCGAGCGGGCGGGGCCAGGCGAGGGTGTCGTGGCGGCGCAGCGGCTCAGCGCCGTACGGCGCGTCGGTGACCCGGTACTCGTACCGCCGGAAGGTCGCCGAGAAGCGGGCGTCGAAGTCGGCCGGCACCTGGCGGGCCGCCCGCACCCGCGCGTCGGGCGGCATCAGCGCGGCCAGCCGCCGCACCAGCGTCGACGCCAGCCGGGTCCACTCCTCGTCGGGCAGGTCGACGTGGCACACCTGTCCCGTCGCGTGTACGCCCGCGTCGGTGCGCCCCGCGACCGTGAGGCCGGTGGCCGCCTGCGGGCCGAGCAGCCGCTCCAACGCCTCGGTGAGGACCCCGGCCACGGTGCGGCGCTCCGGCTGGGCGGCCCAGCCGGAGAAGCTCGTGCCGTCGTACGACACGTCCAGCCGTACCCGGGTCATCCGTCCTCCTACGCATCAGGGCGTCCCTCACCTGGTGAGGGACGCCCTGATCAACGTGCTTTCGCGGTCAGTCCTTGACCTCGTCCTTGGCGCCCGGCGCGTCCGCGTCGGAGGCCTCGGCCGTGGTGTCGGTCTCCTCGTCCACCTTGGACGACGGGACCTGCTCGTCGTCGTCCGGTGCGAGCGCCTCGACCTTGTCCCGCTGTGCCGTGGCCTTGCGGGCGGTCTTCTTCGCGGCCTTGGCGGCCTTGGCCGGCGGCTCGGCGACCACCAGCTCCTCGACCAGCTCGATGATCGCCATCGGCGCGTTGTCACCCTTGCGCGGACCGGTCTTCACGATCCGGGTGTAACCGCCGGGGCGGTTGGCGTACCGCGGGGCGATGCTGTCGAACAGCTCGAAGACCACGTCCTTGTCCTTGACCACGGTCAGCACGCGGCGCCGCGAGTGCAGGTCACCGCGCTTGGCCTTGGTGATCAGCTGCTCGGCGAGCGGCCGCAGCCGCCGCGCCTTGGTCTCGGTGGTGGTGATCTTCTTGTGCCGGAACAGCGAGGTGGCCAGGTTGGCCAGCATCAGCCGCTCGTGGGCGGGGCTGCCGCCGAGGCGGGCGCCCTTCGTGGGCGTGGGCATCGTCAGGTGCTCCTCGTTGTGGCGGCAGCCGGTTACAGCTGCTCGGTCTCGCGGTAGTCGTCGGAGTCGTAGTCAACCTCGCCGAAGGAGTCCACGACGTGCGCCGGGTCGAAGTTGGGAGCCGAGTCCTTCAGCCCCAGACCCATCCCGGCGAGCTTCATCTTGACCTCGTCGATGGACTTCTGACCGAAGTTCCTTATATCGAGAAGGTCTGCCTCCGTGCGGCCGATCAGCTCGCCGACGGTGTTGATGCCCTCGCGCTTGAGGCAGTTGTACGACCGGACGGTCAGGTCGAGCTCCTCGATCGGCAGCGCCAGGTCGGCAGCGAGCTGCGCGTCCTGCGGCGACGGGCCGATGTCGATGCCCTCGGCGGTCTCGTCCAGCTCGCGGGCCAGGCCGAACAGCTCGACCAGGGTGGAGCCGGCGGAGGCCAGCGCGGTGCGCGGGCCGATCGAGGCCTTGGTCTCGACGTCGATGATCAGCCGGTCGAAGTCGGTGCGCTGCTCGACACGGGTCGCCTCGACGCGGTAGGTCACCTTGAGCACCGGCGAGTAGATCGAGTCGACCGGGATACGGCCGATCTCGGCACCGGCCTGCTTGTTTTGCGCGGCGGTGACGTAGCCGCGACCCCGCTCGACGGTCAGCTCCATGTCGAGCCGGCCCTTGCCGTTGAGGGTGGCGAGCTTGAGGTCGGCGTTGTGCACGGACACGCCGGCCGGGGGCTGGATGTCACCGGCGGTGACGTCGCCCGGGCCCTGCTTGCGCAGGTACATGCTGACCGGCTCGTCATGCTCGGAGCTGACGCACAGCTCCTTGACGTTCATGACCAGCTCGACCACGTCTTCCTTGACACCGGGGATCGTGGTGAACTCGTGCAGCACGCCGTCGACCTTGATCGACGTCACGGCCGCGCCCGGGATGGACGACAGCAGCGTGCGGCGCAGGGAGTTGCCGAGCGTGTAGCCGAAGCCGGGCTCGAGCGGCTCGATGGTGAACCGCGAACGGGTCTCGCTGATCGACTCCTCGGAGAGAGTCGGCCGCTGAGTGATGAGCACTTGCGTTTTCTCCTTGTGTCGGGGCGCCCGCTATTTGACGCCGCCCACTGGGCGGCCGGCGCGCCACGAGGACGCGCCGGCCACGAGCTCTTACTTGGAGTAGAGCTCGACGATCAGCTGCTCCTGGACCTGGGTGTCGATGACCTGCCGGGCCGGGAGGGTGTGCACGAGGATCTTCATCTGGCTGGGGATCGCCTCCAGCCAGGCCGGCACCGTCTTCGAGCCGGCCTCGGCCTGCGCGACGATGAACGGCGTCATCTCCTTGGACTTCGGACGCACGTCGATGATGTCGTGCTCCTTGACCCGGTAGGAGGGGATGTCGACCTTCTTGCCGTTGACCAGGAAGTGGCCGTGCTTGACGAGCTGGCGGGCCATGTCGCGGGACTTGGCGTAGCCGGCCCGGTAGACCACGTTGTCGAGCCGCGACTCCAGGATCTGGAGCAGCACCTCACCGGTCTTGCCCGGCTTGTGCACGGCCTCGTCGTAGTAGCCACGGAACTGCTTCTCCAGCACGCCGTAGACGCGGCGGGCCTTCTGCTTTTCGCGGAGCTGGAGCAGGTACTCCCCCTCCTTGGTGCGGCCGCGGCCGTGCTGCCCGGGCGGGAACGGCCGGGACTCGAACGGGCACTTCGGACCGTCGCACTTGCTGCCCTTGAGGAACAGCTTCATCTTCTCCCGCCGGCAACGGCGGCAGTCAGCACCGGTGTAACGAGCCATCTCTCTTCGATCTCCCTCAGACCCGGCGACGCTTCGGCGGACGGCATCCGTTGTGCGGCTGCGGCGTGACGTCGGCGATCTGGCCGACCTCGAGGCCGACGGCCTGAAGCGAACGGATGGCGGTCTCCCGGCCGGAGCCCGGGCCCTTCACGAACACATCGACCTTGCGCATGCCGTGCTCCATGGCACGGCGGGCGGCCGCCTCGGCGGCCAGCTGCGCGGCGAACGGGGTCGACTTGCGGGAGCCCTTGAAGCCCACCTGACCGGCGGACGCCCAGGAGATCACCGCACCGGTCGGGTCCGTGATCGAGACGATGGTGTTGTTGAAGGTGCTCTTGATGTGCGCCTGCCCGTGGGCGACGTTCTTGCGTTCCTTGCGCCGGACCTTC
Organism: Phytohabitans sp. LZ39; assembly: GCF_059359075.1. Taxonomy (NCBI): domain Bacteria; kingdom Bacillati; phylum Actinomycetota; class Actinomycetes; order Micromonosporales; family Micromonosporaceae; genus Phytohabitans; species Phytohabitans sp. LZ39. Next base: position 261,462 of record NZ_JCADBM010000002.1, on the reverse strand, counting down.
TTGACGGCGGCCCCGGCGCGAGCCTTCGGTGGCATATGTGTGTGCGCTCCTAGTTACTTCTTGCCGGGCTTCTTCTTGCCGGCGACGGTCCGCTTCGGACCCTTGCGGGTGCGTGCGTTGGTGCGGGTCCGCTGCCCACGGACCGGAAGGCCGCGGCGGTGGCGGATGCCGGCGTAGCAGCCGATCTCGACCTTGCGGCGGATGTCTGCGGCAACCTCGCGGCGCAGGTCACCTTCGACCTTGAAATTGGCCTCGATGTAGTCACGGAGCTGAACGAGCTCTTCGTCCGTGAGGTCCTTGGCGCGCTTGTCGGGGCTGATGCCGGTCGCGGACAGCGCCTCGATGGCGCGGGTCCGACCGACCCCGAAGATGTAGGTGAGCGCGATCTCCATCCGCTTTTCGCGGGGGAGGTCGACGCCGACTAGACGAGCCATGTGCGGGCGTACTCCTCGTGGTGTGTTCGCGGAGGTCTGTGCCCGCCCCACCCCGCCTGCCCGGGCGGGCCCCGGCCTCCGACCGGGGGTCAGCCACGAATCGCGCCGATGATCGGCGATTTCCGCGGCTGGGACGAGCGTCTTCTGTTGGAGTGGCGTCAGCCTTGGCGCTGCTTGTGGCGCGGGTCACTGCAAATGACCATGACCCGGCCGTGCCGGCGGATGACCCGGCACTTGTTGCAGATCCTCTTGACGCTCGGCTTGACCTTCACGGTTGGCCTTTACCTCGATCGGCGACGGTCACTTGTAGCGGTAGACGATGCGCCCGCGGGTGAGGTCGTACGGCGAGAGCTCGACGACGACCCTGTCCTCGGGCAGGATGCGGATGTAGTGCTGCCGCATCTTGCCACTGATGTGGGCCAACACCTTGTGGCCGTTGGCGAGCTCCACCCGAAACATCGCATTCGGGAGTGGCTCGATGACCCGGCCCTCGATCTCGATGGCCCCGTCCTTCTTGGGCATGTCCTCCGCTGTCCTGACGTCGGGTTCTTCGGACAGGCTCGCACCGTCTTACACGAGTGAGGGATCACCCGCGCCAGCCGCGGCTCCGGGCTCCCACAGAAGCGCGTGGTGGGCATGCCGGAGTGGACGCTGCGCGCCAGCTAGTCAGTGTACGCCGGCTCATGTATTGACGGCAAACCGAGCGGTCAGCGCTCCCGGCGGCGCCGTCGCTCCTGCTTGCGGGCCTGTTTGTCGGCCCAGCGCTGCGGCTCGCCCCGGCTCAGCCCGCCGATGGTGGCGACCACGAGCACGGCGCCCCACGGACCGGCCACCCAGATCGGCCAGAAGTACACAAGCTCGGCGTTGGAGATGCTCACCAGGAGCCAGATCACGACGTTGATGCCGACGGCGGCCGCCCAGGTGCCCCAGAGCGCGGCGAGCCAGCGGGGCACGGTGCCGGGCGGTGCGGCGGGGACGGGCGTGGGCATCGCGGGAGCTGACGCTGGTGCGAGCTGCGAGCGGCTCACCGGCGCGACACCCGGCAGGTCGGTGAGGAGGCGGTCGAGATCGGCGTAGGTCTTCGCCCGGTAGGCCTCGACCACCCGCTCGTCGAACTCGTGGAGCTCCAGCCGCCCCTCGTTGAGCGCGGTGCGCAGCCGCTCCACGACAGCCTCCCGGTCGGAGTCGGCGGCGCGCATCCGGTCCCGCTGGTCCATGGATACGAGGATCGCACTCTCCACCACGTCGCGGCTACGCCGTCTCGGCGACCCCGAGACCCGAAACGGTCCCGGGCCGCCGGCCGCTACGCGGGGGCGGGCTCGCGGGCGGTCACGAGCTCGCCGAGGCGCTCGCGGCCGCCGTCTGGTGCCGTGAGCACCCACACGCCGTCGTCCAGCAGCGCCATCGAGTGCTCCACGTGGACGGCGACCGAGCCGTCGCGGGTCACCACGGTCCAGCCGTCGTCGAGCTCCTCCGTCTTGGGCGAGCCGATCGTGATCATCGGCTCGATCGCGAGCGCCAGGCCCGGCACCAGCCGTGGCCCGCGGCCCGGACGGCCGTGGTTGAGCACGTGCGGGTCCTGGTGCATCTCGGTGCCGATGCCGTGGCCGCCGTAGCCGTCGACGATGCCGTACCGCCCGCCGGACCGCCGGACCGCGACCTCGATGGCGAACGAGATGTCGGTGAGCCGTCCGCGCCCGGAGGCGGCGCCCCGCGCGGCGGCGGCGATGCCGGCCCACATCGCGTCTTCGGCGACCTCGGCCATGCGGATCAGCGCCGGGTCGACCTCGCCGACCGGCACGGTGATCGCCGCGTCGCCGTGCCACCCGTCGAGGACCGCGCCGCAGTCGATCGAGATCAGGTCGCCTTCGCGCAGCACCTGCTTGGGCGACGGGATGGCGTGCACGACCTGCTCGTTGACCGAGGAGCAGATCGACGCCGGGTATCCGTGGTAGCCCTTGAACGACGGCACCGCGCCCGCGTCTCGGATCACCGACTCGGCCAGCGCGTCGAGGTCCGCGGTGGAGACCCCGGGCGCGACCGCCTCCCGCATCCGGGCGAGCGCGGCGGCCACGACGAGGCCGGCCGCCCGCATCTTCTCGATCTGCGCGGGGGTCTTGAGTTGGATCAGTTGGTGGCGCGGCATCCTTCGAGGCTAACTGTCCATCCGGCAGCGGTCCGCCGGGGCCGCTCAGCCGCCGTAGGAGCGAAGCGCGTCGATCGCGCGGACGGTCACGTCTTCGACCGGGCCGGTGGCGTCGATGCCGACCAGCTTGTTTTGCGCGCCGTAGTAGTCGACCAGCGGTGCGGTCTTCTCCGCGTACTCCTCGAGACGCTTGGCGATCGTCTCGGCCTTGTCGTCGTCGCGCTGGAACAGCTGCCCGCCGCAGCGGTCGCAGACGCCCTCGCGGGAGGTCGGGTCGAACTCGACGTGCCAGATCTTGCCGCAGCCGCGGCAGGTGCGCCGGCCGGAGAGCCGCCGGATCACCTCGTCGTCGTCGACCACGAGCTCCATGACGAGGTCGAGCGCCGTGCCCAGGTCGGCCAGCAGCTTGTCGAGCGCGTTGGCCTGCGGCACCGTGCGCGGGAAGCCGTCGAGCAGGAAGCCGTCGGCCGCGTCGGGCTCGGCCAGCCGCTCGCGCACCATGTTGATGGTCACCTCGTCGGGCACGAGCTGACCCGCGTCCATGTACCGCCGGGCCTCCACTCCCAGGGGCGTGCCCTGGGAGACGTTGGCCCGGAAGATGTCCCCCGTCGAAATCTTGGGCACGGCCAGGTGGGCGGCGATGAACTCGGCCTGGGTCCCCTTACCCGCCCCTGGAGGACCGACCAGTACGAGGCGCATCTACCGCAGGAACCCTTCGTAGTTCCGCTGCATCAGCTGGCTCTCGATCTGCTTCACGGTCTCCAGGCCGACGCCGACCATGATGAGCACGGCGGTGCCACCGAACGGGAAGTTAACGTAAGCGCTGCTGTCCAGCCAGATGAAGAAGAAGTTCGGCAGGACCGAGATCAGGCCCAGGTACATGGCGCCGGGAAGGGTGATCCGGCTGAGGATGAAGTCCAGGTACTCGGCGGTGGGCTTGCCCGGGCGGATACCGGGGACGAAGCCGCCGTACTTCTTCATGTTCTCCGCGACCTCGGTCGGGTTGAACGTGATCGACACGTAGAAGTACGTGAAGAAGATGATCAGGAAGAAGTAGACGACGATGTACACCCAGTCGGCCGGGTTGGCCAGGTGGTTTTGCACCCACGCCTCGAACGAGTTGAGGTCGTTGGGGTCGCCGAACTGGAGCGCCAGCTGCGGCAGGTAGAGCAGCGACGAGGCGAAGATGACCGGGATGACACCCGCCTGGTTGACCTTGAGCGGGATGTACGTCGACGTCCCGCCGTACATACGGCGGCCGATCATGCGCTTGGCGTACTGCACCGGGATGCGGCGCTGTGCCTGCTCGATGAAGACGACCGCGGTGATGACCACCGCCACCAGCGCGATGACGAGGAAGAACTTGCCCCAGCCCTGGCTCTCCTTGATCTGCCAGCCCTCGGAGGGGAGCCGGGCGGCGATCGAAGTGAAGATCAGGACGGACATGCCGTTGCCGACGCCGCGGTCGGTGATCAGCTCGCCGAGCCACATCACCACGCCGGTGCCGGCGGTCATCGTGACCACGAGCGCGACCAGGGTGATCCACATGGGCAGCCCCGTGCCCTCGGGGATCAGCGGCCACTGGTCGCACTGGTTGTTGAACAGCTGTCCGGATCGGGCCAGCGCCACGAACGCCGACGCCTGGAGCACCGCCAGACCGAGGGTCAGGTAGCGGGTGTACTGCGTGATCTTCGCCTGGCCGGCCTGACCCTCCTTGCGCAGCTGCTCGAGCCGTGGGATGACCACGGTGAGCAGCTGGAGGATGATCGACGCCGTGATGTACGGCATGATGCCGAGGGCGAAGACGGACAGCGAGAGCAGCGCGCCGCCGGAGAAGAGGTTGAGCAGCGTGAAGACGCCGGGCGTGCCCTCTTCCATCGCCTCGATACACCGCTGGGCGTTGCCATACGACACGCCGGGGCTGGGCAGTGTCGCGCCCAGCCGGTAGATCGCCACGATAAATATCGTGAACAGCAGCTTCTTGCGCAGATCAGGCGTGCGGAACGCACTGAGAAACGCGGAGAGCAACGTCTTCCTCCTGCGCGAGGCGGCCGCCGGATCGTGGCGGACGGGTCGGGCGTCGGGCGGTCACCCGACATCCATACTGGCAACGGACTCTAACAGTACGGTGTGAGTTCGGGCAGATGCGCCCGGGGACATACACGCTTCACTATATTTACGGGGCGAACCGATTGTACAACTGGGACGAACCGGCAGATAGTAGACGTGGCGCCCGTCAGTCGCGAGAAGCAACTGGCGGGCGCCACGACACTGTCCTACAGCTCGGTGACCGTGCCACCGGCAGCCGTGATCTTCTCCTTGGCCGACGCGCTGAACGCGTGCGCCGACACCTGGAGCTTCACGCCGCCTAGATCGCCAGTGCCGAGCACCTTCACCAGCTGGCCCTTGCGGACCGCGCCGGCGTTGGCCAGCTCGATGGGACCGACCTCGCCCCCATTAGGGAAGAGCTCGGCCAGCCGCTCCAGGTTGACGACCTGGAAGACAACCTTGAACCGGTTTTTGAAGCCCTTGAGCTTCGGCAGGCGCATGTGGATGGGCATCTGCCCACCCTCGAACGCCGGCGAGATGTTCTTACGGGCCTTCGAGCCCTTGGTGCCACGACCGGCGGTCTTGCCCTTGGAGCCCTCACCGCGACCCACCCGGGTCTTCTCGGTCTTGGCGCCGGGAGCCGGCCGGAGGTGGTGGACCTTGATCGTCATTACTCGACCTCCTCGACCTTCACCAGGTGGTTGACGGCGAAGATCATGCCCCTGATCTCGGGACGGTCCTCCTTGACCACCACGTCGTTGATCCGCTTCAGCCCGAGCGAGCGCAGCGAGTCGCGCTGGTTGCTCTTCGCGCCGATCTCGGACCGGACCTGGGTGACCTTCAGGCGTGCCACTACGCGGTCACCCCCGCACGGGCCGCCAGCATGGCGGCGGGAGCGACGTCCTCGACCGGCAGACCGCGACGCGCCGCGACGGCCTCGGGAGCCTCGAGGCTCTTCAGGGCCGCGACGGTGGCGTGCACGATGTTGATCGGGTTGGAGGAGCCGAGGCTCTTGGAGAGCACGTCGTGGATGCCCGCGCACTCCAGCACCGCGCGCACCGGGCCGCCGGCGATGACGCCGGTACCGGCCGAGGCCGGCTTGAGCAGCACGACGCCCGCGGCGTCCTCACCCGTCACCGGGTGCGGGATGGTGGCGGCGATGCGCGGCACCTTGAAGAAGTGCTTCTTGGCCTCCTCGACGCCCTTGGCGATCGCCGCGGGCACCTCCTTGGCCTTGCCGTAGCCGACGCCGACGGTGCCGTCGCCATCGCCCACCACGACGAGCGCGGTGAAGCTGAAGCGACGGCCGCCCTTGACGACCTTGGCGACACGGTTGATCGTGACTACCCGCTCGAGGTGGGGGGTCTTCTCGACCGGCGCGTTGCCCTCGCCGCGGCCGCGACCGCGGCCTTCGCGACGGCCGCCACCTTCGCTGCCGCCGGACCCGCCGCCTCGGCGCTGCTGACCTGGCATTGGTGTTTCCTTCCTAGAACTCGAGTCCGGCTTCGCGGGCGGCCGTCGCCAGAGCCGCGAGGCGCCCGGCGTACTTGTTGCCACCGCGGTCGAAGACGACCTTGGAGATACCCGCGGCCTTGGCGCGGTCGGCGAGCAGGGCGCCCACCTTGCCGGCGAGCGCGCTCTTGTCGCCCTCGCCTCCCCGGATCGACGCGTCCAGCGTCGACGCCGACACCAGGGTGTGGCCCTTCGCGTCGTCGACGATCTGGGCGGTGATGTGCCGCAGCGAGCGGGTGACCACCAGGCGCGGACGCTCGGCGGTGCCGAAGACGTTCCTGCGGACCCGGAAGTGCCGGCGCGCCCGCCCGATGGCGCGCTTCGCGGCAACGCCGCGGCGACGCTTGAGCAGAGTCGCGCTCACTTCTTACCTGCCTTTCCTGCCTTGCGGCGGATGACCTCGCCCTGGTACTTGATGCCCTTGCCCTTGTACGGCTCCGGCGGGCGGATCTTCCGGATGTTGGCGGCGATCTCGCCGACCTGCTGCTTGTCGATCCCGGCGATGTGGAACAGCGTCGGGCGCTCCACCGTGAAGGTGATGCCCTCCGGGGCCGGCACCAGCACCGGGTGCGAGAACCCGAGCGCGAACTCCAGGTCCTTGCCCTTGGCGGTGACGCGGTAACCGGTGCCGTTGATCTCCAGGCTCTTCCGGTACCCCTCGGTGACGCCGACGATCATGTTGGCGACCAGGGTGCGGGAGAGGCCGTGCAGCTCCTTGGCGCGGCGCTCGTCGTTGGGCCGGTTGACGTGCAGCTCGCCATCGTCGCCCCGCTCGGCCGTGATCGGCTCGGCGAGGGTGTGCGACAGCTCGCCCTTCGGGCCCTTGACCCGCACGGTGCGGCCGCTGATGTTGACGTCGACGCCCGCCGGAACGGGGATCGACTTACGTCCGATTCGCGACATGTCTACCTATCTCCCGTCACCAGACGTAGGCGAGGACTTCCCCGCCCACCCCTCGCTTGCGGGCCTGCCGGTCGGTGAGCAGCCCCTGAGACGTCGAGATGATCGCGACGCCCAGGCCGCCGAGCACGCGCGGCAGCTCCGGCGACTTGGCGTACACCCGGAGGCCGGGCTTCGACACGCGGCGGATGCCGGCGAGGCTGCGCTCGCGGCTGGTGCCGTACTTGAGCTCGACGATCAGTCGCTTGCCGACGGCGCCCTCCTCGGGCTCCTCGACGGCCCAGGACGCGATGTAGCCCTCGCCCTTGAGGACCTCGGCGATGTTCGCCTTGATCTTCGAGTAAGGCATCGACACCCGGTCGTGGTACGCCTGGTTGGCGTTGCGCAGACGCGTCAGCATGTCTGCGATCGGGTCGGTCATCGTCATCGGTTCAGATCAGCCTTTCTCGCCGGGGTTCCCGGGGCACCGCCCACGGGCCTACGGCGAAGAGAGTTGGTTACCAAGAAGCCTTGGACACGCCGGGCAGCTCACCGCGGTGAGCCATCTCCCGGATGCAGACGCGGCAGAGACCGAACTTGCGGTACACCGCCTTCGGCCGCCCGCACCGCTGGCAGCGGGTGTACGCGCGCACCGAGAACTTTGGCTTCTTGGCGGCCTTGAGGATCAGGGCCTTCTTCGCCATGTTGTCAGTTCTCCTTGAACGGGAAGCCCAGGAGCTTCAGCAGCGCCCGGCCCTCGTCATCGGTCGTCGCGGTGGTGACCACCGTGATGTCCATGCCCCGGACCCGGTCGATCCGGTCCTGGTCGATCTCGTGGAACACCGACTGCTCGGTGAGACCGAAGGTGTAGTTGCCGTTGCCGTCGAGCTTGCGCGCGTCGAGGCCGCGGAAGTCACGGATACGCGGCAGCGCGATCGACAGCAGCCGGTCCAGGAACTCCCACATGCGGTCGCCGCGGAGCGTGACCTTGGCGCCGATCGGCATACCCTCGCGGAGCTTGAACTGCGCGATCGACTTGGTCGCGCGGCGCACCTGCGGCTTCTGCCCGGTGATCGTGGCGAGGTCGCGGACCGCGCCGTCGATCAGCTTGGCGTCCCGGGCGGCGTCGCCGACACCCATGTTGACCACGATCTTGACGAGGCCCGGCACCTGCATCGGGTTGGCGTAGTTGAACTGTTCCTTCAGCTTCGCCACGATCTCGCTGCGGTACCGCTCCTTGAGGCGCGGCGCGATCTTGGTTTCGGTCGGGGCAGTCATCACAGGTCCTTACCGGTGCGGCGCGAGATGCGGACCTTCTGGCCGTTGTCGTCGAAGCGGTAGCCGACGCGCGTCGGCTTGCCGTCCCCGTCGACGACCATCACGTTGGAGACGTGGATCGCCGCCTCCTGGGTGACGATGCCGCCGGTCTTGGCACCACGCTGGGTCGTGCGGATGCGGGTGTGCTTCTTGACGCGGTTGACGCCCTCGACGATGACCTTGTTCTCCCGCGGCAGGGCCTGAATGACCTTGCCCCGGGCGCCCTTGTCCTTGCCGGCGATGACCTCGACCGTGTCGCCCTTCTTAACCTTCACGGTTAGAGCACCTCCGGTGCGAGCGAAATGATCTTCATGAACCGCTTGTTCCGCAGCTCGCGGCCCACCGGACCGAAGATGCGGGTGCCACGCGGGTCACCGCCGTCCTTGATGATCACAGCGGCGTTCTCGTCGAAGCGGATGTACGACCCGTCCGGGCGCCGCTTCTCCTTCGCGGTGCGGACGATGACCGCCTTGACGACATCGCCCTTCTTGACACCCGCGCCCGGGATCGCGTCCTTGACCGTGGCCACGATGACGTCGCCGATACCGGCGTAGCGCCGACCCGAGCCGCCGAGCACGCGGATGCACAGGATTTCCCGGGCACCCGTGTTGTCGGCGACGCGCAGTCGCGACTCCTGCTGAATCACGTCTATCTCCTATGTCTGCCAGTTCTCCGCGGGACCAGCCGGCGGAGCTTGGCGGAACGGTCGGCTTACTACTTGGCCTTCTCGAGGATCTCCACGACCCGCCAGCGCTTGGTGGCGGACAGCGGGCGGGTCTCCATCAGCAGCACCCGGTCGCCGACGCCGCACGAGTTCTGCTCGTCGTGCGCCTTCAGCTTGCTGGTGCGCCGCAGCACCTTGCCGTACAGCGGGTGCTTGACCCGGTCTTCGACCTCGACGACGACGGTCTTGTCCATCTTGTCGCTGACGACCAGGCCCTCGCGGACCTTGCGCCGGGCACGAGGCGCGGCGTTCGCACTAGCGGTTTCACTCATGACGCAATCACCTCAGTCGGCGCGGCCGAGAGCCCCAGCTCGCGCTCGCGCATGATCGTGTAAATCCGGGCGATCTCCTTGCGGATGACCTGGAGACGCTTGTTGTTGTCAAGCTGCCCGGTCGCGCTCTGCACGCGGAGGTTGAACAGCTCCGCCTTGGCCTCCCGCAGCTTCGCGATCAGCTCCTCGTCGGAGTTTTCGCGCAGCTCGGCAGCCTTGGTGCCCGCTGCCATCAGACCTCACCCACTTCGCGCGTCACAATGCGGCACTTCATCGGGAGCTTGTGAATCGCGCGGCGCATTGCCTCCCGCGCGATCCCCTCGTTCGGGAACGACATCTCGAACAGGACCCGACCCGGCTTGATGTTGGCCACCCACCACTCGGGCGAACCCTTACCGGAACCCATCCGGGTTTCCGCCGGTTTCTTGGTCAGGGCCTGGTCCGGGAAGACCGTGATCCAGACCTTGCCGCCACGCTTGATGTGGCGGGTCATCGCGATACGCGCGGCCTCGATCTGCCGGTTGGTCACGTAGGCGGGCTCCAGTGCCTGGATACCGAACTCGCCGAAGACGACCCGGTTGCCGCCCTTGCTCGCCCCGGAACGGGACGGGTGGTGCGGCTTGCGGAAGCCCTTCGGGGGCTTACGCGGCATCAGCATGTGTCAGCCCTCCTGCTGCTCACTTGGGGCGGCGGTCGCCACGGGCGCGGCCTCCACGGGCGCGGCGGCCGGCGCCGGCGGAGCCGACTGCTCGGCAGCGGCCGCAGCCGCGGCGCGACCCGCCTCGGTGCCACCAGCGGTCGTACCGGACGAACCGGAACGGCCACGGCGCGGACGCTCGGGGCGGTCGCCCCGCTCACGGCGCGGGCGCGCGGGACCGGCGTCGGCCGGGGTCTCGCGACCCGGCACGGCGTCACCCTTGTAGATCCACACCTTCACGCCGATGCGGCCGAAGGTGGTACGCGCCTCGAAGAAGCCGTACTCGATGTTGGCCCGCAGCGTGTGCAGCGGCACCCGACCCTCGCGGTAGAACTCGGTGCGGCTCATCTCGGCGCCGCCCAGGCGGCCGGAGACCTGCACCCGGATGCCCCGCACGATCGGGTTCTTCATCGCGGACTGCATCGCCTTGCGCATGGCCCGGCGGAAGCTGACCCGGCTGGACAGCTGCTCGGCCACGCCCTGCGCGACGAGCTGAGCGTCCGACTCGGGGCTCTTCACCTCGAGGATGTTGAGCTGCACCTGCTTGCCGGTGAGCTTCTCCAGCTCGCCGCGGATGCGGTCGGCCTCCGCGCCCTTGCGGCCGATGACGATGCCCGGCCGGGCGGTGTGGATGTCGACCCGCACCCGGTCGCGGGTGCGCTCGATGTCCACCTTGGAGATGCCGGCGCGCTCCAGGCCCTTGGACATCATCCGCCGGATCTTCACGTCTTCGGCGATGTAGTCCTTGTAGAGCTTGTCCGCGTACCAGCGGGACTTCCAGTCGGTGGAGATGCCGAGCCGGAACCCGTGCGGGTGAACCTTCTGACCCATTACTCGGTCCCTTCCTCGGCGGTGGTCTCCGCCTTCGTCTCGGCCGGCTTGTCCGCCTCGGCCGGGGCCGCCTTCTTCGCCGGCGCCGCCTTCTTGGCGGCCGCCTTGCGCGGCGCCGCCGCGGCGACGGCCTCCACCACGACCGTGATGTGGCAGGTGCGCTTGCGGATCCGGTACGCCCGGCCCTGCGCCCGCGGCTGGAACCGCTTGAGCGTCGGACCCTCGTCGACGTACGCCTCGGCGACGAGCAGCGCGTCGGGGTCCAGCCGCTCGTTGTTCTCGGCGTTCGCGATCGCGCTGGCCAGCACCTTGTAAACCTGCTCGCTGGCCGACTGCGGCGCGAACTTCAGCACCGTGAGCGCCTCCTGCGCGGGCAGACCGCGGACGAGGTTGACCACCCGGCGCGCCTTGGTCGGCGAGATGCGCACGTGACGCGCAACCGCCCGCGCGCCCGGAAGCGCCGGAGCGTCGCCCTTAACTGGCATCGCTGTAACCCCTTGATCCTTTATCCGTAGTCCTGCGCGTTTACCGGCGCCGGCTCTTGCGGTCGTCCTTCTCGTGACCCTTGAACGTGCGGGTCAGCGCGAACTCGCCGAGCTTGTGCCCGACCATCGCCTCGGTGATGAACACCGGGACGTGCTTGCGACCGTCGTGCACCGCGATCGTGTGCCCGAGCATCTCGGGGATGATCGTCGAACGCCGCGACCAGGTCTTGATGACGTTCTTGGAGCCCTTGTCGTTCTGTGTCTCCACCTTCTTGACCAGGTGGTCGTCGACGAAGGGGCCCTTCTTGAGACTGCGTGGCATGTGGGATTAACCCCGCTTCCGGTTGGCGTAACGACGGCGAACGATCAGCCGGTCGCTCGGCAGACCCTTGCGGCGGGTGCGACCCTCCGGCTTGCCCTGGGGGTTGACCGGGTGGCGACCACCGGAGGTCTTACCCTCACCACCACCGTGCGGGTGGTCGACCGGGTTCATCGCGACACCACGGACGGTCGGGCGCTTGCCCTTCCACCGCATCCGGCCGGCCTTACCCCAGTTGATGTTGGACTGGTCGGCGTTGCCGATCTCGCCGACGGTCGCGCGGCAGCGCACGTCGACGCGGCGGATCTCGCCCGAGGGCATCCGGAGCGTCGCGTAGGCGCCCTCACGGCCGAGCAGCTGGATGCCGACGCCGGCCGAGCGGGCCAGCTTGGCGCCGCCGCCCGGGCGCAGCTCCACGCAGTGGATCTGGGTACCCACCGGGATGTTGCGCAGCGGGAGGTTGTTGCCGGGCTTGATGTCGGCACCCGGGCCGGACTCGACCCGGTCGCCCTGCTTGAGGTCCTTCGGCGCGACGATGTAGCGCTTTTCGCCGTCGGCGTAGTGCAGCAGCGCGATGCGGGCGGTGCGGTTGGGGTCGTACTCGATGTGCGCGACCTTCGCCGGCACGCCGTCCTTGTCGACCCGCTTGAAGTCGATCAGCCGGTACTGGCGCTTGTGCCCACCGCCCTGGTGACGCGCGGTCACCTTGCCGTGCGCGTTGCGACCGCCCTTCTTGGGCAGCGGCACCAGCAGCGACTTCTCCGGCGTCGACCGGGTGATCTCGGCGAAGTCGGCGACGCTGGAGCCACGGCGGCCCGGCGACGTCGGCTTGTACTTACGAATCGGCATGATTTAACAACCCCTCAGCTGACCGGGCCGCCGAAGGCCTCGATGCGGTCACCGTCAGCCAGCTTCACCAGCGCCCGCTTGGTGGCCTTGCGCTGCCCCCAGCCGGTGCGGGTGCGCTTGCGCTTGCCCTCGCGGTTGGCGGTGTTGACCGTCAGCACGCGGACGTTGAAGATCTGCTGGATAGCGATCTTGATCTGGGTCTTGTTGGCGTCCGGCCGGACCAGGAACGTGTACCAGTTCTGGTCCAGAACGCTGTAGCTCTTCTCGGACACGACCGGCGCGATGATGATGTCGCGCGGATCCGGGATGGTGGTCACTTGTCGGCCTCCGTCTCGTCCGCCGGCTTCTCGCCCAGGAACTCGGCGAGCGCGTCCTTGGTGAACACGACGTCGTCGGCGACCAGCACGTCGTACGTGTTGAGCTGGCCGGCCTCGATCAGGTGCACGCCCTCGCCGGCGAGGTTGCGCAGCGAGAGCCAGTTGATCTGGTCCTCGGCCGCGAGCACCACCAGCACGCGCTTGCGCTCGGTCGCGGCACGCAGCGTCTTGAGCGCGGCCTTGGTCGACGGCGTTTCGCCGGTGACAAACGCCTCGACGACGTGCAGGCGACCCTCGCGGGCCCGGTCGGAGAGGGCACCGCGCAGCGCGGCGACCTTCATCTTCTTCGGGGTGCGCTGGCTGTAGTCGCGCGGGACCGGGCCGTGCACCACGCCACCGCCGGTGAACTGCGGAGCGCGGATCGAGCCCTGGCGGGCGCGGCCGGTGCCCTTCTGCTTGTACGGCTTCTTGCCGCCGCCAGCGACCTCGCCGCGGGTCTTGGCCTTGTGCGTGCCCTGGCGGGCGGCCGCGAGCTGGGCCACCACGACCTGGTGCATCAGCGGGATGTTCGCCTGTACGTCGAACACCTCGGTGGGCAGGTCGACGGTGCCGGCCGTCGTGCCCTCGGGGGTCAGAACGCCAACCGTGGTCACTTCGCTGCACCACCCTTCGACTTCGCCTTGGCCGCGCTGCGGACCAGCACGAGCGCGCCAGCCGGGCCCGGGATCGCACCCCTGACCAGCAGCAGGTTGTTGTCGGTGTCGATCGCCTGCACCGTCAGGTTTTGCACCGTGTACCGCACGCTGCCCATGCGACCGGCCATCTTCACGCCCTTGAAGACGCGACCTGGGGTCGCGCAGGCGCCGATGGAGCCGGGCGAGCGGTGCTTGCGCTCGACACCGTGGCTGGCGCGCAGGCCGTGGAAGCCGTGCCGCTTCATGACGCCGGCGAAGCCCTTGCCCTTGGTCTTGCCGGTGACGTCGATGGCGGTGCCCGCCTCGAACGCCTCGACGGTGACCTCCTGGCCGAGCTCGTACTCACTCGCGTCGGTCGTGCGCAGCTCGACGATGTGGCGGCGGGGCGCGGTGCCAGCCTTCTCGAAGTGGCCGGCGCGCGGCTTCTTGACCTTGCGCGGGTCGACGGCGCCGTACGCGAGCTGCACCGCGGTGTAACCGTCCTTGTCGGCGGTCCGCACCTGGGTCACGACGCACGGGCCGGCCTGCACCACGGTCACCGGGACAACCTTGTTGTTGTCCCAGACCTGGGTCATGCCGAGCTTGGCGCCCAGGATGCCCTTCACTTGCCTGTCCATGAGTTCGCAGTCCCTACAGCTTGATCTCGATGTCGACGCCAGCCGGCAGGTCGAGGCGCATGAGCGAGTCGACCGTCTTGGGGGTCGGGTCGATGATGTCGATCAGACGCTTGTGCGTGCGCATCTCGAAGTGCTCGCGCGAGTCCTTGTACTTGTGCGGCGACCGGATCACGCAGTAACGGTTGATCTCGGTCGGCAGCGGCACCGGGCCCGCGACCTGAGCACCGGTACGGGTCACCGTCTCCACGATCTTCCGAGCCGAGGAGTCGACGACCTCGTGGTCATAGGCCTTGAGCCGGATGCGGATCTTCTGTCCCGCCATGGTGGCTTCGTTTCCTTCTCTCGCGATGCCGCTGTGTTGCGGATGGCTGTCCATCCCCTTGGCCGACCCCCGCGGTCGGGCGTGTCGCGCCCCTGGGCCAGACTCCGCCCCGAAACCTGGGGCCGATCCTGGTTGGTTGCGGGGATCAAGGCACCGGGCGTGTCAACACACCCCCGGCCACCGCACGGAAGTGGCTGGCTACCTGGGCAGCCAGCCACCCCGCAAAGCGCAACCTGACTAGTATGCCGTATTACCACACGGCAGGTCTAATCGGGGTTACTCAGTTCACTTGATGATCTTGGTGACCTGGCCCGCACCGACGGTGCGGCCACCCTCGCGGATGGCGAAGCGCAGGCCCTGCTCCATGGCGATCGGCTGGATCAGCTTGACCGACATGGCGGTGTTGTCGCCGGGCATGACCATCTCGGTGCCCTCGGGCAGCGTGACGACGCCGGTGACGTCCGTGGTGCGGAAGTAGAACTGCGGCCGGTAGTTCTGGAAGAACGGGGTGTGCCGGCCACCCTCCTCCTTGGAGAGGATGTAGACCTGGCCCTCGAACTCCGTGTGCGGAGTCGTGGTGCCCGGCTTCACGACGACCATGCCGCGCTCGACGTCCTCGCGCTTGATGCCGCGCAGCAGCAGGCCGACGTTCTCGCCCGCGCGAGCCTCGTCGAGCAGCTTGCGGAACATCTCGATGCCGGTGCAGACCGTCTTGGTCGACTTCTCCCGGATGCCGACGATCTCGACTTCCTCGTTCGGCTTGAGCACGCCACGCTCGGCGCGACCGGTCACCACGGTGCCGCGGCCGGTGATCGTGAAGACGTCCTCGATGGGCATGAGGAACGGCTTCTCGATCTCACGCTCGGGCTGCGGGATCGCGGTGTCGACCGCGTTCATCAGCTCCATGAGCTTGTCGGTCCACTCCGGGTCGCCCTCCAGCGCGCGGAGCGCCGAGACGCGCACGACCGGCAGGTCGTCGCCCGGGTACTCCTGCGCCGAGAGCAGCTCGCGAACCTCGAGCTCGACGAGCTCGAGCAGCTCCTCGTCATCGACCATGTCGCTCTTGTTGAGCGCCACGACGATGTAGGGCACGCCGACCTGGCGGGCCAGGAGCACGTGCTCACGGGTCTGCGGCATCGGACCGTCGGTCGCCGCGACCACCAGGATCGCGCCATCCATCTGGGCGGCACCGGTGATCATGTTCTTGATGTAGTCGGCGTGACCAGGACAGTCGACGTGGGCGTAGTGCCGCGCCTCGGTCTGGTACTCGACGTGCGCGATCGAGATGGTGATACCGCGGGCCTTCTCCTCCGGCGCCTTGTCGATCTCGTCGAACGGCGTGTAGGGGTTCAGGTCGGGCATCTTGTCGTGCAGGACCTTGGTGATGGCCGCGGTCAGCGTCGTCTTACCGTGGTCGATGTGACCAATGGTGCCGATGTTGACGTGCGGCTTAGTCCGCTCGAACTTCGCCTTCGCCACTGGTGTCCTCCTGTGGACTTCTTGGTTCGTACGCTTGGTCTTGCAACTGTGCGGCCATCAGGCCCGGTCTTGTGCGGTCCGACTACTCGCCCGTCGCCTTGGCGATGATCTCCTTGGCGACGTTGGCGGGTACCTCGGCGTAAGAGTCGAACTGCATGCTGTAGCTCGCCCGGCCCTGGGTCTTCGACCGCAGGTCGCCGACATAGCCGAACATCTCCGACAAGGGGACCAGGGCGCGGACGACGCGGGCACCCCCGCGCTCCTCCATCGCCTGGATGATGCCCCGGCGGGAGTTGAGGTCGCCGATGACGTCACCCATGTTCTCCTCGGGAGTGGTGACCTCAACGGCCATCATCGGCTCGAGCAGCGCCGGGTCGGCCTTGCGGGCGGCCTCCTTGAGCACCATCGAACCGGCGATCTTGAACGCCATCTCGGACGAGTCGACCTCGTGGTACTTCCCGTCCAGCAGCGTCAGCTTGACGCCGACCAGCGGGTAGCCGGCGAGGATGCCGTACTGCATGGCGTCCTGGGCACCGGCGTCGACCGAGGGGATGAACTCCTTCGGGATGCGACCGCCGGTGACCGAGTTCTGGAACTCGTACGTCGGGGAGTCGTTGTCGAGCGGCAGCGGTTCGAGGCTGACGATGACGCTCGCGTACTGCCCAGAGCCACCGGTCTGCTTCTTGTGCGTGTACTCGACCTTGTCCACCTTGCGGCGGATGGTCTCGCGGTAGGCCACCTGCGGCTTGCCGATGTTGGCCTCGACGTTGAACTCCCGGCGCATGCGGTCGACCAGGATGTCGAGGTGCAGCTCGCCCATGCCCGAGATGACCGTCTGACCGGTCTCCTGGTCGTTGGCGACCCGGAAGGTCGGGTCTTCCTCGGCGAGGCGCTGGATCGCGGTGCCCAGCTTCTCCTGGTCGGCCTTGGTCTTCGGCTCGATGGCGACCTGGATGACCGGCTCCGGGAACGTCATCGACTCCAGGATCACCGGGTTGGCCGGGTCGCACAGCGTGTCGCCGGTGGTGGTCTGCTTGAGACCCTGCACCGCGATGATGTCGCCGGCCTGCGCGGTCGCACGCTCTTCGCGCTTGTTGGCGTGCATCTGGTAGATCTTGCCGATGCGCTCCTTGCGGTCCTTGGTGGAGTTGATCACCTGAGAACCGGACTCGAGCTTGCCGGAGTAGATCCGCACGTAGGTCAGCTTGCCCAGGTGCTTGTCCGTCTGGATCTTGAAGGCCAGCGCGGAGAAGGGCTCGGACATCGACGGCTTACGCAGCAGCGGGGTCTCGCCGTCGGTCGCCGTGCCCTCGATCGCCGGGATGTCCAGCGGCGAGGGCAGGAAGTCGATGACGGCGTCCAGCATCGGCTGGATGCCCTTGTTCTTGAACGCCGAGCCGCACAGCACCGGGTTGGCCTTGGAGGCGACGGTGGCGCGACGGATGCCGGCCTTGATCTCGTCTGCCGAGATCTCCTCGCCCTCCAGGTACTTCTCCATCACGGTGTCGTCGACGTCGGCGAGCGTCTCGATGAGCTTCTCGCGCCACTCGGCGGCCTGGTCGGCGAGGTCGGCCGGGATCTCCTCGACCGTGTAGTCCTCGCCCTTCTGGGTCTCGCCGCGCCAGGTCAACGCGCGCATGCCGATCAGGTCGACGACGCCGATGTGGTTGCCCTCGAGCCCGATCGGGATCTGGAGCACCAGCGGGGTGGCGTTGAGCCGGTCGATCATCATCTGCACACAGCGGAAGAAGTCGGCACCCGTGCGGTCGAGCTTGTTGACGAAGCACATCCGCGGAACGTTGTACTTGTCGGCCTGACGCCACACGTTTTCGGTCTGCGGCTCGACACCGGCCACACCGTCGTACACCGCGATCGCGCCGTCGAGCACCCGCAGGTTGCGCTCCACCTCGACGGTGAAGTCGACGTGCCCGGGGGTGTCGATGATGTTGATGGGGTGGCCCTTCCACTCGACCTTGGTGGCGGCCGAGGTGATGGTGATGCCCCGCTCCTGCTCCTGCTCCATCCAGTCCATGACGGCGGCGCCCTCGTGGACCTCACCGATCTTGTACGTGATGCCGGTGTAGAACAGGATTCGTTCGGTCGTGGTCGTCTTACCGGCATCGATGTGCGCCATGATGCCGATGTTGCGTAGCTTGGCGAGCGCGTTGTCGGCGGCAGCCACGGTAATCCCTACTTCGTCGTCTCGTCGGGTGCTGGTAGGTGTCGCTACCAGCGGTAGTGGGCGAAGGCCTTGTTGGACTCCGCCATCTTGTGCGTGTCCTCGCGCCGCTTCACCGAGGCGCCGAGGCCGTTGCTGGCGTCGAGCAGCTCGTTCTGGAGCCGCTCGATCATGGTCTTCTCACGCCGGGCCTTCGAGTACTGCACCAGCCACCGCAGACCGAGGGTCGTCGCCCGGGACGGGCGCACCTCGACCGGCACCTGGTAGGTCGCGCCACCGACACGGCGGCTGCGGACCTCGAGGGTCGGCTTGACGTTGTCCATCGCGCGCTTGAGGGTGACGACCGGGTCGGTGCCGGTCTTCTCCCGGCAGCCCTCGAGGGCGCCGTACACCACGCGCTCGGCGAGCTGGCGCTTGCCGCGCATCAGGATCTTGTTGACCAGCTGAGTGACCAGCGGGGAGTTGTACACCGGGTCGGCGATCAGCGGCCGGCGCGGCGCGGGGCCCTTACGCGGCATGTCAGCTCTTCTCCTTCTTCGCGCCGTAGCGGCTGCGCGCCTGCTTGCGGTTGCGGACGCCCTGGGTGTCCAGCGAACCGCGGACGATCTTGTACCGGACGCCGGGGAGGTCCTTCACACGGCCGCCACGCACGAGCACGATCGAGTGCTCCTGGAGGTTGTGGCCGACGCCGGGGATGTACGCGGTCACCTCGATCTGGCTGCTCAGCTTCACACGAGCGACCTTGCGCAGCGCCGAGTTCGGCTTCTTGGGGGTGGTGGTGTACACACGCGTGCACACTCCGCGCCGCTGGGGGCTCCCCTTCAGCGCCGGGGTCTTGGTCTTGCTCGTCTTGGCCTGCCGGCCCTTGCGGACCAGCTGCTGGATCGTGGGCACCGGGTTTCTCCGCTCCCTTGCTTCCTCTGTGCGTGCCTGTGTCTGTGTGCCGTACCTTTCGCCGGGCGACCCTGGGGCCGGCCTGGCGTTGTCGCCGGGCGGCCCTAGTCCTCCCGGCACCCGCGGTCGGGCGTGTCGTCCGGCACACGGTTGCGGTGCGCGCTCGCACGTGCACCACGGCTGTCTCGTTGGCCCGTGTCGCGGCCCACCATGATGGCGCACGCACGGATTGCCCGGGCACGCCCGGGCACGAGGGGAAAGAGTACCCACCGTGAGCGCACAGGTCAAAACGGGGGACCCGTCTTTGCCTTCTCGCCCGCGGCGAACAACTCCAGTAGTCCAGTGTACCCGCTTCCTCGCGGGCCTACCCGCCTACTGGAGACTCACCTGTAGCAGCAGCGACAGACCGAAGCCGAGCAGCGTGAGCCCCAGCCCGACCGCGCCGCAGACCAGGCCGGCGATGGCCACCCCACGGCCGGCGACCCGGACGCCGGCGGCCGCCCGCCGGATCTGCCGCAGGCCGAGCACTCCCAGCACGACGGCGGCGGCGCCGGCCAGGCCGGCGATCATGGCGAACGCGCCCGCGACCCACGCGCCCCAGCCGCTCGAGGCGCCGGCCAGGCCGAAGCACCACACCACGAACGAAACGACGATCGAACCTATCCCCGCCACCAGCGAACCGACGGCCAGGCCGGATGTCGCCGGCGGCACATCGAGGTGTACGACCGCGAAGTTGGTGCCCGGGATCGCCTGCACCCGCCGCGGCGCCAACCACGCCTCGCGCGGCGGCGGGGCGACGGCGGGCGCGGGGCGACCCCACTGCGGTGGCGCCGCCCCCACGGGCTGCGGCACCGGCGCGGACCAGCCCGCCGCCGGTGGGACCGCGAACGGCGGCCCCGGGTGCGGCGGCGGCGCCACAGGCGGCTGGGATGGCACGGGCTGTTGGGCCGTCACGGGCTGTGGGGCCCGCACGGGCGACGTGGGTGCCAGCGGCGGCTGGGGTGCCGGTTGGGGGGCCTCCGCGGCCGGCCGCCAGTCAGGCGTGTCCTTCGGCTCCTCGGGCCGCTCGGGACCGCCGACCTCAGGCCACCCGGCGGTCCGGTCGCTCGACGGGCTCCCGGCATGGTCGGCCGGCCGGCTCGCCGGCGTCTCGTCCCCCGGGCCGCTCGCGGGCGTCTCGTCCTCCGGGCCGCTTGGGGGCGTCTCGGGCGCTGGGCCGCTCGCGGGCGTCTGGGGTGCCGGGCTGCTCGCGGGCGCCTCGGGCGCCGGGTCGCTCGCTGGCGTCTCGTCCCCGGGCCGGCTCGCCGGGGGCTCGGGCCGCCAGAGATCGGCCGCGCCGATGGACCGGCCCGCCTCCCCCATCGGCCGCCCGGCCTCGCCGAAGCGCGATCCCGCGGGCTTGCCCGCTGTCGAGGGCGGATCCGCGGGCCGCGGCGCCTCGTCCGTCACTCCGCCCCCTCGCCATCAACGCCGCCCGCCTCGACAGGCAGCGTCACGCGGGCCTGCCGCATGGCCACGGCCGCCGAAAACACCGCCACGCTAGTCGACCCCGGGCGCGAAGTCTTGCCCCGCCGGGTCGCCGGCGAAGTCGACCACGCCGATCACGATCGCGACCACCAGCGAGGTGGCGGCCAGCGCGACGCCCAGCCAGGCCAGCTTTTCACCGCGGCGCAGCCACGCCGAGCCGGTCAGATAACCCCCCGAGTGGTACGCCTCGCGGCGCGCCTGCCCGGCCAGCGCGATCGCGATGCTGGCGGGCACCAGCCCACCCACGAACGGGCCGGTGAACAGGGCGACAAGACCGAGGGCGAACACCGTGCCGGCCTTGGTGGAGCGCACCGGCTCGGGATCGAGCGGATGGCGCAGGGCCGCCGGCGATGTGGTCACCCGACAAGCCTACTAAGGCCGTCCCGCGGTGCGGGCCAGCGCTGCGATCATCCCTGAACCCTATGGCTCGCTCGCAAGCTCGCTCACATCCAGAAGCGCCCCGCACGTGACGTGCGGGGCGCTTCCAGAACGAACCAGTACTACCTGACTACCGGTACGACCCGAAGTCGAAGTCGTCCAGCGGCACAGCCTGGCCGCTGGCCGGCCCGAAGCCGTAGTCGGTCTCGGGGTAGCCGGTCATCGAGTACACCTTGGCCTTCGCCTCCTCGGTGGGCTCGACCCGGATGTTCCGGTACTTGCTGATACCGGTACCGGCCGGGATGAGCTTTCCGATGATGACGTTCTCCTTGAGACCGATCAGCGAGTCGCTGCGGGCGTTGATCGCCGCGTCGGTCAGCACCCGGGTGGTCTCCTGGAAGGAGGCCGCCGAGAGCCAGGAGTCGGTCGCCAGCGAGGCCTTGGTGATGCCCATGAGCACCGGACGACCGGCGGCGGGCTCGCCGCCCTCGGCCACGAGCCGGCGGTTTTCCGACTCGAAGACCGCGCGGTCGACCAGCACGCCGGGCAGGAACTCGGTGGCGCCCGAGTCGATCACCGTGACCCGCTTCAGCATCTGCCGAATGATGATCTCGATGTGCTTGTCGTGGATGAGCACACCCTGCGAGCGGTAGACCTCCTGGACCTCCTGGGTCAGGTGGACCTGGACCGCGCGCGGGCCGAGGATCCGCAGCAGCTCGTGCGGGTCGATCGTGCCCTCGGTGAGCTTCTCGCCGACCTCGACGTGGTCTCCGTCGTGTGCCCGCAGGCGCACCCGCTTGGAGATCTTGTCGTGGACGATCTCGTCGCTCCCGTCGTCGGGAACGATGATGATCTTCCGCGAACGCTCGCCGTCTTCGATCCGGACGCGGCCCGGGGTGTCGGCGATCGGCGCCTTGCCCTTGGGCACGCGCGCCTCGAAGATCTCCTGCACACGCGGCAGACCCTGCGTGATGTCCTCACCGGCGACACCACCGGTGTGGAACGTACGCATCGTCAGCTGGGTGCCGGGCTCACCGATCGACTGGGCGGCGATGATGCCGACCGCCTCGCCGACGTCCACGGTCTTGCCGGTCGGCAGCGAACGGCCGTAGCAGGCCGCGCAGACGCCCAGCTTGGACTCGCAGGTGAGCACGCTGCGGACGCGCACCGTCTCGACGCCGGCCGCGACCAGCTTGTCGACGATGATCGAGTTGAGGTCGACCCCACGGTGCGCGACCACGGTGCCGTCGGCGCCCTTGACGTCGTCGGCCAGGGTGCGTGCGTGCACCCCGGTCTCCGCGTGCTCGTGCACCATGAGCTGGCCGTTGATGGTCTCGCCAACCTGCATCGGGATGGCCCGATCGGTGCCGCAGTCTTCCTCACGGATGATCACGTCCTGCGACACGTCGACGAGACGCCGGGTCAGGTAACCCGAGTCCGCCGTACGCAGCGCGGTGTCGGCCAGACCCTTGCGGGCACCGTGGGTGGAGATGAAGTACTCCACCACGGACAGGCCCTCGCGGTAGCTGGACTTGATCGGCCGCGGGATGATCTCGCCCTTGGGGTTGGCCACCAGGCCACGGATCGCCGCGATCTGGCGGAGCTGGAGCAGGTTACCGCGGGCACCCGAGTTGATCATGACCCACAACGGGTTTTCCTGCGGCAGCGAAGTCTCCATCTCCTTGGAAACCTCGTTGGTCGCCTTGGTCCAGATCTCGATCAGCTCGCCGCGACGCTCCTCGGCCGTCATCAGACCACGCTGGTACTGCTTGTCGATCCGGTCGGCTTCCTTCTCGTACCGCTCCATGATCTCGGGCTTGCGTGCCGGCGGGATGACGTCTTCCATACCGATCGTCACGCCAGACCAGGTGGCCCAGTGGAAGCCGGCCTCCTTGAGCGCGTCGAGCGTCGCCGCCAGGGCGACCTTCGGGAAGCGCTCGGCGAGGTCGTTGACGATCGCCGACAGCTGGCTCTTCCGGATCTCGTAGTTCACGTACCGGTAGCCCTGCGGGAGGGTCTCGTTGAAGAGCACCCGGCCCAGCGTGGTGTCGACAATCAGCGGCTCGCCGGGCGTCCACCCCTCGGGGGCGGTCCACTTCGGCTGGCCGGCTCCGTTGTCGACCTCGGACACACCCCGCAGCCGGATCCTGATCGGCACGCCCAGCGCGAGCTCGCCGTTGTCGAAGGCCATCCGTGCCTCGGCGTCCGAGCTGAACTCCCGGCCCACACCCTTGGCGTCCGCCGTGAGGTGGGTCAGGTGGTACAGCCCGATCACCATGTCCTGCGTGGGCATGGTGACCGGCTTGCCGTCGGCCGGCTTGAGGATGTTGTTGGACGACAGCATCAGGATCCGCGCCTCGGCCTGAGCCTCGGCGGACAGCGGCACGTGCACCGCCATCTGGTCACCGTCGAAGTCCGCGTTGAACGCGGTGCAGACGAGCGGGTGGATCTGGATCGCCTTGCCCTCGACCAGCTGCGGCTCGAAGGCCTGGATGCCCAGGCGGTGCAGGGTGGGCGCGCGGTTGAGCAGCACCGGGTGCTCCCCGATGACCTCTTCCAGGACGTCCCACACGACCGGCCGCTGCCGCTCGACCATCCGCTTGGCGGACTTGATGTTTTGCGCGTGGTTGAGATCGACCAGGCGCTTCATCACGAACGGCTTGAAGAGCTCCAGCGCCATCTGCTTGGGCAGGCCGCACTGGTGCAGCTTCAGCTGCGGGCCGACGACGATCACGGAACGGCCGGAGTAGTCGACGCGCTTTCCGAGCAGGTTTTGCCGGAAGCGGCCCTGCTTGCCCTTGAGCATGTCGGACAGCGACTTCAGCGGCCGGTTGCCCGGGCCGGTGACCGGACGGCCGCGGCGGCCGTTGTCGAACAGCGCGTCGACGGCCTCCTGGAGCATCCGCTTTTCGTTGTTGACGATGATCTCGGGCGCGCCCAGGTCGATCAGGCGCTTGAGCCGGTTGTTCCGGTTGATCACGCGGCGGTACAGGTCGTTGAGGTCGGAGGTCGCGAAGCGGCCACCGTCGAGCTGCACCATCGGACGCAGGTCCGGCGGGATAACCGGCACGCAGTCGAGCACCATGCCGAGCGGCGAGTTGCGGGTGTTGAGGAACGCCGCCACGACCTTGAGCCGCTTGAGCGCCCGGATCTTCCGCTGGCCCTTGCCGGACCGGATGATCTCGCGGAGGTTTTCCGCCTCGGCGTCCAGGTCCATGTTTTCCAGCAGGGCCTTGATCGCCTCGGCACCCATGCCGCCCTGGAAGTACTCGCCGAACCGGTCGCGCAGCTCCCGGTAGAGCAGCTCGTCGGTGACCAGCTGCTTTGGCTCCAGCTTGCGGAACGTGTCGAGCACCTCGTCGAGCCGGTCGATCTCGCGCTGCGCCCGGTCGCGGATCTGGCGCATCTCGCGCTCGCCAGACTCCTTGACCTTGCGCCGCACGTCGGCCTTGGCACCCTCCGCCTCAAGCTCGGCCAGGTCGGCCTCGAGCTTGGCGGCGCGCTTTTCGATCTCCGAGTCGCGGCTGTTTTCCGACTGCCGCTTCTCGGCGAGGATCTCGTTTTCGATCGTCGACATGTCGCGGTGGCGGGCCTCGGTGTCCACCCCGGTCACCACGTACGACGCGAAGTAGATGATCTTCTCGAGGTCCTTGGGTGCCAGGTCGAGCAGGTAGCCGAGGCGGCTCGGCACACCCTTGAAGTACCAGATGTGGGTGACCGACGCGGCCAGCTCGATGTGGCCCATCCGCTCACGGCGGACCTTCGAGCGGGTCACCTCGACGCCACAGCGCTCACAGATGATGCCCTTGAAGCGCACCCGCTTGTACTTGCCGCAGTAGCACTCCCAGTCCCGCTGCGGACCGAAGATCTTCTCGCAGAAGAGCCCGTCCTTTTCCGGCTTGAGCGTGCGGTAGTTGATCGTCTCTGGCTTCTTCACCTCGCCGTGCGACCACTGGCGGATATCGTCAGCTGTCGCCAGGCCGATGCGCAACTCGTCGAAGAAGTTGACGTCGAGCAATTTATGTCCCTCGAGTCGTGTCTCGTATCTCTTGCCGGCTCATGGATGGGTCAGGAGCGGGTAGCCCCTGACCCACCACCTCAGACTTCCTCGACGCTGCTTGGCTCACGCCGAGACAGGTCGATGCCCAACTCCTCCGCGGCCCGGAAGACCTCGTCGTCGGTCTCCCGCATCTCCAGCGCCACGCCGTCGCTGCTCAGCACCTCGACGTTGAGGCACAGCGACTGGAGCTCCTTGAGGAGCACCTTGAAGGACTCCGGGATGCCGGGCTCGGGGATGTTTTCGCCCTTGACGATGGCCTCGTAGACCTTCACGCGGCCGAGCACGTCGTCGGACTTGATCGTGAGCAGCTCCTGGAGGGCGTAGGCAGCGCCGTACGCCTGCATCGCCCAGCACTCCATCTCACCGAAGCGCTGACCACCGAACTGCGCCTTACCACCCAGCGGCTGCTGCGTGATCATCGAGTACGGACCGGTCGAACGCGCGTGGATCTTGTCGTCGACCAGGTGGTTGAGCTTCAGGATGTAGATGTAGCCGACCGCGATCGGGTCCGGCAGCGGCTCACCCGAGCGGCCGTCGAACAGCTGGGCCTTGCCCGAGCCGCCGACGAGCTGGGTGCCGTCGCGGTTGGGCAGCGAGCTGGCCAGCAGGCCGCTGATCTCCGCCTCCTTGGCGCCGTCGAAGACCGGCGTCGCCACGTTGGTGTCCGGCTCCGACGTGTCGGCACCGATCGACTTGAGCGCCCGCTTCCAATCGGCGTCTTCGCCGTCGATCTTCCAGCCGGTCTTGGCCACCCACCCGAGGTGGGTCTCCAGGACCTGGCCGATGTTCATCCGGCTCGGCACACCCAGCGGGTTGAGCACGATGTCGACCGGCGTGCCGTCCTCCAGGAACGGCATGTCCTCGACCGGCAGGATCTTGGAGATGACGCCCTTGTTGCCGTGGCGGCCCGCGAGCTTGTCACCGTCCTGGATCTTGCGCTTCTGGGCCACGTAGACGCGGACCAGCTCGTTGACGCCCGGGGGCAGCTCGTCGCCGTCCTCGCGGGAGAAGGTGCGAACGCCGATGACCGTGCCGGTCTCGCCGTGCGGCACCTTCAGCGAGGTGTCCCGGACCTCGCGCGCCTTCTCGCCGAAGATCGCGCGGAGCAGCCGCTCCTCGGGGGTCAGCTCGGTCTCGCCCTTGGGCGTGACCTTGCCGACCAGGATGTCGCCGGGCACGACCTCCGCGCCGATCCGGATGATGCCGCGCTCGTCGAGGTCGGCGAGCATTTCCTCGCTGACGTTCGGGATGTCGCGGGTGATCTCTTCCGGACCCAGCTTGGTGTCGCGGGCGTCGACCTCGTGCTCCTCGATGTGGATCGAGGTGAGCACGTCCTGCTGCACGAGGCGCTGCGACAGGATGATCGCGTCCTCGTAGTTGTGACCCTCCCAGGGCATGAACGCGACGAGCAGGTTGCGCCCGAGCGCCATCTCGCCCTCGTCGGTGCACGGACCGTCGGCGATGACCTGGCCGGCCTCGACGCGGTCGCCCTCGAAGACGACCGGCTTCTGGTTGACGCAGGAGCCGGCGTTGGAGCGGCGGAACTTGTGCAGCAGGTAGGTGCGGCGGTGGCCGTCGTCCTGGTGGACCGTCACGTAGTCGGCACACAGGTCCTCGACCACGCCACCGACCTCGGCGACGACGACGTCACCGGCGTCGACGGCGGCCCGGTACTCCATGCCCGTGCCGACCAGCGGCGACTCGGCCTTGACCAGCGGCACGGCCTGGCGCTGCATGTTGGCGCCCATCAGTGCCCGGTTGGCGTCGTCGTGCTCGAGGAACGGGATCATGGCGGTCGCGACCGACACCATCTGGCGCGGCGAGACGTCCATGTAGTCCACCGCGGCCGGCGTGACGTAGTCGACCTCGCCGCCCTTCCGGCGGACCAGCACCCGGTCTTCGGCGAAGGTGCCGTCGGACTTGAGCGGGGCGTTGGCCTGGGCCTTGACGAACCGGTCCTCTTCGTCCGCCGTCAGGTAGTCGATCTGGTCGGTGACCCGGCCGTTGTCGACCTTCCGGTAGGGCGTCTCGATGAACCCGAACGGGTTGACCCGCCCGAACGTGGAGAGCGCGCCGATCAGGCCGATGTTGGGCCCTTCCGGCGTCTCGATCGGGCACATCCGGCCGTAGTGGGACGGGTGCACGTCACGGACCTCGAAGCCGGCCCGCTCACGGGACAGACCACCGGGGCCCAGCGCCGAGAGGCGCCGGCGGTGGGTCAGACCCGCCAGGGGGTTGGTCTGGTCCATGAACTGGGACAGCTGCGACGTGCCGAAGAACTCCTTGATCGCCGCCACGACCGGACGGATGTTGATCAGGGTCTGCGGCGTGATCGCCTCGACGTCCTGCGTGGTCATCCGCTCGCGGACGACCCGCTCCATCCGGGACAGGCCGACCCGGACCTGGTTTTGGATCAGCTCGCCCACCGTGCGCAGGCGCCGGTTGCCGAAGTGGTCGATGTCGTCGGCCTCGTACCCCTCCTCGCCGGCGTGCAGGCGGCAGAGGTACTCGACCGTGGCGACGATGTCTTCGACGGTCAGCGTGCCCGTGGTGATCGGGATGCCGATCTCGAGCTTCTTGTTGAACTTGTATCGCCCGACCTTGGCCACGTCATACCGCTTCGAGTTGAAGAAGAGGTTGTCGAGCAAGGTCTGGGCGTTTTCCCGCGTCGGCGGCTCACCAGGCCGCAGCTTGCGGTAGATGTCCAACAACGCCTCGTCCTGGCCGGCGATGTGGTCCTTTTCCAAGGTCGTCATCATCAGCTCGGACCAGCCGAACCGCTCGCGGATCTGCTCATTGGTCCAACCGATGGCCTTGAGCAGGACCGTGACGGCCTGGCGGCGCTTGCGGTCGATGCGGACACCCACGGTGTCGCGCTTGTCGATGTCGAACTCCAGCCAGGCACCCCGGCTCGGGATCACCTTGACGCTGGATAGATCGCGGTCGGACGTCTTGTCCGGCTGCTTGTCGAAGTAGACGCCCGGGGAACGGACGAGCTGACTGACGACCACGCGCTCGGTGCCGTTGATGATGAAGGTGCCCTTGGGGGTCATCATCGGGAAGTCGCCCATGAACACCGTCTGGCTCTTGATCTCGCCAGTGGTGTTGTTGGTGAACTCCGCGGTCACGAAGAGCGGTGCGCAGTACGTCAGGTCCTTCTCCTTGCACTCTTCGATCGAGGCCTTGACCTCGTCGAAGCGGGGGGCGGAGAAGGAAAGGGACATGGTGCCCGAGAAGTCCTCAATTGGACTAATCTCGTCGAGAATTTCCGCGAGACCTGAGCGGGCGTGCGGGTCATCAGCCGACCGGCCCTGCCAGGCCTCGTTGCCAACCAGCCAGTCGAACGACTCGGTCTGGATAGCGAGGAGGTTGGGGACCTCAAGATGTTCGGTGATCCTGCCGAATGAAATCCGGCGGGGAGCGAAAGCGCTCGACGTACGACTGGTCTTCGCAGGGCGGGAAGCTGCCAAGATGCGTCCTTCCGAGGACCGGTGCTGCAAAACGGCCGTTGCGCGCGCACCCCGACTGGACCCGATCCGGACGGCCAGTTTCGGACAATCCGGGCAGGGCTGAAGTCGGAAGGCAGCGCAAACTAGCAGTGTAGCCGAACGGCTAACCGCTGTCCAGCCCACCATGGCAGCGCGACGCGGAACGCACCTCGTGGCACCTCAAGGCGCCTCCAGGCCGCTCAGAACGCGGCACGCGTGCCCGGTGCCGACTGGTCAACTGCGCTGGTGATCACGCCATTGGCGGACCATCGTCGCCTTACCCAGCCGGTGGCCGTTGCAAGCGCGGAAAGACTTGCTGATGTCAGCGTGCCTGCCAGCAAACGCTGCGTCAAGGGTTCTGGCGCGGGTCGGACTGGCGTGATCGGCGCCACGCCCGAATTTCTACTCCGGATGCATGAAGAAGGCTCCCCGTCACCACCTTTTCGGGTAACGGGGAGCCCACTGGAGAGCTTGCGCGAGATTACTTGAGGGTTACCTTCGCGCCCTCGGCCTCGAGCTTGGCCTTGGCCTTGTCGGCGGTCTCCTTGTTGGCCTTCTCCAGGATCGCCTTCGGCGCGGCCTCGACCACGTCCTTGGCCTCCTTCAGGCCCAGGCCGGTCAGCTCGCGCACGACCTTGATGACCTGGATCTTCTTGCCACCGTCGGCCTCGAGGATGACGTCGAACTCGTCCTTCTCCTCCTCGACCGGGGCGGCAGCGGCGGCCGGGCCGGCCGCGGCGACGGCCACGGGTGCGGCGGCCTTGACGTCGAACACGTCCTCGAACTGCTTAACGAAGTCCGACAGCTCGATCAGCGTCATCTCCTTGAACGCGTCGAGCAGCTCGTCGGTGCTGAGCTTCGCCATGGTGTCTGGCGTCCTTCCTTGGGTTTGTTTGCGTCGGGCCGCGGTTAGGCGGCCTGTTCCTTCTCGCGCTTGTCCTGTAGAGCGGCCGCCAGACGGGCGGTCTTGGTCAGCGGGGCCTGGAGCACGGCCGCGGCCTTGCTCAGGTTCGCCTTCATGGCGCCGGCCAGCTTGGCCAGCAGCACCTCACGGGACTCGAGGTCGGCGAGCTTCTTGACCTCGTCGGCCGAGATCGCCCTGCCCTCGAACACGCCGCCCTTGATGATCAGAGCCGGGTTGGCCTTCGCGAACTCGCGCAGGCCCTTCGCCGCCTCCACCACATCGCCGGAGACGAAAGTGAGCGCGGTAGGACCGGAGAACAGCTCGTCGAGGCCGCTGATGCCCGCGTCCGTCGCAGCACGCTTGGCCAGGGTGTTCTTCGCGACCGAGTACGTCGCGGTCTGGCCCAGCGAGCGCCGCAGCTGGGTGAGCTGCGCGACCGTGAGGCCGCGGTACTCGGTCAGCACGGTCGCCTCCGCCTTGCGGAAGTGCTCGGTGAGCTCGGCGACGGCCGTGGCCTTGTCGGCCCGAACCGGCTTGTCCGCCATGTCCCTCCTCTCGTTGCGCCTGGCTGGTACGCCCGGGTCCGGACAACAAAAACGCCCCGGCGCAGGGCGCACGGGGCGGGACATGAGTCACGCTTGCTCGCACATCGCCCTGCGCGGGTCGCCCGTCGAACGGGACCTTCGACCGCGCCGGAGCGCGGTGACCAGCGGTCTTCGGGTGGTACTTCGCCGGCAAGAATACGCGGTGGTGCCACTCCCGCCAAATCGGGAACGGCGCGCTCCCCGACCGGGAAGCGCGCCGCCTTGGTGCTTGGAGGTCAGGCGTCGGCCGTGGCCTCGGTGAGGCCGCGGGTCACGTTGGGGTCGATCGGCACGCCGGGACCCATCGTGGTGGTGACGGTGACCTTCTTCAGGTACTTGCCCTTGGCCGCCGACGGCTTGGCCCGGAGGATCTCGTCGAGCACGGCGGCGTAGTTTTCCACCAGCTTCTGCTCGGTGAACGAGGCCTTCCCGATGATCAGGTGCAGGTTGGAGTGCTTGTCCACCCGGAAGGTGATCTTCCCGCCCTTGATGTCGGTGACGGCCTTGGTGACATCCATGGTCACGGTGCCCGTCTTGGGGTTGGGCATCAGACCGCGCGGGCCCAGGATCCGCGCGATCCGACCGATCTTGGCCATCTGGTCCGGCGTGGCGATCGCCGCGTCGAAGTCCAGCCAACCTTCCTGAATGCGGGCGACCAGCTCGTCGGTGCCCACCTCGTCGGCGCCGGCGGCCGCGGCCTCCTCCGCCTTGGCACCCGCGGCGAAGACGATCACGCGAACCGTCTTGCCGGTGCCGTGCGGCAGGTTGACCGTGCCACGCACCATCTGGTCGGCCTTGCGGGGGTCGACGCCGAGGCGCATCGCGACCTCGACCGTGGCGTCGAACTTGACCGTGCTGCCCTCCTTGGCGAGCTTGATCGCCTCGGCGGGTGTGTACAGCTTCGACCGGTCGATGAGGTCGAGAGCCTTGCGGTAGCTCTTGCTGTGCGGCATGTCTGCTGATTTCTCCTGTGGTCTCGGCGGGCCCACGCGGACCCTCCCACGAATGCTGTGCTTGCCCCTTACGGGTGCATTACTCCTTGACGGTGATGCCCATGGAGCGGGCGGTGCCGGCGATGATCCGCTCGGCGTGGTCGAGGTCGTTGGCGTTGAGGTCGGCCATCTTCTTCTCGGCGATCTCGCGCAGCTGGGCGCGGGTGACCGAGCCGACCTTCTCGGTGTGTGGCGTGCCGGAACCCTTCGGCACACCGGCCGCCTTGATCAGCAGGCGCGCGGCGGGCGGGGTCTTCAGCACGAACGTGAAGCTGCGGTCCTCGTACACGCTGATCTCAGCCGGGACGATGTCGCCCCGCTGCGACTCGGTCTGCGCGTTGTACGACTTGCAGAACTCCATGATGTTGACGCCGTGCTGGCCCAGCGCCGGACCGACCGGCGGCGCCGGCGTGGCCTGGCCCGCCGGCAACTGGAGCGTGAACGTCTTGACGAGCTTTTTCTTCGGAGGCATGGCTCTTTCCTGGGCGTGGTGATGACGTGGATGACGGCCGGTGGGCGCGCACGGTCAAGCGCAGCCGACAGGCCGACGTTCAAGAATAGCGCGCGGGCCAGGGCGGGGCGCGCGGGGCATGGCGGCCCCGCGCAGCGACCGAGTTAGATCTTCGCGACCTGGTTGAAGTTGAGCTCCACCGGAGTCTCCCGGCCGAAGATCGACACCAGCACCTTGAGCTTTTGCTGGTCGGCGTTGATCTCGCTGATCGTCGCCGGCAGCGAAGCGAAGGCGCCGTCGGTGACGGTCACGGAGTCGCCAACCTCGAAGTCAAGCACCTTGACCTCCGGCTTGGCCTTCTTCTGCTCGGTCTCGACCGCCGGCGCCAGCCACTTGAGCACCTCGTCGAGCGACAGCGGCGCGGGCCGGTCGGCCCGGTCGGTGGCGCCGACGAAGCCGGTCACGCCCGGCGTGTTGCGCACACAGGAGTAGGACTCCGGGGTCAGCTCCATCCGCACCAGGATGTAGCCGGGGAAGACCTTGTTTTGCACCTGGAGGCGCTTGCCGTTTTTGACCTCGACCTCTTCGCGGGTCGGCACCTCGACCTGGAAGATGTAGTCCTCCATGTCGAGGCTCGTGATCCGGGTCTCGAGGTTGGTCTTGACCTTGTTTTCGTAGCCGGCGTAGGAGTGCACCACGTACCAGTCGCCGGGTGCGTAGCGCAGCTTCTGCCGCAGCTCGGCCACCGGGTCGTAGTCGCCGTCCGGTTCGGCGACCGGTGTGTACTCCGGCTCGCTGTCGGCCTCGACCGCCTCCGGCTCGGCGGCGGTCGCCACCGCGGACTGCTCGTCGGCCGCCGCAGCGGTCTCGTCGTACTCAGGCACGCTCGCTCACTTCCGTCTTTGTCTATTCCTGGTTGCCGAAGACGAACAACACGCCCTTGGCGAACCCGTAGTCGAGCCCGGCCACGATCGCCAGCATGAACGCGACGAACACAACCACGACCGCGGTGTACGTCAACAGCTCCTTGCGGGTCGGCCAGATGACCTTGCGCAGCTCGGCGACGACCTCGCGGAAGAACCCGATGAGCCGGCCGAAGATCCCCGCCCGGGCGACCTTCTTCGCCTTCGGCTTGTCGGCGGCGGACTCGGTCTTGCGGCGCTCGCGAGTGGCCGTGCCGCCGCGCGAGACCGGCTGGTCTTCGTCGTCCTCAGCGTCAGCGTCATCGTCGACAGCGTCGTCGAACGACTCGTCGAGGTCATCGAGGTCGTCGTCTTCCGGCTCTTCGCCGCGGCGCTTGCTCTCGGCCACTTCGCCCTCCGTGGGGGGTGGGTTTGACACTTTGCCCCACCGATCCCGGCGACGGGCCGTGGCCAGCAGAGCCGGCGGGACCCGTCCCGGGGCCGGTCAGGCCTTAGGCGCAGGGGCGACAGGACTCGAACCTGCAACCTGCGGTTTTGGAGACCGCTGCGCTGCCAATTGCGCCACACCCCTGTGTAGGCAGCGATCCCACCCTAGGCACGCCCAAGGTAGGGGTAGCTACCCCACGGCGCACCAGTGTACGGGTACGCCCCTGAGATTCCCAACCTGGGACCCGTCTACGCGCGCTGACGCCTGACGATCGCCCGAGCCTGGGAAAGCACCTTCTCGCCGTGGCAGGTCGCGGTGACGTCGATCTGGGTGAGCCCGTCTTCGGTCTCGCCCTTGACCACGCCCCGAAACTCGATCTCCGTGCCCTCGTCGTCGTCGGGCACCGGCACCGGCCGGCTGAAGCGCACGCTGAAGTCGACCACGGCGTCGGCCGCGCCGGCCCAGGTGGTGACCGCCCGGCCGGCCAGCGCCATCGTGAGCATGCCGTGGGCGATCACGCCGGGCAGGCCCACCTTGGTGGCGAGGCGGTCGCTCCAGTGGATCACGTTGAAGTCGCCCGAGGCGCCCGCGTACCGCACGAGGTCGGCGCGGGTCACCCGGTAGGTCTGGACAGGCAGCTCTTCCATGTCAGCCCTCCCCACGCACGACGAGCTTGGACCAGACGCTCACCACCGGCTCGCCGGCCGAGGTGCTCACGTCGGTGCGTGTCGTCATGAAGTCGTGGCCACCGCGGGACATGATCTCCTCGACGGTGTTGACACAGACCAGCTCGTCGCCGGCGACGACCGGCCGCTTGTACGCGAAACGCTGGTCACCGTGCACGACCCGGCTGTAGTCGACGCCAAGCTCCGGGTCGTCGACGATCTGGCGGCTGGCCGCCATGGTGAGGACGATCGGAAACGTGGCAGGCGCGACGACATCCGCGTATCCGGAGGCACGTGCGGCCTCCGGATCGAGGTGCAGCGGGTCGGTCGCGCCGATAGCCTTCGCGAACTCGCGGATCTTTTCCCGGCCAACCTGGTAGGGAGCGGTCGGCGGATATGTCCGGCCGACGAAGGACTGGTCCAGAGGCATGCAGCGAACCTACCGCCCGTGCGACCTCTGGCGGCAGTGCGTCAGCGGGTCTCGCGGTGCGCGGTGTGCTTGCCGCAACGGGGGCAGAACTTCTTCAGCTCGATGCGGTCCGGGTCGTTGCGGCGGTTCTTACGCGTGATGTAGTTGCGCTCCTTGCACTCCACACACGCCATAGTGATCTTGGGACGGACGTCGGTCGCCTTGGCCACGGCGGAGTGCCTTCCTCGTCAACTGGTTCTTCGCGGATTACCGGCGCACAGACTACCCGGACACGCGAAGCGGACGCCAGTGGCGTCCGTTACGTGCGTAGCGGTGGCCGGACTTGAACCGGCGACACAGCGATTATGAGCCGCTTGCTCTGCCATCTGAGCTACACCGCCGAGGTGGGTCCAGGATGACCCGCTGAGCCCCCTTACGGAATCGAACCGTAGACCTTCTCCTTACCATGGAGACGCTCTGCCGACTGAGCTAAGGGGGCGCGTGCGCCTGGGTAAGAGTACACGTCACGCTTCCCCAGACGAAATCGGGATAGCCGTGTCGGCTCAGGTCACAGCGCGCAGGCGGCGCACCTCGCCGAGGGGCGTCGGCTCGGTCTCGGTGCGGGCGCCAAACCAGGCTTCCAGCCGCTCGTACGGCAGTGGGCGACTGAAAAGGAAGCCCTGGCCGATCTCGCAGCCCATCTCCTTGAGCAGGTCGAGCGTCAGCTCGCTCTCCACGCCCTCGGCCACCACCGTCAGCCCGAACTGGAGCGACAGCGCCACCACCGCGCGCACGATCGCAAGGTCGCCGGCATCGGTCGCCATGCCCTGCACGAACGAGCGGTCGATCTTTACCTCGTGGACGGGCAGCCGGCGCAGGTAGGACAGCGACGAGTAGCCGGTGCCGAAGTCGTCGACCGACAGCCGCACCCCGAGCTCGCGCAGCCGCCGCAGCGTCGGCAGCGGCCGGTCGGTCGGCCCGATGACGCCGTCTTCCTTGATCTCGAAGGTGACCTGCCCGGGCGCCACACCGTACTCCCGGAGCAGCGCCTCCACGCGGTTGGGGAAAGCGGGGTCGACGAGCGTACGCGGGGAGAGGTTGACCGCCACGGACAGCGGACGGTCGGCGTCGGCCCACTCGCGGCAGCGCCGCAGCCCTTCCTTCAGCACGGCCTCGGTGAGCCGGCCGAGCTGGCCGGTGTGCTCTGCCACCGCCACGAAGTCTTCCGGCGTGACCGCGCCGTGCGCCGGGTGCTCCCACCGGGCGAGGCACTCCACGCCGACCAGCCGCCGGTCGGTCAGTGTCACCTTGGGCTGGAAGTAGACCTCCAGCTCGTCGTTGTCGAGGGCGCGGCGCAGGTCGCCGGCAAGCTCGAGGCGGCGCACCGACCGCGACTCGAGGCCCGCGCTGAAAAGCTGCGCCCCACCCGGCACCGACTTCGCGACGGTGGCGGCGACGTCGGCCCGTTGCAGCAGTGTCGCGGGGTCGGTCCCATGATCCGGATGTACGACCACGCCGACCGCCGTGTCGACGTCGAGCGTGATCGTGCCGAACATGATCGGGTCGCGGATCTGCTCGCGCAGGTCGAGCGCGAGCTGGGCGGCCGCCTCGATGCTCTCCGACCGGAACGTCACCACGAACTCGTCACCGCCGACCCGCCCCACCAGCGCCGCGGGCGGTGCGAACGCGCGCAGCCGGCGGGCCACCTCGGCGAGCAGCTTGTCGCCGGCGGCGTGGCCGAGCGACTCGTTGACGTCGCGCAGCCGGTCGACGTCGAAGAGCAGCACCGCGACCACCTCGCCGGGCGCCCGGACGATGACCGACTCCTCCAGCGCCTCGGTGATCCGCCGCCGGTTGGCCAGCGCGGTGAGGCCGTCGTGGTACGCGTCGTAGCGCAGCCGGTCGACAAGCCGCGAGTTTTCCACCGCGACCGAGACGTGCACGGCGACGGCCTCCAGCAGCCGCACGTCGCCGTCGTCGAAGGTCGCCGAGTCGGCGAGGCGCCCGGTGACCTCCAGGCAGCCGACCGTCGCCTGCCCGGAACGGAGCGGCACGGCGATCGCGTCTTTTCGCATGCCGGACGCCAACAGGCGCCGGCGCAGCTCCGGGTCGCCGAGCTTTCGGCTGACAGCCACGGTCTCACCCGATTCGACCGCCTTTTTCCGCAGGTCGTCTGGTGTGCCCACGACGTCGAGCAGGCCGGAGTCGTCGACCCGGGCGCTGAGCAGCACCTCCGGGTGTCGCCCCTGCGCCGGCAGCCACAGCGTCGCGCACTCCGCCTCGAGCAGCTCGCGCACCCGGCCGAGCAGGACATCGGGCAGGGCACCGTCGTCGACGATGCCGCGCAGTGCCGCGGTCAGCTCGTACATGCTGGTGAGCGTGCGGTGCTGGCGGACGAACTGCTGGTAGGACCGGTAGCCGAGGACGAAGACGACGAAGACGGCGGCGATGAGGAGCATGCCCCACGGGCTTTGCTGGAGCACCAGCAGGACGACAAGGCCGAGAGTGATGTTGATGCTGGCGACGACAAGGCCGGGCACTGCGGTGCGCACCAGGTCGCGGGGCGAGGTGCGGCCCTGCACGAGAGTGATGACGCCGGCCACCGCGGCGAGCGTGACCAGCACGCTGGTGGCGACGGCCGCGATCAGGACGAGCCACGTCAGCGGGTCGGGCTCAGGCCCCACCGGCCCCCAGCCACGTACGACGACGCTGGCGAAGGCGGTGGCCGCCGCGATGGTCGCCACGTTGAACCAGAGCTTTACCGGCGACTGCTGCCGGCGCACCGCCACGATCAGGGTCGCGGCCGCCCGCACGAGCACGACGGTGACCGGTGACAGATAGAACAGCGCCAGGACCAGCGGCACCTCGCTCAACGACACCTGAAATACGTGTCGCCGGAGGTCAAAGCGGAGGATCGTCCAGTCGGTCGCGATGAACAGGCCCAGGTAGAGCAGCGCCAAGAGCCAACCCGACGGGGGAACCTTCTGCCCGGCCTGCGCCGCCATGGTCAACACGGCCGCGATCAGGAACAGCGGCACTGTGATGACCCAGGCAAGCTGGGATGAACGCGGAAGAGCGACAGACGGCCGGGGCACAGGCACTCCTTGTGACTAGTGGTGCCTGCTCATGGCCGGCACCAGCATCGTCAGCCCCAGGTGAAATCCCGCTGCAACTGCACAGCGGTAGGCGAGGACACATCGCTGGCCGTCCCTGGGCGGGCGACCCCCCAGGTGAAGTCCGTCTCGGTGCGGGCCATCCCCCACGTGAAGTCCTGCGTGGAGAAGCCCTCGTCTCCCGACGAGACTGCCGCGAACACGCCCGTAACCCCAGCGATGGCGAAGGCGGCGCCGAACAGCGCAACCAGGACGCATCGCCTGAGTCGGCGACCGAACCTGCCTTCAGGCATCAGGGCTCCTTTGCCGGTACACAAGCATCTTTCAGGGGTTACCGCTGATCGTGCCACACGGACCGCCCCTGACACATCCTGATCGGCGGCTTAGAACCACAGTGCGCGAAAAAGATGTCTGAACGGCTGACCGGAAGCTTAGCGGAGCTTTAGGAGCCCTCGTCTCCGTGCAAGATTTCACCAGCCGGCCGGCCCTCATCGCCCCCACAGATGGCTGAGAAAGGGGCGATTTTCCCGACTTGGTCGCGGACTCGCCGATCGCTTTGTGTGGGATTTGTGGGCTATGACACTCCGCCGCCTTTGTCCGTACTTGCCAGACCCTTCCCCTTCGCGTCACCTCGCCCTACCTTGCACGCCACCCCCGCACGTCACACGCGCGGCCCCCTGGCTGATCTTGCGTATGAGCGGGACCCAGCCGGTCCGGGCTTCCCACACCGGCGCTTGCATATGCGCACTCGCTCGGCTTTATCAAACCCTATGTGGTGACTCATGAGTAAGCAACGACAATCGTCAACATATTCTGTGGCGGCACAGTTCTGGCGCGACGACATACGCGGGTGTAACGCGAATCCACTTCCTAATTCGCCAGTCAACGGCGCCAGTCACGACGCAATCCCAAACTCGCCCGCCGCTTCGCGGACGCGATTTTGCCCCAATCAACCCGAATGGCCGATGACCTCATCCACCCAACGCACGACACCTCCTCCACCAAACCGCCGACAATCGATCAACACCGGCCACAGCCCATGCCGGGAAGCCATACCACCAGTCAGAGCCTGACCCAGGCGAGCGCACGTGGCCATCTCCGCACGCCCAAGCACGTCGCGGACGATCTGGCCCGCGTGACCCGTCGCTAACGACTCCGGACCCTGGTTTGTCCGATCAGGGACTTGGCGACTGAGCGATCGCACTTGCATCGGGCAGAGGTGCTTGCATCTTCAAACCGGACGATGCAAGGTTCGTCGAGTTTTTTTTACATCGAGGGTCAGACCCACCGTCGTCAGCACCGCCGTCAGGGCCCCGGTGACGCACAGCATCAAGATCTGAAACGGCGTCGGTGTCCCATCGAGCCCAGCCGAGCCCGCGGCCACGGCGTTCGAGGAGGCGAGGGCGATAACCGTCGCCCTCGCCCCAACGTGACGCCGAGATGACATAGAGCCATGCTTCCATGCCGTGTCCACAGTGGCTGTCATCCGAGTGCGCCTCCGATCCAGTCGTTGGCGCCGCCAAGTGCTCGCCCACGACACGCCATGGGGCGCATAGGAGGAGCTGGATCTATTTGGCTCCCGACAAAGATCGGCCCCGGCCAGCGTTCAGGCTGGTCCGGGGCCGATTTTCCCTAGGTGTGGCGGGTAGAGGATTCGAACCTCTGTAGCTTTCGCGACGGATTTACAGTCCGCTCCCATTGGCCGCTCGGGCAACCCGCCTAGGGCGCGCCGCCACGGTCTCCGCGGCAGCGGAAGCAAGGATAGCTGTTGCGGTGGGCGGTCTCGCAACCGGGTACGGTCGGGGGGTCACTGGCCCCGGAACATCTTCATATCGCAACAAAGCAGGAGCATGACCTATGGCAGCCAACCCGTCGTTCGACATCGTCAGCAAGGTCGACCGGCAGGAGGTCGACAACGCCCTCCGGCAGGCGGAGAAGGAGCTCACCACGCGCTTCGACTTCCGCGGCACGGGCGCACAGATCTCCTGGTCGGGCGAGGAAGCGGTCAGTCTCCAGGCGGAGACGGAGGATCGGGTCCGGGCGGCGCTCGAGGTGTTCAAGGACAAGCTGGTCAAGCGCAACATCTCGCTCAAGGCGCTGGACGCCGGTGAGCCGCGGACGTCGGGGAAGACGTCGAGGATCGACTGCAAGATCGTCCAGGGCATCGACCAGGAGAAGGCCAAGGCGATCGGCAAGAAGATCCGCGACGAGGGGCCCAAGGGCGTGCAGGCGCAGATCCAGGGTGACCAGCTGCGGGTCACGGGCAAGAAGAAGGACGACCTTCAGGCCGTGATCAGCCTGCTCAAGTCCGAGGACTTCGGGATCGCCCTCCAGTTCACGAACTACCGCTGACCGTCGCGGCCGCGAGCGTCTGGTTGATCCGGGCTGTCGCGCGGGCGTCGGCACGGGCGATCGAGCCGGATGGCAGGCCGGCCACCACGGCCGCCACACCCACCGCCGCGCCGGCGAAGAGGAACGCCCACGGTACGCCGCCGGGCTGGTCGACGATCAGCCCGGACACCGAGCCACCGACGGCGGTGAACGCCACGGCGACGGTGATGACCCAGGTGTAGGCCTCGTTCAGCATGGTCACCGGGGCGATGCGGCCCACCATGTTGTTTTCGACGGTGAGGGCCGGCGCGATCGTGGCGCCGCCGGCGAACAGGGCGACGCCGAGCGCGATCGGGTGGGGCATGACGGCGTACAGCGCGAACGTCGCCGCCAGCGCCGCCAGCAGCAGCGCGAACTGCCTCGCCGGGTTGCGCGCCGCCGGTCGGGTGCCGAACCAGAAGCCGCCGGCGGCGCTGCCCAGCGCCCAGACCGCTAGCAGCAGTCCGCCCAGGCTGTCGCCGTCGCTGTGGCGGCTGGCATACGCGGGCACGATCACGCCGGCCGCGCCGAACGCCGTGCCCAGGCCGGCCACGCACACCAGCAGCGCCGGAAAGCCGCTGATCCGCAGCGGTCCAAGGCCGCGGGTGTGCTGCTCGGCGGGGTGCGGGCGCCAGCCGCGCATGACGGCGCCGCGGGCGACGACGACCGTGCCGCCCAGTGTGAGGACGGCCGCGCCGACGATGGCCGCCGACGGGTTGGCGAAGAGCACGAAGCCGGCGACCAGCAACGGCCCGATCACGAAGACGAGCTCGAAGAGGGTGGTCTCGGCGGCCAGCGCCGCGCCACGGATGTGGTGGCGGCCGCCGCCGGGCTCGGTGAGATCGTTCCAGGCGCCGCGGATGGCGGCGGTCAGCGGCGGGTACGTGGCGCCGGCCACCGCCGAGGCCACGAAGATCACCGGCAGCGCGTCGATCCGGCTGGCCAGCAGCAGCGCGCCGAGCGCGACGGGGTGTGCGATGCCGGTCAGCAGCAGCACTGGCGAGGGGCCGATCCGGTCGGCGACGCGGCCCGCCACGGGGCTCAGCGCGGCGCCGGCCACCGCGTAGATGCCGCCGGCGATGGCGGCCGGTGTGTACCGGTCGGTGGCCTGCTGCACGAGGAGCAGCAGCGCCAGCGGGGTCATGCCGATGCCCAGCCGGGCGATGATGCCGACCACCAGGAGGACGGGAGCGCCGGGGAGCCGCCAAACCGCCGAGTACTGGCGCAGCGCGGCCACGACGCACCTCCCCGTGTAATGACCGACAGACCCCTCCGACCCTAACCAAGGTCCCCCTGGGTGGCCACATGAATACGGGCCCGGGGTGTGCCCCCGGGCCCGTGAACCGCGTTACCTGTTATCGCTGGAACTGGACCGGACCGGAGTTGGCGGCCATCTG
This sequence comes from Phytohabitans sp. LZ39, assembly GCF_059359075.1. NCBI lineage: Bacteria > Bacillati > Actinomycetota > Actinomycetes > Micromonosporales > Micromonosporaceae > Phytohabitans > Phytohabitans sp. LZ39. The sequence goes on along the minus strand of NZ_JCADBM010000002.1, from coordinate 220,757 downwards.
CTCCAGGCGGCGCACCCGCTCGGCCATCGGCGGGTGGGTGGAGAACAGCGACGCGATGCCGCCGCCCTTGAACGGGTTGTCGATCATGAGGTGCGCGGTGCTGGTGAGCTGGCCCTCCGGCGGGAGAGGCAGCTTCTGCGCACCGTAGTGGATCTTGCGGAGCGCCGAGGCGAGCGCCAGCGGGTCGTTGGTCAGCCGGGCGCCGGAGGCGTCGGCCTGGTATTCGCGGCTGCGGCTGATCGCCAGCTGGATGACCGAGGCCGCGATCGGGCCGAGGATCACCATCAGCAGCAGGACCGCCGGGTTGACACCATCGTCGTCGTCCCCGCCGCCCAGCGGCAGGAACAGCGCGATGTTGGCGACGAACGTGATGATGGTCGCGAGCGCGCCGGCCACGCTGGAGATCAGGATGTCCCGGTTGTACACGTGGGACAGCTCGTGGCCGATGACGCCGCGCAGCTCGCGGTAGTCGAGGATCTGGGTGATGCCCTGCGTCACGGCGACCGCCGCGTGGCGGGGGTTACGGCCGGTGGCGAAGGCGTTGGGCTGCATCGTGGGGCTCACGTAGAGCCGGGGCATCGGCTGACCCGCCTGGGTCGAGAGCTCGCGCACCATCTGGTACAGCGCGGGGAACTCCGCCTCGCTCACCGGCTTGGCCCGCATCGACCGCAGCGCGATCTTGTCGGACAAGAAGTAGCTGACGGCGTTGATGCCCAGCGCGATGATCACCGCGATGACCAGGCCGCCGCTGCCGCCGAACCAGTAGCCGAGAGCCAGGACGATGCCGGATAGCAGGCCGAGCAGAGCGGCCGTCTTGAGACCGTTCCATTGCCTGTGCACGATCACTCACTCCTTTAGGACCCGGGACCGCGTACGGGGCCCGGCACCAGGCATAACAACCTGATGCCCCTCCCATCATCCGCGCATTCCTGTGACCTTGCTGAGTGTCTGCCCAGCTCACGCCAGGTCAAGCACCACCTGGGGAGCGAAACCGACCACCACGATGGCGAGCGTCACAACGCCCAGTGCGGCCGCCACCGCCCACGGGATCCGCGCCCGGGTGCCCTCGGCCGGCACCGGCCCGTAGAGGACCGCCGCGACGCGGACGTAGTAGGCGAGGCCGATCACCGCGTTGAGCGCGACCACGACCGCCAGCCAGCCGGCCCCGCCGTCGAGCAGCGACCGCACCACCACGACCTTGGCGAAGAGCCCGGCCAGGCCCGGGGGCAGGCCGGCGAGGCCGACCAGCGCGAGCACCAGGGCCGCACCCACCCACGGATGGGTACGCGCCGCGCCGCGGTAGTCGGCGATCTGGCCGCCGTCGTCGCCCGGTCGCAGCGCCACCACCGCGCCGAAGGCGGCGAGTTCGAGGAGTACGTAGAAGACGGTGTACGCCACGGTGGCCGCGACCGCCACCGACAACGCCTCGTCGGTGCGGCCGTCCGCCAGCATGAACGCGCCCAGCGGCGCCAGGATGTAACCCGCCTGGGCCACGGACGACCAGGCGAGCAGGCGCACCATCCGGGTCTGCCGGAGCGCGACGAGGTTGCCGACCGTCATGGTGAGGACGGCCAGTACGGCGAGTGCCGGCCCGGCCAGGTCGAGGGCGGGGCGCAGGCCGTCGACGACCGCGTACAGGATCGCGACCACCCCGCCAAGCTTGGAGGCGGTGGAGAGGTAGGCGGCGATCGGGACGGGAGCGCCGTCGTAGGCCGCCGGCGCCCACGCGTGGAACGGCACCGCGGCAACCTTGAACGCCAGCCCGGCCAGCACCAGCACCACCGCCGCGCCGGTGAGCGGGAGGTCGGGCAGGCCGGTGGCGAGCGTGGCGAGGTGGACCCGGCCGCTCACCGCGTACAGCAGGGCGGCGCCGAGCAGGGTCACCGCGGTGGCGACCACGCTGACCACGAAGAACGTGACCGCGCCCTCGGCGCTCTCCACGGTGCGGCGGCGGAGGCCGACCAGCACGTACAGGGGAAGGGTCAGCGTCTCCAGCGCCACGATCAGCGTGATCAGGTCGCCGGCCGAGCCGAGCGCGACGCCGCCGGTCATCGAGCAGGCGAGCAGGAAGGCGTACTCCCCCGGCGGCACGTCCCTGGTGGCCGCGGACAGGGCGATCACGCCGAGCGTCAGCAGCGCGAAGAGGGCGGCGACCAGGGCGGAACGGTCGTTCGCGACGAACGAGCAGGCATCGGGCACGCAGAAGGTCTGCCGGTCGTCGCCCAGCCCCACGCCGATCGCGGCCGCCGCGGTGGCGAGCGCACCGAGCGCGGCCACCGCGAGCACCGCGGCGCGGCGGGCCAGGATCAGGTCGGTCAGCAGCACGAGTACCGCGGTGCCGGCGGCGAGGTAGGCCGGCAGCAGGGCGACGTGGTCGACGGACTGGGTCACGACCGCACCGCCTCGACGAGCGCGCCGACCGGGTCGCCGGCCATGCCGAGCACCAGCGCGGGCAGCAGGCCGACGACGAGCGCGAGCAGCACGAGCGGCGCCCAGGCGGCCACCTCGGCGCGGGCCAGGCCGGGCGGATCGAGCGCGCCGACCGCCGGTCCGTGGGTGACCCGGCGCAGCAGGCGCAGGAAGTACGCGGCGGTGAGCGCGCCGCCCACGGCGGCTACCGCGGCCAGCGTGGTCCAGAGTGGACCGCCCTTGTCCAGCGACGCCACGACCGCGAACGCCTCGCCCCAGAAACCGGCCAGGCCGGGCAGCCCGAGCGAGGCGATGGCGGCGAAGGCCAGGATGCCGGCCAGCCACGGTGACTGCTCGCGCAGCCCGCCGAGCTGGGCAAGCTCGCCGGTGTGCGCCCGCTCCTTGATCGCCCCGGCGAGGAAGAAGAGCAGGCCGGTGATCACGCCGTGCGCGACGTTGCCGATCAGCGCGGCCTGGATGCCGGTGGTGGTGAGCGTGGCGATGCCGAGCAGCACGAAGCCCATGTGGCCGACGCTGGAGTACGCGATCAGCCGCTTGATCTCGGTCTGTGCCAGACACACCAGTGAACCCACCACGATCGCGGCCACCGCCAGGATGCCCAACGCCGGTGCGGCCCACCGCGCGCCCTCCGGCGCCACGCCGACCGCGACCCGGATGAGGCCGTAGGTGCCCATCTTCAGCAGCACGCCGGCCAGGATCACGCTGCCGACCGTGGGCGCCTGGGTATGCGCGTCGGGCAGCCAGGTGTGCAGCGGCCACAGTGGACTCTTCACGGCGAACGCGATCGCCAGCAGGACGAACGCCGCGATCTGGGTGCCCCGTGACAGCTCGCCTCCGCCGGTGAGCGCCACGATGTCCGCGGTGCCCGCCGACACCACGACGGTGAAGACGCCGACCAGCAGCAGGACCGAGCCGAAGAGGGTGTACAGCACGAACTTGCGCGCGGCATGCGCCCGGTCGTCGCCGCCCCAGACGGCGATCACCGCGTACATCGGCAGGAGCACGACCTCGAAGAAGACGAAGAAGAGCACAAGGTCGAGCGCCAGGAACGTGCCGAGGATGCCTACCTCGATCACGAGCAGCAGTGCCACCAGCGTGTGCCCCCGCCCGGGTGCCGGCGCCCGCCACAGTGTGAACGCGCAGCAGAGCAGCGTGAGCAGGGCGGTGAGCACCACCAGGGGGTACGAGACGCCGTCGACGCCCAGGTGGAAGCGCAGGTCGAGGCCGGGCACCCAGCTGAGGTCGACCTCGTGCCAGGGGCGGACGGCCGCCGGGCCGTAGGAGAACCAGGAGTCGCGGTAGAGCGGGACGCTCAGCACCAGCGCCACGGCGGCCGCGACCGTGCCCGCCGCCTGCCCGGCCCGGCTCGGCAGGAACGCGGCCAGCAGCGCGCCGGCGGCCGGTATCGCCAACACCGCGACAAGCAGCCACCTCACAGGATCACCCCCAGGGCGGCGAGCAGTACGGCGGCGGCGAGCACCGCGGTGGCCGCGCGGGGCAGGCCGGTGCGGTGTGCCATGGCCAGGCGCCGGCCGAGACTCACGGCACCGCGGCCGGTGCCTTCCACGGCACCGTCGACCCCTGCCTCGTCGGCGAGTCGAAGTCCGCGAGCGGCGAACCGCACCGGGCGTACCAGAAGGAAATGCTGGACCTCGTCGAGCCAGAAGGCGCGGGCGAAGGCCGGGACGGTCGGCAGGCCGCGCCAACCCAGGATGGCGCCGGCGGCGAGCAGCGCTACGGGGAGCAGGATCCAGGCGTCGAAATGGGCCTCTTCGAGGCCGAGCGCCGCGCGGAAAGCCGGCCAGAAGATCGCCAGGCCGAGGAGGGCGCTGGGGATGGCGAGGAGGGCGACCGGCCAGCGCATGAGCGGCGGCGCCTCGTGGCCGTGCGTGGTGGCGGCGCCGAAGAAGACGCCGCGCAGCAGGCGGGCGGCGTAGAGCGCGGTGATCGCCACGCCGGCCAGCGCGGCCAGCCACACCAGCCAGCCCACCCACTCCGGGGCGGCGCCGTGCGGGTGGTGGGCGGCGTTGATGATGCCTTCCTTGCTCCAGAAGCCGGCGAGCGGCGGCAGGCCGGCCAGCGCGCCCAGCCCGATCGCGAAGGACCAGAACGTCACCGGCATCTCCCGGCGCAGGCCGCCCATCCGGGACATCAGGTTGCTGCCGACGGCGTGGATCACGCAGCCGGCGGCGAGGAAGAGCAGTGCCTTGAACGCGGCGTGGGTGAGCAGGTGGAACAGCGCGGCGGAGGTCGAGCCGACCGCGAGCGCGCCGGCCATGTAGCCGATCTGGGAGACGGTGGACCAGGCGAGCACGCGTTTGATGTCGTCTTGCGCGGTGGCGGTGAGCGCGCCGAGCAGCAGCGTGATGGCCGCCATCACGCCCAGGACGGCCAGGGCGGCGCCGGTGAACAGCGGATAGAGCCTTGTCACGACGTAGATGCCGGCCGCCACCATGGTCGCGGCATGGATGAGCGCGGAGATCGGCGTGGGGCCGGCCATCGCGTCGGGCAGCCAGGTGTGCAGCGGGAACTGCGCGCTCTTGCCCGCCACGCCGGCGAGCAGCAGCAGGCCGGCGACGGTCAGTGTGGTGGCGCTGTAGTCGTGGGCGAGCACGCCTTCTATGCGGAACGTGCCGGCGCCGATGCCGAGCACCGCGATGCCGAGCAAGAAGCCGACGTCGCCGACGCGCGTGACGATGAAGGCTTTCACCGCGGCGGCGGGCGCCTCGGGGAGGCGGCGGTCGTGGCCGATGAGGAGGTAGGAGCAGATGCCCATCACCTCCCAGCCGACCAGCAACATGATCAGGTCGCCGGCCACGACGACCAGCAGCATGGCGGCGGTGAAGAGGCTGACCTGGGCGGCGTAGGGCGGGTAGCGGTCGTCGTCGGCGAGGTAGGTGATCGAGTAGACCTGGACGGCGAGGGCGACGACGCCGACCGCGATGGCGACGAGGATGGCCGGCTGGTCGACGCGCGCGCCGAAGGTGACGGTGAGGTCGCCGATCTCGAGCCACGTCGCGCTTTTGTCCGATTTGTCGAGCAGTGCCGCGATGACCAGCGCGCCAGCCGCGCCGACGACGGCGACCGTGGCGGCCGCCTTGCGGGCTCTCAACGGCAGCAGGAGGCCGATGAGCGCGGCGGCGAAGGGTACGGCCGGGAGGAGCACCCCCGGGATCACGCGTCGACCCTTTCCAGCGGCACCTCGTCGACGGCCACGCTCGCACGCAGCCGGTAGAGCTGGAGCACGATCGCCAGCCCCACCCCCACCTCGGCGGCGGCGATCACGATGACGAAGAGGGCGAAGACCTGCCCGGTCTGCGGCAGCGCGGCCCGCACGGTGGTGTCGGCGGTGACGAGGATCAGGTTGACCGCGTTGAGCATGATCTCGACGGACATCAGCAGCAGGACCGCGTTGCGGCGGCGCAGGACGCCGTAGACACCGATGCCGAACAGGAGAGCCGCGGTGACGTAGGGGATCACAGGCCTCATCGATCAGCCCCAATGTCTGGCCGCGACACCACGATCGCTCCCACCAGCGCCGCCAGCAGCAGCACCGACAGCACCTCGAAGGGAAGCACCCACGAGCCGAAGATCTCGCTGCCGAGCCGCTCGGCCGTGCCCGCCTCGGGCAGGTCCACAGTGGTCCACCGGAACGCGTCGATCAGCAGCGCGGCGAGGCCCAGCCCCGCGCCGCCGCCCACCAGCACGGCCGGCCAGCCGGGGCGGTCGAGGTCGTCGGAGGCGCCGATCGGCGCGCGGGTCAGCATCACCGCGAAGAGCAGCAACACCACGACCGCGCCCACGTAGATCAGCACCTGCACCCAGGCCACCAGCTCGGCGGTGAGCACCAGGTAGAGGCCGGCCATCGCACCGAGGCAGACGACGAGGTAGAGGCCGGCGCGCACGAGGTGCTTGGTGGTGACGACGAGCAAGGCCGAGCCCACCGCCACGGCCCCCAGCCCCAGCAGCAGCACGTCGGCCGCCGTCACGTCTGTGCCTTCTTGGCCGCGGCGCTCTCTTCCTTGCTCGGCTCGCCGTTGGGGTCGTGGACGGCCGGCGGCGGCACCGTGGCCATCCACTCACCCAGCCGCTCCTTGTCGTGCAGGAGGTCACGGATGTCGTACTCGGCGTACTCGAACTCGGGCGTCCAGTAGAGCGCGTCGAAGGGGCAGGCTTCGATGCAGATCCCGCAGTACATGCACAGCGAGAAGTCAATGTCGAAGCGGTCGAGCACGTTGCGCTGGCGGGCCCTGGCCGCGCCGGGCACGACCACCTCTTCCTTGTGCGAGTCGATGTAGATGCACCAGTCGGGGCACTCGCGGGCGCACAGCATGCAGACCGTGCAGTTTTCCTCCAGCAGCGCGATCACCCCGCGCGAGCGCGGTGGGAGATCGGGCGCCACATCCGGGTACTGCTGCGTGTGCGACCGGCGGGTCATCGTCTTGAGGGTGACGGCCAGCCCCTTCGCCAGCCCCTCGCCAGGCACGCCCATGCCGCATATCCTGCCCCGTCAGCCGCTGGGGCGCGAGCACCACGCTTCTTCTGCTTTTCTGGCTCCACCGGCGGGGCCGCAGCTGACCACCAAGCTCACGCGCGGGGGGCTTGCCCCGCGGACGTGGCAGCGGAGGTCGGGGATCTCGGCGAGCGCGAGCGAGCCGCCGACCTCCGCGGTCTCCGGCGGGAGCAGCGGTCTCCAGCTGACGCGGACCCGGGACATCGAATTAGGCGGAGCAGCGCGGGAGATCAGGCCTCCGGTGAGGTGGCGCTGCCGGGTGGGGTGAACTCGACGCCGAGCTGCTGGAGCACCTGGAAGAGCTCGTTGACGCTCCAGACGTCGCTGATCTTGCCCTCGCCGTCGAACCGGAGGAACGTGGCGCCCGAGTAGCTGACCACCTGGCCGGTGGGTGGCACCGGGCCGAACTGGCCGATCTGGGTGCCGGCCGCGCGCCAGTGGATGGCCGCGCGCTCGCCGTCCACGAGCAGATCGACGATCTTGTAGCGCAGGTCGGGGAATGCCGCCCGGCGGTCGCGGTGCCAGGCCAGCACGCCATCCGGGCCGCTCTCGCCGAGCCCGGGGCAGTCAGAGGCAATCAGGTCGTACGCCGTTTCCTCACGGCTGCCATTCCACACATCGGTCACGAAGCTGCGTGTCGCGGTGTCCACATTGACCACGGTCGCGCAGCTTACATCACTACCTTCACCGCCGCGGTCAACACCAGCTGCGCCAGCGCCAGCGGCACGAGCACCAGCCAGCACAGGCGCTGGAGCTGGTCTTCGCGCAGGCGGGGGTACGACACGCGGAGCCAGATGATCACAAAGGACACCGCGAAGACCTTGACGAGCGTCCACAGCCAGCCGAGGTATTCGTCGCCGAACGGGCCCTGCCAGCCGCCCAGGAACAGCACGGTCGTGAGCGCGGCGATGACCACGATGCCCACGTACTCGGCGAGGAGGAAGAACGCGAAGCGGAGGCCGGTGTACTCGGTCATGTATCCGAAGACGAGCTCGGAGTCGGCGATCGGCATGTCGAACGGCGGCCGCCGGATCTCGGCCACCCCTGCGACGAAGAAGACCACCATCGCGGGCGCCTGCCACAGCAGCCACCACGGCTGCCACGCGGAGACGATGCCGGGCAGCGAGAGCGTGCCCGCGGCCATCGCCACGCTGGCGGCGGCGAGCACCAGCGGCAGCTCGTAGCCCAGCAGCTGCGCGGCCGCGCGGAGGCCGCCGAGCAGGCTGTACTTGTTGGCCGACGCCCAGCCGGACATCAGCACCGCCACCACGCCGACGCCGACCACCGCGAGCACGAAGAACAGCCCGATGTCGAGCGGCTCGCCGACCAGGTCGTTGGGGCCGAGCGGGATGACCAGGAGCGCTAGGAGGTACGGCACCAGGGCGACGATCGGCGCGAGGCGGAAGACCTGCCGGTCGGCGGCGCTGGGAGTGACGTCTTCCTTCTGCACGAACTTGACGCCGTCGGCGATCAGCTGGGCCCAGCCGTGGAAGCCGCCAGCGTACATCGGGCCGAGCCGCCCCTGCATGTGCGCCATCACCTTGTGCTCGGCCTGGCCGACGAGCAGCGGCAGCGTGAGGAACGCGATCACCACGCCAGCTACCCGGATGATCAGCTCCAGCCAGAGCGGCATCAGCGTTCACCTTCGCTTGCGACGGCCGGATCGCTCCGCGCGCTCGCACCCGGCCCCCATTCGCCTGGTGCGGGCACGCCCGGCGGGCGCATCGGGGCGCGCTTGCCGCCGCCGTGCCCGGACTCGCCCGGCTCTTTCGCGCCCGGCCACGGCTTGGCGACCCGGGAGGCGAGCACGAACTCCTTGCGCAGCGGGTGGCCCTCGAACTCCGGCGCCAGCAGCAGCGGCCGCAGCTCGCCGTGCCCCGGGAAGTCGATGCCGAACATCTCGTGCGTCTCCCGCTCGTGCCACGCGGCGCCGGGGTAGACGGCCACGATCGACTCGACGGCCGGGGTGTCGCGGGGCACGCGGGTGCGTACCAGCAGGCCGTGCCGGAGGCTGGTGGACCAGACGTGTGTCACGACCGAGAAGCCCTCGTCGAGCTCGTCGACCGCGGAGAGCCAGTCGAAGAAGTCGAAGGCCAGCGCCGCGTCGTCGCGCGCCGCGAGCAGCGCCGCGCCCCAGGATCCCGGGGGTACGTCGACGGTGGCGCGCGCATACGACTGGCCACCTGAGACCGAGGCGACGATGTCGGGCGCGGGCCCGAGCACCTCGACCAGCCGCGCACCGACCTCGTCCGGCGTCATGCAGGGAATCTTAGGGCCAGGTGCTGGCCCGCGGCGCGTGCCGAACCCGTGGCGAAGGCGGGCAATCCTGCGCGCACGGCCCTGACCTGGGCTGATACTGGCCAAGGGAGGGCAGAGGGCGCCGCTGGCGGCGCCCCGGACGGTTGGGGGCAACGATGACCGTTGACGAGCTCAAGAAGATCAACGAGCACTTCTACGACGAGGTCTTCCGGCGGCGCAACATCGACGCGATCGACGATCTACTCACCGACGACTTCGTCGAGCACGCTCCCGCGCCCGGCCAGTCGCCGGGTCGCGAGGGCGTCAAAGAGTTCATAGGCCAGGTGCTGGCCGCGTTCCCGGATCTCGACCTGGAGATCGAGCGGGTGATCGCCGAAGGTGACACCGTCGCCGCGACGCTGCGGTTCACCGGCACGCATCAGGGCGAGTTCGCTGGCTTGCCGGCGACGGGCCGGCGCGCGACCGTGACCATGACCGAGATGACCCGCTTCCGCGACGGTAGGTGCGCCGAGCACTGGGGCGTGGCCGACATGGCCGGCCTCATGGCCCAGCTCGGGGCGCCCCCGGGTGGCGGGTTCTGATCTAGAGAGCGACCGTCGCGGCGGCCCAACGGGGTGAGCGCGACCAGCAGCGGACGGGCGAGGCCGCGGGAGCAACGGAGAGCGACCACGACGAACATCGCGGTAGCCCACCTCAGGCGGTCGTCGTGGAGACCACGGCGGCCGGTAGCAGCGAATCGACCTCGCCGCGCGGCGGTGGCAGTGCGCCGGGGCGGGCGCAGACGGCGGCGGCGGTCGCGCTCGCGTAGCGCATGGCGCGGGTGACCGACTCCGTCGACAGGTCGCCGCCGAGGTGGGAGAGCAGCCCGGTGGTGAACGCGTCGCCCGCGCCCACCGTGTCGGCCACGGTGACGGGTGGGGCCGCGCAGACCGTGACGAGCCCCTCGTGTACGGCCACCGCGCCCTGCCCGCCGCGGGTCACCACCACCAGGCGCGGGCCGAGCGAGGCCCAGCGGCGGGCCACGGCGACGTCCGGCTCGCCGGGGCAGAGCCAGCGCAGGTCTTCGTCGCTCACCTTGACCACGTCGGACGCGCGCACCATCTCCTCGACCCGGGCCAGCGCGCCGGCCCGCTCGCCGACGAGCGCGGGGCGGATGTTCGGGTCGTAGGACACCAGCGTGCCGGCCCGCTTCGCGGCCTCGACCACTGCCAGGACCGCCGTGTCGCCCGGAGCGACCGCGCTGGCCAGCGAGCCGGTGTGTACGCAGTCGACGCCGGTGAGGTCGGGCTTGCCGCCGTACGCCCAGGTGAAGCGGAAGTCGTAGGTCGCCGCGCCGGTCTCGTCGACCCGGGCGAACGCCACGCTGGTGGCCGGCGTGTCGACCAGCTCGTCCGGCGCGACACCGTACGCCTCCAGGTGTCCGCGCAGCAGCCCGCCGAACAGGTCGGTGCCCACCTCGCTGGCGAACCGCACCTCGTGGCCCTCGGCCGCCAGCCCGACCGCGACGTTGAGCGGGCTCCCGCCCGGCGTCGCCGCGAAATCCCACGAGCCGCCACGACTGATCAGGTCGACAAGGCTCTCGCCCACCACCAGGTACGCCACGGCGTAAGGATAGGCATATGACCTCCACGTCTTCGCTGCCCGTCATCGACATTTCCCGGCCCGATGACCGCCCGGCCCGGGAGATCGAGGCGGCCTGCCGCGAGACCGGGTTCTTCTACGTGACCGGGCACGGGGTGCCGCCGCGGCTGCTGGCGGAGCTGGACGCGGCGAGCCGGGCCTTCTTCGCGCTGCCCGAGGCGGAGAAGATGCGGATCTCGATGGACGTCGGCGGGCGGGCGTGGCGCGGGTACTTCCCGGTGGGCGGCGAGCTGACCTCGGGGCGGCCCGACCTCAAGGAGGGCGTCTACTTCGGCAGCGAGCTGCCCGACGACCATCCACGGGTACGCGCCGGGCTGCCGCTGCACGGTCGCAACCTCTTCCCGGAACGGGTGCCGGAGCTGCGCGGCGCGGTGCTGGCCTACCTCGACGCGCTCACCGGCGTGGCGCAGGCGGTGCTGCGGCATGTGGCGCGGAGCCTCGACCTGCCCGCCGACTACTTCGCGTCCGGCTACACGGCCGAGCCGACGATCCTCTTCCGGATCTTCCACTACCCGCCCTCGCCGCCGCGGAGCGAGGACTGGGGCGTCGGCCAGCACACCGACTACGGCCTGCTCACGCTGCTGGCCCAGGACGACAACGGCGGCCTTCAGGTGCGTACGCCGGGCGGGTGGATCGACGCGCCACCGTTGCCCGGCACATTTGTGTGCAACATCGGCGACATGCTGGAACGGCTGACCGGCGGCTGGTATCGCTCGACGCTGCACCGGGTGCGCAACGTGAGCGGGCGCGACCGCCTCTCCTACCCGTTCTTCTTCGATCCGGACTTCACCGCCGAGGTGCCGGCGCTCCCGGCGCGGGCCCGGACCACCGCGGCGGGCGAGCCGCGCTGGGACGGTGCGGATCCCCGGGCTTTCGAGGGAACGTACGGCGACTATCTGCTGGGGAAGGTGTCGAAGGTGTTTCCGCAGCTCTCGGGCGACGTGCTCTGAAGCCGCCGCTCGTCGGTGCCCAGTCGGCGCCGTCGCGGCTGTCGACCGTCCACCCGAGCCCCGACGCCACGGCCAGCGCGACGAAGAACGCGACGAGGATCAGCAGGTCCATGGCTACAGCTCCCGGGACCAGATCTCTTCGACCATGTCGTGGCCGAAGGCGCGTGCCTTGGTCTCCTCGTCGAGGGTGAAGCCCAGCCGCCGGTAGATGCGGTGCGCGTCGACGGTGCGGTCGTAGGTCCACAGCCTGATGCGCTGGTATCCGGCGCGGCGGGCAAAGCGCAGGCACTCCTCGACCAGCCGGCTGCCCACGCCGAGGCCGCGGGCGCTCGGCTCGACGAGCAGCAGGCGCAGCTGTGCGGTGGTGTCGTCGCGGCGCACGCAGATCACGCAGCCGACCGGCGCACCGTCGACCTCGGCGATCCAGGCCGCCTCGCGCCGGGGGTCGTGCTCGGTCGCGTAGTCGGCGACGACCTTGGCGACCAGCGCCTCGAACGTCTCGTCCCAGCCGAACTCGCGCGCGTAGATCGCGCCGTGCCGCTGCACCACCCAGCCGAGGTCGCCGGGCGCCGGCGGGCGGAGCACCACCATGCCGGCCGGCGGGTGCTCGCCGAGCAGCTCGCGGATCGTGCCCATCGCGCCGAGCAGCCGCCGCTGGTCGGCGTCGCCGAGGCCGCCGATCAGCTCGGCGATCTGGGCGTTGGTGCGGGTCTCCAGGTCGGCGTCGACCGCGCGGCCGGCGTCGGTCAGCTCGATCACCTGCCGCCGGGCGTCGACCGCCGACCGTGAGCGCCGTATCAGGCCGTCGGATTCGAAGCGGGCCAGGATGCGGCTCAGGTAGCCGGCGTCGAGGCCGAGGGCGCGGCGCAGGTCGACCACCTCGGCCGCGTCGCCGTGCGCCAGCTCGTAGAGCACGCGCGCCTCGCTCAACGTGTACGGCGTGCTGAGCAATCCCTCCTGAAGCACGCCGATCACCCCCGTGTAGAAGCGGTTGAACGCCCGCACCTCCGCGACTCGCTCATTCATTGCCCACCTCAAGCATTCCTTTGACTCCGTCAACTATCTCGCTCTCCTGCGCCGCGCGCAAGAGGGGCAGAGAATGAGCCGCATGCGGGCACTCACCATCACGCCGGGTACCAAAGACTCGCTGCGCCTCGTCGACGACGCGCCCGAACCGCCCGAGGAGGAAGGCCCGGTGCTCGTCGAAGCCGTAGCCGTGGGCGTGTGCGGCACTGACCGCGAGATCATCGCCGCGGACTACGGCGAGGCACCGCCCGGCGAGCAGCACCTGGTCATCGGCCACGAGTCGCTGGGGCGGGTGCTGGAGGACCCCACCGGCACCTTCACGGCGGGCGACCTCGTCGCCGGCATCGTGCGCCACCCCGACCCGGTGCCCTGCCCCAACTGCGCGGTCGGCGAGTGGGACATGTGCCGCAACGGCCAGTACACCGAGTGCGGCATCAAGGCGCGGCACGGGTTCGCCCGCGAGCGGTGGCGGGTGGAGCCGGGGTTCGCCGTGCCGCTCGACCCGGCGCTCGCCGAGGTCGGCGTGCTCCTCGAACCGACCAGCGTCGTGGCCAAGGCGTGGGAGCACATCGCCGCGGTGGGCGCCCGGGCGCACTGGGAGCCGCGGACCGTGCTGGTCACCGGCGCCGGACCGATCGGCCTGCTCGCCGCCCTGCTCGGCCACCAGCGCGGGCTGACACTGCACATCCTCGACCGGGCCAAGGACGGGCCCAAGCCGGCGCTGGCCGACCGGCTCGGCGCGACGTACCACAGCGGGCAGGTCGCCGACCTGGACTTCGAGCCGGACATCGTCGTGGAGTGCACCGGCGCGCCACCCGTGGTGGTGCAGGTGATCGACAAGGTCGGGCGGGACGGTGTGGTGTGCCTGACCGGCGTGTCGGCGGCCGGCGAGCATGTGGGCGTCGACGCCGGCGCGCTCAACCGGGCGGTCGTGCTGGAAAACAACGTGGTCTTCGGCACGGTCAACGCCAACCGCCGCCACTGGAACGCCGCCGCCGAGGCGCTGGGCAAGGCCGACCAGGCGTGGCTGGCCGACCTGATCACGCGCAGCGTCCCGGTGGACGGTTACGCCGACGCGTACGCCCCCCGGGACGGGGATATCAAGGTCGTCCTAGGGTTCTAGAACGATCTTGCCGACCACGGCGCGGTCGTCGAGCATGCGCAGCGCCTCGGGTGCCTGAGCCAGCGGCAGCCGCGTGGCCACCTGCGGCCGCAGCTCGCCGGCGCGCAGCAGGCCGATGACGGTGGCGAGATCCTCGTCGAAGTGGTTTTTGTGGTTGATCGAGTAGAACCGGCACCGCCGGCCGCCGTTGGGCGGGATCGACCACCAGGCGAACTTGCCGAACGTGCTCACGAACGGCGCGAGCCGCCAGCCCTTGTCGTCGACGGTGGCCGCGCTGCCGTACACGATCAGGGTGCCGCCGCGGCCGAGCATCCGCCACGACTGCTTGAGGCCGGGGCCCGCGGCGTGGTCGAAGACCGCGGCGACCCCACCCGGCGCGATCTCGCGCACGCGCTCGACAAGCAGCGGGTCGCGGTAGTCGACCGGGGTGGCGCCCATCGCCCGAACCTTGTCGTGCTTGCCCGGCGACGCCGTGCCGATCACCCGCGCGCCGGCCCGCAGCGCCAGCCGCACCAGCAGCGTGCCAACCCCGCCGGCCGCGCCGTGCACCAGCACCGTCTGGCCGGCGGCCACCTTCGCCACGCGATGGATCATCTGGTACGCGGTGACGCCGTTGGTGATCAGCGCGACCACCTCGCCGGCATCCAGGTCGTCGGGAACGGGGACCAGGTGCTCGGCGGGGATCACCACCCGCTCCGACCAGGCCCCGGTGCGGGTCATGGCGGCCACGCGGCCGCGGACCGAAACGCCCGGCCCCGCCGCCTCGACCCGGCCCACCAGGTCGTAGCCGGGGACGAACGGAAACTTCGGCTGCGCGTAGTAGCGCCCGCGCAGCATCTGCACCTCGGCGAACGCGACGCCGGCCGCCTCCACCGCGAGTCGCACCTGCCCCGGGCCGGGCTCGGCCAGCTCGCGCTCCTCGAACCGCAGCACGTCCGGACCGCCGGCGTGGGGCATGACCACCTGGGTCGTCTTCATGGTTAGATCCTCTCTCGTTAGTTAGAAGCTCTAACTCAAGTTAGACTGTCACGCATGGAAAGCGCAACCCGTCGCGAGAGACTTCGCGCACAGACCCGCGAAGAGGCCAAAGCGGCGGCCCTCCGGCAGATCGCCGCCGCCGGGCCGCAGTCGCTCTCGCTCAACGCGATCGGCAAGGAGCTCGGGATGACCGGCCCGGCCCTCTACCGGTACTTCGCGGGGCGCGACGAACTGCTCACCGAGCTGATCAGCGACGGATACCACGATCTGGCGGACGCGGTAGAGGCGGCGAGCGAGGCGGTGGCGGGTGCGGAGCCGGCCGACCGGATCCGGGCGCTCGCCCGCGCGTTTCGGCAGTGGGCGCTCGCGCAGCCGCACCGATACCTGCTGCTGTTCGGCACTCCGGTCCCCGGGTACGCGGCACCGTCGCACACGATCGGCGCGGCGACCCGCACGCTGGGCGCGTTCCTGGAGCCGATCGCGGCGCTCTCACCCGCTCCGCGGGCGGCCACTCTCGAAGGTCAGCTGGCCGCCGGCCTGGCCGACCGCAACCCGGACCATCCCTGGTCGGGGCCGGCGCTGCGGCTCGGCGTGAGCGGCTGGACCCGCATGCACGGCGTGGTCAGCCTCGAGGTGGAGGGGCACTTCGGCCCCATGGGATTCGACGCCGGCCTGCTGTTCGAGGCCGAGATCGAGTCGTTGATCGCCGAGGCGATGTCAGAGGCCGGGTAGCTTCCCGTTGCGGAACAGGTCGACGAAGATCTGGTGGTCCGCGCGGGCCCGGATGCCGTACTCGTGGGCGAAGTCGACAAGGTGTGCGACGAACCCTTCGGTGTCCCGGTCGACGACCGCCACGATCGCCTCCTCGGTGGAGAAGTCGACGAGGTCGTGGCTGGACTCGTCGTCGGCGACCGAGTGCATCCGGGCCACCGCCCGGCCCAGGTCGGTGACGACGCCGGCCAGCTCGTCCGGCTCGTTCACGTCGGCCCAGTCGAGGTCGGCGGCGTAGGGCGACACCTCCGCGACAAGCTGGCCCACCCCCTCCAGCTCGGTGAAGCCGAGCCACGGGTCGGCGTGCGCCTGTAGCGCCCGCTGCGACTCGGCGGTGCGGTGCCCCTGGTGCGTGAAGTAGCCCCGCACCTTCTCGTCGGTGATGTGCCGCGCGACGGCGGGCACCTGGGCCTGCTTCATGTAGATGACGACGTCGTTCTCCAGCGCCTGGGTGTGCCCCTCCAGCAGCAGGTTGTACGACGGCAGGCCGGCCGAGCCGATGCCCACGCCCTTGCGCAGCACCACGTCCTTGATGTGCGTGGCCACCGGCCGCTGCGCCGCGGTCGCCTCGGGGAGCGTGGCGAGGTACCGCTCGAAGGCGGCCACCACGGTCGCCCGCGTCTCCGCGTCGATCTCGTACACGCCGTCGCCCAGCGAGAAGCGCCGCTCGTAGTTGTCGATCGTGGTCTGCTCCTTGAGCAGGTCGACCCGGGTGTTGAGGCGCGCCTGCTGGAGCACGGTGCGCAGCACGCCGTCGGCGTTCTCCAGCGTGATCGAGCCGATGGCGTCGTCACCCCCGGCGGCGATCGCCCGCAGCTCGGTGAGGTACGCGGTCGCGAACCGCGTCACGAGGTCGCTGATCACCGCGTCGGAGAGCGCCTTGGCGTACCCGATGAGCGCCACGCTGGCCGAGAAGCGCTTGAGGTCCCAGGAGTACGGGCCGACGTACGCCTCGTCGAAGTCGTTGACGTTGAAGACGAGCTGGCCGGACGAGTTCATGTACGTGCCGAAGTTTTCCGCGTGCAGGTCACCGTGAATCCACACCCGGCTGGTCAACTCGTCGAGAAACCGCTGGTCGGCGAAGTCGCCGGTCATGTCGGCGTAGAAGAGCGCGGCGCTGCCCCGGTAGAACGCGAAGGGCGAGGCGGCCATCTTGCGAAACTTGCGGCGAAACGCGGCCGGGTCGAGCGCCATCAGCTCCCCGAACTCCGCCAGCAACACGTCGACGATCTTGGCCGGACGCTGATCATTGCTCATAAGTCCGCAGGCTAGACCCCGTCCGCCAGGTGTCAGATGCGCAGGTGGGCGTCGCCGGTGACCACGTACTTCGTGGAGGTGAGCTCGGGCAGGCCCATCGGGCCTCGGGCGTGGAGCTTCTGGGTCGAGATGCCGATCTCGGCGCCGAAGCCGAACTCTCCCCCGTCCGTGAACCGCGTCGAGGCGTTCACCATCACGGCCGCCGCGTCCACGTGCGCGACGAACTCGCGGGCCGCGGCCACCGACTCGGTGATGATGGCTTCGGTGTGCTGGGTGCCGTAGCGGCGGATGTGCCGCACCGCGTCCTGGAGCGAGTCGACGACGGCGGCCGAGATGTCAGCGGACAGGTACTCGGCCGCGAAGTCCTCCTCGGTCGCGGGGACCACCGCCTCCGAGAAACCCGCCACCCGAGCGTCACCGTGGACCGTTACGCCAGCCTCCGCGAAGGCCGTCAGCATGCGCGGCAGGAACGCGTCCGCCACGTCCGCGTGCACCAGCAGCGACTCGGCGGTGTTGCATGTGGACAGTCGCTGGGTCTTGCTGTTCATGACCACGGCGAGCGCCTTGTCGAGGTCGGCGGCCGCGTCGACGAACACGTGGCAGTTGCCCACGCCGGTCTCGATCACCGGGACCGTCGACTCCTCGACCACCGCCTTGATCAGGGACGCGCCGCCGCGCGGGATGAGGACGTCGACCAGCCCTCGCGCGCGCATCAGCTCCTTGACCGAGTCGCGGGTGGTGGAGTCGAGCAGCTGGACGGCGTCAGCGGGCAGGCCGGCGGCCTCGACGGCGTCGCGCAGGACGGCGGTGAGCGCGGCGTTGGAGCGGGCGGCCGACGACGAGCCGCGGAGCAGCGCGGCGTTGCCCGACTTGAGGCAGATGCCGGCCGCGTCGACGGTCACGTTGGGGCGACCCTCGTAGACGATGCCGACCACGCCGAACGGCACGCGGATCTGCCGCAGCTCCAGCCCGTTGGGGAGGGTCGAGCCGCGCACGACCTCGCCGACCGGGTCGGGCAGCGCGGCCATCTGGCGCAACGCGTCGGCCATCGCGGCCACCCGCCCCTCGGTGAGGGAAAGACGATCGATCATCGCCGCGGTCAGGCCACCGTCGCGCGCCGCCGCCACGTCCGCGGCGTTTCCGCTCAGGATCTCCGGGGTACGGGCGAGCAGCGCGTCGGCCATCGCCAGCAGCGCGGCGTCCTTGGTGGCGCGGGTGGCGGTGCCCAGCGCGGTGGCCGCCTCGCGGGCCCGCAGTGCCTGCTCGTTGACGCTCATCGACATCTCACTCTCTACAGCAGGACGAGGTCGTCGCGGTGCACGACTTCGCGTTCGTATCCGGGGCCGAGGGCCGCGGCTAGCTCCACAGTGGACCGGCCGAGCAGCGAAGGGAGCTCGACCGCGTCGTAGTTGACGAGCCCGCGGGCGACCGGCGCGCCCGAGGAGTCGACGAGGTCGACCGGGTCGCCGGCGGTGAACGCGCCGTCCACCGCGGTGATGCCGGCCGGCAGCAGCGACTTGCGGCGGGCCACGACCGCCTGCACCGCACCCGGGTCGAGGTGCAGCCGCCCGCGCGGCGAGGTGGCGTGGGCCAGCCAGAAGAGGCGGGCGGTCGGCCGCTGGCGTACCGGATGGAAGAGCGTGCCCACCTCCTCGCCGGCGAGGGCCTCGGGGGCGAGCGGGGCGGCGGTCAGCACGACCGGGATGCCGAAGCCGGTGGCGATACGCGCCGCCTCGACCTTGGTGACCATCCCGCCGGTGCCCACGCCGGCCTTGCCCGCCCGGCCCAGCGCGATGCCCGCCAGATCGGCCTCGCCGTGCACGTCGCCGACCTTGCGGGTGTCCGGCCGCGCCGGGTCGCCGGTGTAGAGCGCGTCGACGTCGGACAGCAGCACGAGCAGGTCGGCGTGCACCAGGGCGGCGACGAGCGCGGCCAGCCGGTCGTTGTCGCCGAACCGGATCTCCTCGGTGGCGACCGTGTCGTTTTCGTTGACGATCGGGACGGCCCGCATGTCCAGGAGCTTGCGCAGCGTGCGATACGCGTTGCGGTAGTGCGCGCGGCGGGTCACGTCGTCGACGGTCAGCAGCACCTGGCCGACGATCAGGCCGTGGCGGTCGAAGCTGGCCGCGTATCGCCCGATCAGCAGCCCCTGCCCCACGCTGGCCGCCGCCTGCTGGGTGGCCAGGTCACGCGGTCGCCGCGGGATGGCCAGCGGCGAGAGGCCGGCCGCGATCGCGCCCGACGACACGAGCACGACCTCGCGACCCTCGGCACAGAGCCCGGCGAGCACGTCGGCGAGGGCGTCGACGCGCCCGGTGTCGAGGCCTCCCGTGGCCGTGGTCAGCGACGACGAGCCGATCTTGACGACGACCCGCCGCGCTGAGGTGACTGCTTCGCGCACCCAACCATTCTGCATAGGCTGTCTGGCTGTGACCCCGGAGGAGTACGTCGAGGAGGTGCTGGCCCTCGTCGAGCGCATACCAGCGGGGCGGGTGATGTCGTACGGCGCGATCGCCGACTACCTGGCCGACCGCTCCGGCCGCTCCTCAGCCCGCCTGGTCGGCTCGATCATGGCCCGCTACGGCGGCCCGGTCCCCTGGCACCGCGTCGTCAACAACTCCGGCCGCGTGGTGCCCGGCCACGAGCTGGAAGCGATGGCGAGGCTGATCGGCGAGGCCACCCCGATGCGCAACGGCCGCGTCGACATGAAGAAAGCCGCCTGGTCCCCCGACTAGAGCCGCTTCGTGTTCAGGGTCGCCGCGGCCTCGCCCGGCTCTCAAGAGGGCTGCCCTCTTGGGGCGGGGGCAGGGGTGGGGGGTCTAGGCTGTCGCGCCTACGCCGCCGCGTCTGGGGTCGCCTGCGGCGCCGGCTACGCCGACCGCGCTGACGCCGCCGAAGTAGTGGTTCATGTCGGGCCAGCGGTTGACCTCGTAGCCGGACGCCTCCAGGGCCGCCAGCTCGTCTTCGGGGTAGCCGAGCTCGGCGTGCACCGTGTTGTCGACCACGTGGAAGCGCGGCCGGTGGATCGCCGACGGCATGTCGAGGCCGTCGACGAGCACGCCGAGCAGGGTGTCGACGAGTGCGGTGCGGATGCGCGAGGCGCCCGCGGAGCCGGCGGCGGCCACCAGGTCGCCCTTGTCGTCGACCACGACGAGCGGGCACATCATCGACTGCATGCGGCGGCCGGGCTCCAGGTCGGGCGTGATCAGTTCGCCTTCGCCGAGCATGGAGTTGAGGTTGATGCCCAGGCCGGGCAGCCAGACGCCGGCGCCGATGCCGAGCGTCGTGGTGATCACGCAGGCGTCGCCCTCGTGGTCGACGACCGAGATGTTCGTGGTGTCGCCGAGCCGCTGGGGGCCCCGGGTGCGCAGCGCGTCGGCCACCGCCACCGCGCGGGACGGGCGCGACATGGCGCTCAGCTCGGCGGGGAGCGCGGCGAGCGTGTCGATGGTGCCGTTGAGGTCGTGCCGGGCGTACACGTGGGAGCCGCCGATCAGCGCGTGCCCCACCTCCAGCTCCAGCACCCGGTAGGCGGCGAGGTCGGCCGGTCCGAGCGCGCCTCCGGCGGCCCGCACGGTGTCGACCATCACGCGCCCGAGCCGGCCGGTGTAGAACGTCGCCGGCCCCTCCTCGGCGAGGATCGTGAGCGCGCGGTCGAGGCCGGGGTGGTGCAGCAGCTCGCCGCCTTGGAGCAGCTCGCCCTTCGGTGCGTAGATGGCGGCGCCCTCGCCGGGCAGCAGCGCGGGCGCGACCGAGACGAGCGTGCGGGCCTGCGCGGCGGGCAGCACGACGCCGCTGCTGGCCAGGGTGATCGCCGGCTCCACCACCCGCTGCCAGGGCAGCCGGCCCCAGCGGCGGTGCACCTCGCCGCAGCCGGCCGGCACGCCGGGGACGCCGACGCTGGCACCCCCGATGGAGTAGGTCTGGGGTACGCCGCCGAAGAACACCTCGATCGGCACCATCGGCCCGGCGACGATGTCCCCGTCCAGCCCCGGCACCGAGCAGAAGAAGTCCAGGCATGTCACGGTCTGTGTCGCCGCGTCGTAGTACGTGGCGAAGCCGCCCCCGCCGATCCCGGTCAGGATGCTCTCGCTGGTGGTAGTGGCGAGCACCGCGGCCACAGCCGCGTCGGCCGCCGAGCCGCCCGCGGCGAGGATGCGCAGCCCGACCTCGGCCGTGGCCGGGTGACCTGCGGCTACGCCGGCGGGCACGCGCATCGCCTCCTCTCGGAGCGGTGCGGCGACGCGAGTCGCCGCGGGGACACCAATAGTCACGCGCCGCAGCGTAGAGCCATCTACCGCCGCGTGCGGGCAGATGGTTAACATCCCCGGCCATGAGTGACGCGTTGCCACGCAGGGTGCACGTCGGCTACGCGTTGGGTTCGGTGGCCACCGGCACCTTCGGCACGGTGCCGGGGCTGCTGTTACTTCCGTACCTCACGGACACGATGGGGGTCGCGGCGGGGGTGGCCGGGCTGCTCGTGCTGGTACCCAAGGCGTGGGACGTGCTCGTCAACCCCGTCGCCGGACGGATATCCGACAGGTGGGGCGGCCGGCGCCCGTACCTGCTGGGCGGGGGTTTTGCCCTTGCCGTGCTTTTCGCGGCGATCTTCGCCGCACCCGCCGGGACCGGTGCGGGCGCCACGGCATATGTGGCGGTGGCCTTCCTGGCGACCGCGACGGCGTACGCGTTCTTCCAGGTGCCGTACGTGGCGATGCCCGCGGAGATCACCGACGGGTACGCCGAGCGGACCCGCCTGATGACGTGGCGGGTCGCGTTCCTGGCGCTGGCGATCCTGATCTCCGGCGCGGTGGCGCCACTGGTGGTGAGCGCGGGCGGCGACGGCATACCTGGGCACCGGTGGATGGGGCTGTTCTGCGCCGCGCTGATCGTGGTCGGTGCGGTGGGCGTCTACGCCGGCACCCGCGGCGTGCCCACCGGCGAGGCACGGGAGAGCGAGCCGACCCTGCGCGCCCAGCTCGCCGTGGCGCGCGCCAACCGCCCGTTTCGGCTGCTGCTGGCCTGCTTCGTGGTCCAGGCCGCCGGGATCGGCACGATGCTCGCCGGCGTGAAGTACTTCGCCGACCACGTGATCGAGCGGCCGGACGACGGGCCGACCGTGCTCTTCGTGTGCTTCGTCGGGCCGGCGCTGCTGGTGATGCCGCTGTGGCGGCGGGTGGGTGCGTGGGCCGGCAAGGTGCGCGCGTTCGTCTTGGCTTCGCTGATCTTCGCGGGCGGTGCGCTCGCGCTGGTCGCCGCGCCCGCGCTGCCGCCCGTCGTGGTGTACCTGCTGGTGGCCGCGATCGGCTGCGGGTACGCCGGCGAGCAGGTGTTCGCGATGTCGATGCTGCCGGACTGCATCGCGTACGACACGACGCGCACCGGCCGCCGGCAGGCCGGCGTCTTCACCGGGCTGTGGACGGCCGGGGAGACGCTCGGCCTCGCGCTCGGACCCGGCATCTACGCGGTGGTCCTTCAGCTGTTCGGGTACGTGTCGTCGGACAGCGGCGCGGCGGCCGCGCAGGACAGCACCGCGCGGCTGGGCGTGCTGCTCGGCTTCACCGTGCTGCCCGCGGTGGTGGTCGGCGTCGGCACCGTGCTCATGCGCGGCTACGACCTGGACGAGCGGCGTCTGTACGGTGATCGGCATGTCGTTGTCGAAGGACGGCCTGCCGGCTGAGCAGGTGCTCGACGAGATCCGGGCGCTTCGCGCGGCCGACCGCCCCACCCATGGCGGGCGCCTGTTCGCGTATGTCTACGACTCGGGCCTGGACGGGCTCGACGACCTGGCCATGGCGGCGTACGGCCTGTCCGCGCACGTCAACGGGCTCGATCCCACCGCGTTCCCGTCCCTGCTGGCGATGGAGAACACGCTGGTCGGCGCGGCGGCCGCGCTGCTGGGCGGCGGCTCGGAGACGGTCGGAAACGTCACGAGCGGCGGCACCGAGTCGCTGATGCTCGCGGTGAAGGCGGCCCGGGACGGGGCACCCGGCGTCGAGCGGCCGCGCATGGTCGTGCCGCAGACCGGGCACGCCGCGTTCGCGAAGGCGGCGCAGTACCTGGGCGTGGCGCTCGACCTCGTACCCGTGTCGCCGTCCACCTTGCGCCCGGCGGCCGAGGACGTCGCGGCGGCGGTCGGCCCGGATACGGTGCTGGTCGCCTGTTCCGCGCCCTCGTACGCGCACGGCGTGGTGGATCCGGTGGAGGAGATCGCGGCCGTCGCCGCGGCGGCCGGTGTGCGGTGCCACGTGGACGCCTGCTTCGGCGGCTGGACGCTTCCCTACCTGCGGCGGCTCGGCGCGGATGTGCCGCCGTTCGACTTCGCGGTGCCCGGAGTCACGTCGATCTCGGTGGACCTGCACAAGTACGCGTACACGCCGAAGGGTGTCTCCGTGCTGCTGCACCGGGACGCGCGGCTGCGGCGGCCGCAGTACTTCGCGTACGCGGGGTGGCCCGGCTACTCGATGGTCAATCCGGTGATCTCGTCGACGCGGTCGGGCGGACCGATCGCCGCGGCGTACGCGGTGCTGCGCCACATCGGCGACAGCGGCTACCTCGCGCTCGCCGCACGCACGCTGGCGGCGGTGCGGGAGCTGGCCGCCGCGGTGTCCGCTGTGGACGGACTGCGCCTCGTCGCGCCGGCTTCGTCCACAGTGGTCTGCTTCACCGCCGACGGCTTCGACGTCTTCGTCCTCGCGGACGAGCTCACCGCGCGCGGGTGGCACACCCAGCCCCAGTTCGCGTACGGCGAGCTGCCGCCCAGCATCCACCTGAGCGTGACCGCCTCGGTGGCGCCGCGGGTGGCCGAGTTCGGCCCGGATCTCGCGGCGGCCGCCTGGGCGGCGCGGGCGGCCGGTCCCGTGGTGCTGCCGGAGATCTCGCTGGACCGCCCACTGCCCGAGCTGCTGGGCGCGCTCGGCTTCGGCAGTGGCCTACCGGAGCGGATGGCGCCGGTCAACGCGCTGCTCAATGCCGCACCGCCACACATGCGCGAGGCGCTGCTGGTGGACTTTTTAGGCCACCTACAGCGCCCCGCGCACTTCACTGACTAGCGGATCTTGAACGTGGCCTGGTTGTCTTCCTGGTTGAGGTCACCCATGACACCCGCGTCGAAGGCGGTCACGTCCACGGTGCCGGTCAGGCCGGTCGGCACGCTCGTGGTGTAGACGTGGAACCGGAACGTCCGCGTTTCGCCGGCCTCCAGCGGGTCCTTGAGGACGCAGTTCGGCGAGGCGTTGCGCTCGTTCGGGCCCGGCTGCACGATCTCGCAGGCGTCCCAGCCCGGTCCCTCGCGGCCCACCTGGAGCCCGGAGAGGTCGAGTGAGAGTGACATGTTGATGGTGTCGCGCGGGCCCGCGTTGCGCACGGTCAGGGTGATCAAGCCGTGTGGGTTGCCGTCCTTGTCGTTCGTGAAGACCAGGTCGGACGCGGTTATCTTCAGGTCGGTGCGGAAGTCCGGCCGCTCAGGGAAGCTGGTGGGGCCACTCGACTGCGCGAAGCCCGTGCCGTCCCAGGAGTAGGTCCGGTCCTGCTTCTGCACCTGCTTCTCGCTCATGTCGCAGCAGGGCTGGAGGTCGCCCACCCGCACCTTCACCGTGCCCTTACCGGCGGGCGTGACCTTGATGATCCACCCCAGGACGCCTTGCTCCGTGCGGACGACCTGGGCTCGGGTGACGATCTTCCCGGCCTGGTCGCGGTCGAAGACCACGACCTGCTGCATGTCCGCCTCGCCCGGGGCGCAGCCGACCGTGGCGATGGTCTCCTGGGCGCTGTCGGCGTCGACGTCGCCGTAGACGAGGTTCATCAGCCAGGGCTTGCTGAACGACGACTCACCGGCCAGGCGCACGTTGTCGCGGGTGCACGAGGACGGGGCGTTCGACTGCCACGGCGGCAGGTCGACCGCGGCGGCCAGCAGCTCGCCGCGGCTGATCCGGCCGTTCGGCGGCGGCGGGGTGGTGGTTGGGGCGGACGGAGACGGGGTGGGCGTGGCCGTGGTCTGCTCGGGCGTCGGCGTGCTCGACGTGCCGGGTGCCGGTGCGGGCCCGGCACCGTTGAACGCGGCGTACCCGGCGACCGGCGCGGCGACGAGCACGATGGCCGTTGCCACCACCGCGGTGACCGCCACCCGGCGGCGCCGCCGCACAGTGGTACGCACCGCTGCCGGCCCCGCGGGCACGATCTCCGGCGTCAGGCCGGCGCGGTAGTCCGCGAAGAAGTCGTCAAGGTGGTCAGTCACGGCTCTCCTCCGGCTGCTCGTTGCTCTCCGTCAGCAGGGCCGCCAGCGTGTTGCGTCCCCGGTGCAGCCAGGACTTGACGGTCCCCTCGGCCACACCTTCCTGACGGGCTATCTCGGCCACGGTCATGTCGGCCAGGTGGTGCAGCACCACCGCGCGCCGCTGGTTTTCCGGCAACTTCGCCAGCGCGGCCGTCAGCATCACGCGGTCGGGGCCGGGACCCGCCACGTGCTCCTCGCGCTGGCGCCGCAGGTATGCCCGCGCGGTGCGGATCCGGCGCCACCGGCTGGCCGCGAGGTTCCACGCGACCCGGCGCACCCAGGCCACCGGATCGTCGTACTGGACCACCTTGGCCCACCGCGCGTACGCCCGGCAGAACGCCTCCTGGGCCAGGTCCTGTGCTTGGGCGAGATCACCGGTGTAGGCGCAAAGCTGCACCGTGAGCGCCCGGAAGTGGGCGTGGTAGAAGTCGTCGAAGTCGGTCTCGCTCACGGCCCGTCCCACATCCGGCGGTGCCCCGTCGAGGCGTGGTGGCGTCGACACCTGCACATTCCCTCCCCGCGTGAATCCCGGCTTGGACCGGGAGCGCGCTTAACACGCCCCACCGTTCGGGCCGGTTGCAGGCGAGCGGCCTGTGGTTGACTTGTGTCGTGCAGTTGCCAGGAGTGCTCGGCGAGCCGATCCGGTTCGTGCTCAACTGGGGCCGGCGCTATTCGCTGTGGGTCTTCAACTTCGGCCTGGCCTGCTGTGCCATCGAGTTCATCGCCACCAGCATGGGCCGGCACGACTTCATCCGGCTCGGCGTGATCCCGTTCGCGCACGGCCCTCGCCAGGCAGACCTCATGGTTGTCTCCGGCACCGTAACCGACAAGATGGCGCCCGCGATCAAGCGCCTCTACGACCAGATGCCCGAGCCGAAGTACGTCATCTCCTTCGGCGCCTGCTCCAACTGCGGCGGCCCGTACTGGGACTCGTACTCGGTCACCAAGGGCGTCGACCAGATCATCCCCGTCGACGTGTACGTGCCCGGCTGCCCGCCCCGCCCCGAGGCCCTGCTGCACGGCATCCTCCGCCTCCAGGAAATGATCGCCGGCGAGCAGTCCGGCATCGGCGGCGTGGCCCGCCCTGACCCGCTGGCCCTCAACGGCGCCGAGGCCCTGACCGCGCCGCTGGTGACCGTGCCGGAGTCACACCGCCGGGTGGTGCTGCCCGACAACATCGACTGGCACCGGTCGGTGCCACCGCCGCAGGCGCCCCCGCTCGGCCCCGACGGCCGCCTCCCGGTCCGCGAGATCACCGGCGACCGCGCCGGTGCCGGCGCACCCTTCGGCGACGACCGCGAGCTGCCGCTGCCTCCCGACAAGCTCGACTACCAGCACCCCCACCCCGAAGACCGCGACTGAGCCGGAGCGCCGGCGGCAAGGTTTGAGATACCGCGACGCCCGTCGTGGTCCATACCGCCGTTTTCAGCGTCGCGTTAGGGCGGTTTCAGGACTCCGTCTCAGACTGGGGCCGCTAATCAATTTGTCGACGGTGACTGCGTGGCACCGCTGGTAAAGCGCGCGACGCGACCGAAGAACGGAGCACTAATGATTGTCCAAAGACGCGGCCTCATCTCACGCGCCGCACGTCGCCTGGCGGTTGCCGGGGCGCTGACCCTGGCACTCGGCGCGGGCGGGGTCCTCGTCAGCGCGGCGCCCGCCAGTGCGGCCAGAAACGAGGCGCAGTGCACCTACCACGAGACTATGTACGGCTACTGGTACAACGTTGCGACGATCGCCTGGAACAACAACTACATGCAGACGTATTACACGGCGGTGTACAACATGGATACCCACTTCGCCGGGATGAGCTATTACTGCTAGATAAGGCCGCACAGGTGGACGCACTCGCGGAAATCATCCGCGGGTGCGTCTATGCCGTACCGGCACCGCTTCACGCGGACTCGTCGGATTCGCGGACCCGAAAGCGCCGGTCCTCGACCAGGTGGCGGCCGCGGGCCGAGGTGCTCGATCGGGGTCAGCGGGTGGCGCGGATGGCGGCCAGTGTGGTGTGGACGTCGAAGGCCGCGCCGTCGTCGCTGGGCCAGCCGCCGTCGCTGCGTTGCGTCTCGGCCAGCCGCCGCCGGGCCGCGGTCAGCAGCCAGTCGTCCACCGCCACCCCCACGCGGCGCAGTGCGGACGCCATCCAGGCCACGTCGGCCGGGCTCATCTGGGCCAGGCGGTCGCCCAGCATGATCTGGATGCGGGCGGACTCGTAGAACATGTCCTGCCGGTGCAGCACCGCGGCGCTCAGCCAGGCGCTCACCAGGAACGTGCGCCACGAGCCGTCGTGGCCGATGTGTGCCGCGATCGCCTGGCCGGCGGGGCGCAGCAGCGCGCCGTACTGCCCGCCGCCCCAGCCCGCGTCCAGGTCGGAGACGCTGAGCCAGAAGGCGGCGTTCGCGGTCAGGAAGAGCCGGGCCTCCGGGTCGCCGGGCTTGGCCCACGGCGGTGCCTCGGCGGCCAGCGAGTCGTCTTCCTCCCACATGCTGTTCTGCTGGCGGCTGGCCAGCCAGTCGAGGCCGCGGCGGGCGGCCGGGCGGCCCAGCGCGCCGAGGTCGTCCAGCTCGGCCAGCCGGAAGCAGGTGGCGTCGATCGATGCGACCTCGGCGCCCCACGTGGCCGGCCAGCCGCCGTCGGGCGCCTGGCCGATCTCGGCAGTGGTGAGGATGTCTTCGCTCGGGGTCGCACCGGTGCGTAGGTATGACAGACGAGCACGATCCACGGCGTCTCCGTGGGCCACCACGAACCCGATCGCACCGTCCATGTCGACCACTCGCGAAACCCTACCGCCGCGCTCTTCGTTACGCCTCGGTAGGTCAGACCAAAGACCAGGTCAGTAGGCCGGTAGCGAGGGGTCCACCTGCTTGATCCAGGAGAGCACGCCGCCCTGCACGTGGACCGCGTCCTTGAAGCCCGCCGCCTTGAGCGCGGCCAGCGCCTCGGCGGAGCGGACGCCCGACTTGCAGTGCAGCACGATCTGCCGATCCTGCGGGAAGCGGGCCAGCGCCTCGCCGGACAGGATGTCGCCCTTGGGGATCAGAGTGGCGCCGGGAATGCGCACGATCTCGTACTCGGCGGCCTCGCGCACGTCGACGAGGAAGAGGTCCTTGCCGGAGTCCTGCCAGTCTTTGAGCTCGCGGGCTGTGATCGTGGAGTCGATCGTCGCCTCCTGGGCCTCGACCGACACCGCGCCGCAGAAGTCTTCGTAGTCTTCGAGCAGGTCGGTGACCGTCGGGTTTTCGCCGCAGAGCGCGCAGTTGGGGTCCTTGCGGACCTTGATCTTGCGGTAGGACATCTCCAGCGCGTCGTAGACCATCAGGCCGCCCACGAGCGGCTCGCCGATGCCGGTCAGCACCTTGATCGCCTCGGTGACCTGGATGGAGCCGATCGACGCGCAGAGCACGCCGAGCACGCCGCCCTCGGCGCAGGAGGGGACCATGCCGGGCGGCGGGGGCTCCGGGTAGAGGCAGCGGTAGCAGGGGCCGTGCTCGGACCAGAAGACCGACGCCTGCCCGTCGAAGCGGTAGATCGAGCCCCACACGTACGGCTTGCCGAGCAGCACGGCCGCGTCGTTGACCATGTAGCGGGTGGCGAAGTTGTCGGTGCCGTCGACGATCAGGTCGTACTGGGAGAAGATCTCCCGCACGTTGTCGCGGTCGAGCGACGTGTTGTGGATGACCACGTCGACGTACGGGTTGATCTCGCGCACCGACGCGGCCGCCGACTCCGCCTTGGGGCGGCCGATGTCGGACTGGCCGTGGATGATCTGCCGCTGGAGGTTGGACTCGTCGACGGTGTCGAAGTCGACGATGCCGAGCGTGCCGACGCCGGCCGCCGCCAGGTACATCAGCGCGGGCGAGCCGAGGCCACCGGCGCCCACACAGAGCACCTTCGCGTTCTTCAGCCGCTTTTGCCCGTCCATCGCGACGTCCGGGATGATCAGGTGGCGTGAGTAGCGGCGGATCTCGTCGACGGACAGCTCGGCGGCGGGCTCGACGAGCGGGGGCAGCGACACGATTGACTCCCCGGAAGGTAAGAGAGAGCGCTAACCGCACCATTGTTGCTCGCCGATGACGCGGCGGAGCAATGACGTGGCCCACGGCCCAGAAGGCGGGATCAGGGAATAGCCGGACCGACGTACCGGCGACCGGCCAGGTACGGCCACGCGTACGCCAGGCAGCCCTTGAGCCCGAGCGTCTGCTGCTGCATGACGGGGGCGGGCGAGCCGGATGCTGGGCAGGCCTCGTGGCCCTGGCCGAGCTGGTGTCCCACCTCGTGGTTGATCGCGTACGCCCGGTAGGTGGCGACCGGTGCGCCGTAGTCGGGCACGGCGGTCAGCCAGCGGGCGAGGTTGATGATGACCTGGCCGGGGAGGCGGCACGAGGTGTACCCCTCGGTGTCCAGCCCGCCGAGCGCGCACATCCGCTCGGAGGTGGCGGGCGTGGCCAGGTAGACGGTGAACTCGGCGGGCGCGCCGGTCGGCACCCGCTGGAGGCGGAAGCGCTTGGCCGCTACCCAGCTGCGCGGGTCGCCGAGGATCGCGTCCACCTCGGCGGCGAACGTGTGGGGGTCCTGCTTGGTGCCGTCTTCGACGGCGACCCGGAAGCGGCGCAGCGCGCCGGCCGTGCCGAGTACCCGCCCGGGCCTGGTGACCTCGGTGAACGAGCCCAGCCCGCGCTCCGGGAAGGCGACCGCCGCCACCGGCCGCGAGGCCACCGGCGACGGGGATCGGGTGGCCGACGGCCGGACACTCGGCGACCTCGAAACCGAGGGCCAGGGGGACGGCGACGGTGTCGGGGCCGCGGATGTCGGCGCGGGCGTGGGCGCCGCGGGCGTGGTGGGGGCCGCGGATGGCGCCGCCGCCGCGGGCACCGGGGCCGGCACGGGCCGGTGGCGGGCCGCGTCGATCACCACGAGACCGGTGCCGGCGAGAAAGAGCACCACGAGGGCGGTACGCCGCCGCCGGTGCCACATCCGCTCCTCGGACGCCCGCCGCGTGACGGGCCCGGACTCCGTGCGCCGGCTCCGGGGCACGGGAGTAGGTGGAGCGGGGGCACGAGGTGCGCGCGTCGTCATGGTCCACTCAGCGTGCCAGCCGATTTACACTGAGTTGTCCTCAGACACGCCGAATTGCCCGATCATTTCAGCGGGCCGGCGTACCGGCGCCCGTTCAGGAACGGCCACGGGTTGGCCGTGCATCCCTTGAGGTCGAGGGTCTGCTGCATCATCACCGGCGCCGGCCGGCCGCGCCGCGGGCACAGCTCGTGCCGGTGCCCCAGCTGGTGCCCGACCTCGTGGTTGATCACGTAGTCGCGGTACCGGGCGAGCGGCACCTTCGCCGCCACGAAGTGGTCGACCGACAGCCGCCACCGGTCGAGGTTGATGATCACGCTGCCGCCGATCCGGCAGGAGGTGTACGGCCGCCCGCGCACCGTGATGTCGACCCCGCCGGCCCCGCACAACCGCCCGGCGGTCTCCCGGGTGGCCAGGTGCACGGTGAAGTCGTACGGCGTGCCGCGCGGCACCCACTGCATGCGCAGGCCGCCGGCGGTCCAGCTCTGCGCGTGGCCGAGCGCCCCGTCCACCGCCGCACCGAACGCCGCCGCGTCTTCGCCCGCGCCGCGCTCGACCGCCACCTGGTACCGCAGCAGGGTGCCGGAGCGCCCGCGGACCGGGCCGCCCGTCGCGGCGTACTCGAAACTGCCAGATCCCTTGGTCGGCACCGGCCCGGAAAGCCGGAGTACCGGCGGCGCCGGCCTGGGCGACTCGGACGGCGAGGGAGACGCCTGCGGGGACGGCGGCAGCGACACGGCCAGCGTCTCCGGGACGGGCGACGGCACCGGCGCGGCGGGCGAAAGGTCGACCGGAAAGACCCCCAGCCCGACCAGGACGAGCCCCGCCAGTACCGCTGCCCCCGCGATCACGCCGAGGGCGCGACTCACGCCGGCGCCACCCGCGCCGGGCGCACGGCCCGGCTCAGCCTCGGTGTGCTGCTGGATGCGGGCTGGCGTATCTCGTCGAGCAGCGCGACCGCCGCCCGGGCCACCATCCGCGGCACCTCCATCTGGGCCACGTGCCCCACCTGGTCGAGGATCAGCAGCCGGCTGTCCGGGATCGTGCGGGCCACCTGCGGCGGCACCCGGATGTCGACGAGCTGGTCCTGGCGGCCGCCGATCACCAGCGTGGGCGCGGTGATCCGGGACGCGATGCGCCACAGCGAGCCTTCACCCGGCAGGTACGCCCGCAGGAAGCTGGAGACGAGCCCGCGCAGCGAGCCGAGGTAGGCCGGGACGTAGTGGGCGAGCTCGTACCGGATGCGGATCTCCTCGATCGCCTCCAGGCGGCGCTGCTCGCTGACCCGCTCGGGGTCGGCGAAGCAGGTGGCGATGATCTGGCGGGCCATCTCCTCGGGGGTGATACGGCCGAGGAAGCGCAAGGCGAGCCGGTCACCGCGCGGGATGGCGAGCAGCGGCAGCACGCGGCTCTGGCTCGAGCGGCGCGGGTCGAGAAACGGCATGGCCGGCGAGACCAGCGTCAACGAGCGCACCAGGTCGGGACGGGTGCCGGCCACGCGCACGGAGATCGCCCCGCCCAGCGAGTTGCCGAACAGGTGTACGGGGCCACGGTCGGAGTGCTCGATCCAGCGGATCACGCGGTCGGCGAAGGCGGCGATCGTGTAGCGGCGGGCCGGGTCGCTGCGCCCGAAGCCGGGCAGGTCGATCGCCTGGCCCTCCAGCCGGCTGGCGAGCAGGCCGGAGAGGTCGGTCCAGTTTGTCGAGGAGCCGCCGAGGCCGTGGACGTAGAGCGCGGGCTCGGCGGCGGGCGAGGTTGCCGGCGTGTCGCGCACGAACACACGGGAGCCGTCGAGCATTTCGGTGCGTCCTGGCCAGCGCGGCGTCTCCCGGTCGGCGGGGAAAATGTCATCCGCTCCGAGCAGCGCACGCTTCATCGATCAATGATGCCCCGCGCGGGGCGAAAGATGCCGCGCGTTACGCGAGCAATGCCTCCAAACGGCGGTTAACGGCGTTGAGTGTCGCACGTACGACAGCCTGGCGCGGATCGCCGGCCACCAGCGCGGAGCCGGCGAGCTGCTCGACCCACCCGCCGCAGACCAGCAGCACCACGACGACCGCGACCTCGCAGCTGCCGAACGGCACCACGGCCGCGTGCTCGACGAAGCACTTGCCCCGGTCACCGACCTGCTCGGCGGTGCTGAGCAGGTCGTCCACCGCGGACGCACCCGCCTCGGCGCAGAGGCGCAGCACGTACGCGTCGACGGCCGGACCGTTGGCCCGCCCGGTGGCCCGCCGCTCGTCGGCGGCGAGCCGCACCTCGACGGTGGCGTCCAGCCCGAACGTGCTGACCTGCACCTCGTCGATCACGATGCGCGGCCCCGGCTTGCCAGCCGGCAGCGGTCGCGGTGGCGCGGCCTCGACCGGAGCGCTCTGACCCAACGGGCCCTCCTCCCGCGCCCGGCGAGCCCGGCGGCGCGGTGTCTCGGGGGCCGGCCGTCGCTGCTCAGCGACCGGGCCGCCCGGCTGGGCGGGAAGGTAGGAACCGGCCGGAGCCGGGTAGGAGCCGGAAGCCGTGGGCTCGGAGCGGGGCCGGGCCGCGACCGGCTCGCCGGGACCGGGCGGCTCCTTGGGCGCGGCGGCCAGGCCCATCCGATCCTGGAGGAGGCGGGCGACGATGCGGCTGACCTCGGCCGGGTCGGCGCCGTCGGCCAGATCGAGGCGCAGGCTGTGTGCCCCGCCCTGCGTGGTGCGCAGCGAGGCGTCCCGCACGCCCTCCACGCCGCGCACGGCCGCCAGGATCGCCTGCACGTCGAAGCCCTCCGGGCGCTCCCGCGGCTGCACGTCGTCGCGTTGTAGATGGCTCCAGATGCGGGTGAGGTCGGGTCCGTCGGCGGGCGGCTCGGCGGGCGGCTCCGGCGCGGTGGGCACGTCGGGCTCGGACGGCACCCGCTGCGGAAGCGCCTCCGGCTCCGGTGCCCGCGCGGGTGGCGGCGGCGCGACCTGGCTGGTGGTGGCCTGGCTCGGTGGCGGCTGCGGCGCCGGCGGTGGCGGCGCGACGGCGGGCGCGGGGCCGGTCAGCGGGTCGCTGGCCAGGTCGGTGGGGCGCGCCGGCGGGCGCGGCGGGGCGGGCCTCGGCTCGGGTGCGCGCTCGGGCTGCGGCCACTCCTGCGCCCAGGTCGCCGTCGCGTGGGTCGGCGCCGGGGACACGGAACGGGCCTGCGGCACCGCCGGGGTCGGCGCGGGCGGCGACACCGGCCGCTCGTACAGCGTGGTGTCATAGCCGGGCCGCTCATACTGCGGCTGGGGCCGGAAGCCCGGGGGGACGTCGGCGGTCTTGCCCGCCTCGCGGGCCTCCCGCCACTGCTGCGGGGTCATCGAGCCGGCTTGCGACCGGGGCACGGCGGGACCCTGCGCGGGCCTGGCCGTCTCCGCCGGGGCGGACGCCCCGCGGCGGGACGGGAGTGGCTCCTCGGCGCCGTGGCGGGCGACCTCCGTGCCGTGGCGGGGCGCCTCGGGCTGGGGCGACAGCGCGGCCTGCACCGGCGGGGCCGAGCGGTCGACCGCGATCGGCGGGATCGGGGTGACCTCGGAGAGCCCGGAGACCCGGGCGGCGTCCTCGAGATCTCCCTCGTACGGGTACGGCGGGGCGCTCGCCGGCACCCGCAGCGCGACCGGGGCGGAGTCGGCGCCGTTGATCGGCGGCTGGGCCTGCTGCCGTGGCTGCTGCGGCGGGGCGGGGCTGAGCGGGGCGAGCAGGTCGGCGTAGCGCGGGGCGTCGGCCCAACCGTGCCCCACCCCACCGTCGGCTGGCGCGGTGCGCCAGGTCGGCTGCACCGGCTCGGGGGCGGGCTCCAGCGCGGCGCCGGCGTTCGACCAGACCGCGTCGGCCGCTGCCCAGCCATTTAGCCGGGCCTGACCAGCGCCGTCAGCCTTACCGCCGCGGTCGGCACGCTCTCCGTGCGGACCTGCGCCGTTGCTGCTACCTCCCGGCGTGACGCCACCGGGTTGCCCTGTTTCGTCCACCGTGCGCTCCTCGGTTGCCCCCGCTGAGGCTACCGTGTGCTGACAGTGGCGATAAGCCGCAACGTCAGGCTAGTTCGTCGGTAGGTCGATGTTTACCGATCCGTCGGATTAGCCGAAAGTATTAGGGCTATACGTGAAAGTCGAGGTGACGGCATGGCCGTAGGGTCGGGAAGCGCGCCGGCGACGGGCCGGCCCACGCGCCTGCCGCGTTCCGCGCGCCGCAAGCAGCTGCTGGAGGCGGCCCAGGACGTCTTCGTGGCGCAGGGGTACCACGCGGCCGCGATGGACGACATCGCCGAGCGGGCGGGCGTCTCCAAGCCGGTGCTCTACCAGCATTTCCCCGGCAAGCTGGAGCTCTACCTGGCGCTGCTCGACACCCACTGCGACGCGATCGTGGCGAAGGTGCAGAGCGCGATGTCCGCCACGAATGACAATAAGGAGCGCGTGCGCGGCGCCGTGCAGGCGTACTTCGACTTCGTCGACCATGAGAGCGAGGCGTTCCGGCTGGTCTTCGAGTCCGACCTGCGCAACGAGCCGGCGGTGCGGGAGCGGGTCGAGCGGGTGGAGAGCGGCTGCATCGCCGCGATCACCGACACGATCATCTCGGACACCGGCGTGAGCCGGGCCCGCGCCGAGCTGCTGGCCTCCGGCCTGGTGGGTGCGGCGGAGACGGCGGCGCAGTTCTGGCTCGCCGCCGGCCGGCAGGTGCCCAAGGCGGAGGCGGAGGCGCTCGTGGCGGCGCTCAACTGGCGGGGCATCGGCAGCTTCCCGCTACAGGGCGACCCGACCTGAGCCGACGCTCCGCGCAGGGCTTAATCCGAGCCGCGAGGCGAGGTGAGATTCCCACCCGGGGGTCGGATACCGTTGCACCGGCGGAGCTTCCGCCGGGACAGAGGAGGGTCACGTGGAGGTCAAGATCGGCGTGCAGTACGCCGCGCGCGAGCTCGTCATCGAGAGCGCGCAGACGCCGACCGACGTGGAAAAGATCGTGACCGAGGCGATCGAGTCCGACAGCGGAGTGCTGGCGCTACAGGACGAAAAAGGCCGGCGGATCATCGTGCCGGTGTCCAAGGTGGCGTATGTCGAGATCGCCGAAGCGTCGCCGCGCGCGGTCGGGTTCACCGCCCGCTGACGCGCTAGTTGTTGAGGCCGACCGCGGCCATACGCGCGGTATGCGCCGCGGTCAGCCGCTTCAGGAGTGCCTGCACGCCGGCCTGGTCCCCGGAGCCCTCCACGATCAGGATGGTGAGCGCGATCCGTTCCCCGGCCATCCGCTGCGCCTGGGTGAGCCCCTCCCCGACCAGGCGGCGGGCCCACATCGAGAGCCTGTTGGCCACCTTGGGGTCGGCGGCGATGGCGGCCCTGATCTCCCCCGCGGCGAAGTCGGTGTACTGCGAGTCGTGCAGCACATCCAGCACCAGGTCACGGTCTTCCGGCGTGAGAAACGCGGCCACCTCGCGGAAGAAGTCGTCGGCGATGCCGTCCCACACGTACGCCTTGGTGAGCGCCTCCAGCCAGTCCTTCGGCTCGGTCAGCTCGTGGTACTCCTGAAGCGCCGCGACATACGGCGTCATCGCCGCGTCCGGGTCGGCGCCGTGCTCGGTGAGGCGCGTGGCGAGGCGGCGGTAGTTGACGATCTCCACGGCGGCCATCTGGCTGAGCACCGCGCGGCGGCGCAGGTCAGGAGCCAGCCGGGCGTCGGCCGCCATCCGGTCGAAGGCCAGCAGCTCGGCGTAGGCCACCATGCCGAGCAGCTCGACGACGGCGGTGGCCGGCTGAGACACCTCGGACACGCCTTTGGAGACTTCTGTCACGTCCGCAGGTTACCCGCACAGGCCCGCCCCCGCGCCGGGAGCGGTCACCCCTACGCGGCCTTCGCGGCCACAATCTGAGCACGGTTCGCCCACGTCAGGTAGCATTGCGCAAGTTGCCGCTGGCCAGAGATCGTTTGACCCTGCCAGCGACGCGCGTGCGGCCCGCGATCGCATCGACCACCGCGATCGCGCGTGGCCCGCGCCAGACCGATTGAGCGCCCTAGGACAAAACGGGGCGCACCACGAGAGGGCACCCCTAAAACTCCATGAGCGAGATCGAAGAAGAAACAATCACCCGAGCCCCGGTCCGCCCCGACAGCCCCACCTTCGCCGATCTGGGCGTCCGCCCGGAGACGGTCGAGGCGCTGTCAAATGTGGGCATCACCAGGGCGTTCGCCATCCAGGAGTACACGCTGCCGATCGCGCTGCGTGGCTCCGACCTGATCGGCCAGGCACCGACCGGCACCGGTAAGACGCTGGGCTTCGGCGTGCCGCTGCTGGAGCGGGTCTTCGCGCCCGGCGAGGGCAGCGACGGCCTGCCGCAGGCACTTGTCGTCGTGCCCACCCGCGAGCTGGGCCTCCAGGTGGCCAAGGACATCGCCGCCGCCGGGCGCACCCGGGGCGTGCGGGTGCTGCCGATCTACGGCGGCGTGGCGTACGAGCCGCAGGTCGAGGCGCTCCGCGCGGGCGTGGAGATCCTGGTCGGCACGCCCGGCCGCCTGCTCGACCTGACCAAGCAAAAAAAGCTCCGCCTCGACCGCGTGCACGCGCTCGTGCTCGACGAGGCCGACCGCATGCTCGACCTGGGCTTCCTCGACGACGTCGAGAAGATCCTGGCGATGCTGCCCGAAGACCGCCAGACCATGCTCTTCTCGGCCACGATGCCCGATCCGATCGTCACGCTGTCCCGGCGCTTCCTGCGCCACCCGGTGGCGATCCACGCTGGTCACAGCGTCGAGACGGGCGCGTCGCCGCTGACCAAGCAGGTGGCCTACCGCACCCACCCGATGAACAAGATCGAGGTGCTCTCCCGCATCCTCCAGTCGGAGGGGCGAGGGCTCACCATGATCTTCACGCGCACCAAGCGGGCCGCCGACCGGGTCGCCGAAGACCTCGACTTCCGCGGCTTCGCGGCCGCCGCCGTACACGGCGACCTCGGCCAGGGCGCGCGTGAGCGGGCGCTGCGGGCCTTCCGCGCCGGCAAGATCGACGCCCTCGTCGCCACCGACGTCGCCGCCCGGGGCCTGGACGTCTCCGGCGTCACCCACGTGATCAACTATGACTGTCCGGAAGACCAGGACGCGTACACCCACCGCATCGGGCGCACCGGCCGGGCCGGCGCGAGCGGCGTGGCCGTGACGTTCGTCGACTGGGAAGACATGCCCCGGTGGCGGCTGATCGACAAGTCGCTGGGGCTGGAGATGCCCGAGCCGCCGGAGACCTACCACACCTCGTCGTGGCTCTACACCGATCTCGGCATCTCCACCGATATCTCGGGCACCCTGCCCACCGCCGAGCGCACCCGGGCCGGCCTGTCGGCCGAGGTCGAGGAAGACCTGGGCGGACGCGGACGCAGCACCCGCCGCCGCGGCCAGGCCCCCGTCCGCGGCCGGTCCCGCTCCCGCTCGGGTACCAGTGAGGGGCGCGAG
This sequence comes from Phytohabitans sp. LZ39, assembly GCF_059359075.1. NCBI lineage: Bacteria > Bacillati > Actinomycetota > Actinomycetes > Micromonosporales > Micromonosporaceae > Phytohabitans > Phytohabitans sp. LZ39. The sequence goes on along the minus strand of NZ_JCADBM010000002.1, from coordinate 183,030 downwards.
CCGGCCGCCGAGCCCACCGAGTCGGCTGAGCCGAGCGGCCCCCGCCGCCAGCGCCGGCGCCGCCGGGCTGGCGAGGTCGTCGCCGGCACGGAGCAGGAGGCCGCGGCCACCGCCACCGAGGCGGCCGGAGAGTCTCCGACCGCTACCAAGCCGCGCCGCCGTCGCCGTCGCCGCAGCGGTGGCTCAGGCGACGCCGAGGCGTAGGCTTCGCCGGCGCCCGTGCAGGTGCGGCACCGCACTAGTGACCACATAAGAGGGCCCCTTCGCCGGAGCGAAGGGGCCCGACCCCGGTGAGCTGCGGGTCACACCGGGGAGCCGTGGGTCAGCTGACCGTGCAGGGAGCCAGCGCGTCGAGACCCACGGGACGCGCGTTGATCCGGCCGATGGCGGTGGCGATCCGGTTGATCGCGGCCACCCGCTTGTCCTCCAGCGGTCCGATGATCGCGTTCTGCACGAAGTTCGGGCCGCCCTGGCCCACCGTGCTCTCCAGGCGCGCCTGCGCCTCGGCGATCTGGTTGTCCAGCTGCGCGAGGTTGCGGTCCACCTCGGCCTTCGCGCCGGCCGGTACGGCCGGGAGCTGGCTTGCCACGTCCGGGCAGGTGATCGTGCCGACGTCACCGGCCGGCGGCTCCTCCGCGGGCGGCTCTTCGGCCGGCGGCTGCTCCGCGGGCGGCTCTTCGGCCGGTGGCTCCTCGCCGGGCGCGTTCGGGTCCTCAGCCGCGCCACCGCCGCCGCCCGTGGCGAGCGTGCAGGTGGCCAGCGACTCCAGGCCCTGCGGCCGGGTGCCCTTGCGGCCGATCGAGATCGCGATGCGGTCGATCGTGGCGGCACGCTTGTCCTTGAGCGGACCGAGGATCGCGTTCTGGATGAAGTTGGGGCCGCCCTCGCCCTGGCTGGTGACCAGCCGGCGGTTGGCCTCTTCGATCTGTGTGTTGAGCAGGGCGAGGTTTCGCGACACCTCGGCCTGCGCTGACGCCGGGACGCCGGACAGCTTGTCGCCCACGGTGGGGCAGTCGACGGTCGGGGCGGCGGACTCGCCGCCGGCCGCCGCGACGCCGATACCCGTGCCGAAGAGGGCGGCCGCCACACCGGCGGTGATGGCGATCTTCCAGCGACGGCTGATCTCTCTGCTCCTGGACATGCGCGTGACTCTCCTGCTGGTGCCGTAGTGGAGAAGCGCCGTCCGACGGCTGGTGCCATCCGCTTCGACCGTGATTACGGTGGGAGTGCTCCCAAGGGTTCAATCGAAGATCAACAGATAGGCTTGTTAACCATGGTGCGCCCGCTCGACGACGCGCTCGCCGAGGTGCGGGCGCTGCTGCTGGACCCGGGGCTCACCCGGGCCGTCGCCGCTGGCCGGCGGCGGGGGCAGGCGCCCTCGGTCGTTCGCGCGGAGGTGCGCCCGGTCACCCTCAAGGGCGGCACCCGGCTCCAGATCGTGACCAACGACGGCGCCCGCCCGCACACCCGCAACGTCGCACCCGGCCCGGAGGCCGGGGCGGCGGTCGACGCGCTGCTGGCCGAGCCGTTCGGCAACTGGCACGTGGAGACCGCCGACGCCACCGTGCAGCTGCGGGTGACCAAGAAGGGCGAGGCCCAGGTGCACCGGGCCGCGGCCGAGCGCTCCGCCGAGCCGGCCGCGCACGACCGCGAGAAGGAGTACCTGCTCGACCCGGGCGACCCCCTCTTCGACGCGATCGGCGGCAACGCGGCCAAGCGGCGCCAGGTCGACGCGTTTCTGCGCGCGCTCGCCGCGTCCGTCACGCCCCTGCCCGAGCGGCTGCGGGTGGTCGATCTGGGCTGTGGCAACGCCTACCTCACCTTCGCCGCCTACCGCTACCTGGCCGGTCGGGGCGTCGACGTGGAGGTGGTCGGTGTCGACGTGCGCGAAGACCAGCGCCGCCGCAACACCGAGCTGGCCGAGCGGCTGGGCTGCGCCGACCGGGTGCGGTTCGTGGCCGGCACGATCGCCGACGCGCCGGTCGCCACGCGGCCCGACCTGGTGCTGGCGCTGCACGCCTGCGACACCGCGACCGACGAGGCGCTGGCCCGCGCGGTCCGGTGGGAGGCGCGGTGGGTGCTCGCCGCGCCGTGCTGCCACCACGACATCGCCGCCCAGTTGCGCGGTCGGGCCGCTGCCGAGCCGTTCCCGCTGCTCACCCGGCAGGGCATCCTGCGTGAGCGCTTCGCGGACGTCCTCACCGACGCGCTGCGGGCGGGCCTGCTGCGCCTGCACGGCTACAAGGTCGAGGTGGTGGAGTTCGTCGACTCCCGCCACACGCCGCGCAACCTGCTGCTGCGCGCGCGGCGCACGGACGCGCCGCCGACCGAGGCGCAGCGGGAGGAGTACACGCGGATGGCGGCCGGGTGGGGCGTGACGCCGGCGTTGCAGCGCCTGCTCACACCACCATCGTGAGCTCGGCGGTGTGCACCTTCCCGGCGACCTGGAAGTCGAAGTACATCCGGTAGCGGCCCGGGCTCGGCACCGCCAGCCAGAACTTCACCGCCCCGCCGACCAGCTCGGGCTCGGGGTGGACGTGCACGTAGCCGAGGTCGCCCTCGCGCAGCACCACGAGATGGCCGAACGCGCCGAGGTACCGCTCCAGCCGCGCGCCCGGCGCGACGGTGAAGAGCATCGGCTGGGTGGAGCCGGTGCGCGGGGTGCCCTGGTAGCTGACGGTGAAGCCGTCGACGGTCGTCGTGCTGGCGGCGGGTGGCAGCGCCCGAGGGGCGTAGTCTCCGCGCACCACAAGGTCGGTGCCGAGGGTGGCGGCCGTGCCGTTGGCGGTGAAGTCCGCGTACGCCCGCCAGACACCCGGCTCGCCCAGGGTGAGCGGCACGCTCCAGCGGCCGTCCGGCGCCATCGTGGGGTGCACGTGCTGGTAGCCGGTGAGGTCGCGGCGCACCACGATCATGTGCAGCGGCTTTTCGTGCACGATCGCGAAGTTGGTGACCGGGCGCCGCCCGCTGTCGACGATCTGGAAGGCGAGCTCGGCGCGCTTGCCGGCGGTGAAGGTGGTGGCCTCGGGCACCAGCGAGAACCCACTCGCGCTGATCTCCAGGCCGCCCGCGGCGGCACCGCTCCCGCCGCCGCCAGTCGAATGCGTGTGCGCGCTGGTGGTGGTGGTCGGCGCCGCGACAGCCGCCGTCGGGCGGGCCGTGTCGCCGCCGGTCAGCCGCCCCAGACCGAAGCCGCCGATCAGCGCGATCACCAGCCCGGCGACGATGAACGGGATGCGGCTGTTCCTCACCGACCCAGTATGGCGGTTCGATGTGATCCAATGCCTCTGGCGTGTTCCGTCGCTTTTGCCAGATATAGCTCGTTGATGACTTCGTGTTCCGATCTCTCGTCCTGTTCGCGGTCCTCGTCCCGGCGATCTTCGTGGCCCAGCCGGCGGCCGCCGATCCACGGGGTGACCAGCTGGACGGCAAGCTGTACGCCGCCGCCGAACGCCTCGAGCAGGTGATCGAGGACTACAACGAGGCCCGCGACGACCTGCGCCTCACCCGCAGCAAGCAGGCCGCGCTCGCCGCGCGCACCCGCCCGTTGGAACGCGCACTGGCTGCCCAGCAGACAAGGATCGGCATGATCGCGGCGATCGAGTACCGCAACAGCGGCGCCGGCCCCGCGCTCGCCGTGATCACCTCGACCTCGCCCGAAGACTTCGCCGACCGCCTGCTCGTGCTCGACCGGCTGGCGGCACAGCAGCGCGCCGCGGTCGGCAAGCTGAACACCGCACGGGCCCGGTTCGCCGACAGCCGCCGCGCGCTCGACACGCTCGCCGCCCAGCAGGAGGCGCAGCAGCACCAGCTGGCCAACCGCCGCAAGCAGATCGAGCAGGACATCGCCCAGCTGGAACGGCTGCGCGAGCACAGCGGCTACCGCCCGTCGACCGGCATCCGCGGCTTCAAGCCGGTGTTTTCGGCCGGGCAGGCCGGCGCGGCGGTGCGGTTCGCGTACGCCCAGCTGGGCAAGCGCTACCGGTACGGCGCCGAGGGCCCGGACGCCTACGACTGCTCCGGCCTCACCTCGGCCGCCTGGGGCCGCGCCGGCGTCGCCCTGCCACACAACGCGCGGCGGCAGCAGGGATCGGTGCACCGGGTGAGCCGCTCCGAGCTACGCCCCGGCGACCTCGTCTTCTACTACCGCAACGTGCGGCACGTCGGCATGTACGTGGGCGGCGGCAAGATAATCCACGCCCCGCAACACGGCGAGCCGGTCCGCGTCGACAACGTCGACTACCAGCCCGTGCACAGCTTCGGCCGCCCCGGCTAGGACGGCTTCGGCCCTGAACCCCTATTTAGACAGAGATTCGAGCTACCGCGATGTCCGTCGTGGTCCGGACCGCTGCTCCCGCGGCCTCACCCGTCCGCTGTTGGTCGCGATCACACCGGCGATCCAGGGCAACGGGGGTTTCGTCGCCGCGAGTAACCGCCGCGGCGGTGTGAGCGGCGCGAGATTCGAGATCCAGGAGAGTTAGAGCGCCATATCGACCGTAAATCTTCTAGATCTCGAAGTCCCGAACCCGGCGCTGGTCACGCTGCGTCAGGAGGGCGGAGGTAGACGCTTGGGGGCTTGTCCCGCGGAGCCGGCAGTGGACGGCCGGGGATCTCGGCGAGCGCTGCGAGCCGCCGGCCGGGAACGGTGCCCGCGGGAGCATACGGTCCGCCGCTGACACGGACGTGGGAAACCTGCCTTGAAGCAACACCACGACGATGGAGCGCGCACGCCTTTGCCGGTGCCAGCGCGCCACCGCGTCAGCCCGAGTCTCTAGAGGCCCTAGCCGCTTGCCGCCAGGGCCAGGGGAAGGACGAGTGGGGCGCCGGCGAGGCGGAGCTGGCGGGCGGCCATCGTCATCGTCCAGCCGGAGTCGACCAGGTCGTCGACGAGCAGCACGGGACCGTCCAGGGTGGACAGATCGTCCGGTGGGGTGAACTCGCCGTAGAGGGTGCGCACCCGCTGGGCGCTGTTGCCCCGGGCACCGCCGCTGTCGCCGGCGGGTGGCAGCACGCCAAGCAGCGGCAGGCGGCCGACGGTCGCGATGTGGTCGGCGAGGCCGCGGACGAGCTGGGGATGGCGGCGCGAGCCGATGGCGATGATGCCGACCGGGCGTGCCGGCCACGGGTCGTCGCCGCGCGCCCAGGTCTTGAGCACCTCCACGACCGCGCCCGCGACGTCGGCCGGTAGCGGGGCGTCGGGCGCGTCCGGGCCGGCGACGGTGCGCAGCCGGGAGCCCCAGCCGAGGTCGGAGAGGCGGCCGACCGCGCGGCCGCTCGCCGCCTGCTCGGCCGGTGGGATCTTGCCGCGTAGGGGCACGCCGACCTGCTCCAGGCCGGTCGGCCACAGCTTTTTGGGCGTGATCTCGATGCCGGCCCGCCCGAGAAACGCCTGTGCCGCCTTCATCGCGGCGTCGGAGACCGCCGCCTGGTATCGCGGACCGGTGCAGTTGTCACACCGTCCACAGGGGACGGCGCCGGGGTCGTCGAGGCACTTGCGCAGGAACTCCATCCGGCAGTCGCCGGTCGCCGTGTACTCGCGCATCGAGCTCTGCTCGGCGGTGCGCGCGTCGGCCACGCGGCGCAGCCGGGCCGCGTCGTACGTCCACGGGTCGCCGGTCGCCAGCCAGCCGCCGCGCACCCGGCGGACCGCGCCGTCGACGTCGAGCACCTTGAGCATCAGCTCCAGCCGGGTGCGCCGCAGGTCGACGATCGGCTCCAGCGCGGGCGTCGACAGTGGACGGTCGGTGGAGAGGGCGGCCAGCACGGTGCGCACCTGGTCTTCGGGTGGGAACGCGAGCGAGGCGAAGTAGCGCCAGATGGCCGCGTCTTCGGGCCCGGGCAGCAGCAACACCTCGGCCTGCTCGACCGCCCGGCCGGCGCGGCCCACCTGCTGGTAGTACGCGATCGGCGAGGGTGGCGCGCCGAGGTGGACCACGAAGCCCAGGTCGGGCTTGTCGAAGCCCATGCCCAGCGCGGACGTGGCGACCAGCGCCTTCACCTTGTTGTCCAGCAGGTCTTGCTCGGCCGAGCGGCGGTCGGCGTCGTCGGACTGCCCGGTGTACGAGGCGACGGGGTAACCGCGCGAGCGGAGGAACTCGGCCGTCTCCCCCGCCGCGGCCACCGTGAGCGTGTAGATGATGCCGGAGCCGGGGAGCTGGTCGAGGTGGTCGGCGAGCCAGGCGAGCCGGTGTGCCGGCGTGGCGAGGTCGAGCACGGCCAGGCGAAGCGAGTCGCGGTCGAGCGGCCCGCGCAGCACGAGCGCGTCGCCGAGCTGGTCGGCGACGTCGGCGGTGACCCGGGCGTTGGCGGTCGCGGTGGTGGCCAGCACCGGCGTGCGCTCGGGCAGGCCGGCCAGGAACGTGCGCAGCCGCCGGTAGTCGGGCCGGAAGTCGTGCCCCCAGTCGGAGACGCAGTGGGCCTCGTCGACGACGAGCAGGCCGGTGGTGGCCGCCAGCCGGGGCAGCACGGTGTCGCGGAAGTCGGGGTTGTTGAGCCGCTCGGGGCTGATCAGCAGCACGTCGACCGCGCCGGCCTGGATCTCGTCGGTGATCTGATCCCACTCGTCGAGGTTGGCCGAGTTGATCGTGCGGGCGTGGATGCCGGCGCGGGCGGCGGCCTCGACCTGGTTACGCATGAGCGCCAGCAGCGGCGAGACGATGACCGTCGGCCCGGCGGTGGCGTCCTGTCTGAGCAGCGCGGTGGCCACGAAGTACACTGCGGACTTGCCCCACCCGGTGCGCTGCACGCACAGCACCCGCCGCCGCCCCGCGACCAGCGCCTCGATCGCCCGCCACTGGTCGTCGCGGAGCTTGGCGTGGTCGCCGGCCAGGCGCCGGAGGACGGCTTCGGCTCTTTCGCGCATCGCCCCTTCCTATCAGCAACGCCCGACAACGTCCGCCCGGCGCACGCCGATCAAGGAGTTATCGGTTCACTACTCTGCGCAAGATCGCCGACTTTGATCAGCAGAAGACGCGAATATGCGTCCTTTCCGGACACGCCGGGTGGCGCCTAGCGTGGGCGTGGTGAAGGCCGGACGACGTCTTGCGATACAGGCCGCCGTGGTGGGTCTCGGGCTTGCCGGGCTGGCGCTGACCGTGCCCACCTTCGCCGCCACCAAGGAGAAACCCGCCGCCACCACGGCGAAGAACGTGCCGGCGGCCAAGCAGAAGTGCTGCCTGGTCGAGCTGCGCGGGCCGGCCCGCACGGTCACCGCCGGTGGCGCGCCCGCCCGGTTCGACCTCGTGGTGAGCCGCTCCGAAAAGGGCTGCACGCAGACCCGGCGCACGATCACCGTGCGGCTCGGTGGCCTGGCCGCCGAGCACGTGCGGGTGGAGCGGGTGGTGTCCGGTCAGGCGCTGGCGCTCCGCGACACCTCCGCGGTCGCCGGCACGGTCGAGGCGGTCGACCCGCTCATCGACTCGAAGCTGATCTGCGGCGCGGAAACCGAGGCGGCGGCCAGCTACCGGATCGCGTTCCTGGACGGGACGCCGCTGGGGCGGGCCGAGCTCGTCGTCTCGGCGCACGCGGTCAACGGAAAGCTGCTCGACAGCGCACGCGCGACGACCGTGGTGGTCGACGCCGTGCGCACGTCGCAGCCGCCGCCGCGGACCACACCGCCGCCGCCCGTCACCGAAAGCCCGGCCGCCGACGAGACGACCGGCGCCCCGCCGGCCCAGGAGCAGGCGCCGCCACCGATCGACGGCGCCGGCGCGCCGCCCGTGGCCCGGCCGCCGCTCAAGCCCGCCGCCGAGACGCACCCGCTCTCCACGACCCTGCTCACCGCGAGCATCGTCTTCGCCCTCTCGGCGATGCTGTTGATGGGCGTGCTGTGGCGGCTGCGCCGGGCGCCGGTGCCGACCGCGGACGAGGCGCCGACCGCCACGCTCCCGCCGGGCGTGGGCGCGGAGCTGGCCATGCTCACCGAGGACAGAGATGCCGCCGGCCCGACGCGGCCGGCGGCACCCTAGAAGAAGATCTCTACTTCGTGAAACCCACCCGGGCGGCAACGGCCGTGTCCGGGTGGTCGCTGAACACGCCGTCCAGGCCGAGCCCGTAGAAGAGCGCGAACTCGGCGAAGATGTCACCGCGCGCGTTCGGGTCGGTGCCGATCCGGAAGTCGGCCGGCAGGAACTGGTTTTCCGCCCGGAACGTCCACGCGTGCACGATCAGGCCGTGGCGGTGCGCGTCGCGGATCAGCGTGGTCGGGGCCAGGAGCTTGCCGGTGGCGTCGCGCGGCACGATGAGGTTCTTCTCCACGCCCACGCCGTCGGCGTACCGGCTGATCCACTTCAGGCCGTCGGCCTTGGCCAGGTCGGCGTACGTGCGCGGGTCGCCCGCCACCATGAAGTCATAGGGCTTGCCGGACGAGCTGAGCAGCTGGGCCAGCTTGACGTCGATCAGCTTGTCGAGCTTGCGGAGGTTGGCGGTCTCGAAGGACTGGATGATGACCGCGTCCTTCTTCTCCGTGAGCCGGTTGCGCTGGAGGACCTTGACCAGCGGCTCCTCCAGCGGCAGCCCGATGTTCTGGAAGTAGGTCGGGTGCTTGGTCTCCGGGTACACGCCGATCGTGCGGCCGAGCTTGCGGCTCTGCGTACGGGCCAGGTCGATGACCTCCTGGAACGTCGGCACCTCGAACTTGCCGTCGAACGCGGTGTTGGTGGGGCGCACCTGCGGCAGCCGCTCCTTGGCGCGCAGCGTCTTGAGCTCGGCGAGCGTGAAGTCTTCGGTGAACCACCCGGTCACCGACACGCCGTCGATCGTCTTGGTCGCCCTGCGACCGGCGAACTCCGGCCTGACGGACACGTCGGTGGTACCCGAGATCTCGTTTTCGTGGCGGGCCACGAGCACACCGTCCTTGGTGGAGACAAGGTCGGGCTCGATGTAGTCGGCTCCGGTCGCGATCGCCAGCCGGTAGGCCTCGAGCGTGTGCTCGGGGCGGTAACCGCTGGCCCCGCGGTGTCCGATGACGGTCGGCTCCTCGTCGCGGTGCGCGACGGCGCCGGAAGGTACGGCAATGATGGCCGCCAGCATAGCGCCGGCCAGGACCACTACTGGAAGTTTGGTTCGCACGGCGTGAGTCAAGCCGCCCCGGACGAAGAGAGACTGTCCACTGATCAGCCGTGATATGAACATGCCTGATGCGCCGGACCCTTCAGCACCCCGCTCGGATCGTGCCCCTCGCGTTCCTGTGCGTGATCACGATCGGCACCGTCCTGCTGATGCTCCCCGTGTCACGCGCGGGGAGCGGCGGGGCGCCTTTCATGACCGCCTTCTTCAACGCCACCTCCGCGATCACCACGTCCGGGATGTCGACGGTGGACACCGCGACGTACTGGTCGGACTTCGGGCACGTGATGCTGATGGTGCTCACCCAGGTCGGCGGCTACGGCATCGCCACCATGGCCACGCTGCTGGGCCTGCTGGTCTCGCAGCGGCTGGGCCTGCGCAGCCGGCTGATGGCGCGGGCGGAGACCAGCGCCGGCCTGGCCCTGGGCGAGGTACGCACGGTGCTCGTGCTCGCCGCCGTCGTCATGTTCGCCAGCGAGGCGGTGATCGCCGCGATCCTCACCGCCCGGCTGTGGCTGGCCTACGACGTGCCGCTGGGCTCGGCCCTGTGGGAGGGCGTGTTCAACGCGATCCAGGCGTTCAACAACTCCGGCTTCTCGCTGCGCAGCGACGGCCTGTTCGGCTTCGCCGGCGACTGGTGGATCTGCGTACCGCTGACGCTGGGCGTGATCGTCGGCGGCCTCGGCGTGCCCGTGCTGTACGAGTTCGCCCGCGAGTTGCGCCGCCCGGCCGCCTGGTCGACGCACACCCGGATCACCGTGTGGGGTTCGCTGGTGTTGCTGGTGGTCGGCTTCGCCACCGTGCTTGTCTTCGAGTGGGGCAACCCCGGCACGCTCGGGCCGCTCGGCGTGGCCGAGAAGATCCTCGCCGCCTTCGTGCAGGGCACGATCCCCCGCTCGGGCGGCTACAACACCGTCGACTACAGCGCGATGGACGCCGACACCACGACGATCGTCACCGGCCTGATGTTCATCGGCGGCGGCAGCGCGAGCACCGCCGGCGGCATCAAAGTCACCACGTTCTTCCTGCTCGCGTACGTGATCTGGACCGAGGTCCGCGGCGAACGCGACGTCGTGGTCGGCCGCCGCCGCATCGCCGAGTCGACCCAGCGGCAGGCCACGACGGTCGCCCTCCTCGGCGTGGCCACGGTCGCCAGCGGTACCTTGGCGCTGCTCGCCCTCACCTCGGGCGTGCCGCTGGACCGGGCGCTCTTCGAGGTCATGTCGGCGTTCAGCACCGCGGGCATCACCGTCGGCCTGACCGCGCAGCTGTCCGGCTCGGGCCAGCTCGTGCTGATCCTGATGATGTTCATCGGCCGGGTGGGCCCGATCGCGGTCGCCTCGGCGCTCGCGCTCAACACCCGCCACCGGCAATACCGATACCCGGAGGAGCGACCCATCGTTGGCTGAGAAGACAAAAGCGCCGACCGCGGACGAAAACGTGGTGGTGATCGGACTGGGCCGCTTCGGTGGCCAGGTGGCCGAGTCGCTGACCCGGCTGGGCCACGAGGTGCTCGGCGTCGACGAGGACACCAAGCTGGTGCAGCAGTGGTCCGACCGCCTCACCCACGTGGTGCAGGCCGACGCCACCGACGAAGACGTGCTGCGGCAGATCGGCATCAGCGAGTTCGGCCGGGCGGTGGTCGGCATCGGCACCGACATCGAGGCGAGCGTGCTGACCGTGCTGGCGCTGACCGAGGTCGGTGTCCACGACATCTGGGCGAAGGCGATCTCGGCCAAGCACGGCAAGATCCTGCGTTCGGTCGGCGCCCACCACGTCATCTACCCCGAGGCCACGATGGGCGAGCGGGTGGCCCACCTGATCACCAGCCGCATGCTCGACTTCATCGAGCTCGACGACGACTTCGCGATTGCCAAGACCCGGGCGCCGCGTGACGCCGTGGGCCGCACGCTGGCCGACGTCGGCCTGCGGACCAGGTACGGCGTGACGGTGGTCGGCGTGAAGGCCCAAGGCGCCGACCTCGTGTACGCCACCCCGGAGACGGTCGTGCCACGCAACGCGGTGCTGATCGTGGCCGGCACGACCGAGCAGGTGCAGCGCTTCGCCGCCGCCACCTAGCCGACCGAGTCGGCCGGCCACTGGGTGCCGACGACGGCGAGCAGCTTCAGCGCTTCGGCCGTGCGGCTGCCCGGCGCGGCGCTGTAGATGATCAGGCGCTGCCCGTGGCCGGCGACCTCCAGCGTCTCGCACTCCAGCTCGAGCTCCCCCACCACCGCATGCTTCACCCGCTTGAGCGTCGTACCGCGCCGCACGCAGACCTGCAAGAGTTCCCACCGGCGCACGAACTCGGGGCTCGCGGCCCGCAGCCGGGCGATCAGGCCGTGGATGCCGGCGTCGTCCGGGTACTGCGCGGCCGCCGCGCGTAGCTCGGCCACGCACTCGTCGGCGAAGGCGGAGGTCTCCGGGTCGTTGAGCGCGATCTGCGAGATGTCGCCGCCGAACATGTTCCAGATCATGTTGCGGCGGCCCGGCGGCCAGGTGTCGGGGTCGCCGAGCAGGGCGGCGGCCATCGGGTTCCAGGCGAGGATCTCGTACTTGACGTCGATGACGTAGGCGGGTGTGTCGTCGAGGCGGCTGAGCAGATGCAGCACGCCGGCCGGCACGTCCGCGCTCGGGCCGGACGGGGATGCGGGCTGCTCGCCGACCAGGTGGTAGAGGTGGGCGCGCTCGGCGTCGTACAGCCGCAGCGCGCGGGCCAGCGCGGAGAGCACCTGCCGCGACGGGCGCGGGCCGCGGGCCTGCTCCAGCCTGGCGTAGTAGTCGACCGAGATGCCGGCCAGCCGGGCCACCTCCTCGCGCCGCAGGCCGGGCGTGCGGCGGCGTGGGCCGGCGGGCAGGCCGACGTCCGCGGGCTGGACACCGGCGCGACGGCTGCGCAGGAAGGCGGCGAGCTGTCGGCGGTCCATGCGCCCCATCATGTCCGCTGGTCGCGACCGCAACCAGGGACCGGCAGTCCGTGGTTGAAGCGTGCTCTCCTCACCGGAGCCCGGGCGCCGCAGGGTCGAGCCCATGAGTGAAACAGGGAAGGTCGCCCTCGTGACGGGGGCGAACAAGGGCATCGGGTACGAGATCGCCCGCGGCCTGGGTGAGACCGGCGTCACGGTGCTGGTCGGCGCGCGGGACACCGAGCGGGGTGTGGCCGCCGCGGAGAAGCTGGCCGCCGAGGGGGTGACGGCCGTGCCGATCCAGCTCGACGTGACCGACCCGCTGTCGGTCACGGCGGCCGCGGCACGTGTCGAGCGGGAGTACGGCCGGCTGGACATCCTGGTCAACAACGCCGGCGTCCTCGTCGAGCGGGGACAGCGGCCGAGCCGGACGCCGCTTCAGATGCTGGAGCGCACGTACGCCACCAACGTGTACGGCGTCGTCGCGGTGACCAACGCCCTGCTGCCGCTGCTGCGCCAGGCGCCGGCCGGCCGCATCGTCAACCTCTCCAGTGGGCTCGGCTCGATGGCGCTGACCAGCGACCCGGACGGGCCGTTTCCCGGGGCGTGGCTGCTGGCGTACAACTCCTCCAAGAGCGCGCTCAACTCGATCACCGTGACCTACGCGAACGAGCTGCGGGACACACCGATCAAGGTGAACGCGGCCGATCCGGGCTACTGCGCGACCGACCTCAACGGCCACGCCGGGCCGCGCACGCCGGCGCAGGGTGCGGTCGCCGCGGTGCGCCTGGCCACACTCCCGCAGGACGGTCCGACCGGGGGCTTCTTCGACGACGCGGGCACGGTGCCCTGGTAGCGGTTCAACTTAAGATCGCTGAGTGTCCACGTACCTGGAGAGTCTGTTCTCGCTGGATGGGCGCGTGGCGCTCGTGACGGGTGGCAGCTCGGGGATCGGCCGGGCCATCGCGGAGGCGTTGGGCCGCGCGGGCGCCAAGGTGGTGGTGGTCGCGCGGCGCGAGGCGCCGCTGGCGGCGGCCGTCGCCGAGCTGGCCGCCGTCGGGGTGGAGGCGGCGGCGGTGCCCGCGGACCTCGCCGACCGCGGCGCGCTGCGGCAGGCGGCGCGGGCGGCCGTCGACTGCTTCGGCGAGCCGGACATCCTGGTCAACTCGGCCGGGATCAACCGGCGCCCGCACCTGTCGGAGCTGACCGAGGACGACTGGGACGCCACTATCTCCGCCAATCTCGACGCGCCGTTCCTGCTCGGGCAGCGCTTCGGCCCGGCGATGGCGGCGCGGGGCTGGGGCCGGATCATCAACATCGCCTCGCAGCAGTCGGTGCGCGCGTACGGCAACAGCGGTGCGTACGGCGCGGCCAAGGCGGGCCTGGCCGGGCTCACCCGCTCGCAGGCCGAGGCGTGGTCGCGGCACGGCGTCACCGCCAACGCGATCGCGCCGGGCATCGTGCGGACGCCGCTGACCGCCGAGCTGTTCGCCGACCCGGCGCGGGTGGCGTCGGCGGCCGCCCGCAGCATGGTGGGGCGCAACGGCGAGCTGGCGGACTTCGCCGGGGCGGCGGTGTTTCTGGCCAGTGAGTCGAGCGTGTACGTGACCGGCCAGACGCTCTTCGTAGACGGCGGCTTCTCCGTGGCCTGATCAAAATGCCAAACCGTGTGATCAAGATGCCCTATACCACAGGTGCGGCTTAATTCTGAGGCTCGTGTGGCTTAAGGGACTTGTGAGTCCGGTAGGCTCTCGCACCGTGCTCCGTCGTCCCGTAGTGATGTTGCTCGGTCTCGTGCTGGCGTTGACCGCCGCCGGGCCCGCCAGCGCGGCACCCAACACCGACGACGAAGGTGCCTCCAAGACGTTGCGGGCCCAGCTGTCGGCGGCCAACAAGGGCCACATCGAGGCCAAGGCCAAGCTGGCCAACTCCAAAAAGCGCCAGCTCGAGCTCAGCCTCCAGCTGAAGAAGGTCGAGGGAGACCTGGCCGCGATCACGGCCGAGGTGGCCGTGCTCGCCGCCCAGTCCTACCGGGTCGGCCGGCTCACGCCGATCAACCTGATGCTCAATAGCGCCTCGCCCAACGAGTTCCTCCAGAAGGCGGCCGGCCTCGAGCTGCTCGCCCAGCGCGACGGCACCGCGATGCGGCGGCTGGCCGAGGCGCGCGAAGAGGTAGCCCGCACCAAGGCGGCGATCGACAACGAGGTCCGCGAGCAGACCAAGCAGGTCGCCATCATGGCGTCGAAGAAGAAGGAGCTGGAGAAGGCGCTGGGCATCGGCACGGCCGGCGGTTTCGTCACCGCCAACTCGCCGCTGGCCAAGCCCGCGCCGCGTAACTCCGACGGCTCCTGGCCGAGCGAAAAGTGCATCGTCGACGACCCGACCACCAGCGGCTGCATCACCGCTCGCACGCTGCACGCGTACAACGAGGCGCGGGCGGCCGGCTTCAAGCGGTACACCTCGTGCAAGCGCAGCGGAGGCGGTGGCGAGCACCCGCTGGGCCGGGCCTGTGACTTCTCGTCGGCGACCAGCACGTTCAAAAACAGCGACGCCACCGGCGGCGACCGCACGTACGGCAACAACCTGGCCGCGTTCCTCGTCAAGAACGCCGACCGCCTGGGTGTGCTCTACGTGATCTGGTACAAGCAGATCTGGTCGCCCAGCTCGGGGTGGCGGGCCTACAGCGGCAGTGGCAGCGCGGCGGCCAGGCACACCAACCACGTGCACCTCTCGATGGTCTGACTACCCTTCTCCTTGATGGAGCCCTCCCCACTGCCCCCCAAGCTCGCGGCCGCCCTCGTCTTCCTCGCCAGCGGCGCCGTCCTCGTGCTCGAGACCGTCGCGTTGCGCCTCGTCGGGCCCTATGTCGGGGTGACGCTCCAAGTCACCAGCGCGGTGATCGGCGTGGCGCTCGGCGCGATCGCGTACGGCGCGTGGCTGGGTGGCTTCCTGGCCGACCGGCAGGACCCGCGCCGCCTGCTCGCCCCGGCGCTGGTGCTCGCCGCGATCGCGACCGCCGTGACGCTGCCGGTCGTGCGGTGGGCCGGCGAAGGGCTGCGGGGCAACGCCGACACCGGCATCATCCTGCTCACCGCGCTGGCCGTCTTCGTGCCCGCGGCGCTGCTGTCCGGCATCACCCCGCTGGTGGTCAAGCTCCAGCTCGGTGACCTCAAGCGCACCGGCCAGGTGGTCGGCAAGCTCTCTAGCATCGGCACGCTCGGCGGCATCACCGCCACGCTCGTCACCGGCTTCGTGCTGGTCGCCGCGCTGCCCACCAGCGTGATCATCCTGGGCCTGGCCGGGCTGCTCGCCACGACCGGCGTCGGCCTGGGCGTGTACCTGCACCGCCGCGACCCGGTGCCGGCCCCTCCCCGGGCCCGCGCGCTGCTGGCCGCCGTCGGGCTGGCCGGCGCGGGACTGTCCACTGTGGCACCCAACCCGTGCGACATCGAGACCGCGTACCACTGCGCCACCGTCGTGGAAGATCCGGCCAACCCGTTCGGCCGGGTGCTGATGCTCAACTCCGCCCGCCACTCGTACGTCGACCTGGGCAACCCGGAGCACCTGGAGTTCGCGTACACCCAGTGGCTCGGTGCGGTCGCCGACACCGTCGCGCCGGAGGGGCGGCGGATCGACGCGCTGCACCTGGGCGGTGGCGGGTTCACCATGCCCCGCTACCTCAACGCCACCCGGCCGGGCAGCACCAACGAGGTGTACGAGATCGACGGCGGCCTGGTCGACCTGGCCCGCCGCGAGCTCGACCTGACCACCGGTCCCGACCTGACGCCGGTGGTCGGCGACGCGCGGGTGCTGGTCACCGCCCGGCCGGCGGCCAGCGTCGACTTCGTGGTGGGCGACGCCTTCGGCCACCTGGTGGTGCCCTGGCACCTGGCCACCCGCGAGATGGCCGAGCAGATCCACCGCACACTGCGCCCCACCGGCGTGTACGCGCAAAACGTCATCGACTACCCGCCGCTGCGCTTCATCCGGGCCGAGATGGCGACGGTGGCCGACGTCTTCCCGCACGTGGCGCTGATCGGTCCGCCCGAGGCGCTGGCCGGCGAGGAGGGCGCCAACTTCGTGATCGTCGCCTCCGACTCGCCCCTGCCGCTGGACACGATCCGCGCCCACCTGACAAGCACCGCGCGGGAGCCGGTCACCCTCCTGGCCGGGGCGGATCTGGATGCCTTTGTACGGGATGCCCCGGTGCTCACCGACGACTTCGCACCAGTCGACCAACTACTGGCCGGTCCATAGGTTTTCTGCCTCGTCGCCTGGGCAAATGACCACCTATGACGGTGCTGGGTGGGCGGTACCGCCTCGTTGAACGGCTCGGCGCGGGCGGCATGGCGGTGGTCTGGCGGGCGTACGACGAGGTGCTCGACCGACCGGTCGCCATCAAGGTGCTCGCCCCGCGGCTGGCCGCCGACCCCAACTTCCGCTGGCAGCTGCGCGCCGAGGCGCAGGCCGCCGGCAAGCTCTGCCACCCGCACATCACCAACGTGTACGACTACGGGGAGCAGGGCCTCGACCCAGAGCCGGCGAGGTCCGAGCCGAGCAGCGAAGCGACGAGGACGGACCCTTCCGGCGCCTGGGGAGAAGCGGAGGCGGAGCCGGAGCCGGTCAGCAGGGCACCGTACGTCGTCATGGAGCTGATCGACGGCCAGTCGATGGCGGCTCGACTCGACCACGACGGGCCGATGCCGTGGCCGGAGGCGGTCAAGGCCTGCGCCGAGGTCGCGTCCGCGCTTGCCGTCGCGCACGCCAACGGCGTCGTGCACCGTGACGTGAAACCGTCCAACGTCATGCTCACCGCCAGCGGTGCCAAGGTCGTCGACTTCGGTATCTCCGCCCTGATCGGCGCCAACGACGTCACACCCGAAGGCGAACTGTTGGGTACGCCGGCGTACCTGGCCCCGGAGCGGCTGGAGGGCGGGCAGGTCTCGCCGGCCACCGACGTGTACGCGCTGGGCCTGCTGCTCTACCGCGCGCTGACCGGGCACCTGCCGTGGGAGGTGGCCACCACCACGCAGATGCTGCGCGCGCACCGGTACTCCGACCCCGGCCCGCTACCGCCGGTCGAGGGGCTGCCCGAGGCGGTCGCGCTGCTGTGCCGCCGCTGCCTGTCCAAGCGGCCGGAGGCAAGGCCCAGCAGCGCGGAGGCGGCGGGCCTGCTCGCGTCGTACTCCACGCCGTCGTGGGTGGCGGTCCCGACCTCGTCCACCCCGTCGCGCAGCCGCCAGTGGGCAAGCGCCGTCCTGGCGGCGACCGCGCTGCTGGCCGTCACCGGAGGGCTGTGGATCAACGGCAACCGGAGCCCGTCCGGCACCGCCGGCTCGGGCGCCGCCGCGGCGGTCACGCTCCCGGAGTCCACGGCCACACCCTCGGCGGCCTGCTCGGTCACGTACGCCCTCAAGCGCGACTCCGGCCGCGACTTCCACGCCGACGTGACCCTGACGAACGCCGGCGGCCAGCGGGTCGAGGGCTGGCGCCTGACGTTCGCGTTCCCCGGCGACCAACGCCTCGTCAACGCAAGCCCGGTGAGCTTCGCGCAGACCGGCCGCGAGGTGGTGATCCAGCCGGCGGGCAAGCAGCCGATCGCCGCGGGCGACTCGGTCGCGATGCGGATGACCGGCCGATACCAGAAGGGCAACCCGCTGCCGACCACCTTCGCGGTCGACGGCACCAAGTGCGAGGCGCTGGTCTCCGGCGCGCCACCGCCACCGCCGTCGCCGTCGGCCCGCCCGGCCAACCCGCCCGGTACCGGCGCCGGCGCTTCTGACGACGACAACTCCGGCAAGGGCAAGGGCAGCGGCAAGGGCAAGTCCGGCAAAGGCAGCGACGACGACGAGGACGACGACTAGAGACCTTCCGGGTCAAGGTGACGCCGGCGCGGTGTGCCGCAAGCTTGACTTGCCCGGGTCCGTGTCAGCTGCGGACCGTTGCTCCCGCCGGAGACCGCGCGGGTCGGCGGCGAGCTGGCGCTCGCCGAGATCCCCGACCCGCGCTGCCAGGTCCGCGCCGCAAGCCCGCGGGGCGAACCTTTGTCGGACCGGTCGAGGAAGTGGATCTGGGCCGCACCGTGATCGTTAGCCCTACAGCTGTGCGACACGCCCAGGAGAGTGCGGGTGACGGGCTAACGATCATCGCGGGTGGCGTGTCGAGAGCAGATGGTGGGTGGCCTCGGGCAGGCCCACCCGCTCACGTGGCTAGGGCGACTGGCACCAGACCGAACAGACGCGCCGTCACCGCCAGTAACCGCCACAGCGGGTGTAAACCGCGTCCGATGCCAGATCTTGGAGAGTTAGGGCGGCATAAGAACCCTAACTCTCCAAGATCTGAAAGCCCCACCCCGACACTGGTAACGCTACGTCAAGATGTCGGGGAGTAGAGGCATACGGCTGTCCGCGAACTCACCCGGGGGCTTGTCCCGCGGACCCGGCAGTGGACGGCCGGGGAATTCGGCTCGCCCTGGCGAGCCGCCGGCCGGGAACGGTGCCCGCGGGAGCATACGGTCTACAACTGACACGAACCTGGGAAATCTGCCTCGAATTTGACCGCGCATTGTGGGCAGGCTCGCGAACCCCGACCGCAAAGCTCTCTAGAACAGCGGATCCAGATATACACCCCAGTAGTACCAGCCCGCGTCCTCGACGAACCAGTCCCACGATTTCACCCAAGGCTGCCAGTCCGGGTTGTCGGGCCAGAGACCCACGGTCCAGGTATATCGCTGGCCGCCGCGTGGGTCCACGCAGACCGACATCCCGTACCAACCTCCGCCTACGTATTTGTTTTGGTAGTCCGTAAACTTGGACCCTCGGCTGTCCCAGATGGCACCCCAGTCGTACTGTCCGCTGCGCAACTGGAGCCGTCCGCCCATACATAGGGTTTCCATGTTTTCCGTTGCCTCGTTGGTGAAGAAATTGTAGCCGCGAATTTCCCAGCAGGGGAAAGCTTGGTCTCGACATTTCGGCCAACAAGGCTGAGTGCAATCGGGAGGTGGCGGCGGAGCGGCGTCCGACATGCCGGGCGCAAGATGCCCTTTAGCGGCGACGGTCACACTCGCGGAGTCCGCCGTATTGGCCTGAGCTGGGCTGGCCGTCACCGGGACGACGGTCAGGATCGCGAGCAGGGGTAACAGGATTCTCCTCAGCATAATTGGGCTCCAAATGTCGTCCGGGATCCTCGTCGACATCGTCGCAAATTGCGCATTCAAAGCAACTTCAAGGCGGCTTCACGATCTTGATAGGACAGCACGGTGACTTTACCCATTCCGGTGGTCCTGACCAGAAAGGGCTAACCGAATGGGGAGGCCGCGGGAGCAACGGAGAGCAACCACGACGGCCGCCTATCCAGCAGCCGACCAGCCGCACATGCCCAGA
Source organism: Phytohabitans sp. LZ39 (assembly GCF_059359075.1). NCBI lineage: Bacteria > Bacillati > Actinomycetota > Actinomycetes > Micromonosporales > Micromonosporaceae > Phytohabitans > Phytohabitans sp. LZ39. The sequence continues at coordinate 163,676 of NZ_JCADBM010000002.1, read as the reverse complement.
AAGATCGACGCCTAGCTGAGCAGCGTGGCGTGGACGCGTTGCCAGGTGGCTTCGTTGGCGGCGGCCAGCAGGCCGTAGCCGTCCGCGGTCGGGTCGTACTGGCCGCCGTCCAGGCGGCGGACCGCGCCGCCGGCCTCGTGGACCAGCAGCGCGCCGGGCACGTGGTCCCACGGCAGGGTGCGCCAAAAGAGCACGAAGTCTTGCGCGCCGGTGACGATGTCGACGTACTCGCGGCCGGCACAGTGCAGGCCCGGAAGTACCTCGTCGATGGCGGTCAGGCCGCGTCGGACGCGGGCCCGCAGGTCGGCGGGGAGGAAGCGGTTCATCGCGGCCCCGCGCAGTGGCCTGGACGCGTCGTCGGGGAGGGCGGCGCGGACGCCGTCGACGTAGGCGCCGGAGCCTGACTCCGCCACCGCGAGGGTGCCGGCCAGTGGGTCGAGGATCCAGGCGGCCACGGGCGCGCCGCCGCGGACCAGCGCGGCCATGATGGCGAAGGGGCCGTGGCCGGCGGCGAAGTTGCCGGTGCCGTCGATCGGGTCGACGATCCAGACCGGGCCGGGCTCGCGGAGCAGGTCGAGCACGGACGGGTCGGCGGCGACGCCCTCCTCGCCGACCACCACGGATTCGGGCAGCAGGGCGCGCAGGCCGTCGGCGATCAGGGTCTCGGCGCGCCGGTCGGCCACCGTGACGACCTCGCCGGGCACCTTTTCCTCGATGTCGCCCTCGGCCAGGTGTCGAAACGATGGCAGCACCACGGTGGCGGCCGCCTCGCGCAGCAGCTGCCCGACCGAGTCGATCAGATCAGCCACGAGGCGGCAGCTTGACCACGCTGACGAAGAACTCGTCGATCTGGCGGACGACGGCGATGAACCGGTCGAAGTCGACGGGCTTGGTGACGTACGCGTTGGCGTGGAGCTCGTAGCTGCGCAGGATGTCTTCGTCGGCCTGCGAGGTGGTGAGCACGACCACCGGGATGCGGCCCAGCCGCTCGTCCTTCTTTATCTCGGCGAGCACCTCGCGGCCGTCGCGGCGGGGCAGGTTGAGGTCGAGCAGGATGAGGTCTGGTGGGACGGCGTCCTTGTACTCGCCCTCGCGGCGCAGGTAGGAAAGCGCGGCGTCGCCGTCGGTGACCACGGTGAGCTTGTTGCGCAGCTTGTGCTCCTCGAACGCCTCCTGGGTCATCAGGACGTCGCCCGGGTCGTCTTCGACCAGCAGGACCTCGATGGGGCTCCTCCCGTCCGGTGGCACGGTCACGCGTTCACCTCGCTGTCTCGCACCGGCTCAGTTTCGCCCGCCGGCTCCTCCTCGCGCCCGACAAGCACCGGGAGCGTGAACCTGATCACCGTACCCTCGTCGACGTCCGGGGCGACCCAGATCCGGCCGCCGTGGTATTCGACGATCTTCTTTGCGATGGCCAGCCCAATGCCGGTGCCCGGGTAGGAATCTTTGGCGTGCAGCCGCTGGAAGATCACGAAGATCTTGTCGGCGAACTCCTGCTCGACGCCGATGCCGTTGTCGCGGCAGCTGATCTCCCACTCGTCGCCGACCCGCTCGGCGGAGACGTGCACCCTGGGTGGTCGGTCGGGGTGGCGGAACTTGATCGAGTTGCTCACCAGGTTGGCCAGCAGGGTGGTCAGCAGCGCCTGCTCGCCCAGCACCGTGGGCAGGTCGTCCCAGGTCAGCTCGCCCTTGGCGTAGTTGCGGGCGTTTTCGGTCTGGCTGGCGACTTCGACCATCAGGGCGTTGAGGTCGACGTCGGTGAAGCCCGCGGTCATCCGCCCGATCCGGGAGAACGCGAGCAGGTCGTTGATCAGCCGCTGCATCCGCTGGGCTCCGTCGACCGCGAACGCGATGTACTGGTCGGCGCGCTCGTCGAGCTGGCCGGCGTATCGCCGCTGGAGCAGCTGGCAGAAGCTGGCCACCTTGCGCAGCGGCTCCTGGAGGTCGTGCGAGGCCACGTACGCGAACTGCTCCAGGTCGCGGTTGGAGCGGATCAGCTCCTCGGCCTGGGTTTGCAGCTGGCCGTTGACCCACTCGATCCGCTCGCGGGCCTCGCGCACCTCGGCCAGGTCGGATGCGATCTTGCGGCGCATGCCGTCGACGTCGGCGGCGAGCGTGGCCAGCTCGGGCGGCCCGTTGGTGGAGATGGGGTGGTCGTACTCGCCGCCGGCCACCGAGCGGACCTGCTTGGCGAGCTCGGTGAGCGGCTCGATCACCATCCGGCGCAGCGAGATCAGCAGGGCGACGCCGGCCAGCAGCACGATCACCGTGGCCGCGATGAGCAGCACGACGAGGACGTTGCTGCTGCTCTTGGCGTCGTCGGAGGTCTTGTCGCGGAATGTCCGGATCTCGTCCTGCAAGGCCGCCGCGGCAGCCCGGACCTCTTCGAACCGTTGCCGCGACGTGTCGTTGATCAGCGCCTGGCCGGCGGCCGGGCCTTGCGCGCGGACCATCGAGATCACCGGTTCGGCGACATCACGCCGCCAGGTGGCCGCCTCGGCGTTCAAGCGTTCCAGGCTCGCCCGAATGGCCTGCTCGTCTTCGATCAGGCCACTCATCTCGTCGGTCAGCCGGCGCTCTTCGACGATGCCATCCGTGTACGGCGTGAGGTCCGCGTCCTTGCCGCTGAGCGCGAAGCCGCGGACCGCCGTCTCCTGGTCGACGAGCGCGGTGAGCAGCGCCTCCGAGCCGGTGCGGAGCGGGGTGGCGCGGTTGGCCAGCGTGTCGACCTGCGAGCGGGTGGCCGTGGCGGTGACCGAGGCGCCGATCGCCAACAGCGCGAGCAGCCCACCGACCACCGCGCAGAGCGCGGTGACCCGCTGGCGCAGGCTCCAGGACCGCATCACCGGCCCGCGCCCCTCGAGATCACCAGCATGGCGACATCGTCGACGAGGGGCCCGCCATTGGCGTCTTCGGCCCGGCGCAGCAGCCACCGGGGCAGGGCGGGCAGGGGCGTCTGGCGTGCCTCCGGCTCGGTGAGCAGCTGGCACAGGCCGGTCACGTCGAGCCGCTCGTTGCCGCCGCCGACCCGCCCCTCGATGAGGCCGTCCGTGTACATCAGCAGGGACCAATCCTCACCGTCGAACTCCAGGTCGTACGGCCGGGGCGGTCGGGGCTGCACGCCCAGCAGCAGCCCGTGCGGCGCCGGCACCGGCACCACCTTGCCGCCGGACAGCAGCAGCGGTGGCGGGTGCCCGGCCAGCCGCACGGTGGCCCGGTTTCCGGGCAGGTCGAGCGTTATGGCGGCGACGGTGGCGAAGATCTCCCGCGCCTTTCGCTCGCTCATCAGCACCTGCTCCAGCGCCGGCAGCACCGCGTCTTCCGGCACGCCGGCGAGGATCAGGGCCCGCCAGGCCACCCGGAGCTCGACGCCGAGGGCCGCCTCGTCGGCGCCGTGTCCGCACACGTCGCCCACGATCAGATGCAGGCGTTCGCCCGCCTGCACCACGTCGTAGAAGTCGCCGCCGATCACGGCGGCGTGCCGTCCCGGCTGGTAGAAGGGGTGGGTTTGCACCACTTCGGTGGTCATGATCGGCTGCGGGAGCAGGCCGCGTTCCAGCCGGGCCGACTCCTCCTGGCGCAGCTCGACCTCGCGCAGCCGCCGGGCGTTTTCGTCGGCCCGCTTGCGCTCGACGGCGTAACGCAGCGCCCGGGTCAGCAGGATCCCGTCGACCTGGCCCTTGAGCAGATAGTCCTGCGCGCCCTCGGCGACGGCGCCGACGCCGAGGTGCTCGTCCTGGCGGCCGGTCAGCACGACGACGGCCGCGTGCACGGCCATCGCGAGCACCTGGCGCAGCCCGTCGAGCCCCTGCGCGTCGGGCAGGCCGAGATCGAGCAGGATGCAGTCGACGCTGGCGAGCCGCTCACGCGCCTCGGTGAGGCTCGCGGCGACGGCGAGGTCGACCTTGGCGTCGGCCTCGGCCAGCAGCTCACCGACGAGAAACGCGTCCGCGTCGTCGTCTTCGACGAGAAGCACGCGCAGGCGGTCGCCGCTGGGCATGCTCGCGCCCGGATCAGCCCCTCCGTACGGATATGCCCGCGGAGGCACGACGGTCATCGCTCGGCTCCTCGGGAGCGCGGCGACGACACACGCGCGACAGACATGCCAACACGCTAGGCCACGCGTGGCGGTAGCGGCGACCCGCCGTACCCCATGGGTGCCGGCGCGTCGCCCCGGACGCATGATGTCTGCCATGGTCGTGGATCTGGAAGCCCCCGCGGATCGCGCACTGACCCGTCCGCGCCGCCGTGCGCTGGCCGCCGTGGCGGCCGTCGCCGCGCTGGTCGCGGTGGGTTTGGTCACGCTGCTCGACCTGCGGCCACCGGCCCCGCGCGGCACCGGCACGCCGGCCGGGCAGTTCAGCGCCGCGCGTGCCTACACCCAGGTGGAGGCGCTGGGCGCGCAGACCCACGTGGCCGGCAGCGCCGCCAACGACCGCAATCGCAACCGGATCGAGACCGCGCTGCGCGAGGCCGGCCTGTCGCCGGCCGTGCAGGACACCGTGGGTACCGAGGCGGGGCAGCTGTCCGGCGGCGCCGGCGGCGCGACTTTCGCCCGGGTACGCAACGTGGTGGCCACGCTGCCCGGCACCGCCTCCACCGGCCGCGTCTTCCTGGTCGCCCACTACGACTCGGTTCAGGTGGGTCCGGGCGGAAACGACGACGGCGCGGGCGTGGCCACGATCCTGGAAGTGGCGCGGGCCATGGCCGGCGGGCCGCGGCCGCGCAACGACGTGGTGTTCGTGCTGACCGACGCCGAGGAGGCGTGCCTGTGCGGCGCCTCCGCGTTCGTCTCCGCCCACCCGCTGGCCGCCGACGGTGGCGTGGTGCTCAACCTCGAAGCGCGCGGCAGCAGCGGCCCGGTCATCACGTTCGAGACGTCCCGCCGCAACGCCGCGCTGGTGGACGTCTTCGGGCGGGCCGCGCCGCATCCGGTGGGCACGTCGTTCGCGGTCGAGGTCTACCGGCTGCTGCCCAACGACACCGACTTCACCCCCTTTCTGGACAAGGGTTTCGCCGGGCTCAACTCCGCGTACATCGACGGTGCGGCGATCTACCACACGCCGCTGGACACACCGGCCACAATGGACCGGGCCAGCCTCCAGCAGCACGGCGACAACGCGCTGGCGCTGGCTCGCGAGTTCGGGCGGCTCGACCTGTCCACGATGGAGTCGGACGGCGACGCCACCTACTTTCCGGTCCCCGGCGGCCTGGTCCACTACCCGGGCTGGCTGACCTGGCCGCTGGCGGTCGCCGCGCTCGTCGCGACCGCCGCGCTGGCCTGGCTCGCCCGCCGCCGCGGCCGCACCACGTGGCCGCGGGTGGCGGCCGGGTTCGGCCTGGGCCTGGTCCCGGTGGTGCTCGCGCCCGTGCTGGCGCAGGTGCTGTGGGCGATCCTGGCCGCGCTGCGGCCGGGCTACACCGAGATGGTCGACCCGTACCGTCCACTGTGGTTTCGGCTCGCGGTCGTCGCGCTCTCCGCGTCGGTCCTTTTCACCTGGTACGCGCTGCTGCGCCGCCGCCTCGGCCCGGCTTCCCTGGCGATCGGGGGTCTGGGCTGGCTGGTCGTGTTCGGATTCGCGCTGGCCGCTCTCGCGCCCGGCGGGTCGTACCTGACGAGCCTGCCGGGCTTGGCCGGCGCGCTCGCTGGCCTTCTCGCGCTGGCGATGCCCCGGATCGGGGTGGTGGCGGTGACCGCCGCCGCGGCCGTCGCCACAGTGATCCTGCTGCCCACGGTGACCCTGCTGTTTCCCGCGCTGGGGCTGGCGATGGGCGCGGTGGGCGCGCTGTTCTGCGTGCTGCTCGGGCTCGCCGCGCTGCCTGTGGTCGACCTGCTCTTCGCGGAGGCCGGCGGGCAGCGGGCGATGGTGGCGATGCTGGCCCGCCGCCACGCCATGTACCCCGGGCTCGCCGGCGTGCTGGCCGCGGTGGTGTTTACGGTCGTGGGGCTGTCGGTGGACGGCTTCGACGCGAAGCACCCGTCGCCGACCCACCTGATGTACGCGCTGGACGCGGGTGCCGGCAAGGCGGTGTGGCTCAGCCAGGAGAGCACCGAGCAGCAGTGGACCTCGCGGTACGTCTCCGGGGATCCCGCGCCGCTGGCCGACTTTCCCGGCCTGGGCGACCACGACGTGCGTAGCGGGCCGGCCGAGGTGGCGCCGCTGCAAGCGCCCACTGTGGACGTCCAGCAGCTGCCCAGTGCCTCCGGCGAGCGGCACGTACGCCTGCGGGTGCGGCCGCAACGCCCGGTGCGGCTGCTGTCGTTGCACGTGGACGCCGCGACCGCCGCGGTCGTCTCGGCCCGGGTGGCCGGGCAGCCGGCGCCGGTGGGCCGCGAGGGCGAACAGTGGTCGTTCGGCATGGTCTTCCACGCCCCGCCACCCGAAGGCGTTGAGGTGGAGCTGGTGCTACGGCCGGCCAACGGCCCGGCGGGCCGGGTCAGCTTGCGGGTGATGGACGGCAGCGACGGGCTGTCCGGCCTGCCCGGCTACCGCCCCCGCCCGCCGGACGTGGGCATCGCCGGATCCCACTCCAGCGAACTTGTCGCGGTAGCCACGACGGTGCCCATCTAAGGGGGGTCAGGGCCGCCACCCGTCGCGGCGTTTTCTTGGGGTGAGCGCGACCAACGGCGGACGGGTGAGGCCGCGGGAGCAGCGGTCTGGACCACGACGGACGTCGCGGTAGCTCAAATCTTTGTGCGCGTGTGCGGCGACGGCTGGAACACCAGTGCTGTTAAACCGCCGCTATAACAGCACTGGTGTTCCAGTCGCGCCACAGGCGGGGAGCGGCTGGCGCCGCTCCCCGCCCTGGCTTTATCCCTTGCCCTGGTCGGCGATGAACGCCGAGATCCAGGCCAACGGGGCGTTCCAGTTGATGGTCAGCTCGTTGGTCGACCACGACTCGATGTCGTCGAGGTAGCAGAACTGCGCGACGCAGCCTTGCAGCTTCTGCTGCGCGACCGGGTCCTGGATCGAGGAGTTCGGCCCGCCGGAGAGCGTGCCGACCGGTGGGTTGGGCAGGTCGGGGTTGAGCTGGCGGGCGTACCAGCGGCTGTGCTGGTTCTTCGAGGCGACCTCGCCGTAACCGGTCACATAGGACTGGTTGAGCGCGTTGCGGCCGAAGATGTAGTCCATCCCCTGCACCACGCCGTCGAGGTAGCGATCCCGGCCGGTCAGGTCGTACGCGGCGGCGACCACGACCAGGTTGTTGATGATGAGGTTGTTGGAGCCCCAGTCGTACACGTTGTCGCTGGGCGCGTACGCGATGCCGTACGGGTGTGCCTTCTGGGTCGCCAGGTACTTGTCGGCGCCCTGCACCACCGAGGCCCGCACGCGGTGCAGGTTGGGCAGGTGGTTGGGGCGGGTGGCGAGGTCGATGCGGCCGAGCTGGGCGGTGTTGCCCCAGTCGAAGCCGCGCTCGCGCCAGATGTCGGCGGTGTGGTGCGGCGAGGCGAGCACGAAGTCCTTGAACTCGCGCGCGCCCGTGGTGATGTACAGCTCGGCCGCGGCCCAGTAGAACTCGTCGCTCACGTCCGGGTCGCTGTACGTGCCACCGCCGTTGCCGTCGGCCGGGTCGGCGATGATGTCCGGGTGCGCCTTGGCCGCGGCCCACGCGCTCTTCGCCGCGGCGAGGTTGCGCAGGGCGAACGCCTTGTCGTACCGCCAGAACACGCGTGCGGTCTGCGCCGCGGTGGCCGCCAGGTTGAGCGTCGCCGCGGTCGACGGCGGGTGCAGCTCGCGCAGCCGGTCGTCGAGGTGAGGCATCAGCGGCAGCCCGGTCCAGGTCTGGTCGTGGATCTTGTGGTGGGCCATGCCGGCGAGCGGCTTTCCGGCCGGCACCTGCATGCTCAGCAGGAACTCCTGCTCCCAGCGCGCCTCGTCGAGGATGTCCGGCACCCGGTTGCTGCTCTCCGGGATGTTCAGCGTGCCGTCGCGCAGCTTCCACGGCTCGCGCGACCGCTCGTACTCGCTCAGCAGCTGCCACACCGAGATGCCGCCATTGACCACGTACTTGCCGTGGTCGCCGGCGTCGTACCAGCCGCCGGAGACGTCGAGGGTGTAGTCGCAGACGCCGGGCTGGCAGGGCACGTTGGTGTCGCCCTGGTTGGGTGCGACGCCCACGTGGCCGGCCGGGCGGCCGTAGCCGGGGCGCAGGCTGTCCAGGATCTCGATGCCGCTGCGCTGGGTGTAGTAGAACTTCAGCGCGTCGGTGCGCAGCTTCTCCCAGAAGCCTTCACCGATGTCGAACGGGTGGCTGGTTTCCCCGTCCGCCACGATCGTGTAGCCGGTGCCGGCCTTGGTGTAGCGGCTGAAGTCGAGGCTGTGCACGTTCTGCCCCGAGGAGGCGTCCACGCCGCGCGGGGTGGTGCGTCCGCCGGCGACGACCTTGCCGGCCGCGTTCTTCAGCTGCCACGGCAGGGCCGCGGTCGCCTCGGTGACGAGCGTGGCGTTCTTGGGGCCGTTGGGCAGGTAGCCGACCTGGTTGACGCGCACGCGCGGCCCGGTGTCCGGCTCGTACGGCTCCTGCACCGCGCCGCCGGTCAGCGAGATGTTGTCGACGCAGAAGCGCCACGGGTCGGTGCTGCCGCCGATCTGGAACGCGACCTGCGCGTTGGGCAGGTCGACCGGCGAGGTGAACGTGTAGGTGTACTGGTTACCGGAGACGCTCAGCTCCGGATTGGCGCTCAGAAACTGTGTCCACGGGTCCACCGGGAGCTGGATGAGCGCCTTGCCGACCTTGGCCGGGGTGGCGGTGGCGAAGAAGGTGTACGCGTAGGTCTCCCCGCTGACCAGGGGCACGTTGTCCTGCCCGATGATCACGTCCCACGGCTGGGTGGTGCCGCCGGGGACGTCGGCGCAGAGCTGGCCGCTACTGGAGTCTAGGGTGATGTTGGCAGTCCCCCACCAGGGGGCGTGCCCGTTGTCGAAGGTGCCGTTGACGATCTGCTCGGGCCCCTCTGCCTGGGCGGAGGAGGCGGTCAGGCCGGTGGCGAGCAGGACGCCCGCGGCGACTATGGCGAGCCGTCCAATGGGTCTGGTCACATTGATCCTTCCCGATGGGTGGGGCATCGGTAGATGGGAGCGCTCCCAACCATCGCTCCATGTTGTCAACGTGTTTCAGACGTGTCAATGGACCGATGACTCGGAAAGCCACGTGGTGGCATAGGCAGCGCCGAAGCCGAGGGTCGTGGTCAGCCCGGCCAGGCGGCCGGCCGACTCGTACGCCTCGGGGATCATCGTGGTGGAGAGCATGGCCAGGACCGCCCCGCCGGCGAACGCGAACGTGAAGGCCAGCTGCCGTGGCGAGGCGCCGTCCAGCATCGTGTAGCCGGCCGCGGACGCCAGCGCGCAGACCAGCGCGGTGGCCGACCACATCAGGTAGAGCCGCGACCAGGGCCAGCCCTGCTGGCGCAGCCCGCTGGTGGCCGCGACGGATTCGGGGACGTTGGAGATGAAGACGGCCACGAGTATCGACACGCCGACCGTGCCGGCCTGGAGCAGCGTCAGGCCGATCACCGCCGACTCGGGCACGCCGTCGAGCACGATGCCCAGCACGATGCCCAGGGCGCCCGTGGGTGCGGCGCCACCGCGTCCACGGTCACGGTGGCCCAGCCGGCTGATCATGAGATCGCCGCCGAGGAACACCGCCGCGCCGGTGAAGAACCCCAGCGCCACGCCGCCCTCACCGCCGGCTACCTGCACCGCCTCGTCGACCAGCTCGAAGGAGACGGCGCTGAGCAGGACGCCGGCGCCGAAACCCATGACCAGCCCGACCGTGCGGCGTTGCGGCCGCAACAGCGACACGATCGCCGCGCCCAGCACGAGGGAACTACCGGCCAGCAGCCCCCAGACAAACGCTCCGACCATCGCGGGTTGATGCCCGCCGCAGGCAGCCGTAAGCGGCGGCCCTACTTCCAGCGGAAGTGGATGAACAGGCGGCCGAAGTTCTTGGAGTCCTTCTCCACCCGGTGGTACAGCTGCTTGATCTCTTTCTGGTCCAGGAAGCGCAGCACGCGTTTCTTGAGCTGGCCGGAGCCCTTGCCCGGGATGATCTCCACGAGCGTGGCCTTCTTCGCCACGGCCTCGTCGATGATGCCGCGCAACGCGCGGTCGATGTCGTGGCCGCGGTTGAAGATGTCGTGCAGGTCCAGCTTCAGCTTCATCGCGTCCGATATTAGGCGAGGTCGGCCGGGGACAGGCCGAGCAGTTCACGCAGGCCGACCTCGCCCGCCGGCGTCACCCGCACCGCCCGCTGGCTGCCGATCCGCACCACCCAGCCGCGTTCGTGCAGCCGCCGGCACAGCGCCGCGCCGGCGGCGCCGGCCAGGTGGGGGCGGCGTTCGGTCCAGTCCAGGCAGGCCCGCACCACCGGCCGCCGGCTCCCGCCGAGGGTGGCGCCGACCTCGGACTCCAGCCATCCGCGACCCCGCGCGGTCAGCACGAAGCCGTCCGCGGTGCCCAGCAGGCCCCGCGCGGCCATCGCCTCCGTGACCCGCACGCCCAGGCGGCCGGCCAGGTGGTCGTAGCAGGTGCGGGCCCTGGCCATCGCCGCGCTGGCGACCGCGCCGCGCAGGGACGTCGGTGGCGCGGGCGAGCCGGCGTCCGCGTACACCGACATCTCCTCGATCAGCTCGGCCACCCGCGGCGTGGCCAGCCGCACGTAGCGGTGGCGGCCCTGGTGTTCCTCGGCCAGCAGGCCGCCGGCGACCAGGAGGGTGAGGTGTTCGCTGGCGGTCGACGCGGCGACGCCCGCGTAGCGGGCCAGCTCGCCCGCGGTCCAGGCCCGGCCGTCGAGCAGGGCCATGCAGAACGTGGCCCGCGTGCCGTCCGCGAGCAGCCCCGCGAACCGGGCCAGGGGTGGCGTCATGCCACCCATCATGCGCGCGGCATACTTCGGCGCCCGCCGAAACAAGGCATGAAACGGCCGGCATGGGTAATAACTGCAAGACGATGATCGAGCAAAGTGAACCCGGTGGCCTCGCCGGCTGGGCGATCGGGCTGATGGAGGCGCTGGGTGCTCCCGGCGCCGGCCTGGCCGTGGCGCTGGAAAACCTCTTCCCGCCCCTGCCCAGCGAGCTGATCCTGCCGCTGGCCGGCTTCACCGCCAGCCAGGGTGAGATCAGTCTCGTGGCGGCGGTCGTGTGGACCACGATCGGTTCGCTCACCGGCGCGCTGGTGCTCTACGGGCTGGGCGCGTGGCTCGGCCGCGACCGGATGCGGGCGATCGCCGCGCGCGTGCCGCTGGTGGAGGTTTCGGACGTCGACCGCAGCGAGGAGTGGTTTGCCCGGCATGGCGCCAAGGCGGTGTTCTTCGGGCGGATGCTCCCGGTCTTCCGGAGTTTCATCTCCATCCCGGCCGGCATCGAACGGATGCCGCTGCTCTCGTTTGCGCTGCTCACCACGCTGGGCAGCCTGATCTGGAACACCGCCTTCATCGTCGCCGGCTACATGCTCGGCGAAAACTGGCGGGTGGTCGAGGGCTACGCCGGCTGGCTCCAGTGGGTGGTGATCGGCGCCGTCGTGGTCGCGGTGGGCTGGTTCGTCACCGCCCGCCTGCGCAAGATCAAGAGCCGAGATACCTGAGTACCGCCAGCACCCGCCGGCTGTATCCGGTGACGTGCGACAGGTCCAGCTTGTCGAAGATCGCGTTGACGTGCTTCTCGACCGCGCTCTGCGACACGTGCAGCTGCTCGGCGATCGTGGCGTTGGTGTGGCCCTGCGCCATGTGGTCCAGCACGGTGCGTTCGCGCTCGGTGAGGCGGCTGATCGGGTCGGTGTGCGTGGTGCGGGCCAGCAGCTGCCGCACCACCTCCGGGTCGAACGCGGCGCCCCCGCCGGCCACCCGCACCAGCGCGTCCAGGAACTCCCCCACCTGGGCCACCCGGTCCTTGAGCAGGTACCCGACCCCCTCCGGCTGGCCGGTGAGCAGGTCGACGGCGTACCGCTTCTCCACGTACTGGGACAGCACCAGCACGCCCACCCCTGGCCACCGCTCGCGGATCTGGAGCGCGGCGCGCAGGCCCTCGTCGGTGTGGGTGGGTGGCATGCGCACGTCGACCACCACCACGTCCGGCTGCTCGGCGGCCACGGCGGCCAGCAGCGCGTCACCGTCGCCGACCGCGGCCACCACCTCGTGCCCCTCCTCGGCCAGCAGCCGCACAAGGCCCTCGCGCAGCAGCGTGGAGTCTTCGGCGAGCGTCACGCGCATGGCAGCTCCGCCACGATCACCGTCGGCCCGCCGGCCGGGCTGTCCACAGTGAACTTCCCATCCAGCGCCGCCACCCGCCGCGCCAGGCCGGAAAGGCCGCTCCCGCCGGGGTCGGCGCCGCCGACGCCGTCGTCGCGGACCCGGATGGTCAGCGTGCCGGCCTGCGCGATGTCCACGGTGACCTCCTGGGCGTGTGCGTGCTTGGCGGCGTTGGTGACGGCTTCGGAGACCACGAAGTACGCGGCGGTCTCGACCGCGGTCGGTGGGCGCTCGGCCAGCTCGTAGCGCAGCCGCACCGCGATGCCGGCCCGCTCGGCCACCCGCAGCAGCGCCTCGTGCAGGCCGAGGTTGTCCAGCGCCGCCGGGTACGCGCGCCAGGCCACGTCGCGCAGCTCGTCGAGGATGTGCTGGGTCTCCTCGTGCGCCTGGGCGATCAGCAGGCTGTTGTCCGGCGCGCGGCGGGCCCGCCCGAGCAGCATGCCGAGCGCGACGAGCCGCTGCTGTACCCCGTCGTGCAGGTCGCGTTCAATGCGCCGGCGCTCGGCGTCGACGGCCGCGACGACACCGGCGCGGCTGGTGGAAAGCTCGGTGATCCGCCGCTCCAGCACCTCGCGGGTGCTCGGCCCGAGAAAGCGCCGGGCCAGCCGCCGCTCGATCGCCGCGATGCCGGCGAAACCCTGCACGCTCAAAAAGAGCCCGATGACGCCCAGCCCGACCTGCGCCATCGCCAGGAGCGCGGTGCTGCGGCCGACGAGCAGGTCGCGGGTCCAGAAAACGCCCACCGCCACGCCGTAGAGGAAAAGCAGCAGGATCACACCGCCGAGCAGACCCACCGCCCACCGCAGCACCAGGTACTCCACGGCGCGGCCGCCGGTGTAGTCGCTGGCGTTCTCCGCGCGCAGGAACGCGGCCAGCCGCCACCGCTCCACCTCGGCCAGGTTGCGGGCGCCGGCCTGGATCCGCTGCACGGCCGCCCGCCGGGTACGCGGCTGCGGCCACGCCGGGATCAGGATGATGCCGGCCCAGATCAGGTAGACGAGCTCGACGAGGCCGGTGACGGCGCCGAGCAGCACCCCGATGCCCACCCGAAACCACGTCGCCACCACAAGGCGAGGCTAGCGTTGCGGTTTTCCACAGGGCGGGTCGTGGGGTTTTCCTGCCCCGTCATCGGGTTTCCCTGCCGCGGAGCCGGCGCAGCATGCGGGCGTCCTGGAAGCCCACCGCCCGCGCCGCCGACTCCACCGTCGAGCCGTGACCGATCAGGTGCTCGGCCCGCTCCACCCGCAGCAGCTGCTGGTAGCGCAGCGGCGTCGTGCCGGTCGCCCGCCCGAAGACGCGGGTCAGCGTGCGCTCGCTGACCCCCGACGCGGCGGCCAGGTCGGCCAGCGACAGCCGGTCGGCGAACCGGGCGTCGATCAGGTCCTGCACCCGGTGCGCCACCTCGCTCACATGCGCCCGGTGCCGCAGCATCGCGCTGGACTGCTGCTCGTCGCCGTTGCGTCGGGCGTACACGACCATCTCGCGGGCCACCCGCGCCGCGACACCCGGCCCGTGCCGCACCGCGATCAGGTGCAGGGCCAGGTCGATGCCGCTGGCGATACCGGCCGAGGTGACCACCCGGTCGTCGACCACGTACAGCACGTCGCGCACCACGGCCGCCCGCGGGTACCGGCGGGCCAGCTCGTCCTGGAGCTGGTGGTGGGTGGTGCAGCGCCGGCCGTCCAGCAGCCCCACCCGCCCCAACGCGTCGGCGCCCGCGCACACGCTCGCCACCGTGCCACCCGCGCGGTGATGCGCGACAAGGCGTTCGAGCGTCGCGGCCGCCAGCCGCCCGGTGCCCTCCAGCGCCATCGCCCGCCACCCCGGCACCACGATCAGGTCGTCCGGGCCCAGCTCGGGCCACTGCACGCTCGCCCGCAGCGGCACGCCCTGCGCGGTCGGCACCTCTTCCCGCTCGGCCACGTAGGTGAGGCGGTAGTCGTACCCGACGCCGGCCGCGGTGTGGAAGACCTGCGCCGGGCCGGCCAGGTCGAGCAGGTGCACGTCCGGGACGAGCAGGAAGACGACGCGGGTCACGATCTGGTCAGTTCGTCCACCGTCTTGACCGTGGCGAAGCGGCCGGCGAGCACGTACTCGGTGCGTTCCAGGATCTCCTCGACACCCAGCGTGCGCCCGGACGGGTGCTCGATCGGGGTGGTCGCGGTCGCGTCGATCGCGAACGTCACCTCGTACCCGAAGTCGGACGCCACCCGCGCGGTGGTCTCGCAGCACTGCTCGGTGCGGATGCCGCAGATGGTCACCGCGCCGACCCCGCGGGAAGTGAGCAGCTGCTGGAGGTTGGTCGTGGTGAACGCGTTGTGCGACGTCTTGGTCAGCGTCGGCTCGCCGGGCTCGGGCTTGAGCCCGTCCATCAGCCGCACGAAGCCCAACGCCGGGTCGAACACGTCACCGGTGTCCGGCTCGGCGTGCAGCACCCAGACCACCAGCTCGCCCCGGCCACGCGCGGCCGCGACAAGCCGACCGACCTGGTCGGCGATATCGGGCCGGCTGGCGTGCCGCCAGTTGGGCCGCTGCCGAAACGATTCCTGGACGTCGATGACGACGAGTGCGCTCCGCATGCTCCGATCCTGACCCGGCGGCAGGGCCCGCCAGAAGACACCATCATGCCCGGATGCGGAACGATCCGGTCAAGGCGGCGGCCGCCTGAGTGAGGTGCCCGTGGACGATCTCCGTGCGGTAGACGAGCCGCGGGCTCGTGAGCGGCACGGCCACGATGCCGTCGCTCCCCGTGGAAGCGTGCTGTCCACCGAGTGCGGCCTGTTCTCCGGATGCCGGCTGCGGCGCGGCGGCCTGCTGCGCGGGGACGGCCTGCGCCCCGGAGGCGGGCCGCGCCGCCGACGCGGATTCCGGCGCGGGGGCCGCGGCCTGCCGCGCGGGGACGACCTGCGTCCCGGAGGCGACCTGCGCCCCGGAGGCGGGCCGCGCCTCGGGCGGGGGCGTGGCCTGCGGCGCGGCCCGCTTTGGCAAGATCGCAAGCCCATGATCGGCGGCGACGAGCGCGACCAGCGTCCGGACGTCGCAGCCCTCGTAGCGGACCGTGCCCCGGATGCCGTCGCTACCCACCGCCGCCCGCAGGTCGGCCAGCGGCGCGCCCACGTCAGGCGCGTCGATCCACCGCGCGTCGACGAGGTCGTCGAGCCGCAGGCCGGCCCGCCCCGCGAGCGGATGGCCGGCAGGCAGCAGCACCACGCATGGCTCCTCCGCGGCCGCCACCGTGGTCAGCCCGGCCAGGTCGCCCAGCCGCAGCGGATCGGTCGGCGCGGCCACCCCGTCGACGAAGCCCACGTCGAGGTCACCCGCCGCGACCCCCGCCACCACCGCGTCCCGCCCGGCCACGCACAGCACAAGGCCGAGACCGGGCCGCACCCGCCGCGCCTCCGCAAAGGCAACCCCGACATGGAACCCCGCGAGCGCGCAAGCCCCCACCCTCAGCACCCCGGCCGGCTCCATCGCGGAACGGCGCACGTCTGCCCGCGCCGCGTCCAGGTGCAGCAGGATCGGGATCGCGTGCTCCAGCAGCCGCGCCCCCGCCTCGGTCGGCGCGACAGGACGGCGATGCAGCAGCGTCACGCCGAGGTCGTCTTCCAGCGTGGCGATGTGCTGCGACACCGCCGACTGCGTGTAGCCGAGGTGCCGCGCCGCCGCCGAAAACGACGCCCGCTGCGCCACCGCCACGAACGTGCGTAGCAGATGCGGATCCACCCCATCAGTGTTGCTTATCGACCGGTCACGAATCATCGTTGGCGCTTAACGCGGTACCCGATGAAGGATGCTGGCATGACCACCCGCCTCGCGCTTGTCGGCGACCGCTCGCCGCACGTCCGCTCGCATGTCCGCATCCCCACGCTGCTCGCGGCGCTGCACGGCCGCGACCACCTCGACCTCGACGCGTATTGGCTTTCCACCGACGAGGTGGACGAGCCGACGATCGCAGGCTTCGACGGGGTGTGGCTGCTGCCCGGCAGCCCGTACCGCAGCGAGGACGGCGCGGTCACCGCCGTGCGCACCGCCCGCGAGCGGGACATCCCGTTTCTGGGCACCTGCGGCGGCTTCCAGCACGCGCTGCTGGAGTACGCACGCGACGTGTGCGGCATGGCCACCGCCCAGCACGGCGAAAACAACCCCGCGTCGGAGGACCTGTTGATCGTTCCACTGGCCTGCTCGCTGGCCGGCCACGACGCGGCGGTACGCGTGGAACCCGACTCACTGGCCGGCCGTGTGCTCGGCACGACGCGGACCGTGGAACGGTACTTCTGCGCTTACGGCCTCGACCCCGGCCGGCTGGACGCGCTGCGCGCCGGCGGGATGCGCTTCACCGGCTTCGACGAGGAGGGCGAGGTGCGGGTGGCCGAGCTGCCCGAGCACCCGTTCTTCCTGGCGACGCTGTTTCAACCCGAGCTGGCCGGCGACGGCACCCGCGCCCACCCGATCGTGCGCGCCTTCGCCGAGGCGGCGAGCTCACGGGTTCGGCAGTGAGGCTGTTTTCAGGTTTTCAGGGTGTCGGAAGTGACACCGCGACAAGCTCGACCGGGCTGTCCTCTCCTGCGTTAGCCAGCACCTCGGCGACGTCCACCCACTTGAGGCCGCCCAGCCCGGCCCCGATCCGCGGCACGCCAAGGCGCGGCAACCCGCGGCCGGCGGCGTCGGCGAGCGCCGCCCGGATGCTTGTGTCTATCGCTTCCAGGGTGGCCGAGGGCCGCGGGATCGGCTGCGTCGCCAGGTTGTAGACCACCACGTCGGGCGCCTCCCAGACGAAGATGTCGCCGAGCTGAAACTCACCCTTCTGGCACAGCTCGCGGTACTCCTCGTACATCTGCGGAAACCGCCGCCGAAACTCGACCGCGATGCCCGCCCCCATCGCACCGGTGCAGTTACACCCGTGCCCGAGCGCGGGCAGGCCGAGCTGGAAAAGGTCGCCCGTCACCATGGTGAACGTCATGCCGGAGAGTCTGCCCGGCCCCATCGATCTTCATGCGTCCTCCCCCAGGGTGACCCGGGCACGCGGGACCGGCGCGCCAGGAGCAAACTGTGCTCCGTGACGAACGCGTGCGACTGCCCAGTGTGCTCAGGCGAAGACGTCGACCTCTCGCAAATGCTCAGCGAAATGCTCGACGGCGTGGCCGCCATGACCGACACCGACGACGCGCTCGAGGCGGAACTGGCCGGCGCGACGGTGCTGACCGTGGTTTCCGAATCCGAGGATGACCTGGTGCCCTTGTTGGTCGACGAGCTCATCCCTCAGGTCGAGGCCAAGCCAGGCCCTGGCGCGCTCGCGCTGCTGCTCTCGGTCGGCGCGCTCGCATCCGGCACGCACGACCAGATCACCAAGGCCGCCGCGGCCGCGGCCGACCGGCTGGCGTCCACAGGCATCCCGAAACCGGCATGGGCCGCTAATCTGGCCGCGCCGCTTCAGCTCACCGACTGCACGCGGATGCGCGGCCACGCCAACACAATGTCGGTGCTAGTCGCCACGTTCCGCCGGGCCGACCAGGCGCACGCGTTCATCGTGATCGTCGACCACCTGGACTGCGGCATCGCCGCTGAGATTTTCTTCGTGGACGCCGACGACCTGCCCGAGGTGCTGGAGGAGCTGCGCGAGGACAGCCAGGTCGTCACGACCGAGGCACTCGACCCGGCCGAGTTCCGCTGGTACGTCGAAGACGCGCTGGCCGCACGGGCCGTACACGAACAGGAAGGTCCCGCCGACACCGCGCCGTTCGAGGACGAGGACGAGGAGGACGCGGCAGGGCCGCCGTTCCCGGTCTCCGCGACAGTGGTGCGGTCCAGGCTGGCCGTCCTGCCAATGCCCCGCAAGCCGGCCGACGCGCGTCCACACCACCAAGACGGCAGGCACGCCGGCCTGGTGGCCGACATGGCCTATCTAGCCGCCCAATCGGCAGGAGGACGGACGCCGACCAAACTGCCGGCCAAGCGCCAGACGTCGGACGGCACCGCACCGATCTACCAGATCAAGATCGGACTGCGCGACACCAAGCCGCCGATCTGGCGACGCCTCCTCGTGCCCGCCGACATCAGCCTGGCCAAACTTCACCGGACCATCCAGGTCGCATTCGGCTGGGACGACAGTCACCTACACGTATTCGAGACACCGTACGGCGACTTCGGCACCGCGGACCGCGAGCTAGGGCACAGGGCCGAAAAGCCCGTCACCCTGGAGCAGGTCGCCCCGCAAGCCAAAGACAAGCTCCGGTACACCTACGACTTCGGTGACAACTGGTCACACGAAATCCTGGTGGAAGAGGTGCTCGACCCCGACCCGACACAGACCTACCCCCGCTGCGTCGGCGGCCGCCGCGCCGCGCCACCCGACGACTGCGGCGGCGTCTGGGGATACGAACACCTAGTGGAAATCCTTACCAACCCAGCGCACCCCGACCACCAGGACCGGCTGGAGTGGATGGGCTGGGACGACGCCACCCACTTCGACCCGGCCGCCTTCGACCCCGACGAGGTAAACAAGGCGCTCGCCAAACTACGGTGACATTTTGCTCGACTTGGCCAGGCTCGACCTCGACCAGATCGCGGCAGCGCTGGCGCACCGGTGGCCGGTCAACGCGAAGACCGGCGAGATCGTGTACTGGACCTCCGACGCCGGCATCGATGGTCAACCCCGTCACGCGTCTGGTACACCGACATGGCCGACTTCGCCGACGGGATCAGCAACGAGCAGGCCCAGCGAAGGCTGGAGCGCGCCATCCGAGGACGTGGCGCGTTCCGGCGCTTCAGGGAGGAGCTGTACGAGGAGTACCCGGATCTGGTGGCGGTGTGGAACGCCTACCGGGAGAGCCGAGCCCAGCGCCGGGCCGTAGCGTGGCTGGTCGACAACGGCTCGTCGCCGAGGCGGACGGTGAGCGCTTCCTGGCCGAGCGCGCGGAGCCGCCGCTGCCCTAACCAACTCCAGTTATGGGAAGTCGTCTGGGTGTGCCCCCGGCAAGATTCGAACTTGCGACACACGGTTTAGGAAACCGTTGCTCTATCCCCTGAGCTACGAGGGCGCGGCTCCCTAGGCTACCTGCCAGCGGTTGCTGACGAGCGCCGGGGAGCGCCGACGGCCGCCGAGCGTCCCAACGTCGACCGGCGGAGCACGAACCGATCGCACAGCCCGGCATGATCTTGGTTCGTGCCGGACGTCGCTGATCGTCACCAACGGCCGCCGGCCGGCGCCGATCTCCATTGCTGCCACATCCGAGCACACATGGAAACCCGCTGCTCTTTCGACGGCGGATGGCTCTGGCATGAACCGCTGGGCAATGACGGCGGGCGGTTCCGATTCCAGCCGGGCCTCGCCGAAGCCACCGGTCGCCCGCCCATAACAGCCGTGTGTCCGACTCCCCGTCCCACCGAGCGGTGGACTATAAAGGCCGTGTGGGCGGCAGCGGGGATCTGGACGCGCAACTGCGCGCGGCGATGTTCGCCCATCTGAGCCGAGTCAGTGCCGCTCACCCGGACGGCGCTCCCTCCGAGGTGATCAACTCGTTTGTGTTCGCGGACGCCCCGATGCGGCTGATCGTCCAGCCCGGCATTCGCAAGCCGGCGCAGCTCGACGCGGCGTTGACCATCCGCACCACCTGGACCCCACCGGGAGCTGAGGCACCCTACGCCGACGAGGTCAGCCAGGACGGCAGCCTGCGCTACAAATGGCGCGGCACCGACCCGAACCACCCGGACAACCGAGCCTTGCGCGAGGCGATGCGACGCCAAGCCCCGCTGGCCTACTTCTATCCCGTCGCCCGCGGCGTCTACCAAGCCATCTACCCGGTGTACCTAGTGGACGAAGACCAGACGGCACACGAGTTCGGGGTGGGCCTCGGCCAGTACCCCGACGACGAGGATTCCGGTGCGGACACGCCGCTGGACCGCCGCTACACCCGCCGCCTGACCCTCCAGCGACTGCACCAGGTGCTGTTCCGTCCCAAAGTCCTACGCGCCTACGAATCCCGCTGCGCGCTGTGCCGGTTGCGGCACGCGCCCCTGCTGGACGCCGCGCACATACTGCCCGACCACCACCCGCACGGTGAGCCGGTCGTCCCCAACGGGTTGGCCATGTGCAAAATCCACCACGCTGCCTACGACGCCGACATCATCGGTATCCGACCCGACCGTGTCGTGGAGGTCCGCCAGGACATCCTTGCCGAGATCGATGGGCCGATGCTGCGCCACGGCCTGCAAGAAATGCACGGCGCCACAATGTTTCTACCCCGCTCCCGCCGCGACCACCCCGACCCCGAACGGCTGGAAGAACGCTACACACAGTTCCGCGCCGCCTGACCCACGACCTCGACGAGCCACCGTCGCGCGCCAGCGACGCGACGGCCGACATGGGGATCACCACCCGGCAGAGGAACGGCCTCATCCTCCGTGCCAGCCGAGTGGCGACCACCCATGGACGTCCGACTTTCCCGCAAGGTCAAGTCGTCGCCCGCTGGGGCATCGGCGCACGGTAACCGCCTACGGGTCCGCGACCAGACGCACTGGAGGTCCCGGCCGTTCGAGCCAACTCGGTCATGCGCTGTGTGGCCGTTTTTGTCTTTACCGCGAGGCGTTCCAGCAAGGCGAACACGACTTGCGCTGAGGCGCGGGCGGCGAATTGCCGGTAGCGGTCGTCTTTCCTGGTGTCTGCGTGGTCGATGACACCCTTGGCGACGAACCAGTCAAGTCCCCGATCATGGGCGATGGTCGCGATGGTAGCGGCCTCCATCTCGACGGCGGTGACGTTCCGCATGCCCATCGCCCTCAGCCGACCCCATACGTCGGGATCGGCGACGACCGCGTTGCCGCTGGCCATTGGCGCGGCGAGCACGCGAAACGGAAGCCGCTGCGGCCCGTCGACGTCGTCGTAGAGCCGTCGCTGTACGAGGCCGGACCCCTTGCCGGTCAGAGCCGCCTCGCCGGTCGGCTCGCGCCGGATCAGACCTTCTCCCTCCAGCCGTGCTAGGCGCCCCTGCCAGGTGCCGCTTGGGAAGTAGGCGTCGCGCGCGGGGTGGCTGCGTGGCTGCTGCCCGCGGTGTAACAGTTCGAGAAACCAGAGCAATGACTCGTCTTCGCTGGCGTCGCCGTAGCTGTCCAACCGGCTGGGGTCGAAGTCCTGCGCGGCACGCAGCCAGCGGGGCTCCAGCCGGAATTGCCGGTGATCGCCCTCGAACCCGGAGGCCAACACCCTGCCCTCGTCCCACTCATAGACGGGCTCGCCGACCACGACGTCACCCAGCGCCGTGTCTGCGGGGTTGCCGGCGCAGACGCCACACATGGCCAGCAACGACGGGCACAACCGATCGACCAATGACGCAGCGAATGGTCCTGTAGCGCGACCGCCCATCTGCGTCGGTCGGGCCAACGCCACCGTGAATCGAGCCCTCCCATCGACACGGTACTCGCCCCGAAGGAACGGTGGGACACCGTCCAGGTCGCGCTCCTCCCACCGAAGCACTCCCGGACCCGCCGGAGCGCTCGCCAGGCCAGCGGCCTTGGCCGCGTCGAACTCCTCCGGCAATGCCGCAACCACCAGCACATCGACGCGGTCAGTGCTTCCCCCGTAGTGATTCACTGCACTGTCGCGAGCGGCGTGTAGAGCCACGGCTCGCTGCTCGTCCAGCACCCAATCCTTGGGGCGAAGTTGCCAGTACTCGACTGTGCGCATGAATGTGAGCCAGTTGTCCATTGGACCCCCTGATGTTTCGTGGACCGTTCGCGGATGGAGCCCATGTGAGCAGCGCAAACGTGAGTCGGTCGAGGGTTTGGAACGATCCCGCACGATCTCGAAGGGGTCCGTTCGGATGATCCTGGCGCTCAACTCTGACGATGGCTTTCCGGAGAGGCGGTTCGTAGGCTGTTCGCGAACGTTCGACGCCCTCCGTCGAACAGCGTCAAGGCGTGCGCAAGGGGGTTGAGCTACCTGGCAATCGTCAGTGCTGCCGATCTTGCGGACGTCCAGGACTGGGTGGCGTTCGGGAAGCTCCTCAATCGGCTGAAAGCTGATCGAGATATGTCGTTCGCCGCCATTCAGTTGCGGGCCAAGCGCCTCAAACTTCCGCGTGACCTGCCGCCGGCGACGTTGAGCCCGGTGATGAAAGGCAAGCGCCCGGCGAAGGAGGTGCTGTCGTGCCTGCTCAAGGTCTTTGACGTGGCTCAGGCCGATCAGGCGACTTGGCAGGAGGCCTGGAATCGGCTCGCCGAGACGCAGCCGGCCAGCCCGATACCGCGCTTCGACGAGGTATCACCCCGTCAGCTGGGGATCCACGCGGCGATCTCCGCCGAGGAAAGCATTGGAGACTTGCCCGAGTACGTTAGCCGTGACTTCGACGATGACTTGCGGAAGCTCATTTCCGCGGGGATCGAGCGGGGTTGCTTCGTCGTGCTGGTCGGCCGATCATCCTCGGGCAAGACAAGATCGCTGTACGAGGCTGTCCATGTAGTCGCTCCGAACTGGCCAATTGTTCAGCCGGCCGGCACCGGCGAGATCGTCGAACTGCTGGATGGTCCACGGCAAAGGATCATTATCTGGCTCGATGAAATGCACCGCTTCTTCGGTGCCGACCTTCGGCTGACCAAAGAACACGTCATTCGGCTGCTCCAGTTTCCCGCGATCGTGGTCGCGACCCTGTGGCCCGACGACTACCTGAAGAGGAAGACGCCACGCGGCCTCGGCGCTCCCGCGGAACACGAGAACGATCGCCGCCTCCTCGAACTCGCCGAGGTCGTGAGCGTGCCGGACGTACTGTCGGGGCCGGAGCAGGCGGAGGCCGAGCGCATCGCGGAGACCGACACTCGAATCCGGCTCGCGCTCGATGTCAAGGACGCCGGGCTCACTCAGGTGCTCGCTGCCGGACCCGACCTGCTGCACCGGTGGGAACAGGCGCCGGATCCCTACGCCAAAGCCGTCATCAGTTTCGCCGCCGACGCGCGGCGGCTCGGAGTCCTGTCACCGGTCGCCGAGAACGCCTTCGAGTCGGCGATCAGCGGGTATCTGACCTCGTCGCAGCGCGTCAACCGGCCGCGGCGATGGCTGGCGGATGCCCTGGCTTTCGGCGGGCAGGAGCTCCACGGTGCGGTGTCCGCCCTGACACCGGTCGACGACGGCCAGGCCGGGTTGCTGGCCGGCTACGTCGTTGCCGACTACGTGGCCCAGCACATCCGGCGTACCGAGTGCCCTCCGCGCAGTGCGTGGGAGACACTGATCTCCGCCGCCGAGGATGCGGAGGACCTCCGTCGCCTCGCCGCCGCGGCGAACGCGCGGATGCGCTATTGCCACGAGGAAGAGGCGTTGCGCCGGCTTTTCGACCGGCATGGCACGGGAGCTGCCGAACTCGCGGGTGTGCTTTTCCGGAGTGGCCGCGAGCGGGAGGCAGTCGACCTGCTGCAACGACACTTGCGGGACGCCCCGGACGATCGACCAGCCGCCGACCGGCTTGAACAGATCCTCACGCTTGCCCCGCGTATCGACGAAATGCGGGCGGCCTCGGCGGATGGCGATTTCGAGGCTGGCCGGCGCCTGGCCGAGGTGTTTGTCGACGCCGGCGAAGCCGACGCGTTGCGGGCGCGAGCCGACGCCGGCAGCCTCCTCGCCGCGGAGGACCTCGCCGCCCTGCTAGCAGACCGTGGAGCGGTCGATGAACTGCGTGAGCGCGCGGATGGGGGCAACCAACCGGCCGCCAATTCTTTGGCCGAGCTGCTGGCGACGCACGGCCGGGTAGACGACCTTCAGCAGCGAGCGGATGCCGGTGACGAGGCCGCCTCTCGTCAGCTGGCCAAGCTCCTCGCCTCCGGCACGACCATCGACGGAGCCGCGATCCAGGCGCAGCTCGCCTATCTGCGGCGCCGGATCGGCAGCGGAGACGAGGCGGCGGCCCGGCAGCTCACCGCACTGTTGTTCGAGCTGCGAAACGAGGCCGAACTCAGACGCGAAGTCGATGCGGGCACGTTCCAGGCCGCCGATCGGCTCGTGGCGTTGCTCAACGCCACGGAGACCGTCGATCGCCCGCTCGTCGACCGTCTCCGTGCGTACGGTCTCGACGCGGACGGCGTTCCATATAGGCCGCGTGAGGCGTGATGGGAGACGCGATCACGATGCTGCGCGATGGCGAGGCCGCCTGGCACCGCCAACTGGCCAGGGTTCCCTTCGATCGAGTGGTGCACATCTCGGGTGCCTCGGCTGGAGACGTCGCCGCGGCTGTCGCTCGATTCGGCGATCTCCCGGCGACCGTCGTGATGGCGCC
The DNA here is from genome assembly GCF_059359075.1 of Phytohabitans sp. LZ39. Taxonomy (NCBI): domain Bacteria; kingdom Bacillati; phylum Actinomycetota; class Actinomycetes; order Micromonosporales; family Micromonosporaceae; genus Phytohabitans; species Phytohabitans sp. LZ39. The sequence continues at coordinate 139,176 of NZ_JCADBM010000002.1, read as the reverse complement.
GTCGGCGACCGGCTCGGTGGCTGCCTTTGTGGCCGAGGTGCTTGATGCCCTTGACGCGGTCGCCCGACAGCTCCTCCCCGGATGGCTTCCTGAGGTGGATGAGCTCGACGGTCCGCAGGGCGCCGCGCTGACCGCGATCCGGGCCGTGGCGACCGAGCGGGCGCGCGTCGCGGGCTATTCCAGTGCTTTCCTGGCCGATCTGGCGGAACGCGCGCTGACCGGCCGACCCTCGCGCGCGCGACTGCGGCCCGAGGTGCGGGTCGCCGGCCTTGCCCGCATCGTCGCGAGGGGGTACGAGCGCGACCGGCTGGTGCTGGCCATACCTACCGAGACGAAGCCCGGACCGACGTCCGCCAACAACGTCGTGGTAGCGGCTGTGGAGTGGCTCGCCGGTCGCGGCCGCCTAGGCGTATGGCTCACCGGCACCGAATCACCCAACCCTGAGCGCGTCGGCAGCGTCCACCTGCTGCCGGTGCCGCATAAAACCGACGTGGCGTCGACGCGGGCACCACTGGCCGTCCTTGGGCGACCGCATCCACGCAGCAGCGTCGAGGCCGCGCTTGAGGCGGTACTGGCGCGCCAGGAGTGGGCATACGGTCGGATCTGGAACGCCGCGTATCAGCCGACGTTGGTACGGAGCCCGATTCGGCCCGACCTACTGTGGCCCACCGAGCGTGTGGTGGTGGAGTTGGACGGGGTCGAGCATTGCCGGCCCGAGCAGTACGACGCCGATCGGGTCCGCGACGTGCAGTTGCAGCTGGACGGCTACGCCGTTCTCCGGTTCACCAACGCGCGAGTGATGCACGATGTTCAGGCGGTAGCGGCGCAAATCGAACATCTCATTCGGGCACGAAGGCATGACATGGCGAAAGGACCGCATAGTGGCTGACAATCTCACTCCGTCCGAGAGTGCGCTGCTCATCGTGTTGATGGCGGAGGCACGAGAAGTTTCCAACCCTGATCTGGAAAAGCTCTACCAGATAACCTTGACTGGCGAAAGCCGCAGAAAGCTCAACGACGCAGGCTACGTCAGGAGCGAGAAGAAGGGCCGATCCTTCGTCCACGTGCTGGACGACAAGGGCTGGGACCGCGTGCACCAAGAGCTCAACTTCGACAGTCCACGGGCCAGGACGCTGGGAGCGGCGCTGAGCGCGCTGCACGACAACCTCCGGGAACGGGTGCTGAAGGGTGGCGCGTATCGCAGATTCGGAGAGATGTTCTCCCGCACCGCCCCGGTAACCGATGACGATGTCGCGGTGCCCGATGATGACGACCTCGACGTGCGGATTCGCAAGGTCTACGGCTCGCTAGTCCCACATCCCGGTGCCTGGCTTAAGCACACATACCTTCGCCAGAAACTCGCTGACGTGCCCGGTGAGGTGCTCGACGAGGCTTTCCGGCTGCTCAGCCGGGCGGAGGACGTGGAAATGATGCCTGAATCCAACCAGAAGACGCTCACCGCCGAGGATCGCCGCAACGCGGTTCGGGTTGGCGGGCAGGACACCCACCTGATTGCCATCGGAACGCGATGAACGAAGACGAACGCAAAGCACTGGCAGCGCTCAGGTTCGACTGGGCGCCGGTACCCGACGACGTCTGGCGCCCGTCGCCGTTCCATGTCGAAGGGCTGCACCAAGGCGTGGTCAACGACGTCCTCGCGGGCATGGCCGACGCGAAAGCGAGTAAGGACGCCAGCCCGCTCGGCCTGATATTGAAGGGCCGACGTGGCTCGGGAAAGACCCACCTGCTCGGATGGGTTCGCCAACAGATCCAGGACCAGGGTGGCTACTTCTTCCTGGTTAGCCTGCTCGATGCCAAGGGATTCTGGGACAGCGTCCTGGCCTCGATGCTGGAAGGCCTCTTTCGAGGCGTTCCGGGTAGTGATACCCAGCTGCGACTGTTCCTACGGCGGCTTTCGTCGGTGGTTGGCGCGCCCCGGTCGGCACGGCGTGCCGTCATGGGGGAAACCGAACTGACTCCGGCGGCGCTGGACGCCTTCGTCCTCGGCTTGGGCGACTACGACCGGCTGGTCGCACGCGAGTGTGACGACACCGCCCGCGCGCTCGCACTGTCGGCCTCGGATAACGTCGCGCATCGCGACCTCGCGGAAAACTACTTCAGCTCGGAGCCGGAGGCCGAACCCGGGGAGCGCGCACCGTGGCGCATGAAACGGAAGCCGCGCACCGCGCAGGAGATCGTCCGCGAGCTGTCCAAGCTCCTCGCACTGACTGGCCCCACCGTTATGGCCGTCGACCAGATCGACACGTTGATCTCACAGTCGTCGGTGGCATCACACGAGGGGCACCAGCCCGAACCGGCAAACGCCGACGACTGGGCACAGCTGCTCGTCATCGAACAGATCGCGCACGGGCTCATGGCGTTGCGCCAGGACACCCGCCGGACGCTGACCCTTGTGGCTTGCATCCCACCATCGTGGATGCTCATCAAGAGCAAAGCCACCGACACCGTGCGGGACCGCTTCCGCGAACCCGAGGAGATGTTGACGATCCGGGACGCCGCCATCGCCCGGAGCCTCATCGAGAAGCGGTTTGCCCACAGCTTCCGGCAGGTCCGGTTCACACCGCCCTACCCATCGTGGCCGATCCGTCCCGAGGCGTTCGACACCGCCGCCAAGTTCACTCCGCGGCAGTTGCTTATCGAGATCGACGCCCACGTCCGCGACTGTGTGCTGAACGACCAGGTCCGAGAGCTCAAGCGCCTAGGCGAACCACCAAGCAGCGAGCCGAGTGCGGCGGCGCTCGTCCCTACAAGCATCACCGACGACGTAGCCAAGCAATTTGACGCGCGCTTCAGCGAACTGAAGGACGAAGCCGACGTCGTGACACCGCTCGACCCCGATCGTGAAGACACCGTCGTGCCGGGCCTGCTTTCGGCTGGGCTGACGGCATGGATCATCGAACAAGGGGGGACCGACGAGACTTTTCACCAGGACGGTCCGCCGAGCGCCAAACCCGCACTCCACGCAAGGCTTCGCCGCACTCTGAACGAACGCACCGAGGACCAGGCGCACTGGTCCTTCCGGGCGATCAGCGCCAAGCATCACGGCGTGGCGGCGCTGCATCGCATCAAGCGAGCGGTCACGGCGGCGGGTGTCGAATACCAGGTGCCGAAGCGCCGACTCTACTTCCTGCGCAAAGGCGCGTGGACCGGTCCGAAGACGCTGAACATCATCGAGGGACTCAAGTCCAAGAACACGATGACGCTGGCCTTCGAAGAGTCTGACCTCCGTGCCCTGGCCGCGCTCAAGGTCATGCTCGACGAAGCAGCCGTCGACCTGCCCGCATGGCTGATACAACGACGACCAGCCAGCGAAATCCAGATCTTCCGTCAGGCCATGGCGGCTGTGTCGGAGTCGCCGACGCCGTCGAAAGAACCGGCAGCCGCCACCGCTGAGCCGACTCCGTTGACGCAGATGTCCGGCGAGTCACAGCAAGCGGCGCCGACGCTGACGGTGGGCCACGACCACACCACCGGTGAACCCGTCAACCTGGCCCTCGAGTCGTTGCGCAAGCACGTCGCGATCTTCGCCGGCTCGGGATCGGGCAAGACGGTGCTGATCCGGCGCCTGGTCGAGGAATGCGCCCTCCAAGGCGTGTCCGCCATCGTGCTTGATCCAAACAACGACCTTGCCCGGCTCGGCGATCCGTGGCCCTCGGCGCCGAAAGCATGGGGCGGCGGCGACGCGGAGAAGGCCGCCAACTACATCGCCGGCACCGAGGTCGTCGTGTGGACGCCAAGGCGGGAAACCGGACGACCGCTGAGCTTCCAACCATTGCCAGACTTCACGAGCGTGCTCGATGACCCAGACGAGTTCAACGAGGCTGTCGACTCGGCGGTGGCCGCGCTGACCCCGCGGGCGCGGCTGGACAGTCGGGCCGCAAAGGCGCACCTCGGCCTTGCTGTCCTGCGACGCGCGGTGGATCACTACGGCCGGCGCGGCGGCAGCACCTTGCGCGGCCTGATCGAGACGCTTGCCGACCTGCCGGACGGGGTCAGCGGGCTCGAAGAAGCCGACAAGATAGCCAGCGGCCTGGCTCAGACACTCACTGCGTCGATAGACAACGACCCGATGTTCGGCGGCGACGGTACACCGTTGGACCCGGCCATCCTGCTGACACCGTCTGCTGGAAAGCGTGCGCGTATCTCGGTGATCAGCCTGGTCGGCCTCCCCTCCGACGACATGCGCCAGAGCTTCGTCAACCAACTGGAGATGGCTCTCTTCGCACACATCAAGAAGCACCCGGCCGGAGATCGGCCATTGCTCGGCCTGTTCGTGATGGACGAGGCCCAGACCCTCGCACCATCGGGGACCATGACGGCGTGCACACAGAGCACCCTTGCCCTGGCCTCACAGGCGCGCAAGTACGGTCTCGGGCTGGTATTCGCCACCCAGGCGCCGAAGGGACTGCACAACCGCATTCCGGGCAACGCGGCCACCCAGTTCTACGGCCTACTGAACAGCCCGATCCAGATCGAAGCCGCACGTGAGATGGCGAAGGCGAAGGGCGGAGACGTCCCAGACGTCTCACGGCTGAGCACCGGCGAGTTCTACGTCGCGGCCGAGGGCGAGGCCCCGCAAAAGGTGCGAACGCCGCTGTGCCTCAGCCACCACCCGAAGAGCCCGCTGACGACCGAGGAGGTCCTCGACCGCGCCCGTGCGCGCTAGTCATCCGAAACCTGCGCGCGGGGTTGATCCGCTACGCCGATGTGACGCCGTGGCTCGATCCCACTCCGTCAGCTCATTGTGTACTTCTCCCAGGTGTTGATGGCGGGTCGGCTGGCGATCAGTGGCTGGGCGCCGGCCTGCTCGGCCGACACATAGAGGTTGTTGGCGGCGGCCTTGAAACTCACCGTGCCGTCACTGTTGCGGATGAGGGTGAACGTTTCCCAGGAGCTGACCGCGACCCGGCCCGCGAGCAGGGGCTTCGTCCCACCGGACTCGGCGGCGACGAACTTGTTGTTGACCCGGGCGAACAGCGCGACCTTCCCGCTGCCCAGGTCGACGATGTCGAACTTTTCCCAGAGGTTGGCCGCGGGTCGGCTGGCGATCAGGGGCTTGGTGCCGGCCTGTTCGGCGGAGACGAACTTGCCGTTGGCGCTGGCCTTGAAAGAGCGCGCCGCGTCGACGATCTTAACTTGGTAGAACTTCTCCCACGCGCCGATGGCGGTGCGGCTGGCGATCAAGAACGGGTTGTCGAGCGCCACGATGCTGAGGTAGCGGCCGCTGGCCACTGATTTGAGGCTGATGCTGCCGTCGGCGTTGCGGATGAGCGTGAACTTTTCGGTGTTGCCGACCGCGACGCGTCCGAGTCGGAGTGTCTGGGTGCCGGCGGTGTCGGCGGAGGCGTATTTTCCGGTCGCTCGGTGCAGGATCGCGACGTGTCCGGAGCCGGCGTCGGCGAGATCGAGCTGCGCGTCGGTGGTCAGGGAGTCCCGGTTGACGTCGAGCGATGTGCCCGACTGGCTGCCGCCGACGTACCGCAGCAGGGGCAGGGAGATCAGCCCGGCGGTGGCGGTGGCCCGCAGTACGGAGATCTGGTCCGTGCGGGACGCTGACAGGCCGTCGGTCCCGATGGCTGTGGTCTTGACGTTGAACGTGCCCGGGTTGGCGTAGCGGTGGCTGACGACCGGCGATGTCTGCTTGACGATGGTGCCGTCGCCGAAGTCGACCTCGTAGGAGGCGATCGGGACAGTGCCGGGCAGCGAGGTGGAGGCGTCCACTTTCACCGTGGCGGCGGCGAGGTCCAGGGCGAAGGTGGCGCGAGGCTCTGGGAGGTGGCTCGCCTCGACGGCGCCGCGGTCGGCGTAGCCGCCGTCCACGCCGACGCCGGTGTTCGGCACGTCCGGGTCGTCGATGCGGGCCCTGCCGAGCCGGTCGGTTTGGGGGTATCCGAACGCGGCTTCGTAGGCCGAGTCGATGTCCTCGGTGGCGTCCAGCGTTTCCCTGTCGCCGGCTCCCTCGCCCGACGTCAGGAAGAACGTGTGCGCGTTCATCCGGGTGCCGTCCCACGCGTAGTTCAGCTTTCCGTCCCGCTTACGCGTGTTGTTCCAGCCCACGCGGGTATGCCCGACCGCGTCCTCGTAGATCCCGATGTCGACGCCGTCAGCTGGCGCCTCGCCGCAGAGATTGGCGTCGAAGGTGCCGTTGTCGATCAGGACGTTGTTTTCGATGGACGTGCTGCTCGTGAAAGCGTCTGCGCGGATGCCGTCGGCGCAGCGGTTCTTCACCGTGTTGTTGACGATGTACGTGCGGAGAGGGCCGCGGCTGTGGATGCCGTGGCCGGGTCCGCCGTTGACTTGGTTGTTGACCACGAGGGTGTCGGCGGCGGTGTGCCAGACCAGGATGGCGGCGCCGGTCCAGCCGTCGACGGTGCTGTTGATGACCTGATTGTCACGCCCACCGACCTCGATGCCGTCGGCGAGCCTGCCGTCGTCACTGACCGGGCCACTCACCGAGACGGTGTCGACGACGACACCTGAGCTGTAGGTGTCGATGTGGATGCCGTCTGGCACCCGGCCGGCGACGCTGATGTTCTTCAAGGTCGACGCGTGAACCTCGGCCAGCCGGATCGCGGGCACGGTCGCTGGGGTCCCGGACATCGTGTAGCTGCCGCCGTCGACGGCGATGGCCGACGAGCGGCTGACGTCGAGGGCGGGCGCGTCCGTGCCTCCGTTGACGCGGATTCCCCGCAGCACGATGTCGTGCTGGCCGTCGATGACGATGCCGGCGGTGGGCCCGGACAGCTGCACCACCGCGTCCGTCGCGGCCCGGAACACGATCGGCCGCTCCGGGGTTCCGGATCGGGCGATGGTGACGCGCTCGCCGTACTGCCCGTTGGCGATTTCCACGCTCTGCCCCGCGCCGGCGACCGCTGCCGCGGCCCCGATGGTGCAGAAGGGCTGCTGCTGCGTGCCGGCACCGGTGTCCGCGCAGACGGCGGCGTCCTGCTTGACGTAGAGGACCGGGGCGGCGGCGTGAGCCGGGGTGACGACACCCACCACGGTGCCGCCGGTCAACGCGATCGCGGTGATGCCGGCGCGGAACGTCCTGCGCACGCTTGGCCCCCATGTGTGCGGAGAGAGAAAGTCACCGCGATGAGATCATGAGCGACCGGTAGCGGCTATCGGCTAACCAGTCCAGCGGTATCGACGTTCGGGGCGTCCCGGTACGGCGTATCGCAGTGTGACTGTTGCTTTGGCGGTGTCGTGGAGGTGTTCGAGGTAGCGGCGGGCGCTGACGCGGGAGATGCCGATCTGGTCGGCGCATTCGGCCGCGGAAAGGGTTTCGGTGGCGGCGCGGAGCGCGTTTTCGACGAGTTGGGCGGTTTCGGCGCTGAGTCCTTTGGGGAGTGCGGTCGAGGTGCGTCCGGAGGCGCGGGCGAGGACCCGGTCGACATCGGCTTGGTTGTGTACCTCCGCGATGTACATGCCGCTGCGTTGGGCGGCGTACTGCTCCAGGCGTTGGCGTAGGTCGTCGAAGCCGAAGGGTTTGAGCAGGTAGTTGATGACACCGTGACGGACGGCGCCGCGGACCGCTTCGGCTTCTTTGGCGGCGGAAATCACCAGGACGTCGCATTCGTGGCCGGCGGTGCGTAGCTTGGCCACGACGTCGAGGCCGAACATGTCGGGCAGGTAGAGGTCGAGCAGCAGCAGGTCGGGGCGCAGGTCGCGGGTGGCGTCGAGGGCCTGCTGGCCGGTGTGTGCGGTGCCGACGACGTGAAAGCCGGGGATGCGGTCGACGAATCCACAGTGGATCCGGGAGACCATGAAGTCGTCGTCGACCACGAGCACGCCGATCATCAGGCACCCTTCGAAGAACTCATCGCCGGCTCTCCGACGGTCAGCCGCGCGGTGAACACCGCACCAGGCGACGTGTTCGACACCGCGACCTCACCGCCGTGGCGTTTGCAGACGAGCCGGGTCAGCGCAAGACCGATCCCCCGCTCCCCGCCCTTGGCCGCCTTGGTCGTGAAGCCGTGCGAAAAAACCTCCTGAGCCAGCTCCGCCGCCACCCCAGGACCAGAGTCACGGACCACGATCTCCACTGTGGACGCGTCCTGGCGCAGCTCGACCTCGACCCACCCAGGGTCGCCCGCCGTGGCGGCGTCTATCGCGTTGTCCACGAGGTTTCCGACGACGGTGGCCACGTCGGCGGAGTCGGCGGGATCGAGCCGGTCCAGTGACGTGCGTTCGGAGATGCGCAGCTGCACGCGGCTTTCGGCGGCCTGGGCGGACTTGGCCATCAGCAGCGCGGCGACGGCGGTGTCGTGGATCCGGCTGGTCAGCGCCAGGTCGAGCGATTCGCGGTGCCGTGCGAGCGCGTCGACGTATCGCACGACCTCGTCGTGTTCGCCGATCTGGATCAGGCCGGAGATGGTGTGCAGCTGGTTGGCGAACTCGTGTGCCTGCGCCCGCAACAGCTCGGTGCTGCTGCGGAACGACCCGAGCTCGCGTTCGAGCTGGGCCAGCTCGGTGCGGTCGCGCAGGGTGGTGACCGAGCCGAGCCGGTGGCCGTCCTTGGTGACGTCCATCTGGTTCATCACCAGGACCCGCCCGCGGCGCAGCACGACCTCGTCGCGGGCCTGGCCGTCGCGGTCCGAGCCGGTCAGCACGTCGCGCAGCCGGCCCTCGATCCGCAGCTCGGTCAGGCTTTTGCCGACGCAGTCTTCGGGCAGGTCCAGCAGCGTGCGGCCGACCGCGTTGACGAGCGTGACGCGGTGGTGCGGGTCGAGCGCGATGACGCCTTCGGCGATGCCGTACAGCATCGCCTCCCGGTGCTCGGCGAGGCCGGCGATCTCACGCGGCTCGAGCCCGAGCGTCTGGCGCTTGATCCGCCGGGCCAGCAGCCACGAGCCGATCAGCCCGACGAGGCTGGCCAGGCCGAGGTAGATGACCAGATTGGAGGTGGCGTTGCGGGCCCGCTGCCAGATCGTCGGTGACGCCTCGCCGATCATCACGAAGCCGAGCTGCTGGCCGAGGTTGTGCCGTTCCGCGCCGAGGACCGGCACCTGGGCGACCAGCTCCCGGGAGCCGTCCACGCGTAGCTCGCCGGACCAGCCACGGCCCTCGGCCACGCGCGGATCGCCGAACGGCAGCTGGCCGCGGATCAGGATGGGGTTGGTCGAGCTGACCACGATCCCGCGGGCGTTGGCGATGGTCACCGACGTGACGCCGGACTGGGTCTGGCTGGTCTGCACCAGCGGGGCCAGCGCTTCGCGCGGGGCCGGCTCGTCGAGCTGGGCGCGCACCAGCGGGTTGTCGGCCAGCTGCTCGGCCAGGGCGGCCACCCGGCGGCCCTCGACCCGGTCGAACGTGGCGGTCGACTGGGCCAGCGACAGCGCGGCGACCGCGACCAGCACGATCACGATGATCGCGAGCTGGAGCGCGAAAAGCTGACCGGCCAGCGTCGGTCGCCGGGAGATCACGACCACAATGTTCTTAACCTTCGCTGTTAACGCAAGGCAGACGTACCGCCTGCCGCGGGGCCACCATCATCGCGCCAGCCTCTCTCGAAACGAAAGAGAAACCGCGATGAAAACTTCGACGAAGGCGCTCGTCGGTGCGGCCGCAGCCGTGTCGATGCTCGCGCTGAGCGCGTGCGGCGCCACCGCGGACGATAACGAAGCCAGTGGGACGTCCGGGGACAAACCAGTCACCAACCTGCGGCTCATGGTGCCCAACAGCCCGGGCGGCGGGTACGACACCACCGCGCGAACCATCGCCAAGGTGATGGAGGACGGCAAGATCGCTTCCGGTGTCGAGGTGTTCAACCTGTCCGGCGCCGGCGGGACCGTCGGGCTCCAGCGCACGGTCAACGAGAAGGGCAACGGCAAGCTCGCCATGCAGATGGGGCTGGGCGTGGTCGGCGCCTCGTACACCCAGAAGTCGCCGGCGAAGTTGACCCAGACCACACCGCTGGCGAAGGTGATCGAGGAGCCCGGGGCGATCGTGGTGCCCAAGAACTCGCCGTACCAGACGATCAACGACCTTGTCGCGGCGTGGAAGGCGGACCCGAAGAAGGTCGCCGTCGGCGGCGGCTCGTCGCCCGGCGGACCCGACCACCTGCTGCCGATGCAGCTGGCCAAGACCGTCGGCATCGACCCCAAGCAGGTCAACTTCGTCTCCTACGACGGCGGCGGCGAGCTGCTGCCGGCGGTACTCGGCGGCAAGATCGCCTTTGGGGCCAGCGGTGTGGGTGAGTTTCTCGACCAGGTCGAGGCCGGCCAGGTCCGGGTGTTGGCGGTGACCGGCGAGCAGCGCCTGGACGCGGTCAAGGACACCCCGACCCTCAAGGAGTCCGGCATCGACCTGATCTTCACCAACTGGCGCGGGATCGTCGCGCCGCCGGAGATCTCCGCCGCCGACAAGCAGACCTGGATCGACGTGCTGACCAAGATGCACGACACCGAGGCGTGGAAGACGGAGCTGACCAAGCACGGCTGGAGCGACGCGTTCGTCACCGGCGACCAGTTCGCCACGTTCCTCACCGAGCAGGACAAAGCCGTCGCCGACATCCTGACCGGGCTGGGGCTGACGTGAGCCAGGCGACCGCCCCGGTCCAGTCCGAGACGGGCCGGACCGGGGCCCGGGATCGCGCGCAGTACGGCATCTGCGCCTTCCTCGCCCTGGTCGGCGTCCTAGTGATCGTCGACGCCAGCCGCACCGGCCAGGCCACCAGCAGCAACGACCCGATCGGCCCCCGCCCGGTGCCGATCATCCTCGGTGTCCTGCTGCTCGTCGTCGCCGTGGTGTACGCGATCGATGTGACCCGCGGCGGCACCGGCGCACCCGAGCAGGGCGAAGACATCGACCTCGGATCGAAGGTCGACTGGCGCACCGTGCTGCTGCTGATCGCCGCGTTCGCCCTCAACGCGGTGCTGATCGAGCCGCTGGGTTGGGTGATCAGCGGGACGCTGCTGTTCTGGGGCGCGGCGTTCGCGCTCGGCTCCCGCCGCTACCTGCTCACCGCGGCGATCGCCGTAGCGCTATCGCTGCTCACCTTCTACGGGTTCGCGATCGGGCTCGGCGTCAACCTGCCCGCCGGCATATTGCAGGGAATACTGTGATCGACAACCTGAGCAGCCTGCTCGACGGGTTCGGCCACATCCTGACGCCGATGTCCCTGCTCATCGCGCTCATCGGCGTCACCGTGGGCACCGCCGTCGGGGTCCTGCCCGGCATCGGCCCGGCGATGACCGTCGCGCTGCTGCTGCCCCTGACCTACGGGATGGAGCCGGCGCACGCGTTCATCATGTTCGCCGGCATCTTCTACGGCGGCATGTACGGCGGCTCCACCACCTCGATCCTGCTCAACACCCCCGGCGAATCCTCCTCCGTGGTCACCGCCATCGAAGGCAACAAGATGGCCAGAACCGGCCGCGCCGCCCAAGCCCTGGCCACCGCCGCGATCGGATCGTTCGTCGCCGGCACCATCGGCACCCTGCTGCTGGTGCTGGTCACCCCGGTCATGGTGACATTCGCGATCAGCCTCGGCGCGCCGGACTACCTGGCCATCATGCTGCTCGGCTTCATCGCGGTCAGCGCGGTGCTCGGCGCCTCCCGGATACGAGGCTTCGCCGCCCTGCTGCTCGGCCTCGTCATCGGGCTGATCGGCATCGACCGGGTCACCGGCCAGCAGCGCCTGACCCTGGACATCCCCCAACTGGCCGACGGCATCGACGTCGTCGTGGTCGCGGTCGGCATCTTCGCCATCGGCGAAGCCCTCTGGGTCGCCGCGCACCTGCGCCGCAAGGCCGACGAGGTCATCCCCGTCGGGCAGCCCTGGCTCGGCCGCGAAGACTGGCGCCGATCCTGGCGCCCCTGGCTACGCGGCACCGCCCTCGGCTTCCCGTTCGGCGTCATGCCGGCCGGCGGCGCCGAGCTACCCACTTTCCTGTCGTACACGGCCGAAAAGAAGCTCAGCAAACACCCGGAAGAGTTCGGCAAAGGCGCCATAGAGGGCGTCGCCGGCCCGGAAGCCGCGAACAACGCCTCGGCCGCCGGCACCCTGGTGCCGATGCTCGCCCTGGGCCTGCCCACCAACGCGACCGCCGCCGTCATGCTCGCCGCGTTCCAGTCCTACGGCATCCAGCCCGGGCCACTGCTCCTGGAACGCGAGTCCACTCTGGTGTGGACACTGATCGCCAGCCTGTTCGTCGGCAACCTGCTACTGCTCGTGCTCAACCTCCCGCTCGCACCGGCCTGGGCGAAGCTGCTCCAGATCCCCCGCCCCTACCTCTACGCGGGCATCGTCTTCTTCGCCTCGATGGGCGCCTACGCCGTCAACGCCCAGCCGTTCGACCTGTTTCTGCTGCTGACCCTCGGCCTGCTCGGCTTCGCCATGCGCCGCTTCGGCCTGCCCGTCCTACCCCTGATCGTCGGCGTCATCCTCGGCCCCATCGCCGAACGGCAAGGCCGCATGGCACTCCAGCTGTCCGGCGGCGACCTGTCCGGCCTGATCGGCGGCCCGGTGTCCTACCTGATCTACACGGCGATCGCGGTGATCCTGCTCTGGCCGCTGCTGCGCCGTTTCGTCCCCCCCGCCAAAACCACCACAAGCCCAAAGAGCCAAACAATGACCAAAATCTGAGCTACCGCGATGTCCGCGGTGGTCCGGACCGCTGCTCCCGCGGCCTCACCCTCCGCGCTTCACCACCAATGGACAGCGACCACAGTGTCTATTTGACGACGATGCCGTCTTCGTCGCTGTAGAGGTCGGCGCCGGGGCGGAAGGTGCAGCCGCCGAAGGTGACCTCGACGTCGCGCTCGCCGGCGCCGGTTTTCGTGCTCTTGCGGGGGTTGGAGCCGAGCGCCTTGATGCCCATGTCGATGGTGCGCAGCGCCGCCACGTCGCGCACGGCGCCGTTGACGACGACGCCGGCCCAGCCGTTGCCCTGGGCTAGCGCGGCGATGACGTCGCCCATGAGGGCCCGGTGAACCGATCCACCGCCGTCGACGACGAGCACCTGGCCCTCACCCGGCTCGGATACCACAGACTTCAAGAGCGCATTGTCTTCGTGGCAGCGGACCGTGACGATGCGGCCGTGGAAGTGGGTTCGCGCGCCGAACTGCTTGAGCTGTAGGTCGCAGGAGTCCAGCGCGTCGCCGAGTTCGTCGTACAGGTCCGCGGTCGCGAAGTCAGGCATTCGATCATGGTAGTCGGCTGGCGGGCGGCTCAGTGCTCGTCCGAGGTGTCCTCCTGGTAGGTGGCGCCGCCGCGGGATTCGCGTGTCAACGGCTTGGCGCCGCCCTCGGGCGGGCCGGCCTCGGACTGGCCGCCGGCGGCCAGGTGGGGAAACTTCAGGTCGAAGGCGGGCCGTTCCGAGCGGATGCGCGGCATGCGGTCGAAGTTTCGCAGCGGTGGCGGTGAGGACGTGGCCCACTCCAGCGAGTTGCCGTGGCCCCACGGGTCGTCGACGGTCGCCTCCTGCCCGGCCCTGTACGACTTCCACACGTTGTAGAGGAACGGCAGCGTGGACGCGCCCAGCACGAACGAACCGATCGTGGAGACCGTGTTGAGCGTGGTGAACCCGTCGGTGGGCAGGTAGTCGGCGTACCGCCGGGGAAAGCCCTCGCTGCCCAGCCAGTGCTGCACCAGGAACGTGGTGTGGAAGCCGATGAACGTCAGCCAGAAATGCACCCGGCCGAGCCGCTCGTCGAGCATGCGGCCGGTCACCTTGGGAAACCAGAAGTAGATGCCGGCGTACACGGCGAACACGATGGTGCCGAAGAGCACGTAGTGGAAGTGGGCGACCACGAAGTACGAGTCGGTGACGTGGAAGTCGACCGGCGGGGAGGCGAGCAGCACGCCGGAGAGGCCGCCGAGCAGGAAGGTGACGAGGAACCCGATCGAGAAGAGCATCGGGGTTTCGAAGGTGAGCTGGCCGCGCCACATGGTGCCGATCCAGTTGAAGAACTTCAGGCCGGTCGGGACGGCGATCAGAAAGCTCAGGAACGAGAAGAAGGGCAGCAGTACCTGGCCGGTGGCGAACATGTGGTGCGCCCACACGCTCATCGACAACAGTGTGATCGCGATGGTCGCCCCGACCAGGCCCTTGTAGCCGAAGATCGGCTTGCGGGCGAAGACCGGGATCACTTCGCTGACGATGCCGAAGAACGGCAGCGCGACCACGTACACCTCGGGATGGCCGAAGAACCAGAACAGGTGCTGCCACAGCAGCGGCCCGCCGGTGGCCGGGTCGTACACGTGCGCGCCCAGCAGCCGGTCCGCGGCGAGGGCGAGCAGGGTCGCGGCCAGCAGCGGAAACACCAGGACCACCAGCACGCTGGTGAGCAGGATGTTCCACGTGAAGATCGACATCCGGAACATGGTCATGCCGGGTGCCCGCAGCGTCAGGATCGTGGTGATCATGTTGACCGCGCCGAGGATCGTGCCGAGGCCGGAGAGCACCAGGCCGACGAGCCACAGGTTGGCCCCCACGCCCGGCGAATGCCTGGCGGTCGACAGGGGTGTGTAGGCGGTCCAGCCGTAGTCGGCGGCGCCGCCCGGGGTGAGAAACCCGGCGACGACGAGCGCGCCACCGAACGCGAACAGCCAGTAGGCGAGCGCGTTGAGCCGCGGGAAGGCCACGTCCGGGGCGCCGATCTGGAGCGGGACCACGTAGTTGGCGAAGGCGAACACGATCGGCGTCGCGAACAGCAGCAGCATGATCGTGCCGTGCATGGTGAACAGCTGGTTGTACTGCTCGGGCGAGAGAAACTGCATGCCCGGGCGGGCCAGCTCACCGCGCATCAGCAGTGCCATCAGGCCGCCGATCACGAAGAACGCGAACGCGGTGACGCCGTACATGATCCCGATCTGCTTGGCGTCCGTCGAGCGCAGCGTGCGGCTCAGGAACGACCCGCGGACCTGCTCGCGCACCGGCCACGGCCGTGCCACCATCGGGCTCGGACGCGGTTCTATCCTGGTCACGGCGCTCACCCCCGGCGCGCGGCATTCCCCGGCCCTCCCGCACCAAACATCGACGTTCATGCCTTCCCGCGCCGATCGCCGCGGAGTAGCTTGCTGCGTATGCGGCACGTGGAGACTCCGGTGCTGATCGTGGGCGGCAGCCTTGTCGGCCTGTCGATGTCTGTCTTCCTGGCCCACCACGGTGTGCAGCACCTTGTGGTCGAGCGCCACCCCGGCACCGCCATCCACCCCCGCGCGGCGTTCCTGATGCAGCGGACCGTGGAGCTGTTTCGCGGCGTGGGACTCCAGGAAGAGGTGATCGCGGCCGCCGAGCGGGAGTTCGAGCAGAACGGCGCGATCGTGGCGGTGGAGTCGCTGAGCGGCCGCGAGTTGCAGTGGTTCTTCGAAAACATCAACGAGGGCGTCGAGCACCTGAGCCCGTCGCCGCGGATCTTCGTGACCCAGATCGGGTTGGAGCCGGTGCTGCGCGCGCGGGCCGCCGCGCTGGGTGGGCAGCTGCGCTACTCCTGCGAGCTCGTTTCACTCCAGGTCGAAGAGGACGGGGTGACCGCGCTGGTGCGCGACCGCGGCACCGGCGAGGAGTCGACGGTGCGGGCCGCCTACGCCGTGGCCGCCGACGGTGTGCGCAGCGCGGTCCGCCAGCAGCTCGGCATCCAGATGGCCGGGCACGGCAGTTTTTCCGACAGCATCACGATCTACTTCCGCGGCGACGTGCGGCCGCTGCTGCGCGGGCGCAACCTCAGCGTCGTCTACGTGGTAAACCCGCGCCTGCAAGGTTTCTTCCGCTTCTCCTTCGACGGCCGGTCCGGCTTCCTGGTGGTCAACTCGGCGCTGGACGGCGACGGCAACCGCACCACCGCGATCGGGGCGACCGCGACCGAGGCGGACTGCGTGCGGTACGTGCGTGACGCCCTCGGCGCGCCCGACCTGCCTGTGGAGATCGAGGACGTGCAGCGGTGGAACGCCGCGGCCGAGTGGGCCGGGCGTTTCCGCGCCGGCCGGGTCTTCCTGGCCGGCGACTCGGCGCACGTCATGCCGCCGACCGGTGGCTACGGCGGCAACACCGGCGTGCACGACGCCCACAACCTCGCCTGGAAGCTCGCCCACGTGCTCGACGGGCGGGCCGGCGCCGACCTGCTCGACACGTACCAGGCGGAGCGCCTGCCGGTCGCCCGGATGACGGTCGAGCAGGCGTATACCCGTTACGTCACCCGGCTGGATCCGGGGCTGGGCACGGACGGTCTCGAGCCGGTGATCGACGACGCCCTGATCGACCTCGGCTACCGCTACCGTTCGAGGTCCATTGTGGATGATGACGTGGACGTCGACGCGGAGTGGGAGGACCCGCGGGCGCCGACCGGCCGGCCCGGCGTGCGTGCCCCACACGTGACCCTGCGGCGCGGCGACACCGAACTGTCCACACTGGACGTCATCGGCTGCGACGCGGTGCTGTTCACCGGCCCGGACGGCACCGCGTGGGTGCGGGCCGTCCAGCGGCTGGGTGCCCCGCTGGCCGTGTGCCGCGTCGGTGCGGGCGGCGACGTCGACGATCCGCGGGGCGAGTTCGCCAAGGCGTACGGCATCGGCCCGAGCGGCGCCTCGCTCGTCCGCCCCGACGGCGTGGTCGCGTGGCGCGCCCGCGAGGCGGTCGACGACGCCGGCGAGGCGGTAGGCGCGGCGCTGGCGCGGGTCTTCTGCCGCTAGGCGGGGCCGTCCTGGATCACACCGCGCAGCTGGTCAACGGAGATCGCGTCCCACGCGGGCCCCACCAGCCACCATGTCGCACCGGCCTTGGCGTAGGGCGCCGGATCCGTACCCGGTGGCAGGTCGACCACGACGTCGAAGGGCGACTCCGGATCGTGGCCGCGCAGCCGCGCGAGGTCGGCGACGATCTCGGCGAGCTGGTCGGGATTCTCGACGTTGATCGGGACGAAGCCCTGATAGCGGGCCGCGCGGCGCATCGGCTTCGGCTTTCCGGGAAAGCCCGCCACCCACACGGGCACGCCCGGCCGCTGCACCGGCCGGGGCAGAAACCGCATGCCGTCGACCACGTAGTGCTCGCCCCGGTGCCGCACGGTCTCGCCGGACCAGGCGGCGGCGAGGATTTCGAGTGACTCGTCGAGCATGCCCGCACGGCGCCGGTCGTCCAGCTCTTCGCCGGTGAGGGAGAACTCGTTTCCGAACCTGTCGCTGCCCAGACCGACACCGAGGTTGAGACGGCCACCGCTGAGGCGGTCGAGGGTCGCGGTCTCCCGGGCGAGCTTGACCGGCCTGCGCCGCGCGAGCGGGGTGACCATCGGGCCGAGCCGGATCCGCTCGGTCGACGTGGCGATGGCCGCCAGCGTGATCCATGCGTCAGCCAGCTCGGTCACCGGCTCTCGCCAGTGCACGTGGTCCCAGACGAAGACGCCGTGCCAGCCCGCCTCTTCCGCCTCGGCGGCGAGTCGGGCGACGAGCACCGGGTCGGCGAGCTCGTCGAAGAGCGGCAGGAACAGTCCGGAGCGCAAGGCTGGGCGCGCGGGCGCGACGTTCGATTCGATCATTTCCCGATGGTAGGGGCACCGCGGCGCATCGAAGGTCCCGCACGGCCCCACACCCCAGTGACCTGCGTAAATACGCACTGCCGGCGGTCTGGTCCGGGCCCGGATCGACCCTTACCATCGATCGACATGGGCCAATTTAATGGGCGCTTCGTGGCGATGGGCCTCGGGCTCGTCGTTGCCGCGTTCGCCGCCACTCCCGCGCACGCCGCTCCCTGCCGACCGCTGGACGTCACCCCGCCAACCACGCCGATCGGTGGTTTCCGCGTCGACGGCACCGCGTGGTCACTGACCTGGAGTCCGTCCACAGACGACACCCGCGTCGTGGGATACGAGATTTTCGGCAACGACGGCGTGAGCGCGACCACCACGAGCACGAGCATCCCGCTGGGCAACACGCCGCCATCGACCGGCGCCACCCACGCGATCCGGGCCGTCGACGCCGCCGGCAACGCCTCTCCCGCGATGATCGCCACGTTCAGGTTCGACATCAGTGCGCCGAGCGCGCCGACCAACCTGCGCATATCCGGCCCGGCACGCGGATTCCTCCAGGTCGGCTGGGACGCCTCCCGCGACGACATCGCCGTCAAGGGCTACGAGGTCTACCTCAACGACACCCTGGTCCGAAACGTCGGCAACACCAAGGCGTACGTGCCCTACAGCGGATACGGGATCTACCGGGTGAGCGTGCGCGCCTACGACATGATGAACCGGTTCTCACCGGCCACCGAGCTGAGCCTCGCGATCGACCCACCTCCCACGGGGCGCAGTAACGTGTGACCGTGAGTTACGTCAAGGATCCCCGCGTCGACGCCTACATCGACGCGCTCCCCGATTGGCAGCAGGCCATCTGCGGCGAGCTGCGCGACATCATCCACGCCGCGGAGCCGGAGATCGAAGAGACCATCAAGCGCACCGTCCAGCCGTACTTCGTGCTCAACGGCAACGTGTGCGCCCTGCTGGCCACCAAAGACCACATCAATCTGTTTCTCTATGACGGCGCGATCGTCCCCGATCCCGAAGGCATCATCACCAGCGGCCACGACAACAAGACCGCCCGGTGTATCGCCGTCTACCGCGACCAGAAAATCAACGTGCCCGCGCTGAAGACGATGCTGCGCCACATCGCGGACAACAACCGCGCCGGTGGGTGGCGCAAGCTCAAGGGGTGAAGCCCACCGACCGGTGGCGGCAGCTGATCGACGACCGCCTCGACGAAGCCATTACGGTGCTCGGACAAACGCCTGGCCTGCACGGCCTCATCGTCGCCGGCAGCCTCGGGCGGGGCGAGCCCTGGCCGATGTCCGACATCGACCTGCTACCCATCTACGACGACCGCGCCGATCCCGCCGAGTCCGCGGCCCAGCTCGACCAGCGCCGGGCCACGCTCGTCGACTGGTGGGCCGCGTCCGGCCGCGCACAGACCCTCGACGTCGGCTGGCTCGCGTTCACCACGGCCGAGATCCGCGAGGCGGTCGCCGCCGGGCCGGACCACGCCGCCGCGCGCGTCGGCGACCCGCGCTGGTTTCACGGCCTGGACAAGGCGTACGGCGGGCGCACCGCCGACCCCGACGACGCGCTCGGCGACGCGTTCGCCACCTGGATACGCACCGTCCGGTTCGACCCCGCGGTCGTCGCCGCCCGCATCGACACCTGGCGCCGGCAGGCCACCGACGCCCTCGCCGAGGCGACCCAGGCCCAGTTCGAGGACCCGGCCAAGGCCACCCACCTGCTGCGTGTCTCGGCCCGCGCGCTGCGGCTGGTCCTCATCGAGCGGTGGGGTGAACGGCTCGGCTCCATGGGCCGGGAGTGGACCCGCTTCGAACGCATGGCCGAACGTCACGGCCAACGCCCACTCGCCGCCCGCGTCGCGGTCCTGGCCGCCGCCGACCCGGCCACCGCCGGGCGCCGCGCCGACCTCGCTCCAGCGTGGCTGCGCGAACGTATCGACCTGTGCTACGCCGCCCGCACCGCGGTCGGCGAAGACGTCACCTGGGCCGAAAACGCCCGTGACCAGATCGCCGCCTTCACCGTGCACGTCACGCGGCACCGCCCCGACCTCGACGGACCCTGGACCGAAACCCCCGACCCCGCCCTCGACGCACACCTGGCCGAGCTGCGCGAGCTCGTCGCCGCTACGACGCGGGACTGACCTGCGCCTCTCGTAGCCGGCTCGGCCGGGTGACAAGCTTTGACCAGCAGCCCGGGATAGGTGCCAGGTCGGCGTGGTTGCGCGCCCGGTAGGCGCTCGGGCTCTCCCCGACGAGCTCGGTGAAGCGGGTGCTGAACGAGCCGAGCGAGGTACACCCGACGGCCATGCACACGTCGGTGACGCTCAGGTCGCCGCGGCGCAGGAGGGTCTTGGCGCGCTCGATCCGCCGGGTCATCAGGTAGCTGTACGGCGTCTCGCCGAACGCGGCGCGGAACTGCCGGGAGAAGTGCGCCGGAGACATGTAGGCGGCCCGCGCCAGCGCCCGCACGTCCAGCGGCCGGGCATACTCCCGGTCGATCAGGTCGCGTGCGCGCCGCAGGTGCCGGAGCTCCTCAAGCCTCACCCAGCCAGGATAGCCCCGCAGGTGATCAAGTCGCGCGCCGTGGGAGCGAGCGCGGTCGTTGATCCGACAGCGGCGCCGACGAAATCGCGCCCCGGCCACGACGCCGCGGGCTAACCTGAGCTAAATAGCGCTATTCGCCAGCGACAACACGATCGAATTCGAAAGCCCGAAACCCATCGAAGGTGATTGAAATGGCAGATCGGCGCGTCGTCGTGGAGGCGGTCCGGAGCGTATTTGGCGATCGACTGTCCGATCTGGAAGGCCGGCTGTCCACGACCAATGAAAATGAGCTGCCCGAGCCGGCAGACCCGGCGGAGCCCGATATCGATTCCGCTCCGTCCGGCGAGCTGCCCGACCGCGCCGGCGTGTCCGGCGTGGCCCGGGCCGCGGCGGCCGAGCGGCAGCAGCTCCTCCTTGAGGGCACCGCTGGCCTGCGCAAAGTGATCGAAGGCAGGGACGACGAGCTGACCCCGCGCGAGCAGGTCGGGCTCGAGGCGATCATCGTGCTGGAGGGCCGGCCCCCGCTGTTCATCCAAGGTGGGGATTTCGTTCGCACCCCGGTCGAATGGCAGTTTCTCGACGGCCATCGCGAAGAGATCAAAGCCTCGATCGCCCGGGTGGGTCGGGTCGAGGTGGTCGGCCATCCCGATTACGAGTGGATCGGCACCGGCTTTCTCGCCGGCCCCGACGCGATCATTACAAATCGCCACGTGGCTCGGGAGTTCGCCCGCGCCGAGGGCGACGAGTGGCGGTTCGAGGCGGGCATGTCCGCGTCGCTCGACTTCAACGAAGAGCACGGCGCGCTCGAACCGCTCGCATTCGACATCACCGGCATCGTCGGCATCCACGACCACTTCGACCTCGCGGTCCTGCGGATCGCACCGACCGGCGGCGCGGCGCGGCCACTGCCCGATCCGGTGCTGGTCGCCGCGAGCCGGCCCGGCGAGGTCACCGAGCGGCCGGTCTACGTCATCGGCTACCCAGCCTGGGACGGACGCCGCAACGACCCGACCTACATGCGGCAGATCTTCAGCAACATCTACGACGTCAAGCGGCTCCAACCGGGCCTGATCACCGCGTGGACCGACGGCAGCGACCGGTTCGTCCACGACTGCTCGACGCTGGGCGGCAACTCCGGCTCACCCGTGTTCGACCTGGAGACACACCAGGTGGTGGGGCTTCACTTCGGCGGTCGATACCTGTCGGGCAACAACGCCGTCCCGCTGTGGCGGCTGACCGACGACCGCCTCCTGCGCGCCGCCGGCGTCAACTTCGTCGGGCCGGCACTCGTCTGACGACCTCACCAGCGGGGAGCCATCATGACCACCAAGGATCTCGCGGCCGCCATCGCTTCCGCCCAGGCCCACCGGGCCGAGCTGATGCGGCTGCCCGGCGTGATCGCGGTACGCGGCGGCTACAAGTTCGTCGACGGCCGCATCACCAGCACGCCCGCGGTCGTCGTGGCGGTCGACCGCAAGCAAGACAAGGTCGAGGCCGACGCCGCCGTCCCGGCGGTCCTGCCCGACGGGATGCCGACGGACGTGACCGTCGCGGACCCGTTCGAGCGCATCGAGGCGGCCGGGTTGGAGGCGCCGGCGGTCGCGGCACCACCGCTGCTCATCGAGCAGCTCCAGGCGCCCGGACGCCCGCCGGGCGGCGACGAGGCGGAGGCCGAGGCGATCGTGGCGATCACCTACCAGCCGCCGCCCGGCGTATCCCTGGCGCCGGTCACCGGGCCGATGGTGTTGACCTGCCACGTCTCGCCCGACGCCGGCTGGCGGGTGCTGCGCGAGTTCCTCCGCGAGACCGAAGGCGACATCACTCTCGGCATGTACGACTTCACCGCGCCGCACATCTACCGGGCCGTCCGCCGCCTGCTTCAAGGCAAGCCCGTCACGTGGCGGCAGACCCTGGGCCTGCGTGAGTCACTGCCGGCACCCGACGACATCGACTCCAACAAGGCCGACGACAAGACCGAGGCGTCGATCATCAAAGGGCTGGGGCGGGTCGCGCCGGACCGGTTCGAAAACGCCTTCGCCAAGACCGGCCGCGGTCGCACCTTCGCCTCGGCGTACCACATCAAGGTGGCCGTCCGCGACGAGCAGGCTTTCTGGTTGTCGAGCGGAAACTGGCAGTCTTCCAACCAGCCGGTCACCGACTTCCTCGACGACGACGCCGACCGCCACCTGATCCGCGATTTCAACCGCGAGTGGCACATCGTGGTCGAACACCCGGGGCTGGCGGCCACGTTCGGCAAGTTTCTCCAGCACGACTTCCGCACCGCCCAGACCGAGCAGGAGGCGGTAGAGCCACCCGAGCCGGACATGCCCGACCTGCTCGTGCCGCTGGACGGCGACCTCGAAGCCGCCGCCCGGCGGGCGCCGGACGTCTTCGCCCCGGCCCGGTTCTCCTTCGACGAGGCCGACCCGCTGACGATCGAGCCGATCCTCACGCCGGACAACTACGCCGAGGTCGTGCTCGGCCTGCTGCGCGAGCGGCCACAGCAAAAGCTGTACTTCCAGAACCAGTCGCTCAACCCGGTGCTCCAGCCATCGCCGGCGTGGGCCGAGATGCTGCGCCTGCTCGCCGAGTACTCGCAGGACCCGGCGCTCGACGTCCGGATCATCCTGCGCGACATCGGGTCGATCCGGAAGAAGCTGGAATCCCTTCAGGCCGCGGGCTTCGACATGACCAAGGTTCGGGTGCAGGAGGGCTGCCACACCAAGGGGATCGTCATCGACTCCGAGACCGTCCTGCTCGGCAGCCACAACTGGACCGACCAGGGCGTGCAGGTCAACCGCGACGCGAGCCTGCTGATCCGCCGCCCCGAGATCGCGCAGTACTACGAGCGGGTCTTCCTGCACGACTGGGAGCGGATGGCCCGCTCGAAGATCCGCGAAGAGGCGATGCCGATCCCGGTCGTCTCCCAGGACGAGGCGGTCGATCCGGGTCTGCGGCGCGTGCCCTGGTCGGCCTGGGAAGAGGAGTAGCCGCTACCGGACCAGGTCGGCGACGGCGTTGGCGATCGCCACGCGCATCGGGTCGGGGTTGGCCCAGCTCCAGTTGGGGTGCGCGCGGTTGGTCAGCAGCGCCAGCACCAGCCGCCGCTCGGGTGCGACCAGCAGCGACGTCCCGGTGAAACCGGTGTGCCCGAAGGTCGCGGGCGTGGAGAGCCGCCCCATAAACCAGGGCTGCCGCAGCACCACGCCCAGCCCGTGGTCCGAGGGGCGCCCCGGCCGCTCGGGGTCGACCGCGGGCAGGCCGCGGTTGGCGTTGGTCAGCATCGCCTTCACGGTCGCGGTGGACAGCACGTCACCGCCGCCGTCCAGCAGCATCTGCCCGACCGCGGCCACGTCGCGGGCGGTGGCGAAGATGCCGGCGCTGCCGGCCACGCCGCCCAACTGGTTGGCCACGTCGTCGTGTACCACGCCGCGGAGCAGGCCGCGTGACGAGCGCGCGTCGGTCGCGACGAGCCGCTGCTTGGAGGAGACCCAGCCCAGCGGCTTGAACCCGGTGTCACGCAGGCCGAGCGGGCCGGTCAGCTCCGCCTTGAGCGCGCGGTCGAGCGTCATGCCGGTGACCTTCTCGACCAGCTGCTGGGCGACCAGCAGGCCGGTGCTGGAGTAGCGGAAGACCTTGCCCGGCACGGCACCCTTGAGCAGGGGCGTGGCCAGCACCGCCTTGCGCTTGGCGGCAAGGTCGGGCAGGCCGGCGACGGTGGCGCCGACCGGCAGGCCACTGGTGTGGGTCAGCAGCATCCGGACCGTCACCGCGTCTTTGCCGGTGAAGTCCGGCAGGTAGCTCACGACCGGCGCGGACAGGTCAAGCTTGCCCTTGTCGACCTGCCGCAGCAGCAGGATCGCCGTGTACACCTTGGTGAGCGAGGCCAGGTCGAAGACGGAGTCGGCGCGCATAGGCACGCGCTTGTCGGCCGGCAGCTCGACCGGGCCTGCCGTGTACCGCAGCGCGTGGCCCACCGCGGCCTGAGCCTGGACCTTTCCGTCGACCAGGACCAGCGCGACCGCGCCGGCGTAGGTGGGGTGCTTCGGGTTCTCCTTGGTCGGCTTGAGAAAGCGTTCCAGCGCGGCGGTGAGCTTGCTCTTGGCCGCCGCCGCCGCGGATGCCGACGGTGACGGCGAGGCGGACGGTGCCGTCGACCGGGGCGCGGCGGAGGCGGGCGCGGAGGCCGGCGAGGCCCACAAGGCCTCGGGCCGCGGTCCGCAGCCGGCCAGCCCGGCGCCAGCAGCCGCCAGGCCGGCCCCGAGGACGGATCGCCGAGTCATGGACACGGCCAGGATCATCGCACGCCGAGTCGCGGACCCACGTCGGTTGATCAGGGAGTCTCTGGTCAACCGCCGGGGGTGCGGTACGCGCGGATGATCGTCTGGTCGAATCCGCTGCCGCCGCTGGCCGCCACCGAGACTCGCAGCGAGACCGCCGAGCCGGCCGGGAGGGTTGCCCGGTAGCGGTCGCCGCCGAACGGGCGCACCGATACCCACCGCCACGTGGCACCGTCGTCCAGCGAAGCCCACAGCCGGAACGACGTGATCTTCTGCCGGGCCACCCCGTGGGCCTGGTGCACCGTGAACTCCGCCGGCCCGCCGCGCGGGTGGTTGAGCGCGTCCAGCGGCAACGCGTAGTCCACCGACAGCAGCGGCAGCGGCGCGCTCGCCGTTCCCGCGGGCGCCGCCGAGCGGAAGGTCCACGCGGTGTTCACCCGCGTCGACACGGGCAGCAGCGCGCTCGTGTCCAGGTCGTAGGTCAACCGGTAGGTGGCCGCGGGCGCGGGTACGGCGAAGTCGGCGATGGTGCTCGCGGTGGAGCCGAGCAGCGTGCCGTTGCGGTACAGGGCCAGCCGCCGCTGTACGTCAGCGCCCCAGTCGAAGCAGGCGAAGCGCTGATGCTGGTCGGTCAGCTCGACGAGCTGGATGTGCAGGTTGCCGCGGGTGCGGCTGGGCGGCGTGGGCACGCAGTCGCTGGGCGAGGGGTCGACCGCGTCGTACCAGTCGGGGCGCAGCGGCTGCCGCACCCAGACCTTCTCGTGCCGGCTGCCCGGCGCGTACGTGCGGGTCGGCTCCTGGGTCACCACCCCGTCCGCGTAGAAGGCCTCGTCGATCCAGGCGTACCCGGGCGAGAGGTAGTCCACTCGATCACCGCTGACGTCGGTGGCGAAGTCTTCCAGCACGATGAGGCCGGAGGGCGCCAGGCCGTACCGCTTGTGGCCGGTCACGGCGTCCGGTGTGTCGAGCCGGTGGAAACGCTGGTCGATCCGGATCAGCGAGGCCGTACCGACCACGGGCAGGAAGTCGGACAGGCCGGACGGGTGCGTGTGGATCACGTCGTACAGCACGGGTCCGGCGGCGTTGAGCCCGGCCGCCGTGTACGCGCGGAACTCGCCGACGCCTGGCTGCTCCATGGGGACCGCGAACACGCTCTGCCGGCGGGCACCCTCGCCCCAGGCGTAGGCGAAGTCGTCCCAGCCGCTGCCGCGGCGGCCGCGCTGCTCGTAGAGGATGCCCAGCGCGCTGGCCTCGGTCTGCACGCCCTCGATCGCCATGCCGACCGGGCGGGCCGAGGCGGCGTCGAGCACCACCGCGGTGTCGCGGTCGACCGTGACGTCGGGGTCGCCGGTGAGCGCCATGCGCTCCCGTTCGCCGAACTCCCACACCGATCCGACCACGCTGTACCGCCCCGCCGGTACCCGGATCCGGATGGTGCCTCCGGGCGAGAGGTCGAAGCGGACCGCGTAGGCCGCGGGGTCGTCGAGGTTGACGATGGTGCCGAAGGCCGAAATATCCGAAGCGTCCGGCGGGTCGGGCAGCGTGGTCATCGTGAGCGTCAGCTCGTGACTCGGCGGCTCGACGGAGAAGGTGACCAGCGTGCCGCCGACCCTGGCCGCGTAGAAGCCGGGTGCCAGCCGCGACCTGTCGATGCTCAGGTGCGCCGAGCCGGTGGCGCCGGCCGGGATGGTCAGCACCCGCGGCGAGACCGTCGCGGCCCGGAAGGATCCGCCCCGCCGGTCCACCACGCGCACGTCCAGCGCGAGCGCGACCATCGCCTTGCCGGTGTTGGTCCAGGTCAGCGTTGTGGATGGCGATGACGCGCCGAGGTTGACCACGGACTGGCCGCCGACCACGTCGTCGAAGGCACCGACCACGTCGAGCCGGCCGGCGCCCACCTCGTACGGGTCGGCGCCGGGCAGCGGGTCGGCCGCGCCCACCAGCGCCGCCTTGAGCCGCCCGGCATCCCAGTCGGGGTGCCGCTGCACGAGCAGCGCCGCCGCGCCGGCCACATGGGGTGCGGCCATCGAGGTGCCGGAGGTGGCGGTGTACCGGTCGTCGATCACGCGGCCCATCGCGGTGCCGGCCGCGCGGGCGGCGACGATGTCGACGCCGGGCGCGACGATCTCCGGCTTGGCGGCGTTGGTGTTGATCACCGGGCCGCGGCTGGAGAAGGCGGCGAGGCGGTCGCCGCCGTCGACCGCGCCGACGGTGAGCGCGCTGGTCGCCGCGGCCGGTGCGGTGATGAGGCGGTCGGCGTACCCGTCGTTGCCCGCGGCCGCCACGAACAGCGTCCCGTGCTGCTTGGTCAACGTGTCCACGGCCTGCGACATCGGGTCGGTGCCGTCGCTCGGCTCCCAGCCGCCCAGGCTCATGTTGACCACGTCGGCGCGCGCGGCGGCCCACTCCATGCCGGCGATGACCTGGGAGTCGAAGCCGCCGCCGTCGTCGCCGAGCACCTTGCCCACGAGCAGGGTGGCGCCGGGCGCGATGCCGCTGCGCTCGCCGCGCGCACCCGCGCCGGAGCCGGCCGCGATGGACGCCACGTGGGTGCCGTGGCCGTGCCGGTCGACCGCGTCGCCGCCCTCGACCGTGAAGTCGACCTTTTCCGCGATCCGCCCGGCCAGGTCGGGGTGGTTCGGATCCACACCGGTGTCGAGCACCGCGATCTTCGCGCCCACTCCGGTGTACCCGCTGGCCCAGGCGCGCGGCGCGCCGACCTGGGTGATGTTGCGGTCGAGGGTCGCGGTGGTGGTGGCCGTGGCGCGCACCCGGCGGTCGAGGGTCGTGGTGGTGGCCGTGGCGCGCACCCGGCGGTCCAGCCACACCCGCGCGCCCGCCGCTGGCAGCGCGCTCACCAGCGCGGCACCGGACGCCTTGGGCTGCCGTCCGGCCACCGCGGCCACGCTGGGCAGGTCACGCTTGGCACGCAGGCTCGTCGCCAGCGGCGCCCGCGAGGCGGCCGCCTGCGTGCCGGGTCGCACGATCAACGGCAGTTCCTTGGTACGGGCGTCGTCGTACCCCTGGAGGATCAGCGTCGTCACGTCGAACAGGGCCTCGTCGAGCACCCCGCCGACCAGCGAGGCGACCCGGCCGGGGATCACCCGCACGTGCCCGTCGGGGCCGCAGGAGCGCTGGAGCACGCCGTCCGGTGTCGCTGGTCGCACGCTCACCACCGGGCACCCGGTCTCGCGGGTGTGCACGGTCACCACGTCACCGCTCAGCAGCGTGACCGTGTAGGTCTGACCGGCCGGCAACGGCCCAGGCTCCACAGTGGACGCGGCGGCCGGTTGCGGGACGATCGGCAGGAGCAGCGCCGCGATCGCGATCGCGATGCGTGATTTGTACCCAAACACGCCGTGCCTCCTTCGCCGCGACCAATCACCCCGTAGACGCATGGACATCCGTTGCCGGTTGCACGACATTTCGCCATCCCGGGATGTCACGGCATAGTGGTGCGGTGGACCATCGCCCCCGGGTCCAGCTAGCCGTGCTGCTGGCGGTCGCCGTGCTCGTCACTGTCGGTATCGCTCGCTGGCAGACCCGGCCAGGTGCCGCCCCCGAGCCCGCCGCCGTGACCAGCACCTGCGCCGGCCACGCGCTCACCGCCGACCGCCAACTGCGGGGCATGTGGCTGACCACCGTCAACAACACCGACTGGCCCAGCCGCCCCGGCCTACCCGAGGATCAGGTCAAGGCGGAGTACCGGGGCTGGCTCGACCTGGCACAGCGGCGCGGCCACAACGCGGTCTTCGTGCACGTGCGGCCGGCCGGCGACGCGTTCTGGCAGTCCGACTACGCACCGTGGTCGTACTACCTGACCGGGCGAAGCGACGGGCAAGGTCCGGGGTGGGACCCGATGGCCTTCATGATCGCCGAAACGCACGCCCGCAACATGGAGTTCCACGCCTGGTTCAACCCGTACAAGGCGAGCCGCTCCGGCGTCTTCGCGGAGCTGCCGCCCAACCATCCGCTGCGCGCGCACCCCGACTGGGCGGTGCCCTACCCGGCCAAGGGCAAGGGCAGCCGGCTGCACTACAACCCCGGCATCCCGGAGGCGCGCAAGTTTGTGGAGGACTCGATCCTCGACGCGG
This sequence comes from Phytohabitans sp. LZ39, assembly GCF_059359075.1. Lineage (NCBI taxonomy): Bacteria > Bacillati > Actinomycetota > Actinomycetes > Micromonosporales > Micromonosporaceae > Phytohabitans > Phytohabitans sp. LZ39. The sequence goes on along the minus strand of NZ_JCADBM010000002.1, from coordinate 110,754 downwards.
TCAACCGGTACGACATCGACGGTGTGCACTTCGACGACTTCTTCTACCCCTACCCGAAGGGGCGCGAGGACTTCAACGACGCGGCCGCGTTCAAGGCACACAGCCGGGGCATCAACAACAAGGCCGACTGGCGCCGCGACAACGTCAACCTGCTCGTCAAGGAGACCAACGAACGGATCAAAGCGGCCAAGCCGTGGGTGAAGTTCGGCATCAGCCCCTTCGGCATCTGGCGCAACGCCTCGACCGACCCGCTCGGCTCGCCCACCCGAGGACTGCAAAGCTACGACGCGATCTACGCGGACACGCGACGCTGGGTGCAGGAGCGGTGGGTCGACTACATCGTGCCGCAGCTGTACTGGCACATCGGCTTCGCGATCGCCGACTACGCCAAGCTGCTGCCCTGGTGGTCCGACCTGGTGGCCGACAGCCCGGTGCAGCTCTACGTCGGCCAGGCCGACTACCGCATCGGGCAGAAAGGCGCGTGGCGCGACCCGGGCCAGCTCGACAAGCAGCTCGCCCTCAACCGCAAGTACCGGGTCACCGGCAGCGTGCACTTCAGCGCGCGCCAGGTGAAGGCGGACCGGCTCGGGGCGGTGTCCCGGTACGCGGCCGCCCACTACGCCGAGCCGGCGCTGGTGCCGGCGATGGCACACCTGCCCGGCAAACGCCCGCCGGCCCCGGAGCTGGAGGTCGACGGTGCCCGCCTGCGTTGGGATGGCGACGCGGCAAGCTACGCGGTCTACCGGGTCGACGGTGAAGCGGCCCGACTGGTGGCCACGACCCGCGACACCACATGGACCGACACCACGAAGAGCGAGGCGCCACGCACCTACTGTGTGACCGGCCTCGATCGACTGTGGAATGAAGGAAACGCGAGTGAACCACGCGTCATCGATTAACCACACGCGGCTACCGAATCTTTTCCCTGGTCAGAGCGCTGCCTGAGTCCACTGTCGATCAGGTAAGCTCTTCGGCGGTCTGCCGCGCGGCGGCGCCCCCACGGCGTCGGCGGCACACCGCCGCCTAATCGCCCGCCCAGGGCGAGTCGGGGAACCAGGTTACTGGGGTGAATCCGCGGTCCGCGGTAGGGATCCTTCCGTCCCGAATCCGTCAGCTAACCCGGCCGGCGGCCGATGGGAGGAATCGCGTATGACGCCACCCGTACGTCGCCGGCGCTGGTCGCTGGCCGTAGCCCTGGTCGCCTCGGCGGCCGCGTTGCTTTCCGGGGTGACGCTAGGACCGCTCGGCGCGTCGGCCGCCCCGAAACCCAACCCCGGTGACGAGGGCAGCTCGCCGCTGCTGCGGGACGTGCTGTCCGAAACGAGCAAGGGATACATCGAAGCCCGCAACGCCGTCAACAAGTCGCGCGGCCGGCAGCTACAGCTCCAACTCCAGCTGAACCAGGCCCAGGAGAAGGTCAAGGCGATGGAGCCCGAGATCCAGCTCCTGGTCGCCGCCTCCTACCGCAACGGCCGCATCGGCCCGATGAGCGTGCTGCTCAACAGCTCCTCCCCCGACGAGTTCCTCCAGCGGGCGGCCACCCTCGACCTGTTCGCCGCCCGCGACAACGCACGCCTGGCCCGGCTCAACGCCGCCCTCGACCAGGCCGATCGCGCCAAGGCGGCGATTGACGCCGAGCTCAAGGAAGAGCAGAAGCAGCTCGCCATCATGGCCAAGCAGAAGTCCGAAGCGGAAAAGGCGCTCCAACTGGTCGGCGGCAAGGCGACCGGCGGCTTCGTCAGCGCCACCTCCCCGGTGGCCCGGCCCGCGCCCCGCAACAGCAACGGCGGCTTCTCCCCGCAGGGCTGCACCGCCGGCGACCCCACGACCGGCCGCTGCATCACGCCGCGCACGCTGCACATGCTCAAGGAAACCCAGCGGCTGGGCTTCGACCGCTTCGTCAGCTGCTACCGCCCCGGCGGGCCGTACGAGCATCCGAAGGGCCGCGCCTGCGACTGGTCCTCGGAAAGGAACAGCTTCGGCGGCGACGCCACCGGTGCCGCCAGGCTCTACGGCAACAACCTCGCCGCCTATTTCGTGCGCAACGCCGACCGTCTCGGCGTGATGTACGTGATCTGGTACCGCCAGTTCTGGTCCCCGGCCACCGGCTGGCGGGCCTACGGCGGCGCCGGCGGCGATCCCTCCAGCGACCATACGAACCACGTACACATCTCGATGCTCTGACCCAGGATTCGAGCTACGAAAAAGCCCCGCGCGGTGGCGCGGGGCTTCGTTTCGGTCTGCCTACTGGTCTGGCATGCGGCGGGCGGGGGCCCGGCCGAAGGGCTGGCGCGGCGGGGGGCCCACCGGTGCCAGCGCGGGGATCGCCAGGGTCAGCGGGGTGTCGCTGGTGACCGTGACGTGCTCCCCGTGGTGCAGGAGGTCGAGCTTGGCGCCGTCGCCGCCGTTGCGCAGCGAGTAGGTCACCTCGTGCGGCTGGACGGCGACCCGGAGTCGAAGGCCCCGCCACAGCAGCGAGAACTCCATGTGGTTGATCCGGCTGGGCAGCCGTGGCGCGAAGGACAGGTTGCCGCCGTGGTCGCGCATGCCGCCCAGGCCCGCCACGACGGCCAGCCAGGCGCCGGCGAGCGCGGCGATGTGCAGGCCCTCGCGGGTGTTGTTGTGGATGTCGTGCAGGTCCATGAGCGCGGCCTCGCCCAGGTAGTCGTGGGCCAGCTCCAGATGGCCCACCTCGGCCGCCATGACCGCCTGGGTGCACGTCGACAGCGACGAGTCGCGGACGGTGCGCTGCTCGTAGTAGGCGAAGTTGCGTGCCTTCTGCTCCGGGGTGAACGCGTCGCCCCGCCAGTGCATGGCGAGCACCAGGTCGGCCTGCTTGAGAACCTGCTTGCGGTACAGGTCGAAGTACGGGTAGTTGAGCAGCAGCGGGTAGCCACTGGGCGGGGTGGCCGCGAAGTCCCACTCCTGGAGCCGGGTGAACTCTTCGCACTGCTGGTGTACGCCCAGCTCCTTGTCGTACGGGACGTGCATGGCGGTGGCCGCGTCGCGCCAGGACGCTGCCTCCTCCTCGTCGACGCCGAGCCGGCGGGCCTGCTCCGGGTGGCGCAGGGCCGCGTCGGCGGCACCGACGAGGTTTTTTTGCGCCATCAGGTTGGTGTAGATGTTGTCGTTAACCACCGCGGTGTACTCGTCGGGGCCGGTGACCCCGTCGATGTGGAAGACGCCGTGCCGGTCGTGGTGACCCAGCGAGCGCCACAGCCGCGCGGTGTCGACGAGCAGCTCCAGGCCGACCTCGCGTTCGAAGTCGTGGTCGCCTGTCGCTACGACGTAGCGCTGCACGGCGTCGGCGATGTCGGCGCCGATGTGGAAGGCCGCGGTGCCGGCCGGCCAGTAGCCGGAGCACTCGTGCCCGCGCACCGTGCGCCACGGGAACGCCGCGCCCTTGAGCCCCAGCGTCTGCGCGCGCTCCCGGGCCAGGTCGAGCGTCGCGTGCCGCCATCGCAGGCCGTGGGTGACCGCCTCCGGCTGGGTGTACGTGAGCACCGGCAGCACGAACGTCTCGGTGTCCCAGAAGACGTGCCCGTCGTAGCCCGGACCGGTGAGGCCCTTGGCGGCGATCGGCCGCATCTCCGCGCGTGCGCCGGCCTGGAGCACGTGGAAGAGCGCGAAGCGCACCGCCTGCTGCACCTCGGGGTCGCCCTCGAGCCGGACGTCGGCCGCGTCCCAGAACTGGTCGAGGTACTTGCGCTGCTCGCGGACGAGCCCATCCCAGCCGGAGAACTTGGCCGAGGCGATCGCCGCGCCGACCTGGTCGCGCAGCGCCGGGAACGAGCGGCGGCTCGACCAGCCGTACGCGAGGATCTTGACGACGCGCAGCTTTTCGCCGGGCTTGAGCACGGTCGCCACCGTGGTGCGCGCGAAGTCCGGGTAGGCCTCGGTGCTGATCACCGTGCGCTCCGGCCCCTCGATCTCGTGCTCCATCGCGGCGGCCATCCGCAGCCCACTTTTCTTGGTGCGGTGGATCAGCTGCCCGCCGGCGGCGGTCGCCAGGTGCTCCTCGGCCTTGAGCGGGGCCTTGAGCACGGCGGCGACCCGGGGGTCCTTGCGGGTGGCCGGCAGCTCCTCGTTGGCGACGAGCTCGGACTGCACGATCAGGCGCAGCGGGCGGTCGTCGGCCACCTCCACCTCGTAGCAGATCGCGGCGACCGCGCGCTGCGTGAAGGAGACCAGGCGGGTGCTGTGCACGCGCACCGCCCGCCCGGCCGGCGAGACCCACTCGACCGTGCGGTCGAGCGTGCCCGCCTGGAGGTCGAGGACGCGCTGGTGGGTGCGCACCTCGCCGTATCGGACGTCGAAGGGCTCGTCGTCGACCAGCAGCCGGATGAGCTTGCCATTGGTGACGTTGACAACTGTCTGCCCGGACTCCGGGAAGCCGTAGCCGGCCTCCGCATAGGGTAGGGGGCGCAGCTCGTAGAACGAGTTGAGATAGGTGCCCGGCAACCCGTGTGGTTCACCCTCGTCAAGGTTACCGCGGAGTCCAATGTGGCCATTGGACAACGCGAAGACCGACTCAGACTGAGCCAGCACATCGAGGTCGAGCCGGGTCTCCCGGACGTGCCAGGGCTCGACCGGGTAAGCCCGCTCACGGATCATGGATTCTCCAGCAACTCACTGAGGTCGCGCACGACGACGTGGGCGCCGTGCTTGTAAAGCGCGTCGGTTTGCCCGACCCGGTCGACCCCGACGACCAAGCCGAAGTCGCCGGCGCTGCCGGCCTCCACACCGGCCAGGGCGTCCTCGAAAACGGCCGCAGCCGACGGCGCGACGCCGAGCAGCTTAGCTGCGTCGAGGAACGTATCGGGGTGCGGCTTGCCGCGCAGATTGTCGCGTCGGGCGACGATGCCGTCGACGACCACTTCGACCTCGTCGATGAGGCCCGTGACGGTCAGGATATCGCGGCAATTGGCGCTTGCAGAGACCACAGCGCGACGCAATCCTGACTCGCGGACCGCCTTCAGATAGGCGACCGAGCCCGGATAGACCTCCACCCCGTCGTCGCGGATGTGGCGCAGCAGCAACTCATTCTTACGGTTGCCGATGCCGTTGATCGTCTCGGCGGCCGGCGGGTCGTCTGGTGTGCCCTCGGGCAGGGTGATCCCCCGCGAGCCGAGGAAGGTGCGCACGCCGTCCGCCCGCGGGCGGCCGTCGACGTACTTGTTGTAGTCGTCGCCGGCGTCATACGGGCGGAACGGCTCACCGGTGCGCTCGGCACGGGCGCGCAGGTAGGCGTCGAAGGTCTCCTTCCACGCGGCGTTGTGCACCTTGGCGGTCTGCGTGAGCACACCGTCCAGATCGAACAAACAGGCGGTAACGCCATCGGGGAGTCCCAACACTCGGACAGAGTAACCGCTGAACGTCTGATGAAACTGCCGGCTCACCCGTGGCTTTTGTGGTGACCGTGAGTGTCCGGACGGCCCGGCTTTTGTCCCGGCTCGACCACCACGAACTGGCCCATCATCCCGGCGTCCTCGTGTTTCAGCACGTGGCAGTGGTACATGTAGGGGACGTCCGGGTCGGCGTAGTCGGCGAATCGCGCGATGACCCGCACGGTCTGGTCGGGTGCCAGCAGCACGGTGTCCTTCCAGCCGCTCAGCTCGGCCGGCGGCGGCTCGCCACCCACCGAGAGCACCTGAAACTGCACGTCGTGGACGTGGAAGCTGTGCGGCGTGCCATCTTCCTTGGTGATCTCCCAGATTTCTGTGGTGTCCTTCGTGACCACCGCGTCGATCCGGCCCATGTCCATCTTCCGGCCGTTGATCTGCCGTCCGGAGAGCGTGAACTCGCGTGTGGTCACGGCGTCGGCGGGGTCGAGCCGCTCGATCGGCGCGAGTGTGGCCGGGACCTCGGCCGACCGGGCCAGATCACTTTCCGTGCGCAGCTGGAGTACGTCCAGGGTGTCCCGCCCGCCGGCGAACCGGTCGGAGACGGGGTTGTCGAGACTGGCCGGAAAACTACGTAGGGTGACGCGCTTGTCCGGCTTCATCGCGACCACGATCTCGGCCCGCTCGCCCGGGGAGAGCCGGATCCGGCCCATGTCGTGCGGTGCCGGGAGCAGCCCGCCGTCGGTGCCGACGAGGGTGAAGCTCCGCCCGTCGGACAGCCCGAAGGAGTACGTGCGCGCGGCCGAGGCGTTGAGCAGCCGGAGCCGCACCCGCTCGGTGCGCACGTCCAGGTAGGGCGCCACGGTCCCGTTGACGAGCACCGTGTCGCCGGTGTCGCCGCTGTCCTTGATCTGCCCGCCGCCGTCGAACTCGTGGTCCTGGACGATCACCGGGATGTCGTCGATGCCGTACTCGTGTGGCAGTTTGGCGGAGTTTTCGTCGTCGAGGATGAACATGCCGGCCAGGCCGCGCTGGACGTGCCGGGCGGTCTGGCCGTGCGGGTGCGGGTGATACCAGAGCGTCGCGGCCGGCTGGTCCACCGTCCAGGTGGGTGACCAGGTGGCGCCGGGCCGTACCTCCTGGTGTGGGCCGCCGTCCATGCGGGCCGGCAGGTGCATGCCGTGCCAGTGCACGCTGGTCGGCTCGGGCAGGCCGTTGGCGACGTTCACCAGCACCTGCTCGCCGCGCTTGGCGCGCAGGGTGGGTCCGAGGTGGTCGCCGTTGAAGCCCCAGGTGCGGGTGGGCTGGCCCGGCCCGAGATCGGTACGCCCCTGCTGGGCGCGCAGGTCGAACACGCGGCGCCCCTGCCCGTCGATCCGCGACTGGGCCAGCGGCGGCACCTTGAGCGGGTTTCGGAAGTCGACCTGGCCCGCGGTGTCGAGGCCCGCGCGGCTCCATGCCACGGCGGCGGCCACCGCCCCGCCGCCGCAGCACAGTGCGAGGGCGGTAGCCACGCTCACGAGCAACACTCGTTTCATCACCACTCCTTATCTCTCTACATGTAGCTTGACTACTTATCTGGGCGCGCGTCCACGTTCTCGGGGCCAATTGGGGGTCCCTTCCAGGGTTACTTGCGGGTAACATCTGGTGCATGTCCATCGACGCGCAGGCCGTTGGAGCCGGGATGCTCCAGGCGGTGCCGTTCGCCCGCACGCTCGGCTTCGAGTTCGTCGACGCCGCACCCGACGGCGACGGCGGCGTCCGCACGGTCGTCCGCCTGCCCGACTCACCCGCGACGCACAACCACGTCGGTGGCCCGCACGCCGGCGCCATCTTCACGCTCGGCGAGACCGCGTCCGGCGCGGTGGTGCTGGCCGCGTTCGCCGACCTGCTCGACCGGGCGGTGCCGCTGGCCGTCCGCGCCGACATCGCGTACAAGCGGCTGGCGCTCGGCGCCATCCGCGCCACCGCCCGCCTGGGCCGCCCGGCCGCCGAGGTGGCCGCCGAGCTGGAGGCCGGCACCCGCCCGCAGTTTCCGGTGCTGGTCGAGATCGCCACCGAAGACGGCGAAACCACGGCCGAGATGACGGTGATCTGGACGCTGCGACCACAGCGCTGAGTACCGTGCAGGCGTGACCGACCCGCTCGAGAAGGCGCGGCAGATCGCCGACGACGTGCTCTTCCCCGCCGCGCTGGAGGTCGACGCCACGGGCGTCATCCCGGCCGGCCACCTCGACCTGCTGGCATCCGCGGGCCTCTACGGCATGGCCGGCCCGCCCGGCGTGCCGGACGCGCCGATGATCGTGGAGTCACTGGCCAGCGGCTGCCTGGCCACCACGTTCGTGTGGATGCAACATCACGGTGCGGTGCGGGCCGTGGCCGACAGCGCACAGCCCGACCTGATCGAGGAGTGGCTCGACCCGCTGTGCCGCGGCGAGCGCCGGGCCGGCGTCGCGCTGGGCGCCCTCCGCCCCGGCCCACCCTCGGTGCGCGCGACGCCCGTCGACGGCGGCTACCGGCTCGACGGCACCTGCCCGTGGGTCACCGGCTGGGGCATGATCGACGTCTTGCTCACCGCCGCCCGCGACGACGCCGAGACGGCGATCTGGTCCCTCGTGGACGCCGTGCCCGGTCCGACGCTGGCCGCGCGGCCACTCGACCTCGTCGCCGCGAACGCCGCCACGACCGTCGAGGTCACCTTCGACGGCCACTTCGTGCCGGCCGAGCGGGTGACCACCACCCTCCCGTTCGCCGAGTGGGGCGCGCGTGACGCCGCCGGCCTGCGGATGAACGGCTCCTTCGCCCTCGGCGTGGCCGCCCGCGCCACCCGCCTGCTCGGCCCGACCTCGCTGGCCGCGGAGCTGGACGCGTGCCGCGCCGCGCTCGACGCCGCCACCCCCGAGACGCTGCCGGCCGCGCGTGCGGCGGCGTCCGCGTTCGCGATGCGCGCGGCGACCACGCTGACGGTGGCAAGCGGCGCGCGGTCTGTCCTTCGCGACCACCACGCCCAGCGCCTGGTCCGCGAGGCGATGTTCCTGCTGGTCTTCGGCTCCCGCCCACCGATCAAGTCCGCGCTGCTCGACCTGCTCTCCCCCGAGATCCACCCGTCCTGACGTCTCGTCGATCAGGGACTTGGGGGCCCTCCACCAAGTCCCTGGCCGACTCCAGGTCCAGCCCCGATTCATACATATTTGAGCTACCGCGATGTCCGCTGTGGCCCGGACCGCTGCTCCCGCGGCCTCACCCGTCCGCCGCTGGTCACGCTCACGCCTACGCTGTCGAGCTGCCTCGTCTGTGCGTCCGGGTCGACAGCTTCCCAGGCCGACGGGCCGCGGTCCGTGGGGTGTGCGGGATCCCTTTGCTCTGCACCCCGGGAGGAAACCGGTCGGGCGGTTCAGCCGCATGGGCGTGGGTGGCGACTATGGGGGTGCGGAGCAAAGGCGATCCGCGCGCACACCCGTCTCCTGCCCGGCCCCGGTGGCCGGGCAGGGCGTCCGGCGTGAGCGTGACCAACGGCGGACGGGTGAGGCAGCGGGAAATGCACCCCAAGAAAACGCTCCGCTGCGCTCCACGTTTCCCCGGGGGCCCCGCGCAGCGGTCTGGACCACGACGGGCGCCGCGGTAGCTCACATCTGTATGAATCGGGGCTGGACCAGAGTCGGCCAGGGACTTGGTGGAGGGCCCCCAAGTCCCTGATCGACGAGACGTCAGAAGAGGTTGGCGATGGTCTTCAGGATTTCGGCGTAGAAGTTGCCCTCGATGCTGCGGAAAAGCGCGAAACCCTCGTTCGGGCTGCCGAAGAACGGCCGCAGCGTCCAGGCGAGCTGGGTGCCCACGAAGCCGAACAGCATGATCCAGATGTACAGCAGGGTCATGCTCGCCGGACGCTGTCCGTCGCGCGGCGGCGGGTGGTGCGGGCGCGGGCCGGCGTTGGCGAAGATGGGGCGCGACGCGGGGTCCCATGCCGGCGTGGTCATCGGCGGCGGCGGTGGCAGCGGCGCGCTGACCACAGTGGACGCCGCACCGCCGTTGACGGCGCTGGTGGCAGGCACGGCTGTCGCGGGCACCGGCGTGGCGGGCACCGTGGTCGCGGGCACGGCGGAGATCGGCGTGGCCGGCACCACCTCCGCCGGCACCGGGGCCTGCGCGGGAGCCGCCGGCGCGGCCGCGAGGGTGGGGGTCGCGGGAGCGAGCAGGCCGTGCTCGTTGAGCACCTGCATCCCACCGGTCAGGAAGCGCAGACCGACCAGCGCCGACAGGGTCAGGATCGCCACGTTGAGCAGCTTGAAGAAGCCGTAGTCAGGCGCCGTGATGAGGAAGAAGAGGCTGATCGGCGCGAACGCCACGGCCAGCATCGCGGTGACCGTGATGGCCACCATCACCATCGCGAGCGCCTGCCGCACGGACAGCCGCGCACCGAAGACCAGGTTGAACAGGTAGAGCGTCGGCAGGCAGATCGCCAGCGTGACGAGGAAGAGCAGCGGCAGCTTGACCGCCGACGTGAGGGCCATCAGGACACTGTGGAAGGCGCCCAGCACCGCGCCGTAAAGCGCGAGCGCGATGGCGGAGCTGGCCAGCATATGGCGGGTCAACTGGCCGAGCTCCCGCTCATCGACGATCTGCTGCCAGATGCTCTGCCGGTCGCGCAGGATGCGCTCGATCACGAGCAATCCAGAACCGTAGCGGACATCCGCTGACGGTAGGGCAGCGGGTGTGACTACCGCCACCCCACATCGATCCGATCGCCACGCTCGTCGAAAAAGTGCAGGGCGTCCATCCGCACCGAAATGGCGAGCGGGTGCCCCGCCGACACCGCGGGGTAGGGCGCCAGCCGCACCGCCAGCTCCGCCGGGCGGCGATGGTGGCGGCCGGGGTCGCTCAGCACGCTGGTGCGGCTGCCCTGCCCGGTGGCCTCGGGTCGCGCCGCCTCGCTGGTCGCGCGGCCGGTAAGGCGCTGCATCACGTGGCCGAAGCGGCGCAGCCGGCTGCCACCGTTGGCGCCCTCGGTCTCGGTGACCGGGCCGCCCAGGTCGTCGACGAGGATCGCGGTGGCGCCGATGTCGAGGAACGCCAGCGACTCGTGCCCGTGGTGCTCCAGGTAGCGGATGCGTCCCTGAAGCACGTCGCCCGGCGTGCCCGGCGCCACCGGCGTGAGCGCCTCCGCCCGCATGCCGACCACGATGCGCTCACCGTGGTAGTGCGCGACCGCCCGCGCCCGGATGTCGTCCCACGGCAGGTAGAGGGCCTGCTCGCCGAGGTTGAGCGCGACGTACCGGTCGAGGTGCACGTAGACCGACGCCTCCAGCAGGTTCATCCGGGGGCTGCCCAGGAACGCGGCGACGTAGAGGGTGGCCGGCCGCCCGTACACCTGGGTGGGTGTGCCCACGTCCTGGAGCACGCCCTTGCGCATGATCGCGACGCGGTCGGCCATGGTCAGCGCCTCGGCCTGGTCGTGCGTGACGTAGATCGTGCTGACGCCCAGCTCGCGCACCAGCCCGGAGATCTCCGCCCGCAGCTCGGCGCGCAGGCCACTGTCTAGGTTGGACAGTGGCTCGTCCATCAGGAACAGGCCCGGCCGGCGCACGATCGCCCGGCCCATCGCCACCCGCTGGCGCTGGCCGCCGGAGAGCTGGCTGGGCTTGCGGGCGAGGACGTCGCCAATGCCGAGAGCGCTCGCCACGTCGGCCACCCGCTCGCCACGCGGCAGCTGGTCGACGCCGGAAAGACGTAGAGGAAAACCAATATTCTCCCCAACAGTCATGTGGGGATATAGCGCGAAATCCTGGAAAACCATCGCGATTCGCCGGTCGCGTGGAGGAAGATCATTGGCGAGCTCGCCGTCTAGCAAGATCGCTCCGGTGGTGGGGTCTTCCAGCCCGGCGACCATGCGGAGCACCGTCGACTTGCCACAGCCTGACGGGCCCAGGAGCACCATAAATTCGCCGTCGTTAACGTCAAGACTGACGTTGTCGACCGCGACTGTGCCATCTGGGAAAACCTTGGTGACGTCCTTGAGTGCGACGGTGGTCACCGTCACCTCCCCGCAGCTTCGTTGCCGGCCCCCGAATAGGTAACTGTGACGATCGTTACGGCTTCAGCCCATCGGGTAAACGTGCCATGTTCGTGGTGTGACAGGGTGATTACTGCCCAGTTCAGCCGAGTTTTTCCGTACCCCCGGCTATGGGACACCAAACCGGCAGGAATGACGCGTCAGCGCCCTGCCGCGCCGTAACTCCACGTACGCCACGCGTCGACCACCACGAGCGCCGCAAGGTACAGGCCGAGCATCGCGAACGCGGCGGAGGCCGCCCCGGCGACCGCGCCGACCACGAGCACCACCGCCCGGCCGTCCCAGCCGAGCCCCAGCTTGTGCAGCGGCGGCCCCTCCACGCGCTTTTCCAGCCGGGTCGTGAAGTCGCAGTGGTGCAGGGCGAGCGCGGCCAGCAACAGGTAGACGACGGGCAGCGGCACCTCGTACGCCACACCCGCCGCGACCACGAACAGCAGCTCCGCCGCGCGCAGCGCCGCCGGCACCAGCCAGTCCAGCGGGCCGTCGTGCGCGTGCCACGCACCCAGCGCGGCAGCCAACACCAGCGCCCCAAGCGCCACGACGGCCAGGTCACTCCCGCCGGACCGGGCCACCACCAGCGCCGCCGCCGCACCGGCCGCTCCGAGCACGGCCGCGGCCAGCGGCGGGACCGACCAGCGGCGCAACAGGTGGGCGGCGGCACCGTCGTCGCGGTACAGCGTCGGGTCGGCGGAGGCGAAGACCGGCACCCGCATCGACAGCGCGCGTGCGGTGCGCAGGACCAGCGTGTACGCGGCCGAGAGCACGGCGCAGACCAGCACCGCCACCAGCGCCACCCGCTGGTCGAAGAGCGCGACGCACACCGCGATCACGGCCCACCGGGCGCCGGTCGGAAACAGCGCGGTCTGCTTGAGCCAGTACGCCGGCGAGCCCTGGTCGGACTGCACCCGGTGGGAGAGCCGGCCCAGCCGCCCGGTCGAGGGTGTGGCACGCGCCGCCGCCTCGTCGTGCAGCGCCAGGTACCAGGTGTCGCTCTGCCGCCGCACGGTGATCAGCAGCAACACGCCGACGGCGAGCGCCCACCCGTCACCCTGCGCCCCGACCGCCAGGCCGGCGAAGACCACGGCCTCCTTGACCCGGTCGGCCATCGTGTCCAGCCACCCGCCGAAGGGGCTAAACCGCCGCGTGTACCGCGCGAGCTGGCCATCGACCCGGTCGAGCACGAAGCCGAGGTAGAGCATCGCCGCGCCGAGCAGCAACGCCGGCCGCCCACCCGCCCAGAACAGCAGCGCGGCGGCCGCCACGAACGCGACCGAGGCAGCGGTGACCGTGTTGGGCCCGAGGCCGACCCGCGCCGCCCACCCGGTCAGCCGCGGCGACCAGGAGCTGACCAGATAGGTGGCGACGAGGTCGTCGCGCTCCCGCACCGCCAGCCGCAGCTCCACCTCTTCCGGCTGGATCTCGGCGATCGTCGCCTGCGCGGCCGCGCGGGCCACGCCGTCCCGAGCGCGGGCCGCGACGAGCTGGCGCACCCGCTGGCTGAAGACGGTGACGCCCACGCCACGCAGGGACGCAGGCAGCGCGTCGAGGCCGACGCCGACCCCGCCGCGCGCGGCGGCCATCAGGTCGGGCAGGTCGGGCGGGTCCACCCGCAGGGCACCGCCGAAGGCCGCGTTGGGCTCGCCCGGCACCAGCCGGCCGCGCTCCTCGCGGACCCGCTCACCGCGCGACCCGGACCCGGCCTCGACCACCAGGGCCACCGTCGAACCAGCCGGGTTGGTGGCCAGGTGCCGCAGCACGGCGGTGTGCGCGACGAGGTCGTCGGCACAGATCAGCAGCGGCTCGTCGGACGTGCTCGCCATCCCGGCCAGACCGGCGAGGTCCGGCACCGCCACGACCTTGTTTACGCCAGCGGCGCGCAACTGCTCCGAGATGGGCCCGGCGGTCAGCTCCAGCCCGGAGGTGACGATGACACCCAACATCGATGAGCCGCCCTACCCCAGGAATTGACGCCGGCCAGGTTAGCAGCCACCAGCCAGGTCAGGGAAAGCCCTCAGCCGCTGTTCAGGGCGGGGTCCGCCGCGCTGCGGAGGCGGGTGGGCCGGGCCGCTCATACCGTGGATACATGAGGACGAAACTCGTACGACCCCGAGACAACCGGATGATCGCCGGCGTGTGCGCCGGCCTCGGCCGCCGCTTCGGCATCTCGCCGAACGCGATGCGCCTGATCTTCCTGATCTCCTGCCTGCTCCCCGGCCCGCAGTTCGTCATCTACATCGCGCTGTGGATCATCATGCCCAACGAGGAGCGGTACGCCACGACGTACTAGACGATCTTTTTCCAGATTTGAGCTACCGCGATGTCCGCGGTGGTCCGGACCGCTGCTCCCGCGGCCTCACCCTCCGCGCTTCACAACCCAACCCAGGCCCGCCGAACACACACCGACGAGCATGTGCGGCTCCCACCGCCCGTCATTGTGGGATCCACGCCTGTGTCGACGGGTCCCATGCGCCGGTCGCTGTCGCGTCGAGGATCGGGTCGAAGATCTGGCTGGCGAGGTGTACGGCCGTGTCGTAGTCCGGGATAGGGCCGGGTGCTTCTGCTGCGGCGCGTGGGTAGCGTGCGGCCCAGCCGGCCGGGTCAGGCAACGTGAATCGTTCGGGAAGATCGAGCCTGCGCAGTGCCGCGTTGGTGACGATGGCGATGCGCAGCGTTTTGGCCCCGGTGGTCTGCGTGGTGGCGATGATCGCGATGTCGACGAGGTCCTTCACCCGGCTACTGCTGGCTGGCTGTCCGTCCCGGGCGTACGTGCCGAAGATGGCGCAGAGCTTGTCTGCAAGGTGGTCGGCGACCGGGAAGACGCGGTAGTGCGGCCGGACGAGCCCTTCTATGTCGAGTGGTGTCAGTGGCGCGACGACGTCTGGTGTGCCGGTCATCGCGGTGCCCACGACAACGTCGATGTGGAAGGTCGCGGACGGCGTCGGGCCGAGTCGTGCGTTGAGGTACACCCGGGCTCCCTTGGCCTCCTCTTGGAGTGGCATGACTCGGGTGATGTCGAAGTCGAAGTGATCGCCGAGGTCGATGCGGAGCGCGGTCTGGAGCGCGTCGAGAGCGTCGTCGACATCGGCGTCCGCGGCGTTGAAGAAGACATCGACGTCCTTGCTGTGCCGGGCCGTGGCGAGCCGGGCCAGGAGCGCTCCTGCGCCCTTGAGTACCCACCGGTCGGCGTCAGCGGAGCTGAACAGTCGGGCGAGGGCGCGGTCATAGGCGAACTGGCGCTGGAGTTCGTCGACTGAGTAGCGTCGGTCCGTACGCGCGATCTGCCCGAAGCGGTCCTTGAGTGCTTTCCTGAACGCCGAGGGCGTCTCGTACTGGAACTTTGTCCCGGTCACGACGGATCCGTTGTGCCGACGAGTATCCGAAGAAACTCTGCTGGGTCCGAGTGACCGTAGGCCACCGCGTACGGCTCGATGGCTGCCTCGAGCGCATCTCCGCGGAGGAGGCCCCGTTCGAGCGCATCCCGTGCGACTTGAGCCACCGCCGATTCGTCCTCGTGGTCGCTGAGCAGATCGTCTATGAGCCCCGGCACGGTACGCACCGGCAGCCCGCCCCAGACCTCCCAACTCTTTGGGGCAATCTTCGAACGCACACGCAGTTTGATGTCGCTGCGCCGAGGACGCAGCCGGGTGGTGGCGTAGAACTCGTGCTCATGTGGAATCAGGTCGCCGAGTCGCCGCAGGTGTGCCGCGCTGCGATGGCTGATGACCACGTCCGGGATAGCGGTGCGTTCATGCCATGATTTGGCACCGCCGAGTTGCAGCCAGGCCGCTCGCAGCGGGTCGAGGTCGGGGTCTTCGGGCACGCCCGTGAGCCGGTACACGCGTGTGGCCTGATCAGCGACGGCAAGCGTCCCGTCATCGACCAGTCGGCTCAGATCCTGACGCGACACGCCAACACGCCGAGCCTGTCCAGCGGTGATCATGCCCCATTGCTCACCAGCAACCTGGCTGATCGAAGCCAGGGCAGTACGCCTAGACATGGAGCGATCGTATCAATAGTGCGACGAACGCTCCGACTTCACGTTCGTCCTCGCGCGACCTGGTCAGGCGTTGGTGGAGGCGAACTCGCCGGCCGGGCTCACCACGGGTGAGTTGACCCGGCGCAGGCTCAGCAGGCTGGAGAAGAGGCCGGCGAAGATCACGGTGACGCCGACGCCGATGCAGGTCGACGAGGGCAGCACCACGCGGAGCGCTTCGCCGAGGTCTTGGGCGCCGAAGCCGCGCGAGCCCCAGGCGGAGAACGCCAGGATGCTGCCGGCGAGGCCGATCAGCACGAGCAGCACGCCGACCGCCGTACAGGTCTCGAGCCGGATCAGGCGGATCCACCGGTCGGACTGGCGCTCGCTGGTGATGCCTTCGTTGTGCCCATAGATCAGGGCGAACGCGCCGAACATCAGCAGCTGGGTGCCGACGAGCATGGCCAGGCAGGTGTAGACGAGCGTGTTGATGTCGAAGCCGACGCCGGCCACTCGCAGGGGGCCGACGGTCAGGATCGACGTGCCGATCAGGCCGAGGACGAACATGATCGCGCCGGGCCAGATCAGCGTCTTGCGCGGCGCGAAGACCAGCAGGAACCGCAGGTGGCGCCACCCGTCACGCCAGGTGCGCAGGTGTGGCGGGCGGCTGCGGCCGTCGGGCTGGAGGGTGGTCGGCACCTCGACGATGTCGTAGTCGTTGAGCGCGGCGCGCACGACCAGCTCGGAGGCGAACTCCATGCCCGGCATGCACAGGCCCAGCTGGCGGATGCGGTCGCGGTTGAAGCCGCGGATGCCGCAGTGGAAGTCACCCACGTGGCTCAGGCTCTTGCCGAACAGGCGACGTCCGAGGAAGGAGAGCACCGGGTTGCCCAGGTAGCGGTGCAGCGGGGGCATGGCGCCGGGCGCGATGCCGCCGCGGAACCTGTTGCCCATCACCAGGTCGTGGCCGGCCCGGAGCTCACGGATGAACGGCTCAAGATTGGACAAGTCGTACGAATCGTCCGCATCACCCATGATGATGTACTTACCGCGCGCCTCGGCGATGCCGTTGAGCAGCGCGCCGCCGTATCCGCGGACCGGCGCGTGCGAGACCCGGGCGCCGGCCTTGATCGCGATGTCCTGCGAGCCGTCGGTCGAGCCGTTGTCGCTGACCAGCACCTCGCCGACCACGCCCAGGTCGTCGAGCGCGCGGCGCGCCTTGGTCACGCAGACCTCGAGCGTCTCCGCCTCGTTGAGGCAGGGCAACAGGACGGTGACCTCGATGTCGACGTCGTCCTTCGCCACGGTGCTGGCCACAGGCATACTCCCGGTCACAACGCTGATTGTCCTTGCCGGCGCACTCTACGCGCGATGTTTTGATCCTCGCCCGGCGCGTCGCCAAGCGCAAAGGCTCGCGCCACCCGCATGAGGATAGCGGGTGGCGCCGCGACCGCACCCGCCGCTATGCGGCGGTATAGGTGACCTTGACCTGTGTGTAACCGAGTGATCGCAGCAGGCCTTCAAGCATCTTGCGGGTGTTTTCCTCGGCCCGCTGCACGAGGCCGCTGTCTCGCGCGGCCCCGGTGATCCGCTCCTGGGCCAGCTGGTAGACCTCCTGCTGGCGGTTTGGATCACCGCCGAACACCTCACCGAGCCTGTTGAGCAGGCCGCGCTCCTCGGCGAAGACGTAGCTCTTTTCCAGGTCGAGCGAGGCCTCGGTGAGCTGCGGCCCGGGCAGCGTGACCTCGGCCGACGTGCGGTCGGCGGACTCGACGATCGCGCCGTCGCCGATCTTGCCGAAGTCGACGTAGGCCTCGACCCGGCCCGCACCGACGAAGAGCGTGCGCTGGTTGACCAGGAAGTCCGGCACGTACTTGCGGTCTTTTTCGAGGTCGATGACGACCTGGAAATTGCCCTCCGCGGCCACGTAGCGGCTCAGATCCTGGATGGACTGAAGCAGCGGCGGCTGGCTGCGGTCTTTGGTCTCCTGGGCGAACGGGTTACGCCAGCTCGGCCACAGCCCGACCGCCTGGACGCTGAGCACCAGGACCACGATCAGCCCGACCGCGCCGGCCAGCCAGAACAGGGCCCGGCCGCGGCGCGCGCGGGGTGTCTCGGGCGTGGTCTCCTCGTCGTCGTGAAACCGCGGGTCGGGCCGTGACTCCTCCGCCGTGGCCTGACCCTTTCGATACTCGGAAAACTCGCTGGTCGGGTGGTCCATGTCCCGATCACCGTCCTCTTGAGACTGGGCTTAAGAGACCCTTAAGAGAACGGTACGGCCCGGGTGCGACACTCGCACGTTCAGCCGAACGCCGACAGGCCGGTCAGCTTTTGCCCGATGACAAGTTGATGGATCTCGGAGGTGCCCTCGTAGGTCAGCACGCTCTCCAGGTTGTTGGCGTGGCGGAGCACCGGGTACTCACCGCTGATGCCGTTGGCGCCGAGGATCGTGCGGCACTGCCGGGCGATCGCGAGGGCCTCCCGCACGTTGTTGAGCTTGGCGACGCTGACCTGCTCGGGGCGGACCTTGCCGGCGTCGGCGAGGCGGCCGAGGTGCAGCGCCAACAGGTATCCCTTTTGCAGCTCGACCGCCATGTCGGCGAGCTTGGCCTGGGTCAGCTGGAAGGCGCCGATCGGCCGGCCGAACTGCTCCCGCGACACCGCGTAGTCGAGCGCCGTGTGCAGGCACTCCCGCGCCGCGCCCAGCGCGCCCCAGGAAATGCCCTGGCGGGCCTCGGTCAGGCAGGACAGCGGGCCTTTCAGCCCCTCGACCTCGGGGAGCACGGCGTCGGCGGGCAGCCGCACGTCGTCGAGCACCAGCTCACCGGTCGAGGAGGCGCGCAGCGACATCTTGTGCTGGATCTCGCGGGCAGTGACGCCGGGTGAGTCCATCGGCACGACGAAGCCGCGCACGGCCTCCTCGGCCCGCGCCCAGACCACCGCCACATCGGCGACCGGCGCGTTGGTGATCCACATCTTGGTGCCGCTGAGCAGCCAGTCATCGCCGGAGCGACGGGCCCGCGTCGTCATCGACGCCGGGTCGGAGCCGTGATCGGGCTCGGTGAGCCCGAAGCAGCCCAGCGCCTCGCCGGCGGCCATCCGGGGCAGCCACTGCGACTTTTGCTCGGCACTGCCGAAGCGCCAGATCGCGTACATGGCCAGCGAGCCCTGCACCGAGACCAGCGAACGCACGCCCGAGTCGCCCGCCTCGAGCTCCAGGCAGGCCATCCCGTACGCCACGGCGGAGGCGCCGGCGCAGCCGTATCCGGTCAGGTGCATGCCGAGCAGGCCGAGCTTGCCGAACTCCAGCGCGAGGTCGCGGGCCGGCACCTGCCCCCGCTCGTACCACTCGGCGACGTGCGGGCGCACCAGGCTGTCGACGACCTTGCGCACGACGGCGCGGATCTGCCGCTCCTCGTCGGTGTGCAGCGAGTCGACGTCGATCAGGTCGAGCGGCAGTGCGCGCATCAGGTCAGCACCAGCACTCGGGCGTGGATCTGGTTGCGCTGCTGAAGGGCCGCGCGCAGCGCCCGGTGCAGGCCGTCTTCGAGGTAGAGCCCGCCGTTCCACTGCACGACGTGCGGGAACAGGTCGCCGTAGAAGGTCGAGTCTTCGGCGAGGAGCTTGTCGAGGGCGAGCTCGCGCTTTGTCGTGATGAGCTGGTCGATCCGGATCGGCCGTGGCGGGATCTCCGCCCACTGCTTCAGCGTCAGACCGTGGTCGGGATACGGACGCCCGTCCCGAACCGCTTTGAAGATCACGACGGCACGCTCCCCTCCCATGTCGCCGTACCGTTCTTACCTGTGCCGGCTCTTACCGGTGTCGACCGCATGCCAGCCTAGCGACCGGCGCCGACACCTCGGTTTGTTCCCTGATGTCGGCTATATTGCACGCTGTCCAGTCCAGTGCCCACGGTGGATGACCTGGTCGGGTGGCCGCCGGCCGCGCTTGAGCGACGGCGAGCGGCGGTCCGGGGCCGGATAGCCGACCGTGATCGCCCCGATCGGGGAGAAGTCCGCCGGCACCCCGAACTGCTCCCGGTACGCCGCGATACGCGCCGGCGGGATGCCGAAAAAGCACGCGCCCAGGCCCTCGTCGACGGCCGTGAGCAGCATCAACATGCTCGCGAAGCCGGCGTCGATGTCCCAGTACGGCGCCGGCCAGCGGCCCGGGTCGCGGTCGGTCCAGCCCTTGTCCGGCTCCGCGTACCGGTCGAGGTACACCGACCGGTTGGAGTGCGCGACCACGAGCAGCGGGGCGCGGCGCATGCCGGCCAGCCAGCCGGTCATCGCCTGCCCCTCGGGTGTCGTGGTGGCCCAGAACCGCTCCCGGTCGGCGGGCTCCTCCAGGACCAGAAACCCCCAGCCCTGGGAGAATCCGGCGGACGGCGCCCGGGTGGCGTGGGCGAGCAGGCGGTCGACCACCTCGGGCGGCACCGGACGGTCGGGGTCGTAGTTGCGAACCATCCGCCGGCGCCGCACGACGTCGCGGAACTCCACCCCGGCTCAGCCGCCCGCGGACGGCGTGATGCCCCAGGTGCCGCTCCAGGTCTGGCCCGGCTCCAACACGACGAGCCCACGCCCGGAGCGGAACGCGTCGGGCACGCAGGTCATCGGCTCGATCGCCACCGCGCGGCGGAACCGGTCGCCGGTGAGCGTGTCGCTGCTGAACACCTGCCACCAGCCGAACGCGGCGTCGCCCCAGATCGTGACCGCGTGCTCTCCATCCGATGTGGACAGGGTGACGGCGGAGCCGCCGTCTTCGCGCCGGTCGACGTCGCCGAACGCGGTGTCCAACACCGTGGTGCCGATGCGGCGCGGCTCGGTGAAGTCGAACTCGGTGCCGGCCACCTTCTGCGCGCCGATCGGCAGCAGCCGGCCGTCGACCAGCACGCGGCTGCGGGCCGGCACGCGCAGCAGCAGGTCGTCGGCGCGGGCGCCGGGCAGGCGCAGGTAAGGGTGGACGGAGAAGCCGAACGGGCACGGCTCGTGGGCGGCGTTGGTGACCGAGTGGGTGACCCGCAGCCCGTCCCCGCCGACCCGCCACTCGGCGCGCAGCCGCAGCGGCCACGGGTAGCCCGGCTGGGCCGGCATCGCGCACTCGATCGTCACCGCGTCGGCCGAGCGCTCGGCCAACGTCCAGGGCTGCCAGTTGACCAGGCCGTGGATCGCGTTGTTGCGGATCGGCTCGGTGATCGAGAGCTGGAGCTGCCGCTCGCCGAAGGTGTACTGGCCGTCACGGATCCGGTTGGGCCAGGGCGCCAGGATCTGTCCGGCACAGCCCGGCGGCAGCTCGTCGTCGCCGTACCCGTCCACGTAGTCGACCCCGCGCCACCGGTAGTGCCGCAGCCCTCCGCCGACCTCGACCACGACGGCCTCGTGGCCTTCGGCCGCGATCGTCCACTGTGCCCCGGAGAGCGGGGTCCTACCGTTGTCCATCGGCTGACGATATCTGGTAGCGCAGGAGCGCGGGGAAGGCCAGCACCAGCACCAACGCCAGCACCGCGGCCGCGAACCCGCCGCCGGCCCAGGCGAGCGTGACGCCCCACGGCCCGGCCATCGCACCGGCCCGCAAATCGCCCAGCCGCGGACCACCGGCGACAACCGTGATGAACACCCCCTGAAGGCGCCCCTGGAAGCGGTCCGGCGCGTACGTCTGGAGGATCGACTGGCGGTAGACCGCGCTCACCAGGTCGGCCGCGCCAGCGAAGGCGAGCAGCAGCACCACCAGCCACAGGTGGCGGGCGAAGCCGGACACTCCGACCGCGATGCCCCAGGCGACCACCGCGGCGGTCAGCGCCACGCCCTGCTTGCGGACCCGGCCGATCCAGCCCGATGTCAGCCCGCCGATCACCGAGCCGATCGCGATCGCGCTGTAGAGCCAGCCGACCGCGGCGCCGCCGCCGAACCGGTCCTCGGCCACCTCGGGGAACAGCGCCCGCGGCATGGCCAGCACCATCGCGATCAGGTCGATGGCGAACGAGAGCAGCAGCACCGGCGTGGTCGCCAGGTAGCGGATGCCGTCCACGACGCTGCGCAGCCCCATCGTGGCCCGCTCGACGCCGGGCGGGATGGCTGGCAGGCGCAGGGTGGCCCAGAAGGAGATGGCGAAGAACAGGGCGTCCACGCCGTACGCGATGGGCAGCCCGGTGTCCGTGCCGAAGGTCCCGAAGATCAGGCCCGCGGCCAGCGGCCCGACCACCGCGCTGCCGCTGGTGGTGGTGAAGCTGAGCGTGTTGGCCGCCGGCACGAGCTCCGGCCCGACCAGCCGCGGGATGATCGCCTGCCGGGTCGGCGAGCTGATCGCGAACGCGATCGTCTGCACCGCCACCAAGCCGAGCAGCAGCAGCGGGCTGCCCACCTGAAGCAGCGCCTGCACCAGCAGGCCGCCGGTCGACGCCCACATCAGCGTGGAGCTGGCCAGCAGCAGCCGGCGGCGGTCGACCGCGTCGGCCACCGCGCCGCCCCAGAGGCCGAAGACCATCAGCGGTACGAGGCCGGCGACGCCGAGCAGGCCCACCCAGAACGAGTCTTCGGTGATCGCGAACATCTCGACCGGCACCGCGACGGCGGTGAGCTGGAAGCCGAAGAAGGAGACCGCGTTGCCGAGCCACATGCGCCGGTACGCGGGAACGCTGAGCGGTCGGACGTCGATCGCCCAGCGCCGGGGGTGGCGACCGCCGGTCCGAGGAGCGGAGCGACGAGGGCGGCGGAAGCCGGCCGCCCGGCGCGCCCAGCGAGCGAAGCGAGCGCGACCAGCAGAGCGCCGGGTGAGGCTATCCGTCAAGGGGCCAGCCGCTCGATGGTCCACACTCCCTCGTCGGTGCGGCGGTAGCGCAACCGATCATGCAACCGACCGGTGCGGCCCTGCCAGAACTCGACGGTGTGTGGCGCGACACGCAGCCCACCCCAGTGCTCGGGCGCCGGCACCCGCTCCGGAAACCTCCTCTCGGTCTGCTCGTACGCCCGGTCCAGCGCGGCCCGGTCGGGCACCACCTGGGACTGCGGGCTGGCCCAGGCGCCCAGTTGGGACTCGCGCGGGCGGGTGGCGAAGTACGCCTCGGTCTCCGCGCGGGTCACCCGGGTCACGGCGCCGCCGACCACGACCTGGCGGCGCATCGCGAACCACGGGAAGACCACGCTGGCGTACGGGTTGGCGGCCGCCTCGGTGCCCTTGCGCGACTCGTAGTTGGTGTAGAAGACCAGGCCTCGTTCGTCGTACCCCTTGAGCAGCACGGTGCGGGCGCTGGGCCGGCCGGCGGGGTCGGCGGTGGCGACGATCATCGCGTTCGGCTCGGGCAGGCCGGCGTCGACCGCGTCGGCGAACCATCGATCGAACTGGGTCCACCAGTCGGGGGCCAGGTCGTCGCGAGAAAGCGCCTTCCCGGTGCCGTAGTCGCGACGCATGTCAGCGGGCTCGGGTGTGTCTGCGATCACGGCCCCATCCTCTTGGCGCGAGGGGTAACCCCCCGTTAACTCGGCGGAAAAGGGATGATGTCGCATGTACCACAAGACCCAGCACTCGCAAACTTAGTTACCCACCAGGCAAGATGGCACGCAACCTGCCGCGGCCACCCCGTGGCTTGGCGATAGCAGATCCGGGAGAGCGAAATGTCCGACTTCAAGCCGGGACTGGAAGGCGTGATCGCCTTTGAGACCGAGATCGCCGAGCCCGACAAAGAGGGCGGCGCGCTACGTTACCGCGGTGTCGACATCGAAGATCTGATCGGTCAGGTCTCGTTCGGCAACGTCTGGGCGTTGCTGGTCGACGGTCGATTCGGGCCCGGGCTGCCGCCCGCCGAGCCGTTCCCGGTGCCGGTGCACTCCGGCGACATCCGGGTCGACGTGCAGTCGGCCGTGGCGATGCTCGCGCCGTACTGGGGGCTTTCCCAGCTGCTGGACATCTCCGACGTGCAGGCGCGCGAAGACCTCGCCCGCGTGTCGGTCACCGCTCTGTCGTTCGTCGCCCAGTCGGCCCGCGGGCTGGGCCTGCCGGCCGTGCCGCAGAAGGAGATCGACAAGGCCTCGACGATCGTCGAGCGGTTCATGAAGCGGTGGCGCGGCGAGCCCGACCCGCGGCACGTCAAGGCCGTCGACGCGTACTTCATCTCCGCCGCCGAGCACGGCATGAACGCCTCGACGTTCACCGCCCGGGTCGTCGCCTCCACCGGCGCCGACGCGGCCGCCTGCATCTCGTCCGGCATCGGCGCGCTCTCCGGCCCGCTGCACGGCGGCGCGCCCTCGCGCGTGCTGCACATGATCGAGGCCGTGGAGCGCAGCGGCGACGCCGAGGGGTACGTCAAGGGCGTGCTCGACCGCGGCGAGCGGCTGATGGGCTTCGGCCACCGCGTCTACCGCGCCGAAGACCCGCGGGCCCGCGTGCTGCGCCGCACCGCCAAGGAGCTCGGCGCCCCACGCTTCGAGATCGCCGAGGCGCTGGAGAAGGCCGCGCTGGAGGAGCTGCACAACCGCAAGCCCGACCGGGTGCTGGCCACCAACGTCGAGTTCTGGTCCGCGGTGGTGCTCGACTTCGCCGAGGTGCCCTCGCACATGTTCACGTCGATGTTCACCTGCGCGCGGATGGGCGGCTGGAGCGCGCACATCCTGGAGCAGAAGGGGCTCAACCGGCTGGTCCGCCCCTCCGCGACGTACGTCGGCCCGGCACCGCGCAAGCCCACCGACGTCGAAGGCTGGGACACCGTGCCGCACGGCCTGTAGAAGATCACGGGCGGCGTGCCCTTGCTTACACTCCGGCGGGCCGTATCCCGGCCCGCCGGAGTTCGGTGGAAAGATGTCCGCCGTGGCTGACACACCGAGCATCCGGATCCCCGACGACCTCAAGCCCGCCGACGGCCGCTTCGGCTGCGGGCCGTCCAAGGTGCGCCCCGAGTCCGTGTCGGCGCTGGCCGGCGTGGCGACCACCTACCTCGGCACCTCCCACCGGCAAAAGACGGTCCGCGACCAGGTCGCGCGGCTGCGCCGGGGCATCGCCGAGTTCTTCTCCCTGCCCGAGGGCTACGAGGTCGTCCTCGGCAACGGCGGCACCACCGCCTTCTGGGAGGTGGCGACGTTCGGGCTGATCCGCGACCGGGCCCAGTTCGCCAGCTTCGGCGAGTTCGGCGCCAAGTTCGCCGCCTCGGTCAAGGCCGCGCCGTTCCTCGGCGAGCCGACCGTGCGCAAGGCCGACCCGGGCTCGGCGCCCACGCTCGAGGCCGAGGCCGGTGTCGACGCCTACGGCACCCCGCACAACGAGACCTCCACCGGCGTGGCCGTGCCGATCAAGCGGGTGGCCGGCGCCGACGACGACGCGCTGCTGCTCGTCGACGCCACCTCCGGCGCCGGCGGCCTCGACGTCGACGTGCGCGAGAGCGACGTCTACTACTTCGCGCCGCAAAAGTGCTTCGGCAGCGACGGCGGTATCTGGATCGCCCTGATGTCCCCGGCCGCGCTCGCCCGGGCCACCGAGATCAAGCAGTCGGGCCGCTACATCCCGGGCTTCCTCGACCTGGTCACCGCGATCGACAACTCGCGGCTGGAGCAGACCTACAACACGCCCGCGTTGGCCACGATCTTCCTGGCCGCCGAGCAGACCGACTGGATGCTCGGGCAGGGCGGCCTGTCCTGGGCGGCCAAGCGCACAGCCGAGAGCGCGGCGATCGTGTACGGCTGGGCCGAGCGCTCCAGCGTCGCCACGCCGTTCGTGAGCGACCCGGCACTGCGCTCCAACGTGGTGGCCACTGTGGACTTCGCCGACGGCGTCGACGCCTCGGCCATCGCGAAGGTGCTGCGGGCCAACGGCATCGTCGACACCGAGCCCTACCGCAAGCTTGGCCGCAACCAGCTGCGCGTGGCGCTCTTCCCGGCCGTCGAGCCGAGCGACGTCGACGCGCTGACCGCCTGCATCGACTACGTGGTCGAGCGGCTCTGACGGGTGGCGGGCCGCGCGACATGCCGCGTGGCCTCCCCCCGCGGCAGGTAGATTGCGCGTACCGTGTGCCGAGGACATCTCTGGCCTGGCCTGGCTAGAGGTGGCGCAGGCCAGCGAAGCGGGACGGAGGCAACGCGATGCGGCCAGTACGCTTCGTCGCCCTCTCCGAGGACGGCCAAGCCTTGGTGCTCGCCGACGAGGTGGGCCGGCTCCTCGCGCTCCCGCTCGACGAGCGGATCTCCACCGCGCTGCACGCCGAGCCGGGCGCCGGGCCGATCACGTTCGCGGTCGCCAGCGGCAGCGAGCCCGCCCCGTCGCTGTCCCCGCGCGACATCCAGGCCCGCATCCGCTCCGGTGAGTCGGCCGACGACGTGGCCCGCATCGCCGGCGTGCCGGTCGACCGCGTGTTGCGCTACGCCGGCCCGGTCCTCCAGGAGCGGGCGATGCTCGCCCAGCACGCCCGCCGCACCCGCCTGAAGTCGTCCGAAAAGGGCGCGCCGCTCGCCGAGGTCGTCGACAGCCGCCTCGCCCAGCACGGCATCGACTCCGAAAAAATCTCCTGGGACGCCTACCGGCGCGACGACGGCACCTGGCGGATCGTGGCCACCTGGCCCTCCGGCAAGGCCACGGCGCAGGCGATCTGGGAGCTCGACAAGACCCGCCAGATGGTTTCCCCACACGACGACATGGCGCAATACCTGTGCGCCGAGCGCCCGACCCAGATCCTCGGGCAGGAGCCGCCGGTCGAGCGCAGTGGCCACGGCCTGCCCGGCCCGTCCCGCGCCGAGCCCAGCCGCGGCGGCCACGGCCTGCCCGCCGCCGGCGACAAGTCGCGCACCCGCGACCCGATCCGCGCCGGCCGCGATGCGCTCCTCGCTTCGCTCGACCGCCCGGTCAGCTCCCCCGGTCGCGGCCTCGACCCGGCCGCCGCCCCGAGCGAGCCGGCCCGGCAACGCCCGGCCGTCTCCGGTGGCGCGGCCGCACTGCTCGGCGGCGGTCAGGGTTCGGCCTTCGACGACGACAGCGACCTCCCCAAGGAGGTGCCGGCGGTGCCGTCGCTGGCCGTGCTGCGCCCCCGGCGCACCACCGGCGCCGCTGCCGCCGCGAGCGAGTCCACCGAGCCCGGAGCCAAGCCGCGCAAGCGCCTGCCCAGTTGGGATGACGTGCTCTTCGGCACCGGCCCGGCCGCCCGCGAGACCTCCTGATCTTCGCCTGCCGCGTGGCAGGGTTGGGCGCATGGAGTACACCAACCTGGGCCGCACCGGCCTGTCGGTCAGCCGCCTCTGCCTCGGCACGATGAACTTCGGCCCGCACACCAGCGAGCCGGACAGCTTCACCGTGATGGACCAGGCGCTCGAGCACGGCATCAACTTCTTCGACACCGCCAACGTCTACGGCTGGAAGCTCGGCGAGGGCGTCACCGAGCAGATCATCGGCCGCTGGATCGCCCAAGGTGGCGGCCGGCGGGAGAAGGTGGTCCTGGCCACGAAGGTGTACAGCCGGATGGGCGACTGGCCCAACGAGCGCGGCCTCTCCGCCCGCCACATCATCCGCTCCGCCGAAGACTCGCTGCGCCGCCTCCAGACCGACTGGATCGACCTTCTCCAGATGCACCACATCTCCCGGGAGACGCCGTGGGAGGAGATCTGGCAGGCGATGCAGACGCTGGTAGACCAGGGCAAGGTGCTCTACGTCGGCTCGTCCAACTTCGCCGGCTGGCACCTCGCGCAGGCGCAGGAGACCGCGTCGGCACGGCACTTCCTGGGGCTCGTGTCCGAGCAGTGCCTCTACAACTTGCTCACCCGCCACGTCGAGCTGGAGGTGGTACCGGCCGCCCAGCGGTACGGGATCGGGATCATCCCGTGGTCACCGCTGCACGGCGGCCTGCTCGGCGGAGCGGTCCGCAAGCTGGCCGAGGGCGGCGCGGCGCGGGCCAAGAGCGGACGTGCCGCCGACACGCTGGCCGAGCACCGGTCGACGATCGAGGCGTTCGAAAAGCTGGCCGCCGACCTCGGCTACGACCCGGCCAACGTGGCGCTGGCCTGGCTGCTGTCCCGCCCCGGCGTCACCGCCCCGATCATCGGACCACGCACGGCCGACCAGCTCGACGCCTCGCTCGGCGCCCTCGACGTGGTGCTCTCCGACGACGTGCTCGCCCAGCTCGACGAGCTCTTCCCACCCATAGGCAGCGGCGGCCCCGCCCCGGAAGCCTGGGCCTGGTAACCCCGCCAGACGCGATCTCGAGACGTTTCGAGTCGAGGTGGCCCGGGCGCTGAGTTCCTATTAGGACAAAAGATTTGAGCTACCGCGACGTCCGTCGTGGTCCAGACCGCTGCTCCCGCGGCCTCGCCCGTCCGCCGCTGGTCGCGCTCACCCCGTTGGGCCGCCGCGACGGTCGCTGTTTGTCCACAATGTCTGTTCCCGGATCGGCGCTCTGGGAAAGCTGCGGGTTTTCGTCGCCGCGGGTAACCGCCGCGGCGGCGTGAGCGGCGCGAGATTCGAGATCTAGGAGAGTTAAGGCGCTATTTCAACCCTAAGTCTCCTAGATCTTGAAGTCCTGACCTCTGGGCTGGTTACGTTGCGTCAGGATGGTGCAGGTGGGGCCGTGTAGACCCGCTCGGGCTTGTCTCGCGGAGCTGGCAGTGGACGGCCGGGGGTTTCGGCGAGCGCTGCGAGCCGCCGGCCGGGAGCGGTGCCCGCGGGAGCATACGGTCCGCAGCTGACGCGGACATGGGCAGATCTGCCTTGAAGCAACGCACGACGAGCGGCGACCCTGACCCCGAAAGGTCTCTAGAACGGTTAAGAGCTGAAATCGCGCTCAAAGCGGCCAGGCGCCAAGCTGGTCGTAGGTGGGTTTGGGGCCGGGGTGGCTGCGCATCAGCACCACCTCGGCCACCGTCCACCGTGGACTCTCGTAGGCGTCGAGGGCGGCCCGGTCGGCTTCCACCGCGGACCGGTCGACGCGGTCGCCGGGGCGGGCCACGGTCAGGTGCGGCCGGAGCGGCTTGGGGTCGTAGGCGAGGCGGGCCCGCTTGAGCTCGCGCCGCACGCCGCGGCTCAGCCCGGCAAGCGCCGGCACGTCGCCGCCGACACCGACCCACAGGATGGTGAAGCGGCCGCGCCCGAACCGGCCACCGCCGCCCAGCCGCACCTCGAAGGGCGCGGCGAGGGCGGCGGCCCGCTCGACGGCGTTGGCCGCGTCGGTCGACCGGTCGTCGGGGACGTCTGCGAGGAACGCGAGCGTCACGTGCCAGTTGGCGCGCGAAGCGACTCGGGTGTTGACGCCCTCACGGAGGGCCTGGCTGACCCGCAGCTGCTCGACGTGGGCGGCGAAGTCGTCGGCCACGTGCTCCGGCGGGTAGACCGCGACGAAGAGCCGCAACGCCTCAATGATCCTGGTGGCGTGGCGCTGTCGAGCGCAGGTGTAGGCCGGCCGCCTCGAGCTCGCCCTCGACCCGGACCCGCTCGATCTCCAGGTCGACGCCGTCGAGCTGGCCGAGGTGCTCGCAGACGCCGAGGCAGCGGCTGGCCAGACGGAGCCGGTCGTCGTAGGCCAGCAGCACGGCGGCGTGCCAGACCTTGGAACGGGTGGCGATGCCGAGGCGCTGGTGGTCGAGGCGGCGCAGGTCTGCCGCTATCTGCTGGATGCTCGGCTGGTGCTGGTCGAGCTCGGCGAGCGAGATGCTCTGCTGGCTCAGCGTGCGGTCGAGGCGGTGCAGGTCGCGACGGTCGCGCTGGTCACGCACCCGACGCCGGACACGGCCCGCCGTGCCCTCCGCACAGATGAAAAGGGCCACCAGGCACGGCAGGCACACCAGCGCTATCAGCGCTAGTGCCAGCACAACCGCGTGCATGATGGCCACGATCCTTCACGCTAAGCCGAATCTTCGACTATTGCTACCGGTTTCAATTGACGGAAGGCGGACTCACTGTGTGGTGTCACGGAGCAGGTCGCGCAGGCCGTCGATCCGCTCCCGGTCGCCCTCCAGCCGGACCGTGTCGCCGCCGGCCCGACCCCACAGCCACAGCAGGACACTCTGCGGGTCGCCGGTGACCGAGGCTGCCGACCGACCGTCCGCCGGCCCGACCAGCACGCCCTCGGGGGCCGGCGTGACCGACCAGCGCGCGTCGCCGGCGGCGACCAGCACCGCGTGGCCGTCGCTCTGCGACAGCGCGGCGCCGAAGGCCTCCGGGGCGCCTGCCGTCTCGTACGCCAAGAAGAGGTGGAGCACCTCGTCGATGCCGTCGACCGCGAGATCGTCGGGGATCGGCGTGACCTCCAGGCGGAGGGCCAGCTCGGCGTCGACCCGGTGGATCACCGTCTCCTGCGCCATGCGGCGCACCCAGAACCCGACCGTCTGATCCGGCTCGAACCACGTGAAGGCCGGCGCGGACGGATCGCGACCCAACTCGTCGACGAGCGCGGCGTAGGCGCGGTCGAGGAGTGGCAGCGGATCCTCCTTTTCCAGGCTGGGTGGCGGCCAGTGGGACGGGCGCAGGCCGGTGCGGATGCACTCCACCTTGTGCAGGTAGACCTCACCCACGTGGCGGACCAGGTCGGCCACCGTCCAACCAGGACAGCTGGGCACATCCGCGTCGAGATCGCGGGCCGCCACCTCGCGGAGCCGCGCCTCGTCGTCGGCCAGGCAGCGCAGGAATCGCAACCGCTCCATGCCCGCCAGTCAAGCACGCGCCTACGACACTCCCGCGTGGATCACGTACAGCCGGGGCAGCGGGCGCAGCCGCAGCCGCAGCCGCCCGCCGGTGCGGCGCAGCTGCCAGGCCAGCGCGAGGAGCGCCGCGGCGATGGAGATCAGGCCGCCGGCCCAGATGCTCACGCCGGCGCCGAACTTCTCCGCCACCAGGCCGATGAGCGGCGCGCCGACCGGGTTGGTGCCCAGGAAGACCAGCACCCACAGCGCCATCACGCGACCGCGGTAGGCCGGGTCGACGCTGAGCTGGACACGCTGGTTGGAGGCCTGCGCGAAGTACACCATGAAGAACCCGGTGGGCACGAGCAGCACGGTCACCAGCCAGTACGCCGGGGCGAGGCCGACCAATGTGCCGAGCACGCTGAATGCGAAGGCGGCGCCGATCACCACGTACGCCGAGGGCCGCTCACGCCGGCCGCTGCCGGCCAGCGCCCCACCCAGGGCGCCCACCGCGAGCGCGGTGGTGAAGAGGCCGAAGGAGGCGGCGCCGGTGTTGAAGACGGTCTTGGCCAGCGCGGCGAGCGTGAGCTGGAAGTTGAACAGCACCATGCCGATCACCATGATCAGCGCCATCGGCATGACGAGGTCGGGCCGGCGGGCCACGTACCGCAGGCCGTCGGTCACCTTCGCCGCGTCGCGCTCGTCGATCGGCGGCAACTCCGGGCGGTGCAGCTCGTCAGCGTGCATCCGGGCCACCATGAGCAGCGGGGCGAGCGAGCTGACCGCGCTGATCATGAAGACCGGACCCACGTCGAACGCCGCGATCGCCACACCGGCCACCGCCGGTCCCACGATCCGCGCGGTGTTGAACGTGGCCGCGGAGAGCGAAAGCGCGTTGGGCAGCAGCCGGGTGCCGACCAGCTCGGAGACGAACGCCTGCCGCACCGGCGTCTCCACCGCGTTGGCGGTGCCGAGCAGGCCGGCGAAGACGAACACATGCCACAGCTGCACCGCGCCGCTCACCACGAGGACGCTCATGCCGAGGGACAGCACGCTCCACGCGCCGTTTCCGATGAGCAGGAGCAGGCGCTTGTCGTAGCGGTCGGCGAGGCGGCCGGAGAAGAGCGTAAGCAGCAGCACGGGCGTGAACTGGAGCGCCGTCACCACGCCCAGGGCGGTGGCGGAGTCGTCCGACAGTTCGAGGACCAGCCAGTCCTGGGCGATGAACATCATCCAGACGCCGATCAGCTTGATCAGCTGACCGGTCGCGAAGAGCCGGTAGTTGCGGACCGTCAAGGACTGGAATGTGGTGCTCAGCTTTGCCCGCACTTGAGAGTGCGCCTCCCTCACCGATGATGCGCGTCATCCACAGTGGACGAAGCGGCACCGATGGGGGCCGTCAGGCGCTGGCGAGCTTTCGCAGGATCTCGGCGGCTCGCCGTAGCGTGTCGCGTTCCTCCGGGCGCAGCTCGGCCAGGCGGCTGGCCAGCCACTCGTCACGGGCCCGCTCGAACTGGGCGAGCACCGCACGACCGGCCTCTGTCGCCGCCAGGATGACCTGCCGCCCGTCGGTCGGGTGGGGCGAGCGCTGCACGAGGCCACGCTCTTCCAGCTTCGCGATGATCTTCGTCATCGTCGGGGGCTGGACCCGCTCGACGTCGGCGAGCTCCCTGGGTGTCAGCGCACCGGCCAGCTCGAGGCTGGTCAATGCGTTGAGCTGGGTCGCCGTGAGGTCACCGACGGGCCGGGTCTGCCGGACCCGCCGGTTGAGCCTGGTGATCGCATCGCGCACCATCGGCGCGAGCTGCACAGCGGTAACTGGCACCGCCATCACCGTCCGCTCCGTCACGGTCGTTAGCCTAACTAATAAGCTAGGCTAACGACCACCGAATATGACTGCGATCACGTTCAGGGAACGCTCAGAAGAGCAGCGTCTCGACCGGGCCGCGTAGGAAGTACAGCACGAAGAGCCCGGCGACGGCATACAGCAGCGGGTGTACCTCGCGCGCCTTCCCCTTGACCAGCTTGATCAGCACGTAGGTGATCACGCCGGCCCCGATCCCGTTCGAGATCGAGTAGGTGAACGGCATCAGCACGATCGTCAGGAACGCCGGGATCGCGATCTCGTAGTCGGTCCAGTCGATCGTGCGTACCGCGGTGAGCATCAGGAAGCCGACGATCACCAGCGCCGCCGACGCCGCCTCGAACGGCACGAGCTCCACCAGCGGCGCGAGGAAGACCGCGACCAGGAAAAGCGCACCCGTGACAAGGTTGGCCACACCGGTCCGGGCACCCTCGGCGACACCCGCGGCGCTTTCGATGTACGAGGTGTTGCTCGACACGCTCGCCGCGCCACCCGCGGCGGCGGCCACCGAGTCGACAAGCAGGATCTCCCGGGTACGCGGCGGCTGGCCGTTGTCGTCGAGCAGGTTGCCCTCCTGGCCGACCGCCACCATCGTGCCCATCGTGTCGAAGAAGTCGGTGAGCAGCAGCGTGAAGACGAACATCAGCGCCACGAGCACGCCGGCCCGGTCCCACGCGCCCAGCACGTTGAACTCGCCCAGCAGCGACAGGTCGGGCGTGGCGTCCCAGGTGGACGGCCACTCGGGCACGTTGAGCGACCAGCCGTGCGGGTTGCCCTGCGGGCCGCCGGCCGGGCCGACGTCGGCGATCGCCTCCACGATGACGGCCAGCACCGTGGTGCCGAGGATGCCGATCAGGATCGCGCCCTTGACCCGGCGCACCACCAGCAGCAGCGTCGCCAGCAGGCCGATCACGAAGACCAGCGCCGGCCAGGTGACGATCACGCCGCCGATGCCGAGCCCGACCGGCGGGGTGCCGGCGTTGCCCTTGACGAAGCCGGCGTCCACGAAGCCGATCAGCGCCAGGAACAGGCCGATGCCGACACCGATGGCCGTCTTGAGCTGGGTAGGCACCGAGCGGAAGACGGCGGTACGCAGGCCGGTGAGCACCAGGATCGCGATGATCACACCCTCGATCACCACAAGGCCCATCGCGTCGGCCCAGGTCATCTCGGGCGCGATCTCGTACGCCACCAGCGCGTTGACACCCAGCCCGGCGGCCAGAGCCAGCGGGAAGCGGGCCACGACACCCATGAGGATCGTCATCACACCGGCCACAAGGGCGGTGGCGGCGGCCACGGCGGGGATGGCCAGCTTCGCACCGTCGCCGTCGGTCGCGCCGAAGAGGATCAGCGGGTTGAGGACGACGATGTACGCCATCGTGAAGAACGTGGCGAACCCACCTCGGATCTCGCGACCCAACGTGGAACCACGGGCGGATATCTCAAAGAACCGGTCGAAACGGTCCATGGAACCTCACCTATGATCATGAATACGGTTCCGCGCATCGTCCCAGATCAGGGGATACCGAAGAAGCACCTGCGAGTTACAAAGCCGTACCCTTGCCTCGTGTCTGATCAACACGAGCCACCACCCCGGGTGGAGCCGCTCGATCCACCGATGGTGCCCTTCGCCGTCGCCGGGATCGTGGGCTGGGCGGTGGCCGGTTTGGTGCTCCTGGTCTTCTTCCGCGGTTGGCTGGAAGACAACGGGCACACCGACTGGCTCTGGACCTGCCTGGCCGGCTTCCTGCTCGGATTTCTCGGCCTGGCCGTCATGCTGCGCCACGACCGAAACCGGCGGCGGCGCCGCGGCTCGTAACGCCTAGCCGTGCCCGTACGGCTCCGCGGGCTCACCAACCTCGACGGAGCCGGGTGCGCGGCTCACCGCGACCGCCTCGACCTCGCTGTCGTCGTACACCGTGGGCAGCTCGTCGACCGGCGGCTCGGCCACGCGCGTCGCCTCCGAGTGCGCGCCGCAGCCGTGGTCGGCGCTGACCGCGCGGCCGTCGTCAGGCGCGTACAGGTTTCCGCACACACCGAACGCCTGCCGCAGCGACCCGGCCAGCGGGAGGTAGAAGCCGCACGAGCCGCACCGCGCGGTGCGGGGAGCGGCGGTCGAGATGGGCGCCTCGGGGCCGTGCTCGCCGTCGTACCACCGCTGGGCGGTCTCCATCCGCCCCTCCATCGACATCACCCGGGAACGGCCGAGGCCGAGCTCCCAGGAGACCTCCTCGACGGCCGGGTCGTCGGAAAGCATGTATCCGGGCGCGAGGCGGTCATCGTCGGGCGGCGTGGGCAGCAGGTCGCCGACGCCCAGATCGCCAGGCTTGAGCCGCTCCTCCCACGGCACCCAGCCAGGCGCGAGCAGCGCGTCCGGCCCGGGAAGCAGCACGGTCTCGCAGACCGTGACGTGCTTGGTGCGTGGCACCCGGGTGACCGTCACGGCCCACCGCCAGCCGCGGTAGCCGGCCAAGTGGCACTCGAAGAAGTGGGTGACCACGCGATCGGCCTCGGCCACCGCGTCGAGATGCTCGCCCACGTCTGCGGCGTCGACCTCGGTGATGGCGGAACGGGCCAGATCGACCGCGTCAGCGCAGACCTGGTCGAGACGAGCGGCACGAACGGCGGTGGTCCTGGTCACGCCGGCTATTGTGCCATGCGCCAAAATGGGGGGATGCCGCTGTTGCCATCGCTCGGCCGAGCCGTCGGCTCGATGATCCGGTGGACGCGGCTCTTCGGCCGTAGTTCCGTCCGCGGCGGCCGGTGGGCGGGTCGCAAGGTCGGCGCCGTCCGCACCAAGGGCGCCGGCGGCGAGGTTGGCATGACCCGCCTGCTCGACCTGCACGCCGCGTCGTACGCCGGCGACATCCTCATCGCGATCGGCCTGGCCGGCACCATCTTCTTCAGCGCGTCGATCGGCGAGGCACGCAGCGGCGTCGCCGTCTACCTGCTGGTCACGATGATCCCGTTCGCGGTGCTCGCCCCGGTGGCCGGCCCGCTGCTCGACCACTTCCGCCATGGCCGGCGATACGCGCTGGCCGCCACCATGCTCGGTCGCGCGTTCCTGGCCTGGATGATGTCCGACTACATCCACGGCCTCGCGCTCTACCCGGCGGCGTTCGGCGTGCTGGCGCTCTCCCGGGCATACGGCGTGGCCCGCTCGGCCGCCGTGCCCCGGCTGCTGCCCGAGGGCATGGGCCTGTCCCAGGCGGCCGCCCGGGCCGGCGTGTACGGCATGATCGCCGGCGCCGCCGTGACCCCGATCGGGCTCGCCGCCTTCAAGTTCGGCCCGCAGTGGCCGCTGCGCGTCGCCTCGATCATCTTCCTGGTGGGCATGGTCGTCGCCCTGCGCCTGCCACCCAAGGCCGACTCCGACCCACCGGAGACGCTCCCCCGCCCGTTCGCCGCGATGGGCCTGCGCCGCGGCGACCGCGCACTCACCGGCCGGCTGGTCATCGCCACGCTCGTCAGCAGCGCCGCGCTCCGCGGGCTCTACGGCTTCCTGTTGCTCTTCCTCGCGTTCGCCATCAAGTCCGGCAACCTCACGACCGAGTTCCTCGGCCGCGACCTGGGAGACGAGCTCGCGCTGGGCCTGGCCGGCGGCGCGCTCGGCGTGGGCGGCTTCCTCGCCACCGCCATCGGCACCCGCATGCGCATCCACCGTCCCGCCGCCCTCCAGTCCAGCGGGCTCGTGATCGTGGCCGGCGTGGCGGTGCTCACCACGCTGAAGTTCTCGCTCGCCATGGTGGCATTGCTGTGCCTGGTGACAGCGTTCATGAGCGGCATCTCCAAGCTCGCCGTCGACGCGTCCATACAGGAGCGGATCGGCGAACGCCTGCGGGCCAGCGCGTTCGCCCACTCCGAGACCGTGCTCATGCTCGCCTGGGTGGCCGGCGGCGCGCTGGGCCTCATCCCGTTCCACGGC
This sequence comes from Phytohabitans sp. LZ39, assembly GCF_059359075.1. Lineage (NCBI taxonomy): Bacteria > Bacillati > Actinomycetota > Actinomycetes > Micromonosporales > Micromonosporaceae > Phytohabitans > Phytohabitans sp. LZ39. Next base: position 75,001 of record NZ_JCADBM010000002.1, on the reverse strand, counting down.
CGCCTGGGCATCGGAGTGGCCGCCGTCGTCGCGGTCCTCGCCGCCGCCCGCGCGGTGGTGGTCGCCGGCACGCTCCGCAAGGACCGGCTCAACGGCCGGGCAGACCCGGACGCCGACTCGCCGCCGCCCTCCGCACCGCCGCCCACCAAGCCAACGTCACGCCGGCGCCGCAAGGCAGCGCCACCGCCGCCCGAGCCGGAGCCGGAGCCGACGCTAGATCGCGGACCGGCCGCGGAAACTGAGCAGGAGAAGGAAAAGGACACCGTCCCGCCGCCTGGCTTCCATGTGTACCGCCCGTCGTCCGGCCCGCCCACATGACGCTGCTGGTCGTGACCGCCGTCGAGGCGGAGGCCCAGGCGGTCCGTGCGGGAGCCAGCGAAGTGACCGTCGCCGCGGTAGGCGTGGGCGCCGCGGCGGCCGCCGCCGGCACCGCCCGCCTGCTCGCCCTGGCCGAGGCAGCCGGCAGCCCGTACACAGCCGTGGTCGTGGCCGGCATCGGCGGTGGCTTCGCCGGCCGCGCCCCGGTCGGCGCCACCGTCCTCGCTACCCGCAGCATCGCCGCCGACCTCGGCGCGGACTCCCCGGAAGGCTTCATCCCGCTGGACGACCTGGGCTTCGGCACCGCGATCGCGCCGGCCGACCCGATGCTGCTGGCCCGCCTGCACGCCGCGCTCCCCGACGCGATCACCGGCGACATCCTCACCGTCAACACCGTGACCGGCACAGCCGAGACCACCGAAACCCTCACCCGCCGCTTCCCGGCCGCGGTGGCCGAGGCCATGGAGGGGTACGGCGCCGCCCGCGCCGCCACCGACGCCGGCCTCCCCTTCGCCGAGCTACGCACCATCTCCAACCCGATCGGCCCCCGCGACCGCGGCGCCTGGCGCATCCCCGACGCCCTCGCCGCGCTGGCCAAAGCCGCCCACGCGCTGACCGCCTGACCACGCGGCGCTCCTGGGCGGTTGGGGCGGCCCTCGCCCCGTCGCGGCGCCGTCAGCTTTGTGCGCCGCCCTCGGCCCGTCCTGACGCCGTCGACCGGCGCGCGCCCAGGACAAGGGCGACCGGCCGCCAAGAGTCCTCGTGAAACCCACACCGCCGCAGGAACGCCGCCGGCAGCCCCGCCCCGACCACCGCCCGCGCGAGTTCAACGCCCGACCGCTCCACCTCCGCCGCGAACTCTCCGACCAGCCGCCGTCCGATCCCCAGACCGCGCACCCCTCGGGCCACCACCACGCCGTCGAGAAAGACCTCACGCCGCCCCGGCGTGTCCTCGGGATGCCCGGCCCGCACCAGGGCTCGCAACTCCCCGACCACGACGCCGTCGCCAGCCTCCGCGACCCAGCGCCAGACCTCGCCCACGCCGGCGCCGCCATCCCCCACTCGCCGCACGCGAAGGCTCCGCCGCACCCACTCCCGCCACCGCCGTCGCTCCCGCCGCCCACGGCTCAAGTCGTAGGTGTACTCCGGCGGCTGCAACGGCCAGGTCTCCCGCGGCAACCGGTGCCAGTGCGCCCACCACGCTCCCGCCCAGTCCGTCAGCTCCTCGACAGGCCGCACATCGAGGTGGGCTGGATAGTGCCGCTCCGCCCGATCACGCAGCTCCTCGCCCGGCACCGGCCCGCTCCCATCGCTGACGGCAAGCTCACCCCCGGCCGCCCGCAGGAGCCGTTCCACGGTCCGGAACCGCGGATCGAGGGCGGCTCCGGACTCGATGCGCCCCACTGTGCTTTTGGGCACGCCGGCCACCTCCGCCAGCTGCCGCTGACTGAGATCCGCCCGCCGCCGCAAGGCACGAAGAGTCTCACCCAGCTCGATGCCGCCCGTTTCCACCATGTCGGCAGCCTGCCTACTCACCACCCATGCTTCAATCCCTGCCTCATTCCTGTGGATAACTCGGCGCTGAAGCAACCTGGGGGCCTCCGCGTGCGGGGAGCTGTCGACCTGCCCCGCTTGTGCGCCCACGAGATACCTTCCGGGGTTGGGTACGCCGCGCCGCCTCCAGGCCGCGGACCCCCCACTGCCAGGCACACACCAGGGGGAACACCCCGAGTCCGACGGTCTCCAGACGCGGGCGCGCGTGCCCCGTCTGTGCGAGCAGCTCGACAGCTCTTCGCACAGCACCCCTGGCCTCGGCGGCTCTAGGATCCGTCGGGTGGTGCTGTCGGCGAGGTTGCAACTGACCAAGGCGGTGCACCGGGCCGGAGAGCTGCTGGCCGGGATAGCGTGAAGCTGTGGCGCTCTCACTTGCGATCTCGCCGTGTCCCAACGACACGTTCGTCTTCCATGCGCTCGTGCACGGGCTGGTGCCGGGGGCGCCAGCGTTCGACGTGACGTACGCGGACGTGGACGTGACCAACACCGCCGCCGAGAAGGGGGCGTTCGACCTGGTCAAGGTGAGCTATGCGGCGCTGCCCTGGCTGCTGGACGACTACCACCTGCTGCCCTGCGGCGGGGCGCTCGGGCGTGGGTGCGGGCCGCTCGTGCTCACCAAGGAGCCGCGGGAGGACCTGACCGGGGCGACCATCGCGGTGCCGGGCGAGCGGACCACCGCGTACCTGCTGATGCGCCAGTGGGCTGCCGAGCGGCCGCCGGCGAAGGTGGAGATCGTGCCGTTCGACCAGATCATGCCGGGCGTCGCGGCGGGTCGCTTCGACGCGGGGTTGGTCATCCACGAGGCGCGCTTCACGTACCAGCGCTACGGCCTCACCGCGCTCGCCGACCTGGGCGAGTGGTGGGAAGGGGAGACCGGGCTGCCGATCCCCCTCGGGGCGATCCTGGCCCGCCGCGGCGCGGTCGACCCGCAGGCCGCGGCGGACTGGGTGCGGGCGTCGGTCCGCTACGCGTGGGCGCATCCCGAGGCGAGCCGCGACTATGTGCTGGCGCACGCCCAGGAGATGGAGCCGGACGTGGTCGACCAGCACATCGCGCTCTACGTCAACGGGTTCACCGAGGACCTCGGCGGCGAGGGGCACAAGGCCGTCGAGGCCTTGCTCAGATCTCCAGCTCTTTAGCCACCGCGTGCACGACCTGGGCGACCATCTGGGACGTCTTCTTGTCCGGGAAGCGGCCGCGCCGCAGGTCGGGCATGACCTTCGCCTCGAGCACCTTGATCATGTCTTCGATGAGGCCGTGCAGCTCCTCGGCCGGGCGGCGGCGCAGCTCGGTGACCGACGGCGGCGCCTCCAGCAGCGTCACGCCCATCGCCTGCGCGCCCTTGCGGCTGTCGACGACCCCGAACTCGATCCGCTGGCCGCTCTTGAGGTCGGTGACGCCCCCCGGCAGCGCGTTTTTGGGCAGGAAGACATCGCCACCCTCGTCACTGGTGACGAACCCGTAGCCCTTCTGCGCGTCGTACCACTTCACTCGACCCGTAGGCACCGCTGACCTCAACTCCGTTTGCGGGATTGCTGGTTGTCACAAGGCTAACCGGAGCAACCCCGTCAGCGCGCCTCGGAATCCATTCAGGTCACCCAGGACCTCGCTGGCGCCAGCCGCCCGGAGCTCGTCGGCGGAGCAGGGGCCGGTGGTGACACCGACGCCGGGGATGGCGGCGGTGCGTGCGGCGACCATGTCGGCCACGTGGTCGCCCACGTACAGCAGCACGCCGTACTCGGTCAACGCGGTGGCCTTGCCCTCGGCGAACAGATCGCCGGCCACCTCGTCGACCGGCAGGCCGAGGTGGTCGAGGTGGAGCCGGGCCAGCCGGCCGAGCTTCGACGTGACGACCACCACCTTGCCGCCGAGCGCGCGCACGGTCTCGACCGCCTCCGCGGCGCCGGGCAGCAGCATCGACGGAGTGATCGCGTACTCCGGGTAGAGCGCGCGGTATCCGTCGACGGCCTCCTCCAACTGCTCGGGCGGAAACCAGCGCCGCAGCTCATGGCGAAGCGGCGGGCCGAGGCGGGCCACCGCGGCCTCGGCGTCCACGTAGACGCCGGTGCGGGCGGACAGCTCGCGGAAGGCGGCGGCGATGCCGGGGCGGGAGTCGACGAGGGTCATGTCAAGGTCGAACCCGACAACCAGCGATTCAGCCACGCCGGTGCTCCTCCCCCAGACCGTTTCCTCGATCATCCTGACACGTGAGCGAGCTTGCGAGCGAACCATCGGGCGCAGGGACTGACCCACAACGCTGGCGGCGCCAACAGACGGCCTCAGCTAGCTTTGGATGACGATGGCCACCACACTCGCCGAACAGCTGCGGTCGCTGCCGGACCGCGCGCTGGCCGCGCTGCTCCAGCTGCGGCCAGACCTGGTCATGCCCGTGCCGTCCGACCTCTCGGCGCTGGCGGTGCGGGCCCAGTCCCGGGTATCGGTGGCGCGCGCCCTCGACGGGCTCGACCAGTTCACGCTCCAGGTGCTCGACGCGGTGCGCCTGACCCGCGACCCGGACGACGGCACCACCTCGGTCGACGCGGTGCTCGCGATGGCCAAGGGTGAGACCGCCGGTGTGCGGGAGGCGCTCGGCCGGCTGCGGGCGCTGCTGCTCGTACCCGGTCCGGACGAGGCCCTGCATGTGGTCGGCGGCGTCGACGAGGTCTCCTCGCCGTACCCGGCCGGGCTGGGACGACCCGCCGCGGAGCTGGACCCGGCCGCGGCGGCCCTGTGCGCGGACCCGGCCCGGCTGCGGCGGACGCTGCTGGCCGCGCCGCCGCCGGCGCGCGCGGTACTCGACCGCCTGGCGGACGGTCCACCGGTGGGCACCTTGACCAACGGCACCGCGGCGGCGGACTCGCCGGTCCGGTGGCTGCTCGACAACGGGCTGCTGGTGCGGATCTCCGGCGAGGCGATGGAGCTTCCCCGCGAGATCGGCCTGCTGTTGCGCCGCGACGCCGGCCCGCTCGGCCCGTTGCGGGTGCGGCCGCCGGCCATCCAAAGCGCCGCCCGCGACCTCAAGAGCGTCGACTCCGCGGGGGCGGGGCAGGCCATGGAGGTGGTACGCCAGGCCGAAGCGCTGCTTGCCGCGCTCGACGCCGAGCCGGCCACGATGCTCCGCTCGGGCGGGCTGGGCGTGCGCGACCTGCGCCGGCTGGCCAAGGCGACCGCGCTGGACGAGCCGGTGGCCGCGCTGCTGCTGGAGGTGGCGTACGCGGCCGGGCTGGCCGGCGAGGCGGACGCGCCCGGTGCGCGGGTGGGCGCGGAGCTTGTCTTCCTGCCTACGGCGGCGTACGACACTTGGCGCGCCATCCCGCTGGCCCGGCGCTGGGAGCGGCTGGCCACGGCATGGCTGGCGATGACCCGGCAGGCCGGCCTGGTCGGGCAGCGCGACGAGCGGGACCGGCCGATCAACGCCCTCGCCGGCGAGGCGGAACGCGCCGGTGCGCCGGCCGCCCGCCGGGGCGTGCTCGAAGTGCTCGCCGGGCTCGAACCCGGCACCGCGCCGACCGCCGCGGAGGTGCTCGCGCTGCTGGCCTGGCGGGCGCCGCGCCGGGCGAAGGGGCGTGAGGCGATCCACCGCGAGGTGCTCAGCGACGCGGCGCTGCTCGGGGTGACCGGGATGGGCGCGCTCACGTCGTACGGGCGGATGCTCGCCACCCGCGACGAGGCCGAAGACGACGACCCGCTGGGCGTACGGGCGGACGACGAGCCGGATGTGGCGGGTGCGCTCGACGGCCTCCTGCCCGCCCCGGTCGACCACCTGCTCGTGCAGGCCGACCTGACCGTCGTCGTGCCCGGCCCGCCGGAGCCGGCGCTCGCCGCCGAGCTGGAGCTGCTGGCCGAGCAGGAGTCGGCCGGCGGGGCGAGCGTGCACCGGGTGACCGAGGCGAGCGTGCGGCGCGCGCTCGACGCCGGCTACACCGCCGACGACCTGCACTCGCTTTTTCGCCGCCGCTCCCGCACCCCGGTGCCGCAGGGGCTGACCTACCTCGTCGACGACGTGGCCCGCAAGCACGGTGGGCTGCGTGCGGGCGGCGCCGGGGCGTACGTGCGCAGCGACGACGAGGCGTTGCTGGTGCAGCTGCTGGCCGACAAGCGGCTGGCCGCGCTGACCCTGCGGCGGCTGGCCCCGACCGTGCTGGTCACGCCGTACCAGATTGGCCGCCTGCTCGCCGCGCTGCGCGAGGCCGGCTACCCGCCGGTGCACGAGGACGCCAGCGGTGCGGCGGTGCTCAGCCGCTCGAAGTCGCGCCGGGCGCCGGTGCGCACCGCGGTCGGGTTGCGCACCGACCCGATCGGGCCGCCACCGCTCACCCCGCCGCGGCTGGCCGGCATCGTCGAGCAGATCCGGCGGGGTGACGCGGCCGCCCGCGCCGCCCGCCGCGCGCCGGTCACCGTCCGCGCCGCCAACGGGCACGGCGTCGAGGGGCTCACCGCGGTACAGGCGCACAGCCAGGCGCTCGCCGTGCTACAGCAGGCGGTACGTGACAAGGTGCTGGTCTGGGTGGGGTACGTCGACGCGCACGGCGCCACCGCGTCCCGGCTGGTGCGGCCGGTGTCGATCGGGGGCGGCTACCTGCGGGCGGAGGACGAGCGCACGGAGATGCTGCACACCTTCGCGCTGCACCGGATCACCGCCGCGGTCCTCGACGACTGACCGTTGCCCAGCCGCCTTACGGCCATATCGCCGGATACATCCCCCACATATTAGTTCTTGTAAATTTCTAGATGTGATGGAAACGTTCTTCACATCTCGGCATCAAAACGGTCGAGATCATCCATCACGTCACCGACGTGTGCCAAAACCCCCGGAGGCTCACGTGAGACTCAACCGACCCGCCGCCATCCTCGCGGCACCGGTGCTCCTGCTCGGCGCGGTGCTCTGGCCGTCCGCCGCCCAGGCCGCCCCCGAACCCCTGCTCGCCGCCGACGCCCCCGCGGCCACCAGCCTCAGCACGAGCCTCGGCGCCCGCTCGGCCGGCGCGTACATCGACGCCAGCGGCCGGATGGTGGTCACCGTGACCGACGCCGCCGCGGCGAAGCAGGTGCGGCAGGCCGGCGCGACCGCCAAGACGGTCAAGTACAGCGCCGCCCAGCTCGACGCCGTCACGGCCACGGTCGCGAAGACGACCGACGTGCCCGGCACGGCTCGCTACACCGACGTGACGACCAACCAGGTCGTGGTCACCGTCGACAGCACCGTCACCGGCGCCCGCCTCGACTCGGTGAAGGCCGCTGTGGCCGCCGCCGGCGACGCGGCCCGCCTGGAGACCACGGCTGGCAAGTTCCAGCTGTTCATCGCCGGCGGCCAGGCCATATACACCGGCGGCTCGCGCTGCTCGCTCGGCTTCAACGTGCGTTCGGGCAACACGCTCTACTTCGTCACCGCCGGCCACTGCACCAACGCCGGCGCGAGCTGGAGCAACGGCTCGACCACGCTCGGCACCCGCGCCGGCTCGAGCTTCCCGGGCAACGACTACGGGATCGTCCGGTACACGAACACGAGCATCGCCCGGCCCAGCGCGGTCTACCTGTACTCCGGCAGCAGCACGCAGTCGATCACCTCGGTCGGCAACGCGGTCACCGGCCAGTCGGTCCGCCGCAGCGGCAGCACCACCGGCGTACGCAGCGGCTCGGTGACGGGCACCAACGCCACGGTGAACTACCCGCAGGGCCAGGTGCGCGGGCTCATCCGCACCAACGTCTGCGCCCAGCCCGGTGACAGCGGCGGCTCGCTCTTCGCCGGCTCCTCCGGCCTCGGCCTGACCTCCGGCGGCAGCGGCAACTGCTCCACCGGCGGCACGACCTTCTTCCAGCCGCTCAACGAGGTGATGTCGGTCTACGGCGTGAGCCTGGGCTGATCACCAGCGGTCCCAACGGCCGCCGGTCGGGTGCGTCAGGTGCCCGGCCGGCGGCCGAACACGTACACCCGGGTGCCCACCTTGCCGAGCTCGTAGAAGGCGACCGCGTCGGAGTGCAGCAGGTTGGCGCAACCGTGCGAGCCGATCGACTTCGTGTGGATGTACGTCGTGGTCTCGTGGAAGCCGATACCACCGTTGAAGCGCTGCCAGTACGGCAGCCACACCTCGTACGGGTTGGACCACTCCTTGAGCGCCTTGTTCTGCACCGAGTACGCACCGGTCGGCGTCGCGAAGCCGGGCATACCGGTACGCGTGACGGTCGGCTTGAGCACCACCTTGCCGCCGCGCATCGCCCACGCGGTCTGATGGGTCAGGTCGAGGCAGAACGTCGTACCCGATCCGGTCTTGCACTTGCTCGTGTCGGTCGCGGCCAGGCGCTGCGCGACGTCGGCCGTGGTGGGGCCGGCGCGGCCGGCGGCCGGGCTGATGCCGTATCGCTGCTGGAACTTCTTGATCGCCACGCAGTCGGCGTCGGACTGCTTGCCGTCGACGGTGACCTTGCCGAACGTGCCGAGCTTGGCCAGCGCCACCTCGACCTCGCGCTGGCTGTCGCCCTGCGGGCAGCCCGGCTTGGGCTGTTTCTTCGGCTTCGGAGCCTTTTTCGTCGTCGTGGTGGTCGGCGTCGGAGTCGGCTTCACCGTGGGTGACGGCTCGACCGTGGGGGACGCTGCCGGGTCGGGCGACGCACTCGCCCCCGTAGCGCCCTGCCCCGCACTCACCGACTGGGGATCTCCCCCGGCCTGGCCAGGTTGCGACTCGAGCGCGCACGCACCGACGCCGAACAGCGCGACGACTGCAACGGCGACGAAGCGCAAGCCTTTGCCTACCACGGCGCCCTCCCCAGAGCAGTTGTCGTCACGTAGACGCACGACAGTGCCAGTCCGGTTGCAGCAGATGAAGACTTTCTTCGCGACAGTCTGCACGCCGGGGGCAAGCCGGCGTCCGTGCAACACTGGAGGGTCTGCGTGGAGGAGGGGCAATCTTGAGCGGCGGACCATTGATCGTGCAGTCGGACAAAACCCTGCTGCTGGAGGTCGACCACCCGGACGCGCTCGCCTGTCGCATGGCGATCGCCCCCTTCGCCGAGCTGGAGCGCTCGCCCGAGCACGTGCACACCTACCGGCTGACCCCGCTCGGGCTGTGGAACGCGCGGGCGGCGGGCCACGATGCCGAGGGCGTGGTCGACGCGCTGCTGCGCTTCTCCCGCTACCCGGTGCCGCACGCGCTGCTGGTGGACGTGGCCGAGACCATGGACCGCTATGGGCGGCTCCAGATCGTCAACCATCCGACGCACGGGCTCGTGCTGCGCGGGCTCGACCGGGCGGTGCTCGTCGAGGTCGCCAAGTCGAAGAAGCTGGCCGGCATGCTCGGCGCCAAGATCGACGACGACACCATCGCGGTGCACCCGTCCGAGCGCGGGCGGCTCAAGCAGGCGCTGCTCAAGCTCGGCTGGCCGGCCGAAGACCTGGCCGGTTACGTCGACGGCGAGGCGCACGAGATCGCGCTTGACCAGGACGGCTGGCAGCTGCGGTCCTACCAGCAGGAGGCGGTCGACCACTTCTGGGCCGGCGGCTCCGGCGTCGTCGTGCTCCCCTGCGGCGCGGGCAAGACGCTCGTCGGCGCGGCGGCGATGGCGCAGGCGTCGGCCACCACGCTGATCCTGGTCACCAACACGGTCGCCGGCCGCCAGTGGAAGCGTGAGCTGCTCGCCCGCACCTCCCTGACCGAGGAGGAGATCGGCGAGTACTCCGGCGAGCGCAAAGAGATCCGCCCGGTGACGATCGCCACCTACCAGGTGCTCACCACCCGGCGCGGCGGCGCGTTCACCCACCTGGACCTGTTCAACGCGCGCGACTGGGGCCTGGTCATCTACGACGAGGTGCACCTGCTGCCCGCGCCGATCTTCCGTTTCACCGCGGACCTCCAGGCCCGCCGCCGGCTCGGCCTAACCGCGACGCTGGTCCGCGAGGACGGCCGCGAGGGCGACGTCTTCTCGCTGATCGGCCCCAAGCGGTACGACGCGCCGTGGAAGGACATCGAGGCGCAGGGCTGGATCGCGCCGGCCGACTGCACCGAGGTGCGGGTGACGCTCTCCGACGAAGAGCGGATGGCGTACGCCACCTCCGAGGCGGAGGAGCGCTACCGCTTCGCGGCGACCGCGCGTTCCAAGCTCCCGGTGGTGAAGGCGCTGGTCGAGCGCCACTCCGACGACCAGGTGCTGGTGATCGGGGCGTACATCGACCAGCTGCACCAGCTCGGCGAGGCGCTCGACGCGCCGATCATCCAGGGTTCGACCACCAACAAGGAGCGTGAGCGGCTCTTCGACGAGTTCCGCTCGGGCACGCTGCGCACGCTGGTGATCTCCCGGGTGGGCAACTTCTCGATCGACCTGCCCGAGGTGGCGGTGGCGGTGCAGGTGTCCGGCACGTTCGGCTCCCGCCAGGAAGAAGCGCAGCGGCTGGGTCGGGTGCTGCGCCCCAAGTCCGACGGCCGGCAGGCGCACTTCTACACGGTGGTCTCAAGGGACACGATCGACACCGAGTACGCGGCGCACCGCCAGCGGTTTTTGGCCGAGCAGGGCTACGCCTACACGATCGTCGACGCGGACGACGTGCTCGCCTGACGTTCCCGCGGGGCCGCCACGGTGGCCGGCGCGGCCCGGCGGGTTTGCGGGATGACCAGCGCGAGCAGCGCGGCGCCGGCGAGCGCCACCGCACCGACCATCTGTCCGGCGCGCATACCGTCGACGAAGTCCTGCCCGCTGGCGTAGCCGCCGGCGGCCGAGAAGACCGCGCCCAGCACCGCGATGCCCAGCACGGTGCCGAGCTGGCGCACCGCGTTGGACGCGCCGGAGGCGACGCCCTCCATGCCGCGCGGTGCGAAGTCGATCGCGGCCCGGGCCATCGGCGCGAAGAACAGGCCCATGCCGACGCCGCCGAGCACGAACGGGGGCACGAGCTCGCCGTACGGGACGTCCGGGTCGCTCACCAGGGCCAGCCAGGCCACGCCTGCGGCCTGGAGCGCGAGCGCGATGGCCAGCACCCGCCGTACGCCGATCCGGTCGGCGAGCGCGCCGGAGATGGGCGCGACGAGGGCCGGCGCCGCGGTCCACGGCAGCGTGCGCACGCCGGCTTCGAGCGGCGAGTACCCCTGCACGGTCTGGAGGAACTGCGCGCCCAGGAAGACCGCGCCGAACATGCCGAACGCCATCACGAACCCGACCGCGTTGGACACGCTGAAGCCTCGGCTGCGAAACAGCGGCAGGGGCAGCATCGGGTAGCGGGCGCGGGCCTGCCAGGCGACAAACGCGAGTACGAGGGCGCCGCCGCCGATCAGCCCGAGGAGTACGGGTGCGCTGGTCCAGCCGTGGCTGCCGCCGCGGACCAGGCCGAAGACCACACCGAACAGGCCCGCGGTGGCGAGGGCGACGCCGATCGGGTCGAGCCTGCCGGCACCGCCGCGGCTCTCCCGTACGGCGGCGACGAGCGGGAGCAGCACCAGGCCGATCGGCACGTTGATCCAGAAGATCCACTCCCAGGACGCGGAGTCGACCACCGCGCCGCCGATCACCGGGCCGAGCGCGACGCCGAGCCCGCTCATCGCACCCCAGATGCCGAAGGCGGTGCCGCGCCGGGCCGGCGGTACCGCGTCGGCGAGCAGCGTGAGGCTGAGCGGTGTGATGATCGCGCCGCCCAGGCCCTGTACCGCGCGGGCGGCGATCAGGGTGTCGATGTCCGGCGCGAGCGCGGCGGCGGCCGACGCCGCAGTGAAGATGACGAGCCCGATCGCGAAGACCTTCCGCCGGCCGAAACGGTCGCCGAGGGCCGCGCCGGTGAGCAGCAGGACGGCGAACGTGAGCGTGTACGCGTTGACGGTCCACTCCAGCCCTTCGAGGCCGGTGCCGAGGTCGACCCGGATGACGGGCAGCGCGTTGGTGACGATGAGGTTGTCCATCGCGACCATGAACGTGGCCGCGCCGGTGACGACGAAGGTCCACAGGAGCTTGCCTAGTGACTGATCACTAACTTCTTTTCCCATGGGAAGTTCCCTGTTCGCTCGGGTGTCCGGTACTCAGGCGGGTGGGTCGGAAAGGCCGGCGAGCGTGTCGCCGAGCTGCTCGCGGATCCGGGGGAGGTCCATCGCGGCCATGACGTTGAGCAGCATGCCCGCGGCCAGAAACTGCATGACCCGCTGGTCGTCGGCTCCGGACAGGTGCGCGACCTGGCGCCACAGCGCGCTCACCCGCTCGCGGGCCAGCTGGCGGATCTCCTCGTCGTGGCAGGCGGCGGCCCACATCTGGAGCTGCATCTGGAGCGTCGCCTTGTCGTCGAGCAGCGTCTTGTAGGCCCGGCCCATCTCTTGGAGCGCCGCCTCACCGGTGAGGCCCTCCGCGGCCTCGTCGAAGATGGCCCGCACGTGGTCGAAGCAGTTTTCGATGCTGGCGAGGAAGATCGCCTTCTTGGTCGGGAAGAGCCGGAACAGATATGGCTGGGAGACGCCGACCCGGCGGGCGATGGCCTCGGTGGAGGCGCCGTTGAGCCCGCTCGCGCCGAACTCTTCACGCGCGGCGCGGAGCACCGTGATCCGCCGTTCCTCCGCACTCATCCGCACGTCGGTAAGTTATCACTCACTAACCAGGCACGGAAGGACCCGGGGTCAGCAGGTCCTCGAGCAGGTCGCCGTACTCCTCGATCCGCTCCAGCACCTCGTCGGGGCTGAACGCCCGCGCGGCGCCATCCTCCACCTCGTCCCAGGTCAGCGGCGTGGAGACGGTGGGCTGGGCTTGGGCGCGCAGCGAGTACGGCGCGACGGTCGTCTTGGCCGCGCTGTTTTGACTCCAGTCGATGAAGACTTTGCCCGGCCGCAGCCGCTTGGCCATCTTCGACGTGATCGACTTGGGCGTGCCGCGCTCCAACTCCTCGGCGATCCGCTTGGCGTACGCGGAGACCTCCTCGGCCGACTGCGTGCCCGCGATCGGGCAGCTCAGCTGCATGCCCTTCTTGCCGGAAGTCTTCGGATAGGCGGCAAGCCCGTCTTCGGCGAGCCGGTCGCGCATCAGCACCGCCACCGCGCAGCACTCGCGCAGCCCCGCCGGCGCACCGGGGTCGAGGTCGACCACCATCAGGTCGGGCTGCTCGCCGACCCGCCACTGCGGGGTGTGCAGCTCCAGCGCGGCGAGGTTGGCCAGCCACACCAGCGTCGGCAGGTCGTCGGCGACGACGTAGTCGATCGTCTCCCGGTCCTTTGTCGACCCGGGCACCGGCAGCGTCTCGACCCGCACCCACTCCGGGGTACCGCCAGGCTTGTTCTTCTCGAAGAAGGACTGCCCGTCCACGCCGTTGGGAAAGCGGATCCGGGTCAACGCCCGGTCGCGCAGGTGCGGGAGCAGCACCGACGCGACCTGGGTGTAGTAGTTGATGATCTCGCCTTTGGTGAACCCGGCTGCCGGGTAGAGCACCTTGTCCAGGTTGGACAGCTCCAGCGACTGCCCGTCGACCTCGACCCGGATGCGCTGCTCTTTAGGTGGCATCTGCTACATCCTCCGGTCGCAGGTCCGGGCGCAGCCGCAGAAACCGCGGGAAGCGCAGTCTCCCGTCCGGCGTGCGCTGGCCGTACTTCACCTCCACTACGATCTCCGGTCTTACCCAGATCGCGCCACGGGCATCTTCACGCGGCACATCGCCGGCGAAGGGTGACGGTGCGTCGCGTCGCGGCTCCAGCACGTCGAGCAGCGCGCGCTCGGCCGCGGCGCCGATCCCGCCGCCGACCCGGCCACGGAACGCCAGCCGCCCGTCCGGCTGCGGCGCGCCGACGAGAAGCCCGCCGATCTTCCGTGCGCCCGGCCGCCACCCGCCCACCACGAACTCCGCGGTGAACTCGGCCTTCACCTTGACCCAGTCCGGGGAACGCAAGCCCGGCCGGTAGATCGAGTCGGCGCGCTTGGCGACCAGGCCCTCGAGCTGGTTCTCCTTCGCCGCCGCGTACGTGGCCGGGCCGTCGGAGAAAGTCGGCGGCACCGCCCAGCGCGGCCCGGCCAGCCCGAGTGCCTCCAGGGCCGCCCGGCGGTCGTGGTACGGCCACGCGGTGAGGTCGGCGCCGCGCAGCCGGAGCAGGTCGAAGATCATGTATGTGACGGGGATGCTCGCGGCCAGCCGCGCCGCCCGTGCCTTCTCGCGTACGTGCATCCGCTCGGCCAGCGCCGTGAAGCTGGGCCGCCCCGCCTCGTCGAGCAGCACCACCTCGCCGTCCAGCACCGCGTCGTCGAGGGTCTTGCCGAGGCGGGCCAGCTCGGGGTAGGCGGCGGTGATCTCGGCGCCGGAGCGGGCCCACATGCGCGAGGCGCCCTGGGTGATTTCGGTGATTGCGCGAACGCCGTCCCATTTGAACTCATACGCCCACCCGGAACCGGCTGGAAGCCGCTCCCCCGTGGTCGCGAGCATGGGTTTCAGCGGCATACCAGCCACGAAACCACCTTAGATCCACTGTGAAGGCCTCGCGTCCCGTTCATCGCAGTGCGATCCTGGTTGGGACCGGGCTGTGCCATCAGGATGCGCGGCGGGGGTTCCGGGCAGGTCAGCACGGATAGGAGCCAGGATGCGGGCAATCTGGAAAGGCGCGGTCTCGTTCGGCCTCGTATCGATCGCCGTAAAGCTTTATTCGGCAACCGAAGAGAAGGATATCCGTTTTCACCAGGTTCATCGGCAAGACGGCGGTCGCATCCGATACAAGCGCACCTGCTCGGTCGACGGCGAGGAGGTGACCTACGACGACATCGCCAAGGGCTACGACATCGGCGGTGGCGAGATGGTCATCCTCACTGACGACGACTTCGCCGACCTGCCGCTGAGCACCTCCCGCGCGATCGACGTGCTGGAGTTCGTGCCGGCCGATCAGGTCGACCCGATCATGTACAACAAGGCGTACTTCATGGAGCCCGAGGGCGCGGCCACCAAGCCGTACATCCTGCTCCGCGACGCGCTCGCCGATGCCGACCGGGTCGCGATCGTCAAGGTGGCGCTGCGCCAGCGCGAGCAGCTCGCCACGCTGCGGGTACGCGAGGGCGTCCTGATGCTCAACACGATGCTGTGGCCCGACGAGATCCGAAAGCCCGACTTCACCTTCCTCGACGAAAACATCGAGGTGCGCCCGCCGGAGCTGGCGATGGCCGGCTCGCTGATCGACTCGATGGCCGGCGACTTCGACCCGGACGACTTCAAGGACAACTACCGCGAGGCGCTCCAGGAGGTCATCGACGCCAAGGTCGAGGGCCGCGAGGTCGTGCAGCCGGAGGAGGTCGAGGAGGCCCCGGCCGCCGCGGTCGACCTGATGGCCGCGCTGAAGGCGTCGGTCGAGCGGGCCCGGGCGGCACGCGGCGAGGAGGGCGGCGAGCCGACCCCGATCTCGTCGGCGCGCTCGGCCAAGAAGGCCGAGCCGGCCAAGAAGGCACCCGCGAAGAAGGCCGCACCGGCCAAGAAGACCGCCGCGAAGAAGGCCGAGCCGGCCAAGAAGGCGGCGGCGAAGAAGACCACCGCCAAGAAGACCGCCTCACGCAAGTCGGCCTGACCGCCCAGCCGACCTCGGTGACCTCTAGGGAGCGCGGCGTCAGCCGACCTCGGTGACCTCGAGGGCGCCTTCGGCGTAGCTGGAGCGGACCCGCTTCTTGTCGAACTTGCCGACGCTCGTCTTCGGCACCGCCTCGATGAACGCCCACCGCTCGGGGAGCTGCCACTTGGCGACCCGCTCGCCGAGGAAGTCGCGCAGCTCCTCGGCGCTGGCCGTCGTGCCCTCCTTGAGCACGACGGTGGCCAGCGGGCGCTCGTCCCAGCGCTCGTCGGGCACGCCGACCACGCAGGCCTCCAGCACCGCGGGGTGGGCCATCAGCGCGTTTTCCAGCTCGACCGAGGAGATCCACTCGCCGCCGGACTTGATCACGTCTTTGGCGCGGTCGGTGAGCGTGATGAAGCCGTCGGCGGAGAGGGTGCCGACATCGCCCGTGCGCAGCCAGCCGTCGCGGAACTTGTCCGGGTCGGGCACGTCCTCGCCGATGTACCGCGACGTCGTCCACGGCCCGCGGACCTCCAACTCGCCCACGGACTTGCCGTCGGCGGGCATCTGCTCGCCCAGCGGGCCCACGATGCGGGCCGCGACGCCGGCCGGCACGCGGCCCTGGGTGATCCGGTACGCGAACGCGTCGTCGCCCGTCGCACCGGCCGGCGCGCGGGACACCGAGCCCAGCGGCGACATCTCGGTCATGCCCCAGGCGTGGATGATCTCGATGCCGTATCGCTCCTTGAACGCGGTCATCAGCGCGGGCGGGCAGGCCGACCCACCGACGATCACCTCCTTGAGCGAGGAGATGTCGACGTCGTGACCGTCTAGGTAGGACAGCACATCGGTCCAGATGGTCGGCACGGCGCCGGCCTTGGTGGGGCGCTCCGCCTCGATCATCTGCGCGATCGGTCCACCTTGGAGGAAACGGTCGGGCATCAGCAGCGAGGCTCCGGACATGAACGCGGCGAACGGGATCCCCCACGACATCGCGTGAAACATCGGCACGATCGCGAGTTCGCGGTCGGCCGGGCCGAGCCCGAAGCCCTCGGGTGCGCAGACCTGCATCGAGTGCAGCCAGATGGAGCGGTGCGAGTACGCCACGCCCTTCGGGTTGCCGGTCGTGCCCGAGGTGTAGCAGAGGGCGGCGGCGTCGCGCTCGTCGAGTGTGGGCCAGTCGAAGCGCTCCGGCTTGTCGCGCAGCAGGTCGTCCCACCGGTGTACCGACACGCGGTCGCCCAGCGGTGCCGGGTCTCCGCCGCCGACCACGACCACGTGCTCCACTGTGGACATCGTGGGCAGCACCTTGGCCAGCAACGGGATCAGCGTGCTGTCGACGATGACGACCCGGTCTTCGGCGTGGTTGGCGATGTACGTGATCTGGTCGGGAAACAGCCGCAGGTTGAGCGTGTGCAGCACGGCGCCCATGCTCGGCACGCCGAGGTAGACCACGAGGTGCTCCGCGTTGTTCCACATGAAGGTGGCCACCCGCTGGTCGCCGGTCACGCCCAGGTCGTCGCGGAGGGCGTGCGCGAGCTGTGCGGCCTTGGCGCCCACCTCGGCGTACGTCATGCGGCTGCTGCCGGCACCGGTCCAGGTGGCGACGTCCGCGGTGCCGTGCACGGTGCTGCCGTGCTCGAGGATCCGGGAGACGAGAAGCGGGGCGTCCATCATCGTGCTGCGCATGGTCTGAATGTAGTGTCCTGGATCACACCAGCGGAAGGGATCGGGGCGGCATCTAGGATCGTGCGTTGTGGCAAGCATTCCGTGGGCGGAGTCGTACCTTGGCCAACTGCGCGCGCTCGCCGGCGACCGCACCCTGCTATTTGTCGGCGCACGCGGCATCGTCTTCGACGAGCAGGGCCGTGTGCTGCTGATCAGGCGGCGCGACAACGGCATCTGGGCGGTCCCGGCGGGTGCCATGGAGCTGGGCGAGTCGATCGCCGACTGCGCCGTACGGGAGGTGTACGAGGAGACCGGCCTGCGGGCGGCCGAAGTCACCCCGTTCGCCTTCTACACCGGCCCGGCCTACACGTTCACCAACATGTACGAGGACACGTACCAGCTCTTCGTGACCGCGTTTCGGATCGACCGGTGGGCGGGCCAGCTGGCGCGGGTGACCGACGAGACCATCGACGCCGGCTTCTTCCACCCCGACGAGATGCCCGCGCCGCTGTCCCGCAGCGTGTACGAGTCGCTGGCCGACCTCGCCGCCTTCGAACGCACCGGCCAGATGGTGCTCAAGTAGAGATGGCCAAGGCGATCCGGAGTGCGCCGTTGACGGCGAGCATCGTGTGGCCCGACAACGCGCCCGCAGCCTCGACGATCTCGTCCCGGTAGATCGGGCCCAGGTCGTCGCAGACGACATAGCCCACCAGCGGGTCGTCATGCGTCAGGCGCACCACCGTCGGCATGGAGGCGTGCCGGTCCGTCGTGGTGATGCGCACGGCGAGCACACTTTCCAGGTTTCGGTTACGCCGGTTGTTTGACACCACCAACCATGGCTTTCTGCCGACGCCGGCGACCTCCGCCCAATAGACCTGCCCCCTCGCCGGCTCGATCACGAGCGAACCGGCTTTGCCGCGTCAGCGCCCTCTCCGGCGGCATCCTCCGCCGCCCAGCGGGGCGCCTCACGGCCCACCCACCGGTCGCGCGCGGCCCGGCGACCGCTGTCGGTCTCGACCCACCACTCCGCCATCCGGGCATAGCCGATGTCGAGCGCCCGCTCCTGCAACGCCTCACCGGCCACCTGGATGAGCGCGCGGATCCGGCCGCCCTCGCTGCGCAGCACGTCGGGGGACTCGCCGTGGTCAACAAGCCACTGCTCCAGTGCCTGCCGCAACGCCGTCTCGGCGCCACTGGCCTCGACCACCTGGGCGGCCTCGTCATCGAGCGTCACTGTCGTCCGCTTCATCTGCAACAGCATACGCTTCAGGCTACACATCACATTACGATGCATCAAGTGCATCACCTAGAGCAGCGTCTGGGTCTTCGCTTCCGCATCGTTGGCGCTGTCCTCGTCCGTGCCGGGCACGGCACCGCGCAGCTCATGGTCGGGCAGCGCGAGTGTCACCGCGATCGCCACGACCGCGACGAGCCCGGCGATCAGGAAGACCACGTGCAGCGCGTCGACGAAGGCGAACTGGATCGCCTCCCGCAGCGGCTCGGGCAGCGCCCGGATCACGGCGGGCTCGTTGATCGAGAAGTGCGAAGCGCCACCCGACGCTTGGAACCGCGCCGCCTGCTCGGGCGTGAGCTGGCTGATCGCGCCCGGCAGCCGGTCGGCGAGCTCCACGCTGAGCCGAGAGGAGAGCACGGCGCCGAGGATCGCCACGCCGAACGAGCCGCCCAGCGAGCGGAAGAACGTGGCGGCGGACGTACCGGCGCCGAGGTCCCGCACCTCGACCGCGTTCTGCACGGCCAGCACGAGCGACTGCATGCACAGGCCGAGGCCGACGCCGATCACGACCATGTAGACGAAGGCAAGCCACAGCGACGTGTCCACGTGCAGCTGGGTGAAAAGCAGCATGCCCGCGGTCAGCACGATCGAGCCGGCGACGGGAAACCACTTGTAGCGGCCGATCCGGCTCATCGCCCGCCCGGACAGCACCGAGGTCACGATCACGCCGGCCATCATCGGCAGCATCAGCAGGCCGCTGCGGGTCGGTGTGGCGCCCTTGACGATCTGAAGGTACAGCGGGATGAAGATGATCGAACCGAACATCACCAGGCCGAGTACGAAGCCGGCGCTGTTGGCCAGCGCGAACGTGCTGCGGCGGAAGAGCTTCAGCGGCAGGATCGGCTCGCGGGCCCGCGACTCCTGGAGGAGGAAGAGCACCGCGAGCACCCCGCCCGCGACGAAGAGGCCGATGATCGTGGGCGAGCCCCAGGCGTACTGGTTGCCGCCCCAGCTGAGCCCCAGCAGCAGGCTGCTCACGCCGGCGACCATGAGCGCCGCGCCGAGCCAGTCGATCGAGTGCGGGCGGCGGTGAAACGGGATCAGCCGCATCACGTGGTAGCAGACCACGATGGCGAGGATGGCGATCGGCACGTTGATATAGAAGATCCAGCGCCAGTCGTGCTCGGCGAAGTAGCCGCCGACCAGCGGGCCGGCGACCGAGGCAACGCCGAAGACCGCCCCGAACAGGCCTTGGTACCGGCCGCGTTCGCGGGGCGAGACAACGTCCGAGATGATCGTGAAGGCGAGCGTCATCAGCCCGCCCGCGCCCAGCCCTTGGATACCGCGCGTGATGATCAGCTGGGTCATGTCCTGCGACAGGCCAGCCAGCAGCGAGCCGAGCAGAAACGTGCCGATCGAGAACAGGAAGACCGGCCGGCGGCCGTACAGGTCGGAGATCTTGCCGTAGAGCGGCGTCGACGCGGTGGACGCCAGCAGGTACGCGGTCACCACCCACGAGTAGTGGTCGATACCGCCGAGTTCCCCGACGATCGTGGGCAACGCCGTACCCACGATCGTCTGATCCAGTGCGGCCAGCAGCATGCCGGTCATCAGACCGGCCATCAGAAGGAGGATCTGCTGGTGGCTGAGGCGTGGCCGGGTCTCGTCGGCAGTGGTCATGATCTTAGTTTTGACCCGTTCGCAGCCGCCGCAATCGGATTGGCGCGAAAGGTGACCGACGAGACCGGGCCACGGTCGTCAGTGCTTGCCCTCGGCGATCTCCTCGACCATCTTGTCGCAGAAGGCCGGCAGGTCGTCGGGCTTGCGGCTGGTCACCAGGCCGTTGTCGACGTGCACCTGCTCGTCGACCCAGTTGGCACCGGCGTTACGCAGGTCGGTGCGGAGGCTGGGCCAGGAGGTGACGGTGCGGCCGTCGAGCACGCCGGCCTCGATCAGGGTCCAGGGGGCGTGGCAGATCGCGGCGACCGGCTTGTGCGCGTCGAAGAACGACTTCACGAACCGGACCACGTCCGGGTCGGTGCGCAGCGCGTCCGGGTTGGCCACGCCGCCGGGCAGCACGAGCGCGTCGTACTCGTCCGGGTTGGCGTCGGCAACGGTGCGGTCGACCGGGTACGTGGCTGACTTGTCCAGGTGCTTGAACGCCTGGATCTGGCCCGGCTTGATGGAGATCAGCTCGGGCTGTCCGCCCGCCTGCTCGACCGCCTCGCGCGGCTTGGTGTACTCGACCTCCTCGACGCCGTCGGTCGCGAGGAAGGCGACCCGCTTGCCCTGCAATGTCGTAGTCATAACTCCCCCCTTCCCGGGTGAGAGCGAGGCAAACTTGCGATACTAAGATCAACTGAATACTCTACCCACATGAGCACGATGCGAGAGCCCACCTACTTCACGCTCGCCGCGTTGATGGACGGGCCCCTCCACGGCTACGCGGTGATCAAGCGGGCCGAGGAGCTCTCCGGCGGGCAGGTGCGGATGGCCGCCGGCACGCTGTACGCGGCACTTGACCGCCTCAGCGCCGAGGGCCTGGTCCAGGTCGTCGACGAGCAGGTGGTCAACGGCCGCGCCCGGCGCTACTACGAGCTGACCGCCGCCGGCGCGACGGCACTGGAGGCCGAGGCCGAGCGCATGACCCGGGCGGCACGTGTGGTGACCTCACGCCGCCCGGCGCTGGGCTTCGGGGAGGTGCGTCCGGCATGAGCGCGGTCCTGGAGGCTCGCTACCGCTGGCTGCTGCACGCATACCCGCCGGCCTACCGGCGCGAGCGTGGCGACGAAATGATCGGCACGCTGATGGAGGCGGCCACACCCGACCAGAGCCGCCCATCCCTCCGCGAGTCACTGTCACTGGCGGTGCGCGGCCTACAGACCCGCGCCGGCGTGCACCGCCCCCGCCCGGCGGGCGGCGTCATGGCCGGCGCCATCCGCATCGCGGTGCTCCTGCTGCTCGCCCACGCCACCGCGGTGAGCCTCGCCCGCAGCGGCGCCGTCGTCTCCCGGTGGGTCGTCGACCGCGAGCTGGGCCTGGCCACCAACCTGCTCCATCCACTGGAGACGGTCCTGGTCGCCGCCGCCCTCGTCCTCGTGGCGGCTGGCCGCTACCGGCTGGGGCTGCTGACGGCCCTCGCCGGCTGGGTCACGATGTACACGATCGAACTCTTCGCCTTCAACTCGTCCGTGTCGACCGACCCGGCCACCGGCACTTTCGTGTACACCTACCCGGACAATCTGTGGCAGTCGATCACCAGGACGTTCGACGTCATCGGGATCGACGTGACGATGTGGCCGCTGCCGCTCGCCGTGCTGCTGACCCTGCCGCTGCTGCGATGGCGCCCGACCGGCACGCCCCGGCCGTGGCTGTGGCTGCTGGCCGTGCCGGCGGCAATCATCCTGCTGCCGACCGATTTCGACGCGACGACCGAGCTCCACCCGTGGGGCAGCGTGATCGCGATGATCGCCCTGCTCCTCTGGGCGGTCGTGGACGCGCGGACCACGATCGCGGCCGCCACACTCCTGCTCCCGCCGGTCGCGGCACCGATCTTCTTCTACGCCCATCCCCACTGGGCCAAGGAAGGCACGCCAGCCAGCTACTGGACCTGGATGTGGATCTTCGCCGCCGGTGCCGTGGTGCTGCTGGCCGTCGGCACGCTCAGCGCCCGCCGCCAATCCCGGATCTAGTGCGGTGGCCACACTAGAGAGCTTTCGCGGTCGAGGTAGCGAGCCTGTCCACAATGCACGGTCAAATCCGGGACAGATTTCCCACGTCCGTGTCAGCGGCAGACCGGATGCTCCCGCGGGCACCGCTCCCGGCCGGCGGCTCGCGGGGCGAGCCGAAATCCCCGGCCGTCCACTGCCGGCTCCGCGGGACAAGCCCCCAGGCCCGTTCGCGGACAGCCACAGGCCCCTAACCCGCGACATCCTGACCCAGCGTCACCAGCCTCGGGGACCAGACTCTAGTGCGGCGGCCGCGCTTACGGGCGTGAGGACGGTCGCGCGGGCGCTGGGCGGGGACGGCGGGCGTCCGCGGGGAAGATGACGTCGGTGGGCAGGTCGTCGACCGGCTCGGCGCCGATCCGAAACTCACGGACCATCGAGGCGCCCAGCCAGGCCCCGTATCCGCCGATCGCGAGGGCGAGCAGCTCCACCAGGAAGATGCCCGCGGTCGGCGGGCCGGTCTGGTCTTCGACCCGCACCAGGCACACGATCGCGAAGAGCGCGACCATGCCGAGGTTGACCATTTCGTACGCCACGACGCGCCGCTTGCCCGCGCCTGCCGGCACGTCCCACAGGTCGATCAGCCCCGCCCCCACGGCGAGGATCGCGGCGAACAGCCCCGCCACCAGCGTCCAGTAGCCAACCTGCCCGAGGAAGTGCAGCCCGACCAGCGCGCCGAAGTCGAAGAGGACCGCACACACGATCAGCCCCAAGGGCAGCGTCATCATCAACGGGTGAACCGGATGACCGGAGATGTTGAGCCGTGTCTGCATGATGGCTGCACTTCCGAATGGGTAGGCGCTGTCAAAGACGTCGATGCGGTACCCGGATAGCTGTCCACCAAACATACGCCCCCACCAGCCGTCTGCCCGCGTCTCACCACGTGCGGTCGCCCCCGTGAGCGGGTCGCTGGCCTAGCGGATCACGATGGGGGCTTCGGCGAGGCGTACCGTCAGCGGCTCTTTGGGCTCGACCCACGGCGTGCCGGGGGTGCCGCCCGGGTTGGCCTCCCAGCCGTGGCAGACGCGGTCGATCGCGACCGGGTAGATCGTGAGGCTGCCGTCGGCCGCGATGTGCATGCGCAGGAAGCTCTTGGCGTCTTCGATGCCCTGGCCGGCGAACAGCTCGTTGAGGTTGACCCCGAACGCGCCGGCGACCAGCAGGTAAGCCGCCACCAGCAGGCTCGCCGCGTAACCGACGATCGGGCCGTAGACCACGACGGCGGCGACCGGCGGCAGGGGCCAGGGCCAGTCGACGAAGGGGAACTGTAGCCACGCCCAGGTGCCGGCGATGGCGAGCCCCACGTGGGCCAGCCCGTGGCCCAGGCCGAGCAGCCACTGCCGCACGTGGCCCTTGCCGCTCGCGCTGGGTGGTTTGGCGAAGAGCACCGCGCCGCCGATCGTGACCAGCAGCATGATGGCCAGCGGGATGCTGAAGATGCGGGTCTCGCTGGCGCCGTTGCGGTGCACCATGCCGACCATCGGCAGCATCAGCAGCGTGTGCAGCAGGCCGAGCATGATGGCGAAGCCCGGGTTGCGCAGCGGCAGCCGCCCGAAGATGCCCCAGCTGAAGCGGCGCGAGCGCTCGGGCTCGGGATAGGTGCCGGCCAGGTCGTACGACAGGCTGCGGCTGGCCCGGCGGGCGAGGGTGTCCGGCGGCGGCACCGAGATGCGCTGCGGCAGCTTGTGGGTCGGGTACAGGTAGGCGCCACCACCGCCGCAGGTGATGAGCTGGCGGTCACCGTTCGCGTAGCGGGCGTAGTGATGCAGGTCACCCGCGATGATCAGCGGGACGCGGGCGCCGGTCGGGGCGATCACCGTGCGGATGAAGTAGTCGACCGCGTCGTACGCCTCCGGGTTGTCCACCGCCTTCACCCACGTCGGCGCGGGCACCACCAGCACCACGCGGTCGTCCGGCCCCAGCTGGCGGGCGGCCTCCTCGAAGTAGATGAGCTGCGGGTCGTCGAGATACGCCCCGAACTGCTCGTCGATGCCGAAAAGCCACCAGTCCGCCGGCAGCTCGGTGGCGAAGTACGACCTGTTCTGCTCGGTGCGCCACCCGCCGATCGCGCCGTCCTTGCGCCGCGCGAACAGCCGCAGGAAAGCGGTCAGCCCGTCGTACCAGTCATGGTTGCCGGCGATCGCGAAGAGCGTGGGCCGCGGACCTGAGGCCGGCGGCCCAGGCAGCGCGGCCTGGTATGGGCCCTTGCACCGGTCTTCGTAGGCCGCCCCACTCGCGGTGGGATAGACCTGGTCACCACCCATAACCAGGACCTGGCCGCGCGGCAGTCGCCGCCCGTCGAGGTCGAGCTGCGGCTGCGCCAGCAGGTACGCCACCGAGTACGTGGCGTCGAAGCCGTCGCCGAGGTCGGCCACGTAGTCCAGCCACAGCTCGCCGTCGACGCCCTCCTGGCGGTAGATCCGTCCGGGCAACGCGTTTTGCAGCTCGCGCTTGTCGAGGTAGGCGCCGAAGAGGATGGCCAGCAGCGTGCGGAGGCCGGTGCTGAGCAGCAGGAGCGGCGCCAGCCAGGGCACCCGCTTGCGCGGGGTGAAGCCGAGCTCAAGGGGGTCGAGGGTGCGCGGGCGCGGGGGTGCCGTCTGCTGGGCTTCGCTCACCGCAGGCAGCCTAGTGGCGGCGAGCGTCTATGCGCTGCCCCCAGCCAGCCGATGGGGGGAACCCGTGCGACCTGGCCGCCGGTGTGCCGTACACTTGACCACCGTTGCCGCCTTAGCTCAGTCGGCAGAGCGATTCACTCGTAATGAATAGGTCGACGGTTCGATTCCGTCAGGCGGCTCGGCAACGAAGGGGCCCTGGGTCGACGACCTGGGGCCCTTTTCAGCTTCCGTAGGCCTCGTCGTGGGCCTTGCGTGGGCCGCAAACCGACGCCCGGCTGCACATGCACCGCGAGCCGTCCGCGTCCATGCGCACCACGACCGAGT
This sequence comes from Phytohabitans sp. LZ39, assembly GCF_059359075.1. Lineage (NCBI taxonomy): Bacteria > Bacillati > Actinomycetota > Actinomycetes > Micromonosporales > Micromonosporaceae > Phytohabitans > Phytohabitans sp. LZ39. The sequence continues at coordinate 50,091 of NZ_JCADBM010000002.1, read as the reverse complement.
CGCGGGGCACGCTGTGGGCGACCACCCGGCCGTCACCCTCCGGTGTGGACACCCGGCTGCCCACGGCCGGCGCGGACGCCTGAAACTTCTGGTAGAGCGGGTGCTCGTACTTCAGGCAGCACATCAGCCGCCCGCACGCGCCGGATATGCGCAGTGGGTTGAGCGGCAGGTCCTGGTCTTTGGCCATCCGGATGGTCACCGGCTCGAAGTCGGTCAGGAAGGTGGCGCAGCACAGGTCGCGGCCGCACGAGCCGATGCCACCCTGCACGCGCGCGGAGTCGCGGGCGGAGAGCTGGCGCAGCTCGACCCGGCACCGCAGGGTGGCGCCCAGGTCGCGGACCAGCGAGCGGAAGTCGACGCGGTGCGGGGCGGTGAAGTAGATCGTCGTGCGCGCGCCGTTGGTCCCGCCGCCGGACTCCTGCACGTGGTCGACGGCCACCACCTTCATCGGCAGGTCGTGCTCACGGATGAGCCGCTTGGCGGCCACCTTCGCCTCGGCCTTGCGCTTGCGCTGGGTTTCGTCGCGGCGCAGGTCTCGCTCGCTGGCCATGCCGGCCAGCTTGGGAAATCCGTCGGTGTCTTCGCTGACCCACTGCGGCGCCCACACGCACTCGGCGACCTCGGTGCCGTCGTCGGTGGGCACCAGCACGCGGTCGCCGACCTGCGGGCGGAACTCGCCCGGGTCGAGGTAGTAAAGCCGGCCGTAGCGGTTGAAGCTCACCGCGCAGAGCATCCCCATGCGCCCACCCTACGGCGACATCCGACTCGTGTTGAAGAGCAGCCATTCGGACGATTCACCCCTGTCCTTAGGAACCGGACCTATCGCGACGCCGCAACGCGCTCGGAAAGCCTTCGTTGGGCTCCCGCGTACGCCCCCGAATGCCGGAGGTCGCCGCCATGACGCTGTCCAGGATCGCCGCCATCGCCGTCGCCGGTGCGCTCACCGTCGGGCCGGCACCCGCCGTCGCCGCACCGGCCTGCCAGACCCCCACCGGGTACGCGGCGGGTGCGGGCGCCGAGGTGCTGGCGCTCAGTGCGCTGGACCTGCGCCCGCTCGGGCTGCCCGTCGGCCCGGTCACCGACCTCCGCCTCGGCTCGACCCGCTCGGCGATGGATCCCGAGGCCGGCCCGGTCAAGGCCGCCGCGGCGGCGCGCTATCTCGACGCGACGATGCTCGGCGTCGAGTTGCCCACCGGCCCGCTGTCCCGCTCGGCCTACCAGCAGGCACCGCCTCGCAACGCCAAGCCGGTGACCGTCCACGCCGACCGCCGGGACCTCGGGGTCGCGGCGGCCGGGTCGGGCGACCTGACCGCGTACGCGACCTGGCACGCCGGGCTGGCCTGCGGCACCAAGCGGGCGGAGGCGACGCGCACCAGCGCCACGGTCGCCGGCGCGGACGTGCTGGCCGGGCCGGGTGGAGTGGCGCTGGTGCGGATACCGGCCGCGCCGCGCGCCCGTACGGCCACCGGGCTGCGCGCGGGGGGCAGCCCGGTGGCCACGGCCTCGGCCGGGCTGGCCGAGGCGCTGCTGTTCGCCGGGACACCGGCGCAGGTGAGCGTGAAGGTGGTCCAGCCGGCGGAGCTCACGGTGGGGCGGGACGTGGCCTACAAGGCACCGATCGTCGAGGTGTCCGGGCCGGGCCTGGGCGCGCGCCGGCTGGACGCGCCCGGCCAGGTGCTCGACGTGCCCCTGGACGGCCTCGGCGGCACGATCGGCGCGCTGAAGCCCGAGCGGCTCAACGGCGTCACCGGCCGCGCCGGCGACGGCCCGCTGGCCCTGCCCGGCCTTCCAACGCTGCCCGGACTGCCGGAGGTCGGACTCCCGCTGGACGGCTCGCTCCTGCGGGTGACCGTCGGCACGCTCGCCAAGGACGTGACCGCCGACTCGGCGCGCGCCGAGGCCACGACTGTGCGCCTCCAGGTGACCACCCGGCCGCCGGACGAGGACACCGCCGCGGTGCTGGACGTGCACCTCGGGCGGCTCGACGCGATCGTGCTGGCGCCCCGCCCGCACTCCGCCGCCCCACCGCTCGGCAGCGCTGGCGGACTGCCCGTGACCGGCGCAAACGTCACCTGGGCCACAATTGCGGGCGCACTATTGATCATGGCGGGTATGGTGGCTGTGGTAGCCACTCGGCGCCGCCGCGCGACGGTTCGTCCCATTCACGATCGCACTTACGGATGATTCCGGGACGGTGCCCACGACAAAGGTCGGACATCGGCGTTGAGTGGAATGTCCACAGACCTGCGGGGGGTGCAGGAAAGGGCCACGGCGTCGCAGCCGGAGCGGTGGGAGAGCATCCGCCGCTTCAGAGCGCGACGCCGTTGCCATAGGCGAAGACGGATGGCTCAGGCTCGGGTCGTCGGCCCGAACGCCACCGGTCCGGTGTCTGGCGGCCGGTATGGCAGCTCGGCGAGGTCGGCCGCCCAGCGGTGCAGCAGCGCCTCGGCCCGCTCGTAGGCCACGTCGATCGCGCCGAGCACGCGCGCGCCGATCTCCGCCGCGGCGACGGCGGCCGGCACGCCCAGCGGCTCGACGGTGACGGTGACCGCCTCGCGCGAACCCAGCACCGCGGCCAGCTCACGGGCCAGCCCGGCGCGGCTCTGCTCGACCCACTCGGCCACTGCGGCCGAGTAGCCCTCGGTGGCGGCGAGCTTGCCGGCCATCGCACCGAGGTGTGCGGACAGGGCCGCCCGACGCGCACCGAAGACCTCCGCACCCGCCCCCTCCCAGGAGCCGGAATCCGCGATCGTCTCGCCCCGCTGCTGGTACACCTCGATGAGGCCGTGCAACGACGGGCCGGCGGCGGCCAGCGGCGCGGGACGGAGCCCGGCGATGGTGCTTGTCGCGGCGCCCGGCAGGGCGCCCAGCCGGCGCAGGAGCGGCCAGATGGGGTGACTACCGGGGGCGCCGCTGGTGGCGAGCGTGCTGTCGACGCGGTCGAGCAGCGCGGTGGCCGAGCCGGCGAGCTGGTCGAGCGCGTCCATCACACCTCCCCGGCACGGCCGCGGGCGGCATCGTCTACATCGGAGTAGTCGGCGGCGGTGACGCGCAACGCGCCGGCCACCTCGGCCAGCCGGTCGCTGGCCAGGGCCGCCTCGCGAGCGCGTGCGTCGAACGCGTCGAGCCACTGGCGGTGCAGCGCGCGCCCCAGCTCGCCGAGGCGCCCGGGCCCGCCCGCGCCGAAGGACGAGGCCGGCGGCTCGAGGTGGGCCAGGCGCCGGCCGGCGGCGGTGAGCGCTGTGGCCGCGTCGTCGAAACCGGCCGCGAGGTCGCGCAGGGTCTGCATCTCAGACCTCCCGCAGCGACCGGTAGCCGGCGAACATCTCGGCGTGCAGCTTTTCCCGGGCCCACCGGGCGGCATCGGCGGCGGCCGTCACCGCGGCCTGGATCGAACGGGACAGCTCGGTGCTGCTGCGGCCGTCGAGCGGGCCGGTGATGCGCACCTCGGTGACCGCACCGGCGGCGGTCACGACGAGCTCGACAAGCCCGTCGGGCGAGTGGACGGTCACCTTGAGGCCACGGGCCGCCTGGTCGAACTCGGCCTGAAGCGCTTCGATACGCCGATAGCGCTCGACAGCCTCCTCGATCCAGCCCTCGTCGATCTCACGCCCCATGTATGCAGGCCCTTTCACCCGACGTGGCAACCCGACCTCAGACCGTACCGGCCGAGGGCGGCAGCCCGCTGCCCCGTGAACGCGCTATTCGCACGCCTTCGTGGGTTTAGCCCCGCCAGAGGGCCAGCATCATCGACTCGACCGCGATGCGCGGCTTGACGTTGGCCTCGATCGCGTCGCGGCAGGCGAGGATCGCCTCCAGCCGGCGCAGCGTGCTCTCCGCGGTCCACCGCTCGGCGGCGGCCGAGGCGAGCGGCGCGGTGTCGGTGTGTACCGGCGAGACCGGCGCGCCCATCTTGACCGCCAGCACGTCGCGGTAGAAGCCGACCAGGTCGACCAGCGCGCGGTCGAGCGCGTCGCGCTGGGCCCGGGTGGCCCGCGACTTCTGGCGGCGTTCGAGGTCTTTGAGCTGGCCGGCGGCGCCCCGGATCGCACCGGCCGCGCCCCGCCCGGTGCCGCCCGCTCCAAGCGCGGTCTCCAGCGCGGACCGCTCGTTGGCGTCGGTCTCCGCGACCGCCGCCTCTGCCTCCGCCTCGGCCGCCTCGATCAGCGCGGACGCCGCGTCGAAGCAGGCGCCGACGCCGGTCAACCGCCGCGGCACGGCCAGCACGGCCTCACGCCGCTTGCGCGCCTCCGGATCGCGGGCCAGGCGCTTGGCCCGACCCACGTGGCCCTGCGCCGCCGCCGCGGCCCACCGCGCCACGTCTTCGGCGATGCCGTCGCGGGACGCCAGCACCGTCGCGACCGCGGTGGCCGAGGGCTGCCCCAGGGGTACGACCCGGCAGCGCGACCGGATCGTCACCGAGATGTCGTCGGGGTGGGTCGAGGGCGTGCAGAGCAGGAAGACGGTGCGCGGCGGCGGCTCCTCGATGGCCTTGAGCAGCGCGTTGCCGGCCTGCTCGGTGAGCCGGTCGGCGTCTTCGATCACCAGCACCTGCCACCGGCCGCCGGACGGGGTGCTCGCCGCCCGCAGCACCAGCGCGCGCATCTCGCCAACCCCGATCGAGAGCCCTTCCGGCACCACGAACCGCACGTCGGAATGCGTGCCGGCCAGCGTGGTGTGGCAGCCGTGGCACTCGCCGCAGCCCGTGCCGAACTCGCACTGGAGGGCGGCCGCGAACGCGCGCGCGGCCACCGAGCGGCCCGAGCCGGGCGGGCCGGTGAAGATCCAGGCGTGGGTCATGCCGCCGCCGGAGCCTCCACTCAGGACACTGGCACCGGCGGCCGCGGCCCGGCGCAGCGTCTCGACCGCCTCGTCCTGCCCGACCAGATCAGCGAACACGTCGGTCATGACGGCCTCCGCTCCAGGTCTATTTCCGCCACGGTGTTGAGCGCGTCGGCGACCTCGTGGGCCGGCGGCTCGTCCGGGAGGATCTGGCCGACCCGCTCGACGACCGCCTCGGCGATCTCCTCCGCCGGCCGGGTGGCGTCGAGCACAAGGTAACGCTTGGGATCCGCCGCGGCCAGGTCGAGGAACGCGAAGCGCACGCGCTCGTGGAACGCCACCGACTCGCTCTCCAGCCGGTCGGCGGCACCTCGCCGGGCCGCCCGCCCCAGCCCCACCTCGGGTGGCACGTCGAGCAGCACGACCAGGTCGGGCCGCAGCCCACCGGTGGCCCAGGAGGAGAGCCAGGAGACCTCGTCGACCGGGAGGGTGCGGCCGGCGCCCTGGTACGCGAGGGAGGAGTCGACGTATCGGTCGCTGATCACCACCGCGCCTCGGGACAGGGCCGGACGCACGACCGTGGCCACGTGGTCGGCGCGGTCGGCGGCGTAGAGCAACGCCTCGGCGCGGGGTGACAGGACGGACTGCTTGCCGAGCACCAGGCTGCGGATGCGCTGCCCGACCTCGGTCGCGCCCGGCTCACGGGTGACCACCACCTCGCGGTGGTCTGCCCGCAGCGCCTCGGCCAGCGCGGTGACCTGCGTCGACTTCCCGGCGCCCTCGCCGCCCTCGAACACCACGAACGTGCCCCGCCCGACCAGCCGCTCGCCGGCCGACAGCGGACGGCCGCGCATCGAGCCCCAGAGGTCGGGCAGCACCGGCACGCCCGGCTTGTCGTCCATCTGGCGAAACGCGCTGATGCCGGTGAAGATGCTGGCGAGCCCGGCGGCCAGCAGCAGCAGCCGGGTGGAGGAGATCGAGATGTCGCCGACGTGCCACGAGCCGCCGAAGCCGACCAGGCTCGAGGAGAGCGCGATGGCGAGCATCAGCACGACCCGCACGGCGGTCTGCACGAACGCGAAGACCCGCCCGCGCACGTCGTCGCCGACCTCGCCGCCGAGCAGGGTGACGCCGGAAAGGAACGCCATCCCGGCCCCGCTGCCGACCAGCAGCGCGCCCAGCACGGCCATGCTGAGGTGGATGGCGACCGCGAGAAACAGCACCGAGCCGCCGGCCAGCACGATGCTCATGCCGAACCAGCGCCGCCGGGACAGGTCGCGCACCACCGTGGGCCCCAGTCCGATGCCGAGCCCCAGCCCGACGAACAGCGTGCCGAACAGCAGGTAGAAGGCGGCGTCACCGGCGTTGAGCGAGCGGGCGAAGAACTGCGCGGTGCCGATCACGATGCCGCCGCCGGCGAACGCGCCGAGGATGCCGAAGACCAGGCCGCGGACCAGCGGGGTGCGGCCGACGTACTTCCACCCTTCGAGGAACTGCCGCAGCAGGCTCTGCCCGTGCTCCTTGGCGCCGTGTGCCCGGCCGCTGATCTCCTTGATGCCGAAGAACACCACCAGCGCCATGGCGAGGCGGGACAGCGAGTTGAAGTAGAGCGCCAGGTTGGACGCCTCGGCCCACTCCGGCGGCGTGGTGTTGCCCGAGCGCACGATGCGGTCGAGCGCGGCGATGCCGAGGCCGGCCAGGACGGGCGTGATCCCGTACGTGGTGATGAGCGTGAGCTGGTTGGCGATCTCCAGCCGCGAGCGCGGGATCAGGTTGGGGACCGCCGCCTCCTTGGCGGGAATCCACAGCAGCGTGATGGTCTCGATCAGGAAGGTGGCAATGGCCGCCCAGCCGACGGTTATGCCCGCGTTTTCGGAGAACAGGGCCACGATCGGGATCGACGCGAAGAGCACGAAGCGCAGCAGGTCGCAGATGACCATCGTGTAGCGGCGGTCGAAGCGGTCGGCCATGACGCCGGCGACCGGGCCGAGCACGAGGGCGGGCAGCAGCCGCACGGCGATGACCGAGCCGAACGCGAGACCTTTGGCCGCGTCGCCGCTGACCTGCGCGGACGCGAACGTGGCGGTGGCGAGCAGGCCGAGCCAGTCGCCGAGCGAGGCCACGCCGGTGACCATCCAGAGCCGGCGGAACGCGCGGATCCGCAGCACCGATCGCAGGGCCTTGAACCCGGACAGCTCGACCTGGGCCGACGACGAACCCTTCGCCGACCCGCTGGAGCGGCCGCCGCCGCTATCGCTCTCGTCGCGGGAAGTCGCGTCGATGGCCGTGGTCCCTCCGCGTGCGGGTATTCGCTGACACTCTAAACGCGCCGTCTGACTTCGCTGGTGGCGCGCTCGTCCGGATGATTGATACGCGAAGGAGTTTCGCTTTCCAGCGCGGAACCGCTAGCGTGCACCTGTGACGACGACCGCACGCGACGCGCTCCGCGAACGCCTCGACAAGGCGACCGCGGAGCTCGACCCGCCGTTCGCCGTCGTCGATCTCGCCGCCTTCGACGCGAACGCCCGCGACCTCGCCCGCCGCGCCGCCGGCAAGCCCCTGCGCGTGGCTAGCAAGTCGGTGCGCAGCCGCGCCCTCATCGAGCGCGCGCTGGCCACCCCCGGCTGGCACGGGGTGATGTCCTACACACTGGCCGAGGCTATCTGGCTGGTCCGCACCGGGATGACCCATGACGTCCTGCTCGCGTACCCGACCGCCGACCGCAGCGCGCTGTGCGAGCTTGCCGCGGATCCCGGCCTTGCCGCCGCGATCACGCTGATGGTCGACGGCCCCGCGCAGCTCGATCTCGTCGACTCGGTCGCCGCGCCCGGACACCGCGCCGAGATCCGGGTCTGCCTCGACCTCGACGGCTCGTGGCGCCCGCTGGGCCTGCACATCGGCGTGCGCCGCTCGCCGGTGCACACGGCCACCACCGCGGGCAAGGTGGCGCGGGAGATCGCATCCCGGCGCGGGTTTCGGCTGGTGGGGCTCATGGCGTACGACGCGCAGATCGCCGGCCTCGGCGACGCCCCGCCGCAGCAGGCACTGCGCGGCTTCGCCATCCGGCTGATGCAGGGCGGCTCCTACCGCGACCTGCTGCGCCGGCGTGGTGCCGCGCTGGCCGCCGTGCGCGAGCACGCCGACGTGGAGCTCTTCAACAGCGGCGGCACGGGCAGCGTGGCCGCCACCGCCGCCGACCCGGCCGTGACCGAGGTGACCGCCGGATCCGGCCTGTACGGGCCGGCGCTCTTCGACGGCTACCGGGCCTGGCGCCCCGAGCCGGCGGCGTTCTTCGCGCTCGCGGTGGTCCGCCGCCCGGCGCAGGGCTTCGTGACCGTATCCGGCGGCGGGTGGATCGCCTCCGGCCAGACGCACGCCAGCCGCCAGCCGGTGCCGTGGCTCCCGGCGGGGCTGCGACTGGTGGGCACGGAAGGGGCCGGTGAGGTGCAGACCCCGCTGCGCGGCCCGGCGACCGGGGGCCTGCGGGTGGGCGACCGCGTGTGGTTTCGCCACGCCAAGGCTGGTGAGCTCTGCGAACACGTCAACGAGCTGCATCTTGTCGACGGCGCGGAGGTGGTGGAGACGGTGCCCACCTACCGCGGCGAGGGCCGCGCCTTCCTTTGAGTCTGGGCTCAGGCGTCCACGTGGCGGTGGAGGTACTCACGGATCAGCGCCTTCGCTTCGCCCAGCACGGTGTCGTCGCCATCCGGGTCGCGGCGGAACGCGAGCTTGATCAGTGCGTCAGCGGCCTCGACCGCGATCTCCAGCGCGAACCGCAGCCGCTGCGTCTCGGCCACCCCGAACTGCTCGACCAGCACCCGGGCGACCCTGCCGGCGATCACCGCGTTGTTGTCGCGCTCTTCGTCGAGCAGGTGGACGTCGACGACGTCACCGAAGTGCAAGGTGCGGAAGCCGGGGACGGAGCGGTGCATCGCGATGTACTCGTCGATGGCCGCGTCGACGCCGTCCCACCAGCCGGCGAACGAGCCACCGGCCCAGCTGGCCGCCAGCCGCTCGAGGTAGGCCTCCATGTTGCGCAGGGTGAGCGCCTGGACGATCGCGCGCTTGTCCGGGAAGAACTGGTAGACCGAGCCGATGGCGACCTCGGCGCGCTCGGCCAGCAGGGTCGTGGTGAGCCCTTCGTAGCCCACCTCGTCGACGAGCTCGGCACAGGCGTCGAGCATCCGCTGGACACGCGCCACGCTGCGGCCCTGGACCGGGACGCGGCGCAGCGGCCCGGTGGTGACGGTCGCGGTAGATGTCGACACTCGTCGCCACTCCCTTTCGAGGTTTTCGACGGTGAGAACCTTACTCAAGTTAACGAGCGAGGCCGGCCCACGGATCGCGGCTGTTTACGCGGAGTGGTTGCCACTGATATGAATGTTACTCACGTTTAGCCGGAGGTTCGGATGGCCTCGACGACAGCCACCTGGCGTAACTGGGCCGGTAACCAGAGCGCTACACCGGTCACCGTAATACGCCCCACCAGCATCGATGAGGTGACGGCCGTCATACAAGACACCGCCGCCGGTGGGCGCCGGGTCAAGGCGGTCGGCAGCGGGCACTCCTTCACCGATATCGCCCTGGCGGAGGACATACGACTCGACCTCTCGGGCATCGGATCCACCCTTTCGGTCGACCTCGATTCGAGGGTGGTGACCGCACCCGCCGCCATGCCCCTGCGCGCGCTCAACGAGGCGCTCGCCGCGCGCGGGCTCGCCCTGCCCAATCTCGGCGACATCGACGCGCAGACCATCGCCGGCGCCATCTCCACCGGCACACACGGCACCGGCGCCGCGTACGGGTGCCTTTCCACGTTCGTGGTCGGCCTGACCCTGGTCACCGGCACCGGCGAAGTGATCACCTGCGGCCCGGACGAGCGCCCGGACGTCTTCGTGGCCGCCCAGGTGGGGCTCGGCGCACTCGGCGCCATCACCGAGGTCAAGCTGCGCTGCGTCGACGCATTCGTGCTGCACGCCGACGAGCGCGCCATGCCGCTCGACACCGTGCTGGCCGGCCTGCCCGAGCACGTCGGCGGCAACGACCACTTCGAGTTCTACTGGCTGCCCTACACCGAGAGCACCCTGACCAAGCGCAACAACCGCGTCGCCGCCGACGACCGTCCGCTGTCGAAGCTGCGCGCCTGGTGGGACGACGACTTCCTCCAGAACACCGTGCTCGGTGGCCTCTGCCGTGTCGGCCGCCGGATGCCCGCGCTGGTGCCGGCCATCTCCCGCGCCGAGGCCCGCGTGATCAGCCCACGCGTGTACACGGCCCGCTCCGACGAGGCTTTCGTCAGCCCGCGGCGGGTCCGCTTCACCGAGATGGAGTACGCGCTGCCCCGCGCCGCGCTGCCCGAGGCCTTCGCCGGGCTGCGTCGGGTGGTGGAGTCGTTGCCGTTCAAGGTGCTGATCCCGGTCGAGGTGCGCTTCAGCGCTCCGGACGACATCTGGCTCTCACACGGGCACGGCCGCCAGTCCGCGTACATCGCGATACACCAGTACGTGGGCGTCGAGTACGAGCCGTACTTCCGCGCGTTCGAGCGGGTCGCACAGGATCTGGGCGGCCGTCCACATTGGGGCAAGCTCCACTACCGCGACGCCGAGTCGCTGCGCCCCGCTTATCCCCACTTCGACGACTTCCTCGCCGTCCGCGACCAGCTCGACCCCTCCCGCGTCTTCGCCAACGCCTACACCGAGCGCGTGCTCGGCCCCTGACGCTCGTTGCGGCCGGCGGCTCCGCCCTTCCACCCCAGAAACGCTCCGCCGCGCTCCACGTTTCCCGGGTCCGCGCATATGCCCGCACTGGCGGACGGGCGAATTGTCCAAGAAAGGGCGATCCCGAAACGTCAAGCGGCCAGGCTTGGGTGGCGGCGCTCCCAGTCGCGGCGGACGGCTGGGGGCAGCGACAGGCTGTGCCACTCGCGGCGCAGGGTCGGCACGTCGAGCCAGGTGCGCAGCTCGTCATACGACAGGGCCTCGCGCAGCACGATCTCGTACATCCGGCGGAGCGCGGCCGGCTTGTCGAGGTCGAACACGCGGTCGGCGTGCCAGAACATGCGGTGCGGCAGCCTCACCCGGCCCCTGACCGGCCCATGGAAGCCGGACAGGCTGTGGATGACGACGGCACGCTTGTCAGGGACGTCGCGGTCATACACGCGCCTTATCGTACACGTGTTCGAACTACTCGGAAGCCTTCCGCGCGGCCGCCTTCCGTGGGGCGGCCTTCTTCGGCGCCGCCTTCTTCGCGGCGGTTGTCTTCTTGGCGGCCGTCTTCTTCGCCGCGGTCTTCTTCGCCGGCGTCGCACCGTCGCCCGAGGCCGCAGCCGTCGTCTTCTTCGCCGCGGCGGCCTTCTTGCGCGGCTTGGCCGGGCCGCGTGCCCTGCGGTCGGCCAGCATCTCCGAGGCCTGCTCGATCGTGAGCGACTCCGGCGTCTGGTCGCGCTTGAGCGAGGCGTTCGTCTCGCCGTCGGTGACGTACGGCCCGAAGCGGCCGTTCTTGATCGTCATCTGCTTTTCGGTGAGCGGGTCGACGCCCAGCTCGCGCAGCGGCTCGGCGGCCGCGCGGCGCTGGCGGGTCTTCGGGGCGGCCAGCAGCGCCAGCGCCTCGTCGAGCGTGACCGTGAAGATCTTGTCTTCGTTGTCGAGCGAGCGGTAGTCGTCGCCGCGCTTGACGTACGGGCCGTAACGCCCGGCGGCCGCGAGGATCTCGTTGCCCTCCGGGTCGGTGCCGACCAGGCGGGGCAGCGTGAGCAGCTTGAGCGCCTCTTCGAGCGTCACGGTCTCGGGTGACTGCGAGCGCAGCAGCGAGGCGTTGCGGTCGCCGGTGGACACGTACGGGCCGTAGCGGCCGGACTTGAGCACCACTGGCTCGCCCGTCTCCGGGTGCTCGCCGAGCTTGCGCTCGCCGCCGCCGCCGAGGAACAGCTCCTCGACCTTCTCCGGGGTGAGCTCGTCGGGCGCCAGCCCTTCGGGGATGGAGACCCGGTCGTCACCGTTGTCCGACCCCTCCGAAGGCGTGGCGTCGGGCAGGGTGCGCTGGAGGTAGGGCCCGTAGCGGCCGACCCGCACCACCACGTCGCGCCCGTCGTCGTCGCGGAACAGCGGGATCGAGTTGACGCTGCGGGCGTCGATGTCGCCGAGGTTTTCGGTGACCATCTTCTTCAGGCCACCGGAACGTGCGATCGACCCGTCGTCACCCACCGGCGAGCCGAAGTAGAACGAGGTCAGGAAGTCGATCGAGTGGGCGTCGCCGGAGGCGATCTCGTCCAACTCGTTTTCCATCGCCGCGGTGAAGTTGTAGTCGACGAGCCGCGGGTAGTGCCGCTCCAGCAGCCCCACCACCGCGAACGCGAGGAAGGACGGGATCAGCGCCTGGCCGCGTTTGAACACGTAACCGCGGTCCTGGATGGTCGCCATGATCGACGCGTACGTCGACGGGCGGCCGATCCCCAGCTCTTCCAGCTGCTTGACCAGCGACGCCTCGGTGTAGCGGGACGGCGGCTGGGTGGTGTGCCCGACCGCGGCCAGCTCCTCGGCGGTGAGCGGCTGGTCCTTGACCAGGGTGGGCAGGCGCCGCTCCTGGTCGTCGGCCTCGGCGTTTTCGTCGTCGGAAGACTCGACGTACGCGCGCAGGAAGCCCGGATCGGTGATCGTCTTGCCGGTAGCACCGAAGTCGGCCTCCTCCCCCGAGGTGGAGACGGCCCGGATGCGCACGGACACGGACGAACCGACCGCGTCGGTCATCTGGGACGCGATCGTGCGCCGCCAGATCAGCTCGTAGAGCTTGAACTCCTCGGTCGACAGCTCCTTGGCCACCTCGCCAGGTGTCCGGAAGTTGTCACCCGCGGGGCGGATCGCCTCGTGCGCCTCCTGGGCGTTTTTGACCTTGCCGGTGTAGCGGCGCGGCTCCGGCGGCACGTTGCGCTCGCCGTACAGCTCGGCGATCTGCCGGCGGGCAGCGGCGAGGGCGGTCTCCGACAGATTGACCGAGTCGGTACGCATATAGGTGATGTAGCCGTTTTCGTACAGCCGCTGCGCCACCCGCATCGTCTGCTGCGAGGACAGGCGCAGCTTGCGTGCGGCCTCCTGCTGGAGCGTGGAGGTGATGAACGGCGCGTACGGCTTGCGCCGGTACGGCTTTTCCTCCACGCGGGTGACAGTGAACGGCCGCCCGTCCAGGCGAGCGGCCAGCCCACGAGCGCCGTCGGCGTCCAGATGGACGACCCCGGCCCCCGGCCTCACCTGCCCGGTCGTCGGCTCGAAGTCTTTGCCGGTGGCGATGCGGTCGCCGTCGAGCGCGATCAGCGTCGCCCCGAACGTGCGAGGGCCCTCGACCTGGCCCTGCACCGCCAGGGTGGCGGCGATGTCCCAGTACTCGGCCGTGCGGAACGCCATCCGCTGCCGCTCGCGCTCCACGACGATGCGCGTGGCGACCGACTGCACCCGGCCGGCCGAGAGCCGCGGCATGACCTTCTTCCACAGCACGGGCGAGACTTCGTACCCGTAGAGGCGGTCGAGGATGCGGCGGGCCTCCTGCGCGTCGACGAGATCGCGGTCGATATCGCGCGGGTTCGCTATCGCGGCCTGGATCGCCGACCTGGTGATCTCGTGGAAGACCATCCGGCGGACCGGCACCTTGGGCTTGAGCGTCTCCACCAGGTGCCAGGCGATGGCCTCGCCCTCGCGGTCTTCATCGGTGGCGAGGAAGACCTCGTCGACCTCCTTGACCAGCGAGCGAAGCTTGCGTATCTGGTCCCTTCGATCGGGAGAGACGACGTAGAGGGCGGCGAACCCGTTGTCGACGTCGACGCCGAGCCGGGCCCAAGGCTCCTTCTTGTGCGAAGCCGGCACGTCGGCGGCGTTGCGCGGAAGGTCACGCACATGGCCCAGGCTCGCCTCCACGACGTATCCCGGGCCCAGATAACCCGAGATCGTCTTGGCCTTCGCCGGTGACTCGACGATGACCAGACGGCTGCTGGCGTTGCTCGGCACTTCTCTCCTGACCTTTACTACTTGGGCCCTCACGTCCGGTTACAGAATCGGACGCCAGATGTCCAACGTAACGCGCCGTCGGCCCGGCGGTTGCGCGGACCGGTCGGCGACACCGTACACCGAACTGCAACATGGACGTCGGCCACCGCCGTTCTACGAGCCTCTTTTCCCCCGATCAACCAGGCCATTCGGCCGGTGGCGCGGCAGCCGGGCGGTCGCCGACAAGCTCCGCCAGACGGCCCAGCCGGCGCCGTCCCGTTATCCGGTACGCGGGACCGCCGGCACGCGGCCCGAGCAGCACTCCGGGCAGCCCGATGGCCGCCAGCGCCGCACCCACCGGCTCCCAGCAGTGCTCGTCCGGGGCGCCCAGGCGCAGCACGTATCCGTGCTGGTCAGAGCCGCCCGCCGCGGCCGCCCACAGGCGCAGGCGGGGCCCGTTGAGGTGGAACCCGGCCGGCGGGCGCTTGACCGCCGTACGCAGCCAGGCGGCGCCGAGCGCGGCCAGGGTTGTCGCGTACGCGGTACGCACGACCAGCTGTCCCTCGACCGTGGCCAGTTCCCAGGTCGCCTGGAGGCCGCGCAGGGCGAACTCCGCGATCAGCACGTGTACCCGCCAGGCCCCGTCGACCTCGACCGAGACCCGAGCGGTGCCGCCCATCCGGACCACCTGCGCCGGGCCGGCGAGCAGGCCGGCCAGGTCGGCCGGGGTGGGGTCGTGTGCCTCCACCCCGAAAAGCGACAGCTGCCGCCGGGTCGGCTCGTGGGCGCCCGGGGTCAGCGACACTCCGGGACCTCGTCGAAGGCCGCCCGCAGCTCCTCCGAGTCGAGCGAGCTGGTGTCCAGGGCGCTCTGGTTGTACTCCGTGGTCAGCGTGCTCATGACCGACTCGACGCCGTCGTAGAAGGGGTCGGCGCGTCCCGCGTCAAGCCCTTCGATGCTCTGCCTGGCCCGCCCGTACGCGTCGCGCATCGCGGTCAGCGAGCTGACGAAGCCCTTGGCCACGCCCTCGCCGCCGTCGACATCGGGCACGCCGGCCTCTTCGACCTTGGCGCGAGCCGCCTCGCTGGCCGACTCGGCACCGCCCAGCAGGCGTACCAGGTTTTCCTTGGCCTGCGCGGGCGTGGTCTTCGCCGTCATCTGCTGCTGGGTGCGGCTGGTCAGCGTGCTGATCTCGGTGCGCCAGGGACTCAGCGCGGTGCACACGTTGGCCGCCCACGCCCGCGGCGCGGGCCCTCCCCCGCAGCCCCCGGCCAGGAGCGCGAACGCCGTCATGAGTGCGACGAGTATCGCGCGGGGCGTACGCATGCGTTGCAGCGTAGCGGTTTGCGAAAGGGCGCCCCGTACACGTACGGGGCGCCCTTTGTCGTGCACTACCGAGATATCAGGCGTTCACTCGCTCGGGCTCCTGGTCGGACGAGCCGTTACCGGCTTTTCCCGACTCCACACCGGACCCCTCGTCGCCCATCGCGACGGGCTTGCGCTTGCTGAACGCCACCGCCGCCACGATGATGAGCGCGGCCACGATCGCGATGGTGATACGGACCGGGTCGTTCTGGTCGTCGCCGATGCTGAACGACACGACGGCCGGGGCGATCAGCAGCGAGACCAGGTTCATCACCTTGATCAGCGGGTTGATGGCCGGACCGGCGGTGTCCTTGAACGGGTCACCCACCGTGTCGCCGATGACCGTGGCCGCGTGCTGCTCCGAGCCCTTGCCGCCGTGCGCGCCATCCTCGACAAGCTTCTTGGCGTTGTCCCAGGCACCGCCCGAGTTGGCCAGGAAGACCGCCATGAGAACACCCGTGCCGATGGCGCCGGCCAGGTACGCGGCGAGCGCACCCGCGCCGAGACCGAACCCGACCGCGATCGGGGCGAGCACGGCCAGCAGGCCGGGGGTCATCAGCTCGCGCTGCGCGTCCCGGGTGCAGATGTCGACGACCTTGCCGTACTCCGGACGCTGGGTGCCGTCCATGATCCCTGGGAAGTCGCGGAACTGGCGCCGCACCTCCATCACCACCGCGCCCGCCGAGCGGGACACCGCGTTGATAGCCAGACCGGAGAAGAGGAAGACCACCGCGGCACCGATGATCAGACCCACCAGGTTGCGCGGGTTGGCGACGTTGAGCAGTTCGTCGATCGACAGGTCGGAGCCGGCATCGGTGAGCGAGCCGACCACCGTGTCCTGGTACGAGCCGAAGAGCGCGGTCGCCGCGAGGACGGCCGTCGCGATCGCGATGCCCTTGGTGATCGCCTTGGTGGTGTTGCCGACCGCGTCGAGCTCGGTCAGTGTCCGAGCGCCCTGCTCGTCGATGTCGCCGGACATCTCGGCGATGCCCTGCGCGTTGTCCGAGATCGGGCCGAAGGTGTCCATCGCGACGATCACGCCGACTGTGGTGAGCAGGCCGGTGCCGGCCAACGCGACCGCGAAGAGCGAGAGCGTGATCGAGCCGCCACCGAGCAGGAAGGCGCCGAAGACGCCCGCGCCGATGAGCAGCGCGGAGTACACGGCCGACTCGAGGCCGACGCTGATGCCGGCGAGGATGACGGTGGCCGCGCCGGTCTCCGAGCTGTTGCCGATGTCGCGCACCGGCCGCCGGTTGGTCTCGGTGAAGTAGCCGGTCAGCGCCTGGATGGCGGCGGCCAGCACGATACCGATCACGACCGCGCCGATCGCGATGAGCTCCGGGCTGCCGTCGAGGTCCGGCACGCCGCCGCCGAAGTCGGCGAAGTCCGAGGGCAGGTACGCGAAGGAGGCGATGCCCACGAGCACGGCCGCGATGAGCGCGGAAATGTAGAAGGCGCGGTTGATCGCGGTCAGGCCGTTGCGGTCCGAGGCGCGTAGGCGGGTGATGAACACGCCGACGATCGCGATGACCACGCCGATGCCGGAGACAATCAGCGGGAAGATCAGGCCGTCCTCGCCGAACGCGGCCCGGCCGAGGATCAGCGCGGCGACCAACGTGACGGCATACGACTCGAAGAGGTCCGCCGCCATGCCGGCGCAGTCGCCGACGTTGTCGCCCACGTTGTCGGCGATGGTGGCGGCATTGCGCGGGTCATCCTCGGGGATGCCCTGCTCCACCTTGCCGACCAGGTCGGCGCCGACGTCCGCGGCCTTGGTGAAGATGCCGCCGCCGACCCGCATGAACATCGCGAGCAGAGCGGCACCGAAGCCGAAGCCCTCCAGCACGGTGGGCGCGTCGCCCTCGTACAGCAGCACCACGAGCGCGGCGCCGAACAGGCCGAGGCCGACGGTGAGGAAGCCGACTACGCCGCCGGTGCGGAAGGCGATCTTCATCGCCTCCTCGCGACCGCCCTCGCTGGCCCGCGCCGCGGCGGCCACCCGAAGGTTGGCGCGCGTCGCCAGGGCCATGCCCGCGCCACCGATGAACGCGCTGAACACCGCACCCACGATGAAGAACGCCGACCTGCCGATCTTGACCAGCGTCTCGTTGTCGCTGTCACCGTGCACCGGCAGCACGAACAGGACCACAACAGCGATAACGACGAAGATGCTGAGGGTCCTGAACTGGCGGAACAGGTAGGCCGAGGCGCCCTCCTGTACGGCGCCAGCGATCTCCTGCATTTTTTCGGTGCCCTTACCAGCCGCCAGCACGGCCCTGACCAGGGCTGCCGCGAAGCCGAGCGCCACCAGCGCGATCACTGCCGCGATGATGACGTACGTAAGGTTGCTACCGGTGATGGACAGCCCGCCGCTGTCGGCGGCCAAGCTTTCGGACATCTATGTCCTCCTGAGCCGTTGCGATTCCCGCCCAGCCGGCGGACGAACCGGCGGAGCGCCTGCACGCGATTGAGCAATCGAACCCCGGCGCCCGCGCACCCGGGTTCTTGCAGATAACCCGGGTACTGTAGCGGCACACCGTGTCGACGGTCACACCGCCCACCAGCTGTGTGACGGTGATATTCGCCGCTGTGTTAGCCGGTTTACTTCCCCACGGGCCAGACCATACGCACTTCTGTGCCGATGCCGACGTCCACGGGGCGCACCTGTAGATCATCGACGAAGCCGGCAAGGAGCGCAAATCCGACACCAACCGTGAGCGCCTCGTCGGTGAGCGCCTCGTTGGCCAACTCATCCGGCGGAAGGGTGCGCAGCCCCAGCCCGGTCTCGATCGGCGCGCGGTCGATCACCCGCACGGTGTAGCTCTCGTCGTCACTCATCTCCATCTGCACCAGGTCGGGCAGCTGGTACTGCCGGTGCAGCGCCACCGCCCGCGTGCACGCCTCACCGATCGCCAGCCGCACCTCGTCGAGCAACTCCTCGGCCACCCCGGCACGCCGGGCCACCGCCACGCCGACCAGCCGCGCCGTGCGGACGTGCACCGGTGCCGGCGAGAACGCGAGTTTGACCGTCGACATCACGCGGTGGGGCCGGATTGGTCCGTCGCCGCCTCCACCGAGGGGTACAGGGGAAACACCTGGTCCAGGGCGGTGATGCGGAAAATCTTGAGCAGCGGCTCCTTGTCACAGGCCAGCACGCACCGGCCACCGAGCGGACGCAGCCGCCGGTGGGCGCCGACGAGCACGCCAAGGCCGGTGGAGTCCAGGAAGTCCACCCTGTTGAGGTCGACCACGATGCTCCGCGCACCGCCGTCGATCAGCTCGTTGAGCCGCTCGCGCAGCCGCGGCGCCGTATACACGTCCACCTCGCCGCCGACCTCCAGCACCGCGTGCTCGGCGACGGCGCGGGTCGCAAGCGAGAGCTCCATCGGGCCTCCCTCTACTGCCTTCTTGGGCATCTAACCACCGACACGACGGCTGCGGTGAGCCGCCCGGCCAGCGCGTTCAGGTTTCGGCACACTCACCTGTTTGGGTTTTCCGCACACCAGTGCGAGAGTGCATGGCGTGACGACCGTCGCCGAGCCGGCTGAGCTGCTCCGCCGATTGGGCCCCGACTCCGTCACGCACATCGAGCGGGTGCCCACCCGCGAGGGCGAGACGGTGCCCTGGCCCAGCTGGGTGCCCGACCCGCTGCGCGAGGCCCTCGCCGAGCGCGGGGTCGCGGCGCCGTGGCGCCACCAGGCCGAGGCGGCGAGCCACGCCCACGCCGGGCGCCACGTCGTCGTCGCCACCGGCACCGCCTCCGGAAAGTCGCTGGCCTACCAGCTCCCGGCGCTGGCCGCCCTGCTCGAAGACCCGCGCGCCACGACCCTTTATCTCGCGCCGACCAAGGCGCTCGCCGCCGACCAGTTGCGCGCCGTCGCCGCTCTCGGCATCGATGGTGTACGGCCGGCGTGTTACGACGGCGACACACCGCGCGAGGAGCGGGAGTGGATCCGGCAGCACTCGCGTTTCGTGCTGACCAACCCGGACATGCTCCACCACGGCATCCTCCCCGGACACGCCGCGTGGCAGACCTTCCTGCGGCGCCTGCGATACGTGGTGGTCGACGAGTGCCACACCTACCGCGGCGTCTTCGGCTCACACGTCGCCCACGTGCTGCGGCGCCTGCGCCGGGCAGCCAACCGCTACGGCCGCACCCCCGTGTTCGTGCTGGCTTCCGCGACCTCCGGCGACCCCGCCACCTCCGCAAAGCGACTCACCGGCCTGGTCGTCGAGGCCGTCACCGAAGACGCATCGCCACGCGGCGGCGTGACCTTCGCGCTGTGGGAGCCGCCGCTCGTGCCCGGTTCCGGCGGCGAGGACGCCGCACCTGTCCGCCGATCGGCGCTACGCGAAAGCGCCGACCTGCTCACCGACGCCGTCATCAACGGTGTACGCACCCTGGCGTTCGTCCGCTCCCGGCGCGGCGCCGAAGCCATCGCGACCATGGCACGGCGGTCACTCGACGAGGCGGTGCCCGGCCTGGGCGCACGGGTCGCCGCCTACCGGGGTGGCTACCTACGTGAAGAACGGCGCGAGCTCGAAGCCGCCCTGCACTCCGGCGAGCTGCTCGGCCTCGCCTCCACCAACGCCCTCGAACTCGGCGTCGACCTGGTCGGTCTCGACGCGGTCGTGATCTGCGGCTGGCCCGGCACCCGCGCCTCGCTGTGGCAGCAGGCCGGCCGCGCCGGTCGCAACGGCCACGAGGCACTGGCCGTGCTCGTCGCCCGCGACGACCCACTCGACACCTACCTCGTCCACCACCCGGAGGCCCTCTTCGGCCGCCCCGTGGAGGCGACCGTGCTCGACCCCGCCAACCCGTACGTGCTGGCCCCACAGCTGTGCAGCGCCGCGTACGAGGCCCCGCTCACCCGAGCCGACCTCCCACTCTTCGGCCCCGACGCGCCCGCGGTGCTCGACGAACTAGTCGCCGAAGGCGTCCTGCGGCGCCGCCCCAGCGGCTGGTACTGGACCGGCGAGGGCCGACCCGAGGTCGACCTGCGCGGCACCGGCGGCCTGCCGGTCTGCGTGGTCGAGGCCGCCACAGGCCGCCTGCTCGGCACCGTCGACCCCGCCTCCTCGCACTTCATGGTCCACTCAGGAGCCGTCTACCTGCACCAGGGCGAGTCGTACGTCGTGGACACCCTCGACCTGGACGACGCGGTCGCGCTCGTACACCGCGAGGAACCCGAGTGGTCCACCCACGCCCGCGACGTCACCTCCCTCTCCGTCACCTCGGTACGCTCTTATGTGGATGCCGGCCCGGTCGGCCTCTTCTTCGGCGACGTCGACGTGACCAGCCAGGTCGTCTCGTACCAGCGCCGCCGCATCGGCTCGGGCGAGGTGCTCGGCACCTGGCCACTCGACCTGCCCACACGCGAGCTCCGCACGACGGCGGTGTGGTTCACGCTGTCGCCACGGTCACTTGAGGCCGCCGGCGTCGAAGACGTGCCCGGCGGCCTACACGCGGCCGAACACGCCGCGATCGGCCTACTCCCGCTGGTCGCCACCTGCGACCGCTGGGACATCGGCGGCCTCTCCACCGCGGCACACCCGGACACCGGCACACCCACCGTCTTCGTGTACGACGGCCACCCCGGCGGCGCCGGCTTCGCGGAGCGCGCGTACAGAATCGCCGCCGGGTGGCTACAGGCAACGCGAGACGCGATCGACGGCTGCGCCTGCGAGGCGGGTTGCCCGTCATGCGTGCAGTCACCCAAGTGCGGCAACGGCAACAACCCACTCTCCAAGCCCGACGCGGTACGTGTCCTGGATGTGGTGCTGGCGTCGCTACCCCGTTAAATCTTGCTCACGTACTTCGATGAGCATGGATGGGTAGGTAGCGTCAACCCGTGGCCAACACGATCGCCGAGACCATAGAGATCCTCTACGGAATCAACCAAGAAACCCTGACCACCGACCAGCAGATCGCCCTAGCCCAGGCCTACGCCGCTTTCGCCCAGGCCGAACGCCTAGAAATGATCAACCAACGCCTCTACAGCATCCACCAGATCCTCAACGGCCTGGCCGTACGCGTCGCGCAGCCCTAGCGGCGACGCGGCCCGACGCGGCCCGGCGTTGCGCGATGCGGTGCGACGCGGCCCGGCGTTGCGTTCGCGGCGTGGGCCGGTGCGGCGCGGCCGCGCGGCCCTACTCGGTGCGGATCGGGCCGGCGCGGGCCGCCGCACGTGCGGTGCGGGTGAGGCCGGGCAGCGGTGTCACGTCGACCTCAGCGGCGACAATGAGGTCCAGACCATCCACTGTGCACGCGGCTAGCCGTCCGCCATTTCTGGCCACCAGCTCGCCCGCGCGGGCGCAGGCGGTGTCCGGGCCTTCGAGCACCCGCATCGCGCCCGCGAGCGCGCCAAGGTCAGCCGCCGTGCGCGCCTCGTGCCGTGCCACACGCGCCGCGCCCACCGCGGCCCCGGCCACCGCGACGCCGATCAGCACCAGCCCGATCGCCAGGACCATGATGGTCGCGGCACCCCGATCCGCCGCTCGTCTCCCCCGCTCTTCACCGCGGCGACACCGCCCGCCGCGGACCGCGTGTCGTTGGCGGCTCATCCCGCCGGCTCCGGCGTGCCGGGCTCCACGGCGGCGACGGCCGTCGCCGTGACCGTCGTGCCGGGGACGCCGGCCCCGATCGCGCGCACCGGTGCCCTCACGGTCGCCACCACTGTGTCGCCCGCCATCGCGATCGAAACCGCTGCGCCGGGCGGCGCTATCCGCTGCCCCGCCGCCACTCCGCTCTCGCCGCGGGCGGCCGCAAGCGCGGCCTCACGGGCGGCGTCCACGCAGTGGGCCTTGGTCGTCACCGCGTTGACCGCCGTCAGCCCGGCGAACAGCAACAGCATCAGGGCCGGCAGCCCAGCCGCCAACTCGGCCGTGAACGACCCCCGGTCACGGCCCGCTCTCCGATCGCGGTCAGATCGCGGATCGCGGCCGGGCCGCCGGCCCCGGCTCACTTCAGCGCCCCCTCGATGATGCCGGTGAGCGCTCGGAAGATGCTGCCGCTGGTGACCACCTTCAGCAGCACGCCGGCGAACGCGACAGCCGCCATGGTGCCGACGGCGTACTCAGCGGTGTTCATCCCGGCGTCGGCCGCCACGCGGCGCCTCCGCGCCACGATCCCCCGCAACCCGGCTCCCCATAGCCGGGCGATCAGACTGCGCACACGAATCCCCTCTCTTCGTCGAATCCCCCACACCCGCCGGGCTGGCGGGCGAAGCTCCTCCACGCCCTCGTTTCCCCTCAGCAGCGGCCGGACATCGCCAGCCGCCTCAAAGCCGGCGGCTCGACACGGCATCCAGCCTCAAAGCCAGCCGCACGACACCGCCTGCGGCCTCAAAGCCAGCCGCACGACACGGCCTGCGGCCTCAAAGCCAGCCGCTCGGCATCGCCTGCGGCCTCGAAGCAGCCGCTCAACACGGCCTGCGGCCTCGAAGCCAGCGGCTCGGCATCTCCTCGAAGCGGGCGACGCCTCGAATTCGCCAGCGGTCTTGCCGCACGTGGGTCGCGGGCGGCTCTCGAGGCTGGCGGCGGCTCGATGCCGCCGGCCGCGTCGAAGCCGGCAGCGCCTCGGCCGGCTGGCGACCTCAGAGCACGTCACGCAGGACCGCGACCAGCACCGGCACCAGGCCGGCAAGGATGAACGCCGGCAGGAAGCACAGCCCCAGCGGCAGCACGATGAGCACCCCCGCACGCCGGGCGGCCGCCTCGCTCGCCACCGCGCGATCGGCACGCAGGTCGTCCGCGAGCCGGACCAGTGCACCGGCCAGGGCTGCTCCGCTGGCGCTGGACCTCGCGGCCGCCTGCGCCATCCGCCCAGCACCGGCCACCGGCGCGAGATGCCCCCACGCCTCGGCTGGCTCAGCGCCCAGCCGGAGGGAGCGGGCTACCCGAGCGAGGCGCTCGCCGAGCGGGCCACCGACCGCGTCCGCCACGGCCGCGGCGGCATGGTCCACCGGCGCGCCCGCGCGGAGGCCGGCCGCCATCAGGTCGGCCGCTAGCGGCAGGTCGGCGATCTCACGCAGCCGTCGCGCCCGCGCCTCGGGAGGCTCCAGCCGTCGCAGGAAGCGCTCCAGGACCACCGCCGCGACCGCGCCGACCACCAGTCCTGGCAGGCCGCCCACGAAGATCGCGAGGGCGAAGCCGCCCAGGCCCGCCGCGAGCCGCATCGGGTTGGGCCGCCATCGCCGGCGCGTGGATAGGCTGGCCAGTCGCCGCCGGGCCGGCCGGCCACGCACGCCGGCAACGACCGCGGCCGCCACCAGGCACGCGACGAGCAATGCCTCCGCCGGCGTCATGCTTCGCTCCTCGGCTCAGCCCGCTCAGCGGCGACCGCCGCACTGCGGCCGACCGCGGCACGCGGCAGCGGATGATGCGTCGGACGACCGGGGGTGCCTCCGGTGCCGTCCGCCCGCACCGGTCCGGCGGTCTCCGGCCATGGGCTGGTCAGTCCGACCGCTGTCCAAAGTGGATCAGACGAGGCTGGTGCCACCGCCGGCCGCGGTCTCCCGGTCTGTGCTGGCACCGCTCCGGATGCCCCGACGCGGGCCTGCGCCGTCTGCGGTGCCGCCTTCGCCCGTGGCGGCACTGTTGCCGGCGGTGCCGCTGCTGGCGCCGTAGGTGATGCGTTTGCCGCCGGCGATGTCACCCTCGGTCGTAGTGGCACTCTCGATGCCGGTGCTGCTCCTCCGGCCGCCGCCGTGCCTGCCTGTGGTCGTGGCGCCGCCGCTGCCGGCCGTGGCGGCATCGTCGGTGTCGCTGCCGCTCCGGATGCCGCCGCCGGTGCGGGCCACGCCGGCGGTGCCGCCTTCGCCCGTGGTGGCGCCGTCGGAGCTGGTACCACTGCTGGTCTTGGTGCGTCTGGCTGCGATGTGACCTTCGGCCGCGGTGGCAGCGCCGGCGACGGTCCTCTTGACGCCGTCCTGGATATAGGTAGCGCCGTCGATGACGCCGCCGCTCCAGATGTCGTCGTGGGTGGTTGTGCCGGTGTCCGCGGTGCGGACGCAGGTCGCGCGGTGCCCACCGAGGCGATGCGGTCGGCCCAGGCCAGCCCTGCCACCTGGAGCACGATCGCGCCCACGGCACAAGCGGCGCCGATCGAGGTGTGCAGCAATACGGCCAGTGGATCGGCCCCGATGCTGTATCCCAGCGCGATGCCACCCACCGGCAGGCCGGCGAGCAGCCACGCCGTGGCCCGCGCACCCGCGGCCTGGGCCGCCGCGGCCGCGCTCGCCCGGTCCATGGCACGGGCGTCGGCCTCGATCCGCTCGATCAGGTCGGCGATGGGCGCGCCGGTGCGTTCCGCCAGGCGCCAGGCCGCCCCCGCGAGCTCGGCCATCCGGCGGTCTTCGATCGCGCCCGGACCGGCCGCGGGATCGGTGGCGCCGGCCACCTGGGCGGCACCCGTGGCGGGGAGGCCGGCCCGGAGATCCGCCGCCAATCCGCACAGCGCGTCGAGCGACCGGGTCCGCATAGCCGCCGCTGCCCGGGTGGCCCGGCGGCGCAGCACCGTGTGCACCGCGATAGCGCCGTATCCGCCGGCCACCACACCGGCGACCGGTCCGGCGACCAGCGTGCCGGTGAGGGCGGCGAGGGCAACCGCCACCATCATCGCCCGGGGGCCGGAGAGCGACTCGACCCGAGCGTGCAGGCTCCGCTCTGCTGGACGCGACGCGGTCAGCAAGCGGGCAGGGCGACCGCGCCGCGGCCAGGCCAGCACGACGGCCGCGGCGACAAGGCAGGTGGCAGCGACCATCCAGTGTGCTGTCACGGCCGGCCCCCTTGTGGTGACAGCACCGGCGGCACCAGGACCGAGCGGTCGAGGAACATCCGGGCCAACGCTGGAGCCCCCGGCCCTGGCCCGTGTCCCCGCCGCCACGCCGGGAGCACCGCCACAAGCCGCTCGCTGCCGGAGGGCGTCAGCACGCTGATCGAGTCGAGGATGCGTCCGCCACGGGTGCGCCGCACGTGGAGCACCGTCTGGAGCGCGGCCGCCGCCTGGGCGTGCAGCGCGGCGCGGGGCAGGCCGCCCAACAGGCCCAGCGCCTCAAGCCGCGCGGGCACGTCGGCCGGCGAGTTGGCGTGAAGCGTGCCAGCGCCGCCCTCGTGGCCGGTGTTGAGCGCGGCAAGCAGATCGACGACCTCGCTCCCGCGGCACTCGCCCACCACCAGCCGGTCGGGTCGCATGCGCAGCGCCTGGCGCACGAGGTCGCTGAGCGTCACGGTGCCCGCGCCCTCCACATTGGACGTGCGTGCCTGGAGGCCGACGACGTGCGGGTGCACCGGTCGCAGCTCGGCGGCGTCTTCGACCAGCACGATCCGCTCGACCGGCGGCACCAGTCCGAGCAAGGTATTGAGCAGGGTGGTCTTGCCGGAGCCGGTGCCGCCGGTCACCAGGTATGCCAAACGGGCGCCCACGATCGCGGCCAGCAGCGTCGCGATCGGCTCAGGGACCGTGCCCTGCTCGATCAACTCATGCAGCGTGAACGGCCGCTGCCGGAACGTGCGCAGCGACAGGTACGGGCCCTCGGTGGCCACCGGCGGAAGCACGGCGTGCAGTCGGGTGCCGTCGGCCAGGCGCGCGTCGACGTACGGGCTGGCGTCGTCGAGTCGACGCCCGCAACCGGCCGCCAACCGCTGGGCGAGCCGCCGCACCTCGTCGACACCGCCGAGCACAGTGGACACCCGCTGGAGGCCGCAGCCCCGATCGACCCACACGTCCCGCCCGTTGACGAGCACGTCGGTGACCGCCGGGTCGGTCAGATACGGCGTCAGCGGCCCGGCTCCCACTAGATCGCTGTGCACCTGGCTGGCGAGGCGTAGCACGGCGCTGTCGCCTAAAACGGCGCCGGCGGGCTCGCTGCGCACCGCCGACACCACCGCTGACGGCGTCGCCTCCACGCCCTCGACAGCGAAGCGCCGGCGCACCCGGCCCGCGAGATCGATCTGCCCGCTCATGCCGCGGCCTCCATCGACGTGCTGGTCAGCTCGGAAATCAAGCGCTGGCACAGCGCCGCCAACGGGCCGCGCCCCTTCGACGTCGGCGCCACACCCTGCTCCAGGCTGCGGCACAGCGCCGGCTCGGGGCGCAGGGTGCCGGCGAGCGGCATGTGCAGTGAGTCGGCGATGTCGCGGGCACGGAGACGGCCTGGAGTGGGGCCGCGCACGATCAGCGCCACGTCGGCGCAATGCAGGCGGGTGAGCGCGGCGATCCGGCCAGCGGCCGCGGCAGCGCGGAGCTCGGCCGGCACCACCAGGTAGACCCGGTCGGCCGACTGCAACGCCACCACCGCCGCGTCGTCGAACTGCCGTGGCAGGTCGACCACCACCAGGTCGCAGGCGCGACGGCCGGCATCGATGGTCGCCGCCATCGCCTGCGCTGGAAGGCCGACCATCTCGCCCCGATCCCACGAGAGCACCACCAGCCCGCCGCGGTTGGGCAGTGCTCCCACCAGCGCGGTCGCGTCGATGCGGCCGTCGGCCTGGCTGAGCGCCGGCCACCGCAGCCCGTCGAGATCCTCCCAACCGAGGACCAGATCGAGCCCGCCCCCGAGCGGGTCGGCGTCGACCAGGAGCGTGCGGAGGCCGGCCCGCTTCGCGGTCATCGCCAGGCCGCTGGCCAGCACGCTCGCACCTGCGCCTCCCCGCCCGCCGACGACGCCCAGCACCCTGCCGTGCCCCCGGCTCGGCAACCGCTCGGCGAACCGCTCCACCAGCCATCCCTCGGCGGCCGGCAGTATCGCCACGTGCTCGGCACCCAACGCCTGGGCGAGCTGCCAAGGGTCGTCTCGGTACCCCGATGACCTGCCGACCAGGACGACGCGTGGGCGGCGCGGCAAGGCGGTGCGGAGAGCGGCGTTGGCCTGGTCCATCCCGATGAGGACCAGCGGCGCGCCCGGATATCGCGGACGGGCGGCGGCCGGGTCCGGCGCGACCTCGATCTCACAGCCGCCGGCGGCGGCCAGGCGGAGGAGGTCTTCGAGGAGGTCGTCATCGGTGGTGACCAGCAAGGGCAGGCGACGAGCGGCGGGCATGGACGGCATTGGCATTCGCTGCTCCTACGGCGGTGGCGGGACTGCGAATACCGTCCCGGCCGAGGCGCGGGAGGCCAATGGGTCCAAGATCGATCTGTGGACAAGCAGACCCGCTGTGGAAAACAGCCAAAGAGTGAGTCGATCTGCTAAGCAGGACGGGTGTCAGGCGGGTTTGAGCCGCGCGTGCCTTCGCCGGTCACAGAGCTGGCCGATGACCGGCTGGCGCGGTTCGGCGTCCGGCTCCACCTCAAGCGCGACGACCTGATCCACCCGGAGATCCCGGGCAACAAGTGGCGGAAGTTGAAGTACAACCTCGTGGCCGCGCGCGAGCGGGGCCACCGGACGTTGTTGACCTTCGGCGGCGCCTACTCCAACCACATAAGGGCCGTAGCCGCGGCCGGGCACTACTTCGGTTTCTCCACGATTGGCATCATCCGTGGCGAGGAGCACCGGCCGCTCAACCCGACGCTGGCGTACGCGGTCGACCGAGGAATGCGCCTGGCCTATATGGACCGCGGCACATACCGGGCGAAGACGGATCCCGAGGTCGTCGCCGGCCTACGGCGCGAGTTCGGCGACTTCTACCTGGTGCCGGAGGGCGGCAGCAACGCGTTGGCCCTCCGCGGCTGCGCCGAGCTGCCGGCGGAGATCCCGTTCGCGTACCACCACATCTGCTGCGCGACTGGCACCGGCGGCACCCTTGCCGGGCTGGCACTGGGGCTGACCGGCGGCGAGCGGGTGATCGGTTTCGCAGCGCTCAAGGGCGGCGACTTCCTGGTGGACGACGTCCGCCGGCTCCAGGCGGAGTACGGCCGGGTGACCGGCAACTGGTCGGTGCAGACGGGCCACCACTTCGGCGGGTTCGCCCGCCGCGACGCCGAGCTCGACCGCTTCATCCACGATTTCGCGGAACGCCACGACATCGTGCTGGAGTGGGTCTACGTGGCGAAGATGATGTACGGGGTCTTCGCGCTGGTGCGGGCAGGGCACTTCGCGCCGGGCAGCGTCGTGGTAGCAGTTGTGACAGGCAGCGGGTGACTTGAAGATCCACAACGGACAGAAACGGCCTCTGAGCTGGGACGAAAGCGCTTCCACAACGAGGACGACCGTTCGGCGTCCAACTGCTCGCGAAGGTCCATCAGCGCGGCGAACACGCTTACACCAGATGCCGTCCACGTCCGGTCAGCGGCGGACAGCGAAAGCATCAGCTCTCGATGAGGCCCCGTTGATGACGTGCAGAGGCCAGGATGACTGGATGCCATCGCGTACGACCGGGATGTCGTGCCGGTCAGCGGAATTGACGGTCACGGCGGCATCGTAGGGCTGGTGCGGCGTGCCGCGGGCGCCCGAGGACGGGCCGGAGGCCCGCCCGCAGGGCGATCGGCGAGCGCGCACGGTGCGCCGCGCTCGCGCGGCGCCTTGATCCAGAAGAGACGAAATCGGCAATACCGAGCCTGCGGCCACCGGCCAATGGGATCCACCTCCGGAGGGATGGACTGAACAACGCGCTGTACCTAGGCGTGGCCTGCGCAAACGATCGCGGCGTCACGGACCGATCGGGTGGTCTTGGGCACGTATTCGGCACGACGTCTGTGGCCTGGGCTTTCCTGTCTCCGCCGCGCTCGGGATAATCAAGGAGTTGGGTGGAGGGCTCCCACCTAGTTGCGTGTCATGCGGGCCTCCGGCGGCGGTCCCTCTAGACAGAAGGACCGCCGCACCCGTTGCAAACACCCAGCGCGGCAAGTGCCGAGATCAGCGCGGCGATCACCATCTATCGCGCATACCGGCGTTCCCATGCCGAACGGGGCGCGCCGGGGTCGCTTGTCACCAGGGTTTTCCCTCCTCCGGGCTGACAAGGGTCCCGTGGGTTGACGATAGGGCAACGCCAATGCTACTGCTCGATATCCTAGAGATTGTGAACGGGTATGGATCTGTAGATGGACCTCCGGTACATTGTGTGGCGGCAGCTCAACAAGAAACGTCCGCCGACACCAGTCGCAATCAGTGCCCTGGGGAGGGTCAGTGACGGCTTGGTCAAGCAGTTCCAGCAAGCGTATTTTGTGGTCGGTCATGGCAGTGGCGATCGGCCTCATGTTGAGTGCCGGGCCAGCAGCGAGCGCGTCAGCGTCGAGCGTGCCGGTCATCTCCGGCGAGCCGGAGGTCTCCATCCCGGTGTTGCCCGATGTGGTCCAGAGGATCGACTCGGATGGCACGAGTTTGATCCTCATGGATATTGTTCCCGGCACTCATGTTTGCGAAAACTTCGGCGAAGTCGTATCCGGATACCGTGCTGGCCAATGCGTCGATGTCGACTACTACGTCAACAGCGAAGGTTTCGGCCACTTCCGGGCACGAGGTCAGTCTTTCTGTCAGCGGGTGTCGGACGAGGTCATCGTGCAGTGTGCCGGTATCTCACAAAGCACGTGGATGTACGACGCACCACTTAACCATCTTAGCGAGGAACGGAATGTGCGGTGTGGGCGCTACACAAACCACGACCCGACGTGTCCGACGGATCGCTATCAAAGCTTCGGACACCTCGCATTCCCTTACTACTGTAATGTTAATTACGCGGTGGTCCGAAGCACGGTGATCCTCCCGGTTTCCGGGACCACGCAGCGAAGCGAAGACCTTTATTCCAACTACGCGGTCCCGCCGGGATGTTGAGGTCGCCGAGCAGCACCCGCAGCGACGACATGCTAGTGTCCCGCGCCAGAAATTCGTTGTAGATATCGGGCTCGCGCTTGCACTGCAAACCAGGATAGTACCGGCAATGCTGGTAATTGCGACTAGTCGGTAGTAACGGGTCCGAGCCATTCACGTGCGTTCCAAGCATCTTGCCGCATCTTGGTACGTAACAACTTTGACCGACCTTCGGGAAAATCCCAGAGGAGTCATCCCGCGCCAGGCTCTGCCCCGGTTCTCGGGTTCTCCCAGCCAGTCTAGGGTCTGCCGTAGGCCGGGCCCAGCGAGCGCTAGACCGGCTGAGAGGTTCCGCGTAGGCCTCGGTAGGTGGCGGGATGACTCCGGCAGTCGCATCCTGCTGTCTGCCCGTCCGGCGAGGACATAGCTCTTAACAGGAAGCCCCGGAAACTCCGCTTCGCACACGTAGGCGGCCCAGGGCTTTCCTCATCTGTGGGCCGTCGCGCCGTCCGGCGGGGCTGGTAACCGCCCGGCACCGGGAGCGAAGCGGCAGGCGCCGGGCGGCGGGCCTTGGCCCGGCCCCTGGTCGGCGGCGCGAAGGGCCAGCGGCAGCGGGCCTTGAACGACGTACAGAAAGTTCTCACGGCGACTGTGATGGACTGGTGACCCGTGAGCGGACCACCCGTCAATCTGATCGTGTGCGCCGCGCCTCTCGCGGCGCGGACTCCGTTGCTGGTTTCGGCGCTGAAGGGCGCGGGCTGGCGGCCAACGGTCATCTGCACGCCATCGGCCTCGCAATGGATTGACCACACTGCATTGACTGGGTAGACCGGAGAGGCGCCGGTCTCTGGCTTCCGGTCGCCGACGACGCCCAAGGAAGGTCCGTCTCCGGTCGCGCTAGTCGTATGCCCCGCGACGTTCAACACGGTCAACAAGGGCAGCAGCGGGAATCGCGGACACCTACGCAGCAGCCACGATCTGCGAGGCGCTTGCTACGCAGCTGCCACTCGTCGTGGTGCCTACAGTGAGCGCCCGGCTGTGGGGACACCCGGCCTGGGCAAGGAGCCTGAGCGTCCTGCGCGGGGCAGGGACCGTCCTAATCGACGTACAGACTGGAGGGTTCGACCTCGCGCCGACTCCATCCGGCTCCGGCGACGAGATTGCGGCGCGATTCGGCCCACAGTGGATCCTCGCGCAGCTTGATCGGCTCGTTCCTCGGTAGCTGACCTATTAGTCGGTCGGCTCGGTGCCGTGTTCGGCGTAGACGGCCTGCCCGCGGTTCTTTGCGGCGATGGCGGTGTGGATGCGGCGGGCCAGTCTCGCGATCGTGTACTGGTCGAGGTCCTCGCCTGCGACGAACCGCCATTCGGCCAACTCGCCGTCTGGGAAGGTGATGCCCGCCTGGGCGTCCTCGGCGAGTTGGCCGGCGTCGAAGATGAGGCGGAGACGCACGGCGGCATCGCGATCCGGCCGTACCCGAAGAGCCGCGCGGGCGTCCGCACCGTGCCCATCCCGGACTTCCGGGGCGAAGAGCTGGGCAAGCGCAAGCAAGACCACACGCTCGTCTTCACCGATCGGGCCGGCCACCCGATGCGCCGCTCCAACTTCCGGCGCCGGGTCTGGCTACCCTCGCTCGTCCGGGCTGGCCTGCTCGGCGACGTGAGCCAAACAGGACCGCACAAGTATCGGGCCACCTGGCCAGATGACGAGGGCATCGAGTGGTCGGCCGAGTTCACTACCAGGCGGGAGGCCATCGCTCACGTAGCCGGCAAGGCCGCGGGCGGGCTCCGCTTCCACGACCTACGCCACTCCTACGCGACCTGGCTGATCACCGACGGCGTGCCGGTCAACGTGGTCCAGCGGGTCATGGGACACGAGCAGGCGTCGACGACTCTCAACCGCTACACGCACGCGCCCCGCGACTACGCCGACTGGGTCCGGAAGAGCTTCGCTGACGATCCGCTGACTTTGCGGCCTCTTGAAGATCCACAAGCGACGGATCATGGCCTTGACCTGCACCGAAAGCGCTTCCACAACGAGGACGACCCCCGCCGGGGGGAGGCGGGGGTCGTCTGGGGTCCGGCTCCGGGGGGGTCGAGCCGAAACCCACTCAGCGGTCACGGGGGGTGCAACCGCCGAGAGCTTCGCGGACACGTCGCGTAGGGACGTGAAACCGCGTCGTAAACAAGCATGCCTGAGTGGACCGGCGCGCGTCGAGTGGCGTTTGCCGCAACTATCGCGACACGCCGACTCAATACGGTGATCCGGGTCGCCGTGTCGCTGATCGGCGGCTCAGAACCGCAGGTCGGCGTGCGCGACGGCCATGACCCCGGGCACCCGCTGACCTTACGTCATCCGGCTAGACTGGCGCGTCGTGGGCCGGAGTGCCGCCTTTTTTGACCTGGACAAGACGGTGATCGCTAAGTCGAGCGCTTTGGCGTTCGGCCGGCCCTTCTACCGCGATGGGCTGATCACGCGTCGCGACGTGGTGAAGTCGGCTTATGCGCAGCTGATGTTTCGGCTGGGTGGCACCGATGAGCAGAGCATGGCCCGCACGCGTGACTACCTCGCGGAGCTGTGCAAAGGCTGGCAGGTCGACCAGGTCCGGCAGATCGTCACCGAGACGCTGCATGAGCTGATCAACCCCTACGTGTACGCGGAGGCCGCCGCCCTGATCGAGGAGCACCAGGCGGCCGGGCGTGACATCGTGCTGGTCTCGGCGTCGGGTGAGGAGATCGTGCGGCCGATCGGCGAGTTGCTGGGGATCACCGATGTGATCGCCACGCGGATGACGATCGAGGACGGGCGGTACAACGGCAAGGTCGAGTTCTACGCCGCCGGCCCGAGCAAGGCCATCGCCGTGACCGAGATGGCCAAGGAGCGTGGATACGACCTCAGTGAGTCGTACGCGTATTCCGACTCCTCCAGTGACGCCCCGCTGCTGGAGGTGGTGGGGCACCCGACGGCGGTCAACCCGGACCGGGGGCTGCGCCGCCTCGCCACCGAAAACGCGTGGCCTGTGCTGGAGTTTCGCCACCCGATCCCGCTGGGGCGGCGGCTGCGGGAGCGACCGGCCGTGCCGGTGGCCGCGGCCGCGATCGGCGTGGGGGTGGGGGTCGCGATCGGCATCGCGTGGTACGGCCGCCACCGCCGCGCGCGCACGACCCGCACAGAAGCCAGGTAGGGCCCACACAAAGCCAGGTAGGGCCAGCACAAAGCCAGGTAAGGCCGCTCAGAAGCACAGAAGCCAGGTAAGACCCCGGCCAGCACACACGCCGGATGACCCAGTAATCACCCACCGTCACACAATCTTGCAGAGGGCTAGCGATCAAGGCCGGACCGGCGTAGAACAAGGGGTGCGGACCTCGCTCGATGCGGGCTCCGTGCACGGCCACCGGGCACCCACGCGCGACCAGCCGCGGCAGGCGCGTTGCGGCGGCACCGTTGAGGACCGCTGACAACGACTTTAGAGGTGCACGCTTGGTAACCCGGCCGGACGTGTGGTGACGGCGCCTCGTCCACGAGGCGCCGTCCACGTGTCTGAGGCCGGTGAGCCCTAGGCCGGGGCCGGGCGGAGCGCGGCGGCGTGGCGCTCGCGCAGGTCGTGGTAGACCGCGCGAAAGACGCCGGGCTGGTCGTGAAAGTCGACACCCTTGGCCCACAGCGAGGTCGGCACGTGCCCTCCGCCGGCCCGCTCGATCAGCACCGTCATGCCGCTGGGGATCTCCAGCCGTCCGATGCGGTGGGCGGCCTCGTGCAGGCGGATGTGCTCGACCTCGCGCCAGGCGATCGTGCGGGAGCGGACCAGGCCGCGCACCCGCACGCCGTATCCGCTGACGTAGACGCCCATCCGCGCGATCCGCCAGCAGCCCAGCAGCCACAGCGCGGTCAGCCCGAGGCCGAGCGCGACGACGCCGGGGCCGCGCAACTCGAACAGCTCGGCGGTGGTCCAGCCGAAGATCGCGAGTGCGGCGAACTCCCACACCATGATCAGGCGACGGCCCCGACCTGGGGCGTATGGCCGCAGCCATCGAAAACTCACCCGGCAAGGCTAGCCTCCCGTCATGGTGATCGGGATAGTCGGTCCGGGCTTCATGGGTGCCGGTCTGGGTGGCGCGTTGCGTGCCGGTGGGGCTCGCGTGGTGACCACACTCCAGGGCCGCTCGGCGCGCAGCCGCAGGCTCGCCGAGGCCGGCGGGCTAGAGGTGCTGGACACCCTCGACGAGGTGTGCGCCACCGCCGAGGTCATCCTCGTCGTGACGCCGCCGGGCGCGGCCACGAGCGCGGCGGAACAAATCGCAAAAGCCGCAGATCGCACCAAGAGCCGGCCGCTGGTCGCCGATCTCAACGCGATCGCGCCCACCACCGTGGCGGGTATCGAGGCCGTGCTGGCCAGGGTGGGCCTCGACCTCGTCGACGGCGCGATCTCCGGGCCGCCGCCGAGCGCCCGCCCGGGCGCCCGCGTCTACCTGTCCGGTCCGCGCGCGGCCGAGGTCGCCGACCTGCCGTGGCGCGATGTCCGCCCGATCGTGCTGCCCGGACCGACCGGCCGGGCCAGCGCGGTGAAGATGTGCACCGCGAGTGTCTACAAGGGAACGACAGCGATCGTCGCCCAGGCGATGCGGGCGGCGGACCACTTCGATGTACTCGATGTGGTCCTGGAAGATCTCGGTGACGAGGGCGACCCGGGCGCGGTGGCCGCGGCGGCCGCGAAGGCCGCCCGTTTCGTCCAGGAGATGCGGGAAATCGCGAGCGCCCAGCGGGCCGCCGGATTGACACCTGCCCTGTTCGAGGCCTTCGCCGACGTGTACGAGGACATCGCCGCTACCGACCTCGCCGGCAGCGACCCGGAGAACACCCGGCGGGACCTGCCGGCAAGCGAAGTCGCCCGCCGGCTCAGGAAGTGATGGAAGCGGTAGCCGAGGCGGCGTCCTCCAACTCGACCGCCGCCAGCTCCACCGCCGCCGCGTAGTGCCGCAGCCAGGCGCGCAGGCCGTCGGGCGTGCCGGTGGCGAAGGCGTTGGCCGCGCCCACGTACTCGGGCTCGCGGGCCAGGTGGCCAACGTCGAGAGCGAGCAGACCGCGCGGGTCGAAGCCGCTGGCGATCAGCGTGAGCCGCGCCGCCGCGCGGGCCACCACGCCGGACGGGCCGGCGAAGGGGCGCAGGGCGAGCAGCTCGCCGTGTACGACGGCGGCCACCACCAGCGGCGACGCGCTGGTGCCGCCGGTAACCAGGTCCATCAACGCGTCGAGGCGCGGGCCGGGGGCACTTGGACGGCCCAGCGCGGCCGGGTCCACCACGTCGCGCGCGGCGAGCACGTGCACCTTGGCCAGCACCTGCCGCGGGGCACCCGACCACCGCTCCGCGAGGCCGCCGAGCGCGCCGGCGACGCGCAGCGCACCCTGTACCACCGGATCGGTCACCGTGCCGGCACGGACCGCCTCGCGCTCGTACGCGTACCCCTCGAGTGCGGCGCTGGCCACCGCGGACCGCAGGCTGACCTCGGCGGCCACCTGCCCGCCCTGACGCCGCAGCGTGCGATGCCGCATGGCGGTGTCGGCCCGCTCGCGCGCGGAGGTCACCGCCTCGCGAACACCGGCGAGGTCGAGCAGCGGAGCGAGCGGGTCGGCCATGGTCGCCAACGGTAACCGGCGTGACCAGGAGTGCGCGAAGTGTGCTCGGGACTGTTCGTAACAGGCTCGAAACGGCAAGATATGCGCAGGCACACCCGGCCGTCGCAGCTTTCGCCACGCTCGGCGATCGATCCATCCCGCGTGGCGGCGGTCGGATCGTGCCCGCACTAACCTCACAAACGGAAACCGAGACTGACATCACATCCGCAGGAGGAGCCGACCCATGAGCGAGACCCTGGAGAACCTGCTGCAGGAGAACCGCCAATTCCCGCCACCGGACGCGCTCGCCGCCAGCGCCAACGTCACCGCGGCCGCGTACGACGAGGCGGCCGCCGATCGGCTCGGCTTCTGGGAGACTCAGGCACGCCGGCTGAGCTGGGCCACCCCCTGGGAGAGCGTGCTCGACTGGTCAAACCCGCCCTTCGCGAAGTGGTTCGTGGGCGGCAAGCTCAACGTGGCCTACAACTGCCTCGACCGGCACATCGAGGCGGGCCGGGGCAGCAAGGTCGCCATCCACTGGGAGGGCGAGCCGGGCGACACCCGCACGATCACGTACGCCGACCTGCACCGCTCGGTCTGCCAGGCCGCCAACACGCTCACCGAGCTCGGCGTCAGCGCGGGCGACCGGGTGGCGATCTACATGCCGATGATCCCGGAGGCGGCCGTCGCGATGCTCGCCTGCGCGCGCATCGGCGCGACACACAGCGTGGTGTTCGGTGGCTTCTCCGCGGACGCGCTCTCCGGCCGCATCCAGGACGCCAGCGCCAAGGTCGTGATCACGGCCGACGGTGGATACCGGCGGGGCAAGCCGTCCGGGCTCAAGGCGATCGTCGACGAGGCGGTCGCGCAGTGCCCGACGATCGAGCACGTGCTCGTCGTGCGCCGCACCGGGCAGGATGTCGCGTGGAGCGACAAGGACGTGTGGTGGCACGAGACCGTCGAGCAGGCCAGCCCCGAGCACGAGGCGCAGCCTTTCGACGCCGAGCACCCGCTGTTCATCCTCTACACCTCGGGCACCACAGCAAAGCCCAAGGGCATCCTGCACACCACCGGCGGATACCTCACCCAGGTCAGCTACACCCACCACGCGGTCTTCGACCTCAAGCCGGACACCGACGTCTTCTGGTGCACGGCCGACATCGGGTGGGTGACCGGCCACTCGTACATCGTGTACGGGCCGCTCTCCAACGGCGCCACCCAGATCATGTACGAGGGCACGCCGGACACGCCGCACAAGGGCCGCTTCTGGGAGATCGTGGAGAAGTACCGGGCGACGATCGTCTACACCGCGCCCACGCTCATCCGCACGATGATGAAGTGGGGCGAGGACATCCCGGCCAAGTTCGACCTGTCGTCGCTGCGGCTGCTCGGCAGCGTGGGTGAGCCGATCAACCCCGAGGCCTGGATGTGGTACCGCAAGTACATCGGCCGCGACGCCTGTCCCGTGGTCGACACGTGGTGGCAGACCGAGACCGGCGGCATCATGATCTCGCCGCTGCCGGGCGTGACCGCCACCAAGCCGGGCTCGGCGATGAGCCCGTTGCCGGGCATCAGCGCGGACGTGGTCGACGACCAGGCCCAGTCGGTGCCCAACGGCGGCGGCGGATACCTGGTGCTGCGCGAGCCGTGGCCCTCGATGCTGCGCACGATCTGGGGCGACGACCAGCGCTTCATCGACACGTACTGGTCGCGTTTCGACGGCATGTACTTCGCGGGCGACGGCGCCAAGCGCGACAACGACGGCCACCTGTGGCTGCTCGGCCGGGTCGACGACGTGATGCTGGTGTCCGGCCACAACATCTCGACCACCGAGGTGGAGTCGGCGCTGGTAAGCCACCCGAGCGTGGCCGAGGCCGCGGTCGTGGGCGCGACCGACCCGACGACCGGGCAGGCCATCGTGGCGTTCACGATCCCGCGCGGCCACGTCGACAGCGAGGGCGAGGCCGGCGAGGCGCTCATCACCGAGCTGCGCAATCACGTGGCCAAGACGCTCGGCCCGATCGCCAAGCCGCGCCAGATCATGCTGGTACCCGAGCTGCCCAAGACGCGTTCCGGGAAGATCATGCGGCGGCTGCTGCGCGATGTCGCGGAAAACCGTTCGCTGGGCGACGTGACGACGCTCCAGGATTCGACCGTCATGGACCTGATCGCGTCGGGGATGAAGAGCGGCAAGGACGAGGACTAACCGGCGATAGGACGAAAGAAATATGGGCGGGCCCTGTGCGGGCCCGCCCTTCTTTTTATGACATAACGGACACGGTAAACAAAGAGCCTCTTCCCACCCGTGTGCTCAACTGTTTAGGTTTCACTCTGGCCCCAAACGTTTGGGCCACCCCCATACGGACGTCGCACGCCACCAACCCTTGTGGCGGGCGCCGTTCTACAAACCGGAGGTACCACACGTGCGTAAAGTCATGGTGGGCCTGCTCACCGTGTCGCTCGCCTCGGGCATGGGCGTCTCGCTCGGCCCTTCGGCGCTCGCGGCACCGCCGGCAGATACGCCCGCTGCGGCCCCGTCGACGGCTGACAACCCTCGGCGAGACGAACTTCCCAACCCCCTCGAAGACAAGCGACGCGAGCTGCGCGAAGAAGGCCTCACCAGCGTCCTCAATGGACAGGCGAAGCCCGAGGTGCGCAACGGCAGCACAGTCGTCAAGGTGGGCCAGTCGGATGGCACCGGCCCGCTGGCCAAGAAGAGCGGCAAGAACACCAAGAAGGACCAGTACGTCGAGCTCGCCCGCGAGCAGACCGACAAAATCTTCGTGATCCTGACCGAGTTCGGCAACGAGCGGCACCCGGACTACCCGGACATCGACAGCGACCCGTCCGTGCCCGGCCCGCAGCGGTTCGACGGCCCGCTGCGCAACCAGATCCCGGAGCCCGACCGCACGGTCGACAACTCCACGGTGTGGCAGGCGGACTACAACCAGGAGTACTACGAGAAGCTGTACTTCGGCACCGGCAAGGGTGTGGAGTCGGTCAAGACCTACTACGAGGCGCAGTCCTCGGGCCGGTACAGCGTCGACGGTGAGGTCAGCGACTGGGTGAAGGTCCGCTACAACGAGGCCCGGTACGGCCGCGACACCTGCGAGGTGTGCGACGGCCGCAACCCGTGGAACCTCGTGCAGGACGCCGCCAACCAGTGGGTGGCTGATCGGAAGGCCGCCGGCCGCACCGACGCCGAGATCGCCGCGGAGATGCAGTCCTTCGACCAGTGGGACCGCTACGACCACGACGGCGACGGAAACTTCAACGAGCGCGACGGGTACATCGACCACTTCCAGATCGTCCACGCGGGCGGCGACGAGGCCGACGGCGACCCGTGGCAGGGCGAGGACGCCGTCTGGAGCCACCGCTGGTACGCGTTCGTCGACCAGGCCGGCATCACCGGTCCGGCCACGAACCCGCTCGGCGGCACCCAGATCGGCAACACCGGTGTCTGGATCGGTGACTACACCGTGCAGCCGGAAAACGGTGGCCTGAGCGTCTTCGTGCACGAGTACGGGCACGACCTGGGCCTGCCGGACGACTACAACGTCCTCAACGGCGGCGACAACAACAGCGAGCACTGGACGCTGATGGCGCAGAGCCGGCTGTCCGCCAAGGAAGACCCGGCGATCGGCACCCGTCCCGGTGACCTCGGCGCATGGAACAAGCTCCAGCTCGGCTGGCTCGACTACGAGCTCGTGGTGGCCGGGCAGAAGCGGACGCTCAATCTGGGTCCGCAGGAGTACAACACCGCCAAACCGCAGGCCGCGGTGGTGGTGCTACCCAAGCGGGCCCGGACCATCAACAACGGCGCACCGGCCGAGGGCGAGAAACAGTGGTTCTCCGGCAATGACGACGACCTGCGCAACACGCTCACCGCGCCGGTCAACCTCACCGGCAAGTCGGCGGCCGCGCTGACCGCCAAGGTGCGTTACGGCATCGAGGCCGGCTACGACTACCTCTACATCGAGGCGTCCGAAGACGGCAGCGCCTGGACGCCGCTCGGTGGCACGGTCGACGGCCACGGCTTCAGCAAGGACAGCGCGGGCCGGCCGGCGATCGACGGCCGCAGCACCGGCTTCGCCGAGCAGAAGTGGGTCGACCTGTCGGTGCCGCTCGACGCGTACGCGGGCAAGTCGATCCAGCTCCGCTTCCGGTACGTCACGGACGGCGGCACGGCGTGGGGCGGCTTCTACGGTGACGCGATCACGGTGACCGCCGACGGCGCCACCGTGGTGAGCGATGGTGCCGAGGGCAACGGCCCGTTCGTGCCGGCGGGCTTCACCGCCCTGCCCGGCTCGGAGGTCAAGTACTTCGACAACTACTACATCGCCGGTCACCGCTCGTACGTCTCGTACGACAAGTACCTGAAGACGGGTCCGTACTTCTTCGGGTACCTGCCCACGATGCCGGACAAGGTCGACCACTACGCGTACCAGCAGGGTCTGCTCGTCTCCTACTGGGACACGTTCTACAACGACAACGACACGTTCGAGCACCCCGGTGAGGGGCGCAACATGATCATCGATGCGCACCCGCGGCCGTTCTACCGCATCGACGGGCAGCCGTGGCGGGCCCGCGTCCAGGTGTACGACGCGCCGTTCAGCCTCACCAAGGCCGACTCGATGACGCTGCACGTCAACGGTCAGCCGTCGTACATCCGCGGCCAGGACGCGCAGCCGCTGTTCGACGACACCAAGCAGTACTGGTACGAGGAGCTGCCGAACCACGGGGTCAAGCTGCCCGCGATCGGCGTGAAGATCCGCGTGGTCGAGGTCGACGGCACGTCGATGAAGATCCGCATTTCCTAGTTTCGAATAGTGACGGGGCCCGGCTCATCGAGCCGGGCCCCGTTTCCATAGGCCGGAACCTCAGCGTGCCGCCCACCGTCTGAATAGAGTGGCTTTGCGGAAACTTGTACTGCTGGCAGCGCTTCTCCTGCTTGCCGCATGCGCCGAAACGCCAACGGGCGACGCGTCGTCCACCCCGCCGCCGACCGGTGGCGCCTCCTCCACGCCGCCGCCGACGATGAGCCCGCCGGCCTCCCCGCCCACGTCGGCGAGCGATCCGCGCCCAGCCAAAAACGTGCTGGTCGGGCGCATCACCCGGGGCGGCGAGGGTCCCTGCTACGGCCTGGAGACCGACGAGGGCAAGCAGTAC
The DNA here is from genome assembly GCF_059359075.1 of Phytohabitans sp. LZ39. Classification (NCBI taxonomy): domain Bacteria; kingdom Bacillati; phylum Actinomycetota; class Actinomycetes; order Micromonosporales; family Micromonosporaceae; genus Phytohabitans; species Phytohabitans sp. LZ39. The sequence continues at coordinate 9,506 of NZ_JCADBM010000002.1, read as the reverse complement.
GCGCTCTACAACGCCGACGGGATGTCGCTACCGGTCGGCACCACCGTCCGCGTGGAGACCGCCCCGCTGATGCTGAAGATCAACTGTGGTCCTGGCGAACACCTCAGCGCCGTCAAGATAGACCGAGTCGGATAAAGCCGTACTTGTGGCCGCACGGTGGCCCCTCCGCAAGCCCGAAGCGCCGCTCGTCGAGGTCGAGCAGCACCGAGAAGACGGTTTCGGCCCGTTCCAGCGGCTCGTCCCGCTCGTCCACGTGGCGGCAGATCGCCATCGGGTAGCCGCCGTGGTCGCGGAAGACCACCTTGAGGTCCTCCTCGTTCACCTTGCGGTCGGGCCGGTCATCCATGATCGCGGCAAGCAGCCGGCGGGCGCGGGCGCCGCGAAAGAGCGAGGCGCCGCCGAAGTCGCGCTGCCGATCGTGCACCGCCACCGCCGTCTCGATGTGGTTGGCGTGCGTGACGAACCCGTCCACCGGGTGCAGCCAGCCCAGGTCGCCGGGCACCACCTCGACGTCGATGACCTCCCCGCCGTACTCACCGGCCTTGCCGGCCTGGCCCAGCAGCAGGTTGAGCGACGCGCCGCGCGGCGTACGGGCGGCCACCCGGAGGGCGCCGCCGAGGTGGTCGGACTCCAGCACCGCGCGGAGCAGCACGTGGTACGGCACGACGCCGGCACGCGGGCCGTCGCGGTCGGAACCGAGCATGTTGAGGCACACGCCCAGCCCGGCCGAATTGAGCCCCGCCTTGGCGAGCATGCCCGCCTCGGCGAGCGTGACGACCTCGAACCCGTGCTCGTCGCGCGTCTGGAGCACGACCATGGCCTCGCGCTGCGCCGGGTGCCAGTCCCAGTTTTGCCCGAGCAGCGTGCCGCCGGTGGTGGTGTGCGTGTCCAGCACCCCGATCGAGGTACAGCCGCCGTCGCCGTCGTGCCGCGTGCCGTAGATCAGCTCGGTGCGGCCGTTGAGCGCGTACAGCTCCTCGGCGTTCGCCCCCGCGCCCTCGGCCACCGCGTCGAGCATCGCGGCCACCCGCGGGTGCACCTCGGCGGAGGCACGGCGGAAGGCGGCGCCCGCGGCCCGTACGGCGGCGGCGTCCAACCCCGCCTGGTCGCGGAAACGCTGAAGGTAGAGGCGCACGTTGGCGGCGATGAGCGGGGCGGCCGCGGCGCCGTAAGCCGCGCCGCACTCGGCCGGGGTGCCGGACACGGAAATCACTGAAATCGGCAGGGTCACCCCCTGAACGGTAATAGCGCGTCCCGGCCCCGGGGCTGGCGACCGCCGGCCCGAGGAGCGCAGCGACGAGGACGGTGGGAGCCGGCACCGGGGCCGAGCGAGCGGAGCGAGCCTGCAAGCAGGGCCCCGGGGCTGGCGACCGCCGGCCCGAGGAGCGCAGCGGCGAGGACGGTGGGAGCCGGCACCGGGGCCGAGCGAGCGGAGCGAGCCTGCACGCAGGGCCGCTCGCGCCGCGTGACCGTACGCTGGGCGGCATGGATGACTCTTGCGTCCTGGTGGACGGGCCCTGGACGCACCGTTTCGTGGGGGCCAACGGCACCCGCTTCCACGCTGTCGAGGCGGGCAGCGGGCCGCTGGTGCTCCTGCTGCACGGCTTTCCGGAGTTCTGGTGGGCCTGGCACGACCTGCTGCCGGGCATCGCCGACGCCGGCTTCCGCGCCGTCGCCGTCGACATGCGCGGCTACGGGGCGAGCGACAAGCCCCCGCGCGGGTACGACGGCTACACGATGGCGGCCGACGTCACGGGCCTGATCCGGGCGCTCGGCGAGCGGTCCGCGGTGATCGTCGGCACCGGCTTCGGCGGCATGCTCGGCTGGACGGCCGCCACGTTTCACCCCAAGATGGTGCGGCGCCTCGTCGTGCTCGGCGCCGCCCACCCGCTGCGGCTGCGCGCCGCGCTCTTCGCCGACCCGCGGGGGCAGTTCTCCGCGTCGGCGACCACCCTCAAGTTCCAGATCCCGCGGTACGAGCACACGCTCACCAAAGACGACGCCGAGCTCGTCGGCACGTTCCTGCGCCGGTGCGCCGGCCCGTCCTGGGTGGCCAGCGCCGGATACCCCGACTACGAGCGGCGCTGCCGTGACGCGATGCAGATCCCGCAGGCGGCGTTCTGCGCGCTGGAGGCATACCGGTGGGCGTTCCGGTCGGTGCTGCGGCTGCACGGCTACCGCTTCGTCAAAGCCCTCCAGCAGCCGCTCGTCACGCCCACGCTCCAGCTGCACGGCGCGCTGGACGCGGCGATCCTGCCGCGCACGGCACAGGGCTCCGGCCGCTACGTGATCGCGCAGTACGAGTGGCGGCTACTCGACGGGGTCGGCCACTTTCCGCACGTCGAAGCACCCGAGGTGGTGCTGGGCGAGGTGCTGAGGTGGGCGAAGTCCTAGATCCGGTGCTCGCGTAGGTCGGTCACTTCGTTGGCCGGGGCCCAGCCCTGGTAGACGCCGAAGTCGAACTCCTCCAGGCCGAGCGACTGCGCCATCGGCCAGCGGCCGCCGGTGTACTCCACCCGCAACCAGGTGTCGTGCTCGGCCAGCACGATGAACGGCTCGCCCTTCCAGGTGCAGGTCGTGCGCACGTACGCCACGTCTTCCAGCTCGGCGACCGGCAGCACGCGGACGAAGCGGCCGGGGCGCACCTGCTCGAAGTCGTCACCCGGCCCCGGCTGGTAGAGGCGCATGCTCTCGCCGTCGGGGCTCGCCTCGTACTCCCGCCCCCGCCAGCGGGCCACGTAGCCGTCGCGCATCATGGCTCGCCCACCTTTCGCCAGGTGGGTGCGTCGGCGTCGAGGAGCGCGACGAGCTTTTCGCCGCCATCCGCGGTGATCCGCCACAGCTGGGCGCCGTGCGGCAGGCGCGCACTGTCTACTTTGAACTCAGCGATGACGTCGCCGCTCTCGCTGGGCGCGAACCCGTTGCCGCGGAACGGAGAGCGCTCGATGACCCAGCCCTCCATGGCGCGCATGGCCGGCTCGTTCTGCCCGCCGTATGGAATCCGGTAGAGGCTGGGGCGGTAGGCCGGCCAGCGCAGCACGTAGATCTCCTCGGCGTCGCGCTTGAACGCCGAGCCCGCGTAGCCGAGCCCCAGCGCCGTGTACACCTTCGCGGGCGTGTTGAGGTGGGCGACCTCGTTGGCCCGGTGGACGAAGCCGGAGACACGGTCGTATCCACGCTCGATGTAGTAGTCGACCTGGCTCGGCGCGACCGCCTTCTGCATGAGCGTGGGCTGGTTGGGATCCGGGGTCACGCTCTTCTTGACCGGGCGGGAGGCCGGCTCGATCTCCTCGGTGTCGCCGCCGAGCCCGACGTCGGCCGCCCAGTTGGCCAGCGCGAGGATCTGCGCGCCCGGCAGCTTGGCACCGACGGGGGTGCTCGGGTTTACCGCGAACGACCACGCCGGGTCTGGCCACGCCTTGATGAGCTGCATGAACTTGACGTCGATCGTCTCGATCGACTCGCCGAGGTGGTCGCGGAGCCGGTCCATCGAGGTGAAGACCACCACGTATGGCTCGCTCTCGAGCGTCTCCGTCAGCCAGGCGAACCCGGGCTCACCCGGACGGGTGCCGTCGGCGGAGACCGGTGACACCGGCAGCAGCACCTTGGCCAGCAGCAGCGTCGAGAGGAAATTGTCGGTGCTGCCCTCGGACGCGGCCGCGAGCAGGCTCTTCTCCACGTCGTTTGCCGGCTTGAAGTCGATCGGCGGCGCCTGCGGCTTGTGCGCCGGCGGCTCGTGGCGCTCCCCCCACGGCTGGGTGGGCGCCGCTGACCCTGGCACGGCGGCGGCCGCCGCTCCCGGCGCCGCGGCCGCCTGCGCCTCCCATGGCTGCGTGGGTACTCCCGGCACGGCGGCGGCCGCCGGCGCCTGGGCAGCGGCGCCCGGCGCCTCCCACGACTGCGCGGCCACTCCGGCTGCCGGCGCCTCCCACGACTGCGCGGGCGCCCCGGATGCCGGCGCCTCCCACGGCTGGGTGGGCGTGCCGGTGGCGTTCGGGTCCCACCCCTGCGTCGGAGCGCCCGCGGCGTTGGAATCCCAGGCCTGGGTCGCCGGTGGCGTATCCCAGGGGCGGGGTCCGGTGGTGGCGTCGGTGCTCGTGCCGTTGGTCGGCGGTGCGCTCACCGGCGGGGCGCTGGTAGGTGCCGCGCTCGCCGCCGGGGTGGACTGTGGGCCGATCGGCGGGAGGTTGGCGCCGATGGGGCCGAGCGGGATCGCGGGCGCGCTGCCCGCCACCCGCCGCGGGAGGCCGGCATTGCCGCCGCCACCCAGGCCGCCGGGCGAGTCGGGCACCGGCGGCGGTGGCGGCGCCGCGAGCGGCGAGACCGCGCCGGCTGGCGGTCCGCTGGTGGGGGCGCCGCTCGACGCCAGCCCCCGGTATCCGCCTCCCTCCGGCTGGGAGGAGACGTAGCCGGGCCCGCTGGGTCCGACCACGGTGTCGCTCGGGGCTGCCGGCGACATGGCGCTTGCCGCGGCGCCGCTCTGACCAGGCCCGCCCGAACCGGCGCCACTCAGCCCACCCGGGCTACTCGCACTGCCCTGGCCGAAGCCGCCCGAACCGGTGCTGCTCACGTCGCCGGGGCTGCTCGCGCCCCGCTCGCCCGCGCTGAGACCGCTCTGGCCTGGGCCGCTCTGGCCCCTGAGGTCGCTGGGCCCGGCCGCGGCGAGGCTGCCTGGGCCTGCCGTCGCGAGGCCGCCGCTCTGTGCCAGGCCACCGGGCCCGCTGGCACCAGCACCGACCAGGCCGCCCGGCCCGGCCGCGCCGCCGTAGCCGGCGCCCGCGGGGCTGGTCGGGGCGGGGCTCGTCGGGGCGGGGCTCGTCGGGGCGGGGCCGGAGGCGGGGCTGGTGGGCTCGGTGCCGGGTGGCGTGATGCGGCCCGGCACGACGGCGGTGGCCCGCGCCCGCGCCGCCGACTCGGCCTTTTCCAGCCGCGCGCGGGCGGCCATCGAACGCCCGGGCAGCCGCACGTCACCCCGCGCGAGCTGGGTCACGAACCACGCCGGCAGGTAGCCCTCGATGGGCAGGCCCGGGTTGATCGCGAGCCACCACTCGAGGTTGGGCCACGCGGCGGCCAGCTCCTGGTAGGCCATGCGGCGCGCGGAGCCCGCATTTTCCGCCAGGCAGGCCTGGAGCGCGATGCCCGAGGTGAAGGCGAGCACGTGTGTGCGCCCGCTGGTGGTCCAGGTGCCCCAGCCGACCGGCGTCTGGCCGGTGATCGAGTCAGCGGAGACCGGCAGCAGCAACTCGGTGCGGGCTAGGATCCGGAAATACTCCTCCTGATCGCCGCCGCGCAGCGCGTCGCGCATGGCAGCCTCGGCCTCGGTGGCCGGCTCCCATTCGGTCACGGCCACCTCCTCTCCACCGAACAGGCCACATGCATCGCGTACAACCTACAAGGTAAGAGCAAGATCACAATGGCCGGCTTGTATCGGGAACCGCCTCCTGGTCACCGACATCGCCGACTCACACCCTCGCACGTGACGCGAGCAACCAACAGGCCCGTCTCACACCGGCCTCCACCTGCGCCGGCGCCCCCGGACGGACCGCTAGAAGCGACCGGCGGCGCGGCGCTCGGTGTCGTGGTAGTCGGCGGCGCTCTCGTCGACCGCGAGCTTGATCTCGCGCAGGATCGCCTGAAGATCGCGCGAGGCGCGGCGCCACGTAGCCTGCCGGGCGTCGTAGGCCTCGCGGGCGGCGCCCTCCCACGTCGCGACGAGTGGCGCCGCGTCGCCTTCGAGCTGGCTCAGGTGTGAGTCGAGCAGGCCGAGTGCGCGCTGGATGTCGGTGCTGGCCTGGTGCAGGGCGGCGAAGTTGACCACCAGCCGGCTATCGCCCATCGGACAAACTCCCCTCAGAGTGGCAGCTCGATGCCGCGGTGGGTGCTGGCGAGCCGGGCGGCCGCCTGGTCGTCGGCGGCGTCGTAGCCCCGGCCGGCGGCCCGGAGCGCGGCCGCGGTCTCGGCCAGCGTGCGCTGGATGGCCGCCTGGTCGTCAGCCCACTGGGTCTTTACCTGCTCGAACGAGCGCCCACCCGCGCCCTGCCAAGCGCCGCGCAACGCCTCGAGCTGGCTCATCAGCCCCTTGAGCATGGCCTCCAGATCGCGATTGACCTGGTCGAACTTTGCCGCGGTGCGCTCCAGCACCACGGCCTCGGCTTCGGTGCGCTCCACCGCGACCTCCATCAATACCCGACGACCCCACCGACCGTAGCGACCCGCTCACTAGATCGACAGGCCCTGTGGATAACCTCAGTCGCCCAGCGGGGCGCGGGCGAGCGCCGGGTCCAGCCGGACGCCCTCGGGGATCAGCGCGACCACCCGCTCGGGCAGCGGGACGGGACGCACGTCCGCGTACCCGAGGAGGGTCAAGGCCTCGCGGTCGGACATGGCGTGCCGGCGGCCGCGGTCGGTGACCAGATAGATGGTGCCGCCGGCCTCGACCAGGGCGGCGCCGCCCGACGGGACCACGACGCCGGTGCGCGGCACCGCCCCACCGGCCCGGACCTCGCTGGCACCCGCGGCGCTGGGCACCGTGGCGCACACCGTCGCGGCCGGCGGGACCAGCGGTGGCGTGGTCGGCGGCAGGCCCGCCGCGCTGGGCAGGGCGGTGTGCGGCAGGTCGGCGAAGTCGCCCTGCGCCAGCTTCACCGGCTCGCGCTGGTCGAGGTCGGTCAGCAACAGGTCAGCCTGGAGCTGGGTGATCGGGGCCAGGCCGCCGGCCAGCGCGACCGCGTACTGGCGGCCGCCGCCCTGCGACTCGACCACGAAGACGTCGCCGACCGCCGCGCCCGGCACCGCCGGCGCGTCCTCGCCCGCGTCTGGGATCGGGACGCGGGCGAGCTCGGGCCCCTCGGGAAGCGCGGCGAGCAGGCCCGGCGTGACGGCGGCGGGCCGCTCGGCGGTCCAGCCCAGGGCGGGTAGCACCAGGTCACGGTCGCGGAGCAGGTGGCGGCGCTGCTGCCAGAGCAGATGGAGATCGCCGCCCGCCCGCACGAGCAGGCCGCGCTCGGCCAGCGGCGCGCCACCCTCGGCGGCGGCGCCGACCAGCACAGCCGCACCGTCTGATGTGGAGCAGACACTCCACGCGCCGGTGGCCAGCCGCCGCGGGTCGGGCACGGCGTCGGGGGCGTGCTCAATCCCGAGGGGTACACCGCGCGGCAGCCCGTCGATCGACCGTTGTGACACGAGCACGGTCTCCACGCCGTGGCCCACGATCAGCAGTGCCGACACGTGGTTGGGCACCGGGTGCAGCGTGCCCTCGCGAAAGACGAGGCGGGCGCCGCTCTCCCGCTCGACCAGCACCGCCGGGCCGTCGCCCCAGCGCGGGGTGGCGGCGTCGACCACCGTGCCGTACACCGCGACGGCACCGATCGCGATGGCCGCGAGGAGCACGCTCGCCACCGTCGCGCCGGCCGCGCGGGGAAACGGCGAGCGGCCCGGATCGGCGTCGCGCAGCACCAGGGCGGCCACGACACGCTGAAGGAGAAACTGGTGCGAATGGAGCTGATCCTGACGGGACGACAAGGCGCACCCCCAAAGACCGCGAGCGTCCACACGCTAGCGCCCCCCACACGTTGATCGCTGTCCCTTAATATCGCCGGCCATGGGCATCCTCATCCGGCTCGCGGTCAGCGCTCTCTCGCTGTGGATCACGACCGTCATCGTTCCCGGGATCACGCTCTCCACCGACTCGATCGGTGAGGCGATCCTCACGCTGGTGGTGGTCGCGGTGATCTTCGGCGTGGTCAACGCCGTGCTCCGGCCGATCATCAAGACGGTGGGCTGCGCGTTCTACGTGCTCACGCTCGGCCTCGTCGCGATCGTCGTCAACGGCGCGCTCTTCCTCCTGACCAGCTGGATCGCGGGCGAGCTCGACCTGCCCTTCCACGTCGACGACTTCTGGCCCAGCGCCGTGGTGGGCGCCCTCCTGGTCGGCATCGTGAGCTGGGTGCTCAACGCGCTGGTCGGCGACAAGGACTGACCACGAGCTGGGAATTGGCCGGCGGCCAGGGCGTACCCCCGCGCTAGCGTCGGAGGCGTGCCGACGATCACGCACCCCGAGGGCTACGCCTTCTCGTCCGATCCGGCCCTGGTCGACGCCGACCTCGTCTACACCTGGCTCTCCACCGACGCCTACTGGGCGCTCGGCCGCCCCCGCGAGACAGTCGACAAGTCGTTCGCGGGCTCGCTGGTGTTCGGCCTCTACGAGCCGGGGGGTGGGCAGGTCGGATTCGCGCGGGCGGTGACCGACGGTGCCACGTTCGCGTGGCTGTGCGACGTGTACGTCGACCGCTCCGTCCGCGGCCGCGGCCTGGGCACGTGGATGGTCGAGCAGGCCCGCGACGAGCTCGAACGGATCGGCGTGCGGCGCATCCTCCTCGCCACCCTCGACGCCCACGCGGTCTACTCCAAGATCGGCTTCACCCCACTCGCCGAGCCTGACCGCTGGATGGAATACCGCACGTGAGCGAGCCAACCCGGAGGCACCGTGAGTGACCTCAAGCGGGGTTACCTCTTCGGCATCGCGGCGTACGGCCTGTGGGGCTTCTTCCCCCTCTACATCCGGGTGCTGCGACCGGCCGGGGCGGTCGAGATCCTGGCCCACCGGGTCGTGTGGTCGGTGGTGTTCGTGGCGCTGCTGCTCACCCTGGTGCGCCGGTGGCCGTTTCTGCGCGAGCTGGCCCGCCGCCCCGGCAAGCTGGCCGGCATCACCCTGGCCGCCGCGCTCATCGCGGTCAACTGGGGCATGTACATCTTCGGCGTCAACAGCGAACGCGTGGTGGAGACCGCCCTGGGCTACTTCATCGGCCCGCTCGTCATGGTGCTGCTCGGCGTCGTCGCCCTCCGCGAGCGGCTCAACCCGGCCCAGTGGACCGCGGTCGGCATCGGCACCGTAGCCGTGGCCGTGCTGACCGTCGACTACGGCCGGCTGCCCTACATCGCGCTGACGCTGGCCGCCAGCTTCGGGGCGTACAGCCTGGTCAAGAAGCGCCTCGGCCTCCCCGCCGCGGAAGGGCTCTTCGTGGAGTCGGCGGTGCTCGCGCTGCCCGCGCTGGCTTACCTGGGCTGGCTGACCGCGCGGCACGAGTCGACGTTCGGCGACTCGGCCGGGCACACCGCACTGCTCATCTTCGCCGGCGCCGCCACCGCCACCCCGCTGCTGCTCTTCGCCGGTGCCGCCAACCGCATCCCGATGACCGGCATCGGCATCCTCCAGTACATAGCGCCGATCCTCCAGCTCGGCTGCGGCGTGCTGATCTTCCACGAGCCGATGCCCCCGGCCCGCCTCGCCGGCTTCGCGCTGGTGTGGCTCGCCCTGATCGTCTTCACCGTCGACGGCCTGCGCACAAACCGCCGCCGCCGCAGTGCCGCCCGCGAGCCTGCCCTGGTCTCGTAGGGTTTACCTTTTTTGATGATTTGAGCTACCGCGACGATGCTCCTATGGTTGTCAAGCGGCGGGGTCAGGGTCGTTTGTTGTGATGATTTGGTAGAGCTCGCGGGCGATGTAC